>NZ_JBQFVF010000002.1:0-494121 GCF_056539625.1 Ruegeria sp. BA12
GCCCGATTTGTCGGGCCCTTCCGACTGCTGGAGTGAGTGCTGGCAGTCGGAAGGCACTTTACAATGATTGAGCGTTGGGAGGACGCGATGCCCAAACTTAACGTACTCGCCCTCTTTCCAGAGTTTGCTCTAGCATTTGCTAGTGACGTCATTCGGCCTTCACACGTTATTGTCGGCCCCGATAGTCAACGAAATATCGTCCCGCCGACCAAGCCCCCCGCGGCAAGTTTTGGGAAAGGTATTCACAGGATGGAAGCATGTTCTGTCGGGTACTCAGACGCGAGAGCTTCAAACAAGCGCATCCAATTTCACTAATTTCAAGGGAACCAGAGGGAGAAGAAAATGTCTAACAAGATGGTGATGATTGCAGGCGCGACATGTTTCGCACTGCTTGCGGCCTGCGACGATACGAGTACATCAAGCGCGTCCGCCGAGCTCACGCCGGCTCAGCAGGCGTGTTTGCGAGATGTAGCCAATACGACAAACAATTCGCAAGTCGTGGTGCTCTCATCCGCGTTTAGCGAGGCGGGAACACAGGTCACTGTAGGCGTTGGCGAGGATCGTGCTCCTTGGAATTGCATTGCTTACAGTGATGGCGCGACAGCTGGTATCGAGTTCCTGGGCGACGAAGGCGCATTGTGATCTGTTTGGTGCGCAGCTGAATACGGCTGCGCAGTACTGGCTTGATCTGCTGAGGCTCGACTTGGTTTGTAGAACCACCATCATCGTATTCGCGGTCTTGTACCTGTTGGCGTTGGTTGCATTCTTGACGGGCACGTTCGGCTGGTTGGGACAGGAACCAGACCCTTTGTCCGGAGTGTTCCTGCTGCCGTTGGGACTACCTTGGATACTTGTAGCGGACTTAATTTCGGAGTCCGCCAAGCCGTGGTTCGCGGCGATTGCACCGGTGCTCAACATTTTGGCGCTGGTTTTCATTTGCAGGTGGGCTCGCAGTTTACACCAGAAATGAAGGAAGAGCTCTGTCTCACCAAAAGGGAGGAAAACATGGGAAAAGTGATCTTGGGAATTGTGATCGGGCTCGTCCTCGGCGTGGTTGGGGCGATGACCTTGGGTGGCGGGGCCGCGGTAGGTGTCGGCGTTGCGACAGGCTTGTCCGCCGGTGTCTGCTCCACATTGAAAGGAGCACAAGCCGAAAACCTGATCACCGCCGAGCAAGCGGACCAGATCCTGAATCGCGTGAATTCCGAGATGGCGTCAATGCAAGGAATTGAAACGACGGGCGAGATCGTCGGCAGCGCGCAGGCATGCGATGAATTTCTGTCAAAGTTACGAGAAGCGAAGTGAGGTTTCGCTTTGTAAGGAACAAACCTCTAAGGACAAGCCAACAGGGAACCATCTGATGAAACTCGTTTTACTCAAGCTCCTCACACCCATGTTCGCAATCGCGGGCACAGCTGCTTTTGCAATGTCAGAAGCTGACGACGCTTGTATCGACCATTTGCGGCAGGTTGGTGGACCAGACGGTCAATCAGGTACGATTGAAAGCTCTCAGTTCTCGGAAGCTGGTACGCTCGTTATGCTGCGTGATGCAGGTGGAACACTTTGGCGCTGCATCGCTTACAAGGATGGAAGCATCGGCGAGATGTCGGTTGTCGAAGCCATGGATGATGGCGGTGGAGCCATGGACGGTGCCGCCGGGTCTACCGGTAGCCAGCGTGTCAAATTCGATGCCGGGTCCACCGGTGTCGAACTCGTCGGCCAACTCGCGCCCGGCGCCTCTCAACAATATGTCCTTGGCGCGCAGAACGAACAGTTTCTGTATGTGCGCGTCGCGCCACGAAACGGGTCGTTGGACTACGTCATTCGCAACCCTGATGGCTCGGAGCTTCTGGAGTTGATGTCGGCGGACAAGGAATACCGGGGCCAGCTTTGGCAATCTGGTGACCATGTCGTTGAAGTTATTAACCGGGGAAATGCGCAAGTTGACTACAACGTCATATTTGGAATCGAGTAAGACCACGCGTGAGTTGCACTGGATTTTTGGATTGCTGGAGACCAGAAAGGGAGAGAAGAAATGAGAACCAATCTATCGCTGCTTGGAGGCGCAGTTTGTGCCCTTGCTTTGGCGGCATGTGACGATAACGGGGGATCAGTGGATACTGGGTCGCCAACCGTCGGCAGTTCAAGCGACCTTTCGTCTTTTGAAGGTGCGCGCGCCGGTCAGGCTGAAATGGGCATCCAAAGTCTCGGATTTGAACTCATCCGAAGCGAAGGTCTGACCTCGTACTGGTTCAACCGGAATACAGGCGCTTGCGCGCGCATTACTACATCTGAGGGTCGGTATTCAGATGTCACCATGCTTCCTTCCTCCGACTGCTGAATTTTGTCCGGATTAGTTTATAAAAGTGAAGGAGGCTGAGAAATGCACTTCGATCTTGCACACGCTGTGGTGACTGTTGCAGCTTTGATAGTCACAAACCTGGCATTGAAATCTGCCGGGGTGATCAACGAAGAAAACAAACACCAATGGAACTGGAAAGTTGTTCTGGCCTACTTCGTAGTCGTCTTTCTCATCAATCTGGTGTGGCCAATTTGAAACTTCAGGATGGGAAGCCAACCGCCCACCTTACATGGTTACCGTGAACGAGCCTCTCCGCGGGAATCCCGGCAAGAAAAGCGTAAGCATCGCTGGCTGAAAACAGAAAGGAATACGCATGCGGTTTTTGACGTCCCTCATATTCATTGGTGTTCTTGCAACCGCGGCGAATTCTGATGTGACCAGTCGAAACGGTGGCCCAAGCCACAGTCAAATGCTTTCAAAGGGTGGCGACGGAGGAGTTGATGGTGTCGCTTTTTTTCGCCCAGTCTTAAGCGGAGTATTGTATCGCTCTGGTTTTAAAGGCGGCGACAAGGACCGAACGGGCCTGAGTGAAGGACAACGCGAAACTTTGTGCGGTGAAGGGTTTTCAACCGGGTTTTATGCCGACTTTGGCAAAAACACTGAGTACGGTCGCACCAGTTGTGGAAACGGATCCTTTGACTATCAAAGTGCCAGATCCTCCCGACCCGGTGCTGTCATGGCTTCCATACACGAGGTGATTGAAAACCCTGGAAAAGGCCCTGTCTTGGTGCACTGCATGTGGGGCGTTCATTCCTCGGGGGCATTGTCGGCAATGGCGCTCGTTCAGTTCTGCGGTTGGACGGAAGAAAGGGCCAAGGAATATTGGAATGATGCCCGAAACGGGGCCCCATGTTCAGGCGGATGCGACAAGTGGATTGACGCAAAATTCTCCAACTTCCGTGTCGACCCAAAGTTGAAAATCTCCACCGAACAACAGGCAGTGATTTGCCCTAAATGATACCAGGAGGACTATCCAAATGAAGTTCAATCTTCTGGGGTCACTTGCTTTCATTGCACCTACTGTCTTGTGGGCGAACGACGATGTTCTCGGTGAAGCCACGACATTTGATAGTCCCAACGGCGTTACTGAACGCTGTATTCGGATCGAAAAAGTTCCAACGGGCGAGTATCGAAAAAGCGATCTTGAGGAAGAAACGGCCTATTGCGAGATCGATTTCTATGCCTCCGAAATTGCTATTTGCCCAAAAACCTGGAGCACCAGCCCAGGAATGGCCGTCTACGATATTTCGGAAGGACCTTACGTAGGGAACCGTTCTGAATTCGAGAGAAACGCTTGCAAGGAGGGGAAGGCAGCAAAAGATCTGGCCAAGGATAGGGTGGCTAAATTCAAGTCCACCATGAACCAAAAGGGCACAAGTGGAACGTTTTCCACCTCGTCGCTGCTTTACTATCATTTCTCCAGATATTTCGACGCGACTGTCAAAGTTCCAGTCGCCGTGTGGCGCAGCATGGACGCCCAAGCGCATTTTTCCGAAGTCGCAGAGCCTGGCCTTGCGATTTCTGGTGGCTCTCATGGCGGGCGCATGAACCATGAAGGCTGGCGGGTCTTCATGGCTGCGGATGTCGATCCGAACTCATACCAACCGACCGACGATTTGTTCACCTCGGATAGAACGCAAATATACGGTGTTCTGCTTGACAGTCCTGGGCATCGATATGGCTCAGAAATCAACGGCACCCGCAAATCTGGTTGGGGAAAAGGACAAAACCGTGATTTTCAGGAAACCCCCGCTTTCTTGGCTTTGCGTTCTTCAAAACCATTGTCAGAGGCAATCGCAGAGGGCGTCGGAGAAGGAAGAAAAGACCGGATGATCAACAAGGATCTCGGTCCCGATGTCAGCGACCAACAGATGGCATTTTGGATGCAAGAACTCACCGAGATTGTTCTCCTCGATTTCATCTTTAGCCAGCAGGACCGCGTAGGAAACATAGACTTCACACCCTATTGGTATTGGGTCGAAGACGGAAAGCCGAAGCATAAGAAAGCCAAGCACCATGAGCCAAACGATGGAGACGTTCCCGCCGACGCATTATTGATCCGTCGCAGCAATCTAAACGACAACGATGCTGGCGGGCGTGTCGAGTATGCCAACTTCGCGAAATCTACTCAAATGCTGGAGAAAATTCGTCACTTCTCTCCAAGCACGTATCGGCGCTTGGTTGCATTGAATAGTGACCTTCAGTCCCAAGGCCCGGTCTACGGCTGGTTGTCGCAAAGCTTTGGGTTGTCAGACAGTCAGATTGCCCAAGTTGTGAAAAACACCGCGCTGGCAACATACATCCTCCAGGACAATTGTTCTAATGGTGATTTGATGTTCGATTTGGATCCTGTCGCATTCTTTTTGAGAAACGACACCGAAGTGGAGGCCGTGAACTGTAGTGACCCGTAAGCTTTCTACGCTCTTTGCGGCATTCATTTGGACCGCTCTGGTCGCCTGCAAAGCGGCGGCATTGGATGTCATCGTCATATCGGATCTGAATGGCAGCTATGGTTCGGTAAGATACGATGCCCGCGTCGACAAAGCGATTGAGCGGATAGTCGAGATTGATCCAGATCTGGTTATTTCGACCGGAGATATGGTTGCGGGGCAGCGCATTCCCAACTTGTCCGACAAACAGGTCAGGGATATGTGGAAGGCGTTTCACAAGGCCGTATCAGATCCTTTAGCGGCTGCCGGCATTCCATTTGCGGTCACGCCAGGAAACCATGATGCCTCTGCGTACCGTGGGTTCGAGCGGGAAAGAAAAATATATGCAGAGGAATGGACTCCGAGAAAACCAGACGTCGACTTCCTGCTTTCAGATGACTACCCGTTCTTCTACGCATTTGAGATGCAGGGCATTACGTTTGCGTCTCTGGATGCAACGACCCTAGGACCCCTATCCGGTGACCAGCAGGATCGCCTACAGGAACTGGGTGCAGACGGAGACCCGATTGTCACTTTCAGTCACCTCCCACTTTGGCCATTCGCGATCCAGCGCGAACGCGAAATCATCGGCGACCCAACACTTGAAAAAATCTATTTGGAAAGCGGTGTCGTTCTGCATCTGTCAGGCCACCATCATGCCTTCTATCCAGGTTGGAAAGACGGTGTTGCTTACGTCTCCCAAGCTTGTTTGGGAGGTGGTCCCCGACGGCTTATCGGCTCAAAAGCCAGATCACCTCACAGCTTCACTCATGTTACGTTTCAGCCAAACGGAGAATTTGGGATAGCAGTATATCGAGGACCTGATTTCGAAAGGTCGGTAAACTTCAAGTCGCTTCCGAAAGAGATCAGATCCCCGAACGCGGTGTTGAAACGTTTGGACCTTGTCAAATGACTAGAGGTTGAGTTTCAGTTCAACTTTTTCAGGAACCAGATCGTTTATCATCTCTTCTATCCGGGCTTCTGAAAGTCCACCCGAGGTGATGAAAAGCAATGAAACGCGAGATTTTCCGGGGACGTGGTGTTTTCTGACCAGCTTCCATCCAGCGTCTGCGGCCATAGCTTCAATGGCGCCGCTGACGTTCAATGAGTGCTCTTCGTCTGAGGCCTTCAGGGAAACTTCGACACCCCTGTTGCGTCCGCCTAGCCAAATGAAACACCAACACACAATCGCCACCAGAGTGGCCATCAGCGGCAAGCCCAAACCGACCGCAAGACCAAGAACCGTTACGATAATCATTTCGACTGTATCGACCGGGTCATCCAGATTGGAGCGGAACCTGAGCAACGCGCCGATGCCAAAGATAACGAAACCAATCATTGACCCATGTTGAACAACGAGGAACCCTACGGCCATTCCGATCAGCGCGTACAGGAAAAACAATCGGGGCATAACCAGATCGCTGACACTTCGGCGCGCTTTACGTCGTACGGGATGATAGACAATCAAAGCGGTCAAAATGATCGTTACGATGACGTCCAGTGTGAAAAAGTAGAGTTCCTGCTTGCCGCGGAACTGAGTCCAGCTTCGTTCAATTACTATCTCTGACTCGGATGTTCCTGCAAGCAAGGAAGCAGGATCAATCTGAGAATAGCTAACACTAGGCAAAAGCACAGCCAAAAGGACCGATGCAATCGAAAATAGCTTACTCAACAGTCTTTTCCTCCCGCTGAATCGTCGAATAGTCGCTCTGTAGTGAGTAACTTGGCTTAATCGCTCAACACCTCACGACTAAGCCGCACTCCCATAGACCAATTCAACCTTATGAATTTAGTTCCGGTAAAGCCTTGCTGGATCAGACATCATACTTCCGCCAAATACTGTGTTAGGTTGGACAACATCGATTTTTGATCGAGTATGAACTAAGTCCAAATGAACGCAGGTTTTACTCGAATGAACCAGCCAAATGATCGGCACAAACGAAGAGTTGCAAAGGTAATTTGCGCGAGCCTTGCTGTGGTCGCCAACGTTTTTGCGTTAACGAGCCCAGTGAGAGCGCAGACTGATATGTTGGAACTTATTGAGTCTTACAAAGTGGCAGATAAATCAGCGGGCTTTTCTGAGCCATCCGGATTGTCGCTTTCCAGTGTTCATGGATTCTTGTGGGCAGTAAGCGATGAAGCATCGAAGCTGCACCTTCTAGGAGTAGATGGAGAGCTAAAGAGTTCGTTCAAACTTCCAGAATATCTGGGCACAGACTTGGAAGGTGTCGCTGGAAGAAAGGATGGGTCTGTATTGCTGTTACAAGAAACTGACCGATCCATCGTAACGGTCCAAACCACAGACCCAATCAAAGTCAATTCTACTCCAATTTCTTCACTCAGGGGCTACGGCAAAGTTGCTGAAATGCTTGCTGAGAACCCTTTGAACAAGGGACCGGAAGGGATCACTGTAGATCGAGACTCTGGGCGAGTGTTCGTAGTCATTGAGGGTCAACCAAGACTACTGCTCATCATTTCGCCAGAGATTGATGAGATTGTCGAAGCAGTTCCATTAACGGCTGAGGCTGGTTTTGTTTCATCTCGTGCCGGCGATGACGAACTAGACATCAGCGGGATCGCCTGGTCCGGCAAGACTAGGTCTTTATGGATACTCAGCGATGAAGGGCGCCGAATATTCGTTTTTGATCCTGAAGTTTTGACGGTCAGAACTATCGACTTAGTTTACTCCAAAAAGGATGAAGTAAAGGGAGTGAAGAACCCTGAGGGGATAGCTTTGGATGAAAGTGGTGGCGTTCTCTACATCTTGACCGATGATGAAAAAAAGTCACGCCTCTACGCATTTGATTTACCGCAAATCTGACAACCGTAAGAAACTCACACCGGCTTGTCGCATTCAATCGCAGAAAAACGAAATGGCCACCTCTTCCCGCATCTCGGGAGTTGCGAATCCCAGTATCGAATGTCTGGTTTGGTCTGAGAGCGGGCATATATCTTGGAGAAGGCAGTGTAAGATTTGATGCGCTCTGTAGACTTTCATTCAAGACACGACGATAGCCCGGTATTCCTCACACACTTTGCTCTGCGAGCAGATCCAGTAGTGCATTTTGCCGGCGGACCATTCGTTCCAGTTCCGCTGCCATTTCTTCTTCTTGCACCTTGGCTTCACGAAGTTCACCTTCGAGTTCGGCCACTCTTGCCGTTTCGCTCGTCGGGGTGCGCTCATAGAAGGCGATTAGTTCGAGAAAGAGAGCGGTTTTGGCTCCTTTCCCATGGCCTGCAAACTGGACGGCCAGTGCGCCAAAATGCTCGAAGATATCCTCCAAGACCATGAACTGGAGCGGTTTAGTTGCAGTATCGGGCTTTGATGACGTCATAGGTTTATCCTAACTATTCTGATGTGCTCTCATTCGGTTTTGCCGGGAGAGCACTTTGAATTGCTTCCTCGCCGGGCGGATCATGCCGACGGCAGTTCTATCGATTTCTCATGGAGGTATCCGTGCACCAGCCGCCCCAGAATGCGGATGGATTTATGCACCTTGTACGTGTCAGCCAGTGCTTCGACCTCGCCGATATCAAGCGAGAAGAACTCCCGCCTGAGACCGTGGTCCGCCGCATATCCACCGACGAGACTGTTAATGATCGCAGGCACCTGCTCTTGCGTGGGTTGCGGGATCTCATAAACCTTGCAACGGCTCCGCAGCGGCGCCGAGATCTTGTCCAGCACGTTTGCGGTGAAGATCCAGTTCACATGTGATGCATCGACTTCGGTGGTCAGGTATTTTTCCCGGTAACGCCTGGCTTCTTCGGGCTCCAACAGACCCAGAAGCTCGCCCTGGATATCCCCATTTCTGCCGGAATGGGTCTTGTCAATCTCGTCCAGGATAATGACTGGGTTTAAAACGCGTGCCGAAGCGACGGCCTGCGTTACAATGCCCGGATGAGCGCTGTGCCATCCCGCGGACAAACCGAACAGATGATTTTCCGAAATACCGCCCACATTGGCAGACTGGGCGTATAGCCCAAGTGTCTTGCAAAGCTCCCTCGAAAACTTGGTTTTGCCGATACCAGGAGAACCAACCAAAAGCGTCGGTCGGAACCGGATAACATCGGATCCCATGCCCCAATTCAGTTCGATGTCGTGAACAATACCGTCGACGGCACCCTTGCAGTGCGGGAAATTTGTTGTCAGCAAGCGAACATTCTCAAGGTGATCCGGAACTTTGAGGCGCGCGAACTGGCCACTCCATTCAACCAACTCCCGGATGTGTTTTGGCATTTCGTTTTTGAGATTGCGCGGCAGGTAGTCAAAGTCGCTTTGGCCGATGAGGTAACGCGCGTCGAGCTTATCGGAATCTTCTCCAGACTCACGATCCTCTGCCAACTTCGTCTGGTAGTTTTTGACAAGTAATTCAGCGACCTGGTGCCAGACATCCATGCTGGGCATCTGGTTGATTGCATATGCCGCGAAAGATGTCGGGATCGGATCGTCTGATTTCAGCTTGTCGATTTCGGTTTGGCGCCAATCTGGATCGTCCGTGTCGGCATAGCATACTGCTTCAGCACCTCGGCATTTGATCACCTTAAACGCGTCTAGGGCGGACTGGTGATCGATAATGCGCGCCTTGAGTTCGTCCCATTCACGCTTGTCTCCAACAACTTCGACAACGCGGCGCACAACGTCCTGGAACTCCCAGTCGAACCCCGAGAGCCGTCTGACTTCAGCGTCTTCCCATTTCCGTTTCTTGAGCACCATTTCTACAGTCCTTTGGAGACGCAACACGGACACCGATGACCGGTTGCCTTCCAGGCAATCTGCCCGACATAGCCACAGCTCTGACACCGGAGTGGATCGTCCGGCAGGTGTTGGGTGTTGAACTTGGGCTTCGACTTGCCGGTGTTGTCCGCCATGCGGTGCATGCACCAGCAGCACATGTTGACGATCCAGGCATCGATGATCTGCGTCCGACAGCTGTTTCCGCACCGCTCACAACTTCGATTGGCCTCAGTGATCGCAGCCACAATGTCCGAATCCTGGTAGCCGTCGGTGTTCGCGCGGCTGTAGTAGATACGCAGCTCGCCAAACTTTTGCTTGATCTGATGAACCTCGGGGGCAGGCTTTTTTCGCTCAATCGCGCGCTTCTTGACGCGCTCAAGCGCTTCTTCGACGATCCGGATCCAGCCCTGGCACTCCTTTCCGAGTTCACTGACGACGCCGTTATGGATGTCATCCCAATCAATCACGGACATAACTGCCTCCCGTTTCTCGACGGTGATGCAGGGGCAACTTGGTCCCGTATTCACAGATTGTGTCCGCAACCAAGTCTCGGAACATGGACCACCAGAGAGTTGGTCCCGTTGCGCGCAGGTGCTGTTTACATTCCTGATTGTTTTGTTGGTGGGTTGCGTTCCTAGGAAGCCAACCGAATTCATGCTGAGTCTTACTTTCCGGCACAAGAAATTCCTCCTTTGAAAATGGTAGGAGGCGTCGGAATCGAACCGACTCGTGCACTCTAATCTGGAGCTATCACAGGGGTATAAGCCCCGCCCGCATACCAATGCTGCCTCCCACGGGTTTCGCGTGGGCTATCGACCTCAGGCCGATATTCGGTGGCAGATGATGCGTGCGTTTGACATACGCTAAGGCTGGTCCAATTCCTGTGCCCACGTCAAGACGGAAACTGAAGCGCCAAAAGAAACTACCTATAATAAATTGAAAATAATAACTTATTTCCATCAACATATATACGAATATTCAGTTTGAGTACCAGCTCACATGACTTCGCTAAGTGAGGAATCGACCGATCCTGATGCTCACATAATTCTTGCTTGCAGCGTCAGGAAAAAACACCCTAAGAACGCTTGATGCGAGTAGCGTTGGTTGGTTCCGCAGATTTAGAAATAGAATCGACTGGAACGAAAGCGAGCGTGCTACTCAAGGCTTGGATGGCTTGAGGATCCTCCATCACAAAGAAGATGAAAAAGTCATTCGTCGTCGTATTCGGCGAATTCCTTTCGAATCCTTTTCTGATATTCGATGTCATCAACAAGAATTGCTCGGGTCTTGGTCTTATCTAAGAATACTTTTTCAATTTCTTCGTCTGTAGCCGCTTTCGGCTCTTCGGGCAGCCTTCGCCATGTCAGCCAACATACTGCTAACCCAAATACTCCGATGCCGACGACGAAGATTGAAATGATCTGATCAGGCTCCATTCGCTCGTTTTATCACAGCCATCCTGAGTAGAGAAAGAACTTGCGTACGAACAACCCAAACCGGACATGCAAAACTAGACCCTGCAAATGCGGCTTCAAGGGACGAAGCGGTCCTACGAGGTTGGCAAGATTCTGAGATCGTCCTCGGTCAATGTGGCACTGCCGACGCCAAGGCGAACTTGGCTTCAACTTGAGCTTCTATGAGGGCGTGACGTCGCCCCCAATACCGAGATATGCAGCTTCCATTAGTTCGTTTTCATGCTGCACGTCTTGATCCCTAGAGCGGAATAGATCGGGCAAACGCCAACTAGACCTGTGATGAGTGGGATGATGCCAATAAGCCCCCACTTCGTCTGAGGGCCGACAAAGATCAAAGACAGCAGCACAAGGCCGAGAATGATACGCAGTGAGCGATCAAGTGTTCCTTCATTTCTGGACATCATTAAATCCTCCTTGGTTGATTGATGCCCAATTTTAACCTTTTGCGTCGTCGACAGACGGTGACAGAGTCACCGCTAACCTGCGGCAACATGTTCCAGTTCCTTGCGATCAAGTATGGCGATGCCGTCCTCATGCTGCTTTACCCAGCCTTTCTTTGCGAACTCCGCCAATCTGCGAGAAACGTAAGCGCGACCTGAGGCTGTTTCGCTTGCGAGTTCGGAGTGGGTTGCTTTCACCCTGCTGTCTGAAGACGCAAGCCTTATCAACGCCTTGGCGAGCCGCGCATCGAAGTTCGTAAGCGCCACATCTTCAATCAACTGCTGGTACTCCGAAAACCGCGAGGAAACGGACAACATAATCATATCTCGGAACTCAGCGTCCTCGGCGAGCTTGTTTCGAAACTCGTGCGCTAGCACGAGTTGCCCGGTCAGGTCGGACTCTGCAACACCTTCGGCGCCGTAGGCCTCGCCCTTTATCAGGCATGACAAAGTCTGGAGGCATACGTCGCCCGGCGTGACACGATAAAGCACCACTTCGCGTCCGCTCGGGCCTGTAAGCGTTACACGAATTGATCCCTCTGACAGAATGATGAAGCCTGGACATGCTTGACCTGGTTGAAAGACTGTTGCGCCCCGTGACGCGGCAAAACTGCGGAGGATACTCATTCTCGCAAATCTCCCAAATTCCCGAAGATTAGAAACTTGTGAATCGATCAATTCAAGCCGGATCGCCTTAGATTCTTCTCGTGTGCAGTTTGGGCTCAGTTTTGCCGTTCTCCGCAGCAATCATAATTGATTGGAGCAGCCCAATGCGAACGTTTCCGACTGGGCTTTGCAAACTTGGAAAGCCAAAAAATTAAGAACCCGAAAGTCTCAGTTGCACAAAGTCACTTAGCTAGCGCTTCCGATATGCGTTCGACTAGTGCCTTCTGAACTACAGCAAACCTTGGAGTTTGCGAGATTTCTTCTAACGTTGCGACCCACAGCGGAACCTCGATCTTAGGATTCACGTCCTGTGACCGTTTAAGGCGGGTATCCACGTCGCCAAAAAATGACGGCAGAAAGGTTTTACCCGCTCCCGAGGCCGCCATCTGCTGTAGCACCAGAAAACTGTCTGCTCCATTGGTCATTTCGTCGGCGCTTACATTCTGCGCCAGCCATTTGGCAGGAAGTGAACGACTCAACGCCCCGTCTAGCCTCATCCACCTGCGATTGGGGCTACCATCGTCAAAGACACCGAAGGACAGCGTTCCTGCACGCTCCCCGATCAGCCCTTCCCCGAGCTTTATCGAAGGGCGCACAGCAATGTCTGCTGTCAGTCGGGAAAGATCATGGTGGCTGTTCTGGCTTAGCAGAGTCAGGTTCAAACCTGGGTAAAGGCGTGAGATTTCGTTGAGTATTCTAGGGAGAACAATCTGACAAAGACTATCGGTAGACGTAATTCGCACGTGACCCATAGGAGACCGGTTTGCCCCGACAACCGCTCGCTCCACCGACAGCACTGCGTCTTCGACGCTTTCCATTGCAGAAAAGATCGCACTAGCTTCGGGCAGAACGGAATATCCTGACGGGTTTTTTTGAAAAATCCGGCAGCCATTGCGCTCTTCGAAAGCGGCCACTCTGCGCAAGACTGTGGCGTGCGTGACGCCCATGGCCGTTGCGGCTGCATTAAGTGAGCCGTATTTGCTTACCGCCAGCGCGTATCGAATGTCGTCCCAGTTTTCGTTGTTCATAAATTAACAAGAGACGACCAATAACAAACAATTACAAGAAAATTCGTTCAAGATAGCATTCGGGCATTGAACAGGGAGACACATCATGATGAAGCAGTTCTCAATCTTCGCAGCGGGTCTTTTGTCATTGGCCGCAATTGGCACAGCCATCGCCCACGAAAGTGAAAACCCGGCTGTGAAAGCTCGAACCTCGATTATGCAGCTCTATGCCTTCAATCTTGGTACGCTTGGCGGCATGGCCAAAGGCGAGGTGGATTATGATGCCGAGGCCGCAACACGGGCTGCAAACAACCTTGTTGTGCTAACACAGATTGACCAATCAGCGATGTGGCCCCAAGGATCTGACAATGTATCCGATCCGTCCACCCGAGCGCTGCCGGCAATCTGGGAAAACTTCCCTGACGTTGGCGCGAAAGGGCAGGCCATGGCAGACGCCGCTGTTGCTATGCAGGCTGCGGCTGGCCAAGATGTTGATGCCCTGAAAGCGGCTATGGGCGATCTGGGTGGAAGCTGTTCGGCATGTCACAAAGCGTACAGAGCACCGAAAGACTAAATGGTAGAAAGCTGTGAAGCGGTTTTTCCTTTTCACTGCTTTCTTTGCAATTTTGGTTGGGTTGGCCGGTTTGGTGCTGACCCGACCACAAAGAATGGATCGATCTCAACTTGACGGTTTGAACCCAGATCTCGCCAGAGGTGAAATCGTTTTCCACGCCGCAGGATGCGCATCCTGTCATTCAGCGCCGCATGCGGTTGGTGAAGAAAAGCTCCTGCTCTCCGGTGGTCGCCGGTTTGAGACGGAATTCGGCACGTTCATTGCTCCCAACATTTCCAGTCACCCAGAAGTTGGTATTGGGTCCTGGTCTGCCCTTGATCTGGCCAATGCTCTGATCCATGGGACCGGACCAGAAGGGCAGCACTATTTTCCAGCGTTTCCCTATACATCTTACGCCAACATTACGGCCGAAGACGTTGTTTCGCTCCATGCATTCCTCAGCACCCTGCCAGCGTCCGAAGCCGAAAGCGTCTCGCATGAGGTAGGTTTTCCCTTCAACGTTCGGCGCGGATTGGGTGGATGGAAGCTCTTGTTCATGTCGTCAGGTTGGGTGGTCGAAGGTGATCTGACCGACCAACAACGACATGGCCGATACTTGGTGGAGGCTCTTGGCCACTGCGCCGAATGCCATACGCCACGCAACGGCTTAGGGGGTATGCAACGCGATCTCTGGTTGACGGGAGCGCCAAACCCCAGCGGAAAGGGACGTATCCCGGGCCTGACCTCAGACCAGCTTGATTGGTCTGAGGCTGACATCGCCGAGTACCTGAAATCCGGCTTCACACCGGATTATGACAGCGCAGGTGGTGAGATGGTGGACGTCATCGAGAACACATCACGCCTCACAGACGAGGACCGTTTGGCGATTGCCGCCTATCTCAAAGCTGTTCCTGTTTCGTCGACGGGGCTTCCATCCGAGTAACAGTCTTTTGGCGCCATGCTGCGGGGACCAGATGCTGTTGCCGGTCGCCAGTAGGAAGCTTTGAGGCCTATTCCCTTTTCACCAAACACCTGTTTTACGTTTTGAACATCGGAGCTCACCAATCACCCGAGTTTCTGTTCATGATTGACTGAGGGTCGTGGCCGAATGACACAAAAAATCGCTCTTTGGTCCATTCCGATATCCATTGCCGTACTGGCTCTGAAACTGTTGGCGTGGTGGCTGACAGGCTCGGTGGCGTTGTTGTCGGACGCAATGGAATCTACCGTGAACGTCGTTGCGGCGTTGCTGGCATACTTCGCAGTTCGGGTTGCCAATAAACCCCCTGATGAAAACCATCCGTTTGGTCACAAAAAGGCCGAGTATCTTTCCGCTGTCGTCGAGGGCGTGCTGATTGTGCTAGCGGCGTTCTTGATCATCAGAGAAGCCGTACTGGCGCTCCCGAACCCGCATCTTGAGGATGCACCGCTTCTTGGAATCGTCGTCAATGTTATTGCAACGGGTGTGAATGGCGCATGGGCTTACCTATTGCTCAAAATCGGCAGGCGGGAGGGTTCGCCTGCATTGGAGGCAAGCTCCCGGCACATTTTCACAGATGTCATGACCTCAGTTGGTGTCATCGCAGGGCTGATACTTGCACTTGTCACCGGCTGGCTGATCCTCGATCCGATTTTGGCAATTCTCGTTGCACTGAACATCTTGTGGGAGGGCTGGAAAGTTATTCGGTCGTCCGTCGATGGCCTGATGGATGTGACACTTTCGGACCATGACTTGCAGACTGTTTCCAACGCAATCGAAGCAAATCTCGGCGCAGCCTTAGAGTACCACGACCTTAAAGGGCGCAGATCTGCGAATGTCATCTTCGTGGAGTTTCATCTTGTTGTGGACGGCACTATGCCAGTCAGTGCCGCGCACGATATATGCAATGACATCGAGGACGAATTGGATCGTTTGTATCCGGGCTCCGTCTTTGTCATTCACCTCGAACCTGATGACGAGTTGAAGGGTGACGGGGTTTACTCCCACTAAACTGGTCACAGGGCTCAGCAAAAAGTCTATTGGTTTGACCGATCTGACTAAGACGTTCGGCTTGAAATTCGTCAGACCTAAGCCCGATGTGGGAAAGCCGAACCAGAAGTAACCTGTCTTCAATGTCACGAAGCGTGATGATCAGAATTGGAGGCGAAAATGAAAATTCAAAGAAAGCTGGGTCAACTTCTTAGTACTGTGGCGTTGGCTTCGTTGATCGCGGCGACACCTTATGTGCCAGTGTTCGATGCCGATGGTCGCCTACATTTTGAACCGTCCTATGCCTTTGCCAAGAGCGGCAAGGGGAAAGACGGGGATGGTCGCGACGATGATCGGGATGATGATCGTGACGACGACAGAGATGATGACCGGGACGACAACTCGGGGTCGGGTAATAGCGGCCGTGGTGGTGACCGGGACGATGATCGTGATGACGATAGAGACGATGATCGCGACGACGACCGAGATGATGATCGTGACGACAATTCGGGATCAGGCAAAGGTGGTCGCGACGACGATGATGACGATGACGATGACGATGACGATGACGATGATGACTCGAAACGCTCCAATAGAGGCAGCGGAAAGAAGGATCGGTCTCAAGCAGGGGGCAAGTCGTCGGGTTCGGCTGGGATAACAAAGGTCGAAACAAACGCCAGCGGCATTGAAGTACGTTACGCCGACGGAACCAAGGAGGAGATCGAAAACGGGCGGTATGAGAGAAAGAATGCGCAGAACCGAACTGTTGAGGAGCGCCCCGCGACCGGTGCTGACGTCTCAAGGCTTCGGTCATTGGCGAATGGTATCTCAATCGACAACGTACGCTCTTCTGGTCAAAGCGGCACTGCTGGAAGTCGACCCACGAAAATCGAACGCCAGGGCAACAATATAGAAGTGAACTATGCCAATGGTTGGAAAGAGGAGATCGAGTTTGGGCGCTACGAGTTGAAAGACCCGTACAACCGGACTGTTGTTGAAAGAAACGCAACCGCCTCTGATCGTCGGAGGTTACAGTCGGTTGCCAACTGAACTGCAACTTTAGTCAAAAATCCGTTGGCGGCGCCTCTTAGTGAGGGGCCGCCATCGTCGTCAAAGAGCCCGCAGTTAATCTCCCTTGTTCCAAACATCATGGGCAATGAGCGCGGCCTCTACCCGATTTCGCGCATGAAGCTTCGACAGGATTGCCGTCATGTAGTGCTTCACGGTCTTTTCCTGAAGGTCTAACTCGTCAGCGATTTCCCGATTACTCAGCCCTTTGGCCACACGCCTCAGAATTTCTTCTTCACGATGCGTAAGGTCATCGAGAATGCTGCTGCTAACAGACATGCCGGTGCCAGCGTTGATTTGAAGCAATACCCGCGAGGCCAAGCCTGGAGATACGAATCCTTCACCTGCGGCGATGCTGCGTAAGGAAGCGGTTAGTTCGCTCGCGGTTACTCCCTTCACAATGTACCCAATCGCGCCCGCCTCCAAGGCGTCCGCGACATCGCTGCTGTTTTCTGAAACCGTCAAGATTGCAATGACGGGCGGATTTGCCATTGCCGCAATTCTACGTGTCGCGCTAATCCCGCCACCGGGCATCGAGAGGTCAAGAATGGCTATGTCCGGCTGATGCGTGCCGACCAGCGACACTGCCTCTTCAGCGTTGGACCCAGCGGCCAAAACTTCGAAACCATCTGCTTCATTTAACGTGCGTTGTAAACCATCCCTAAATATCGGGTGATCATCAGCTATTACGACAGATGTAGTCATGATGTGCCTAACCTTCTGGGAAAGAGTGTCATAGAAATGGTCGTGCCCTCACCCGGTCTCGATGCGACTTCGAACCTGCCGCCAATACTCTCGACCCGATCCCGTAAGCCCATAAGCCCCTGGCCACCATCATCTCGCAACGTGGTTTCTTCTGACCTGTCAAACCCAGGTCCGTCATCTTTGACCTTCACAACTATGCAATCGTGCTGCGCCTCTGAGATAACAGTGCACTTGGAAGCCGGAGCATATCTCGCGGCATTGGAAAGCGTCTCCTGAAGGAACCGAAAAATGCACAGCTTGCCGGACAATGACAACTCCGGAGCCTGAATACCTTGGAACGAAACATCGGGTCGCAACGGGCTGTGCTCCGAGTGATCTTCTACGGCTCTCTTCACAACATCGACGAGCGACAGGCTGTCGATATCTGGCGCGGACAGCCCTCGCGATATTGCACGAATTTCAGCCAGAGACTTTTGCAAAGACTGCTGAATTTCCTCTGCCTCTTTAGGCCTTTCGGCCTCTTGGGAAAACGCCGCCTCCAGTCTTAGTGCCGCGAGCGACAGGTACTGCGCAGGACCGTCATGTAGCTCGGCACCGAGTTTCTTGAGGAACCGATCTGTTTGCGTGGCATATCTTTCTGACGCGTCGACTACAAGCGACCGCAGCCGGGCATTCTGCTCGGCCATCCTCTCACTTTCTGTCAGGCGCTGTTTAAGAAGAGTCCCCTGTCGTCGAATTGTTTTGTCACCAATTGCGACGATGGAATACAAAACAATAGTACTTGCCAGAAATGCGGAACCGACGACCAACCAACTTGTTCGCCTGGCCTTGGCTAAGTCTAACTCAAGCTGATCAGCTCTTTCGTAGAACTCCGCAACTGCGATGATTTCGCCGGACCAGAGTTCGCGGATGGGGCTGTAAACTTCAAGCAGTGGTATCCCCAATGACGCCTCGGCGGCGCTTTCGGCATGATCAAGCTCTTCGAAAGAGCCGGAGATGTCACCGCTCCACGCCCGCCTTAAGTCATCCGTTGGATTGAAACGGTTTCCAATGATGTCTGTATCCGAGGCGTGGGCAATCACACCACCTTGTTTCCAGAATTTGTAAGAGACAATGCGGTCACGCATTGGCTGGGTCATGAATATCTCGTCCAGCGCCAGGCTCGCCTGCTCAGAAAGGCGGTCGCCATGAGCCAATTCCTGGCTGAGCGGGGATACTACGCTTTCCATATATAGAGCCGCAGAGTTGGCGGAGTTTTGCACGACTGCGTTCTGGATTCGATTTGACACCCAGACCCCGACGATTGCAGTAGCAGTGCCCATCACAACGATGCTGGCCGCAAGAAACACTCGCGACAACGACCAATTGCCAATCGTCAGGTCAGTTACTTTCACTCTCATCGTGAAATCGACTATGAACTACAATCTGTTACCGCACCACAGACCTTGGTCTGACGCGATCTGGCCAAATCTCAGATACTTTGATTCCGCCCAGCGGCCAGAGTCAGATATCATCCATCGTTCTCAGTCTTTGCAGCATCGGGCATTGAACGTTTCCGCTATCACAATTGGCCGTAAGCTCACTCAAGGCGTGCTCCAGACGTCTGAGTTCATCAATCTTGCTTTGAACGCTGGCAATGTGTGCCTCGGCCAGTTCTTTCACTGACCGGCAGTCTTCGGCACTTCCTTCTGACAACTCCAAAAGCGCCTTTGCGTCTGAGAGAGGAAACCCCAGGTCGCGGCATTTCTTCAAAAATCGAAGTCTTCCCACATCGCTTGCTGAATAGAGGCGACGATTGTTCAGAGCTCGCGCGGGTCTTGGTACGATACCTTCGCGCTCGTAATAGCGGATGGTTTCTATTCCAACCCCGCTTTGCCGGGAAGCCTCACCTATCGCAATCATGTGAAGTACCTCCGCTTGATCCTGTAGTTACTACAGGAGTTATACGTTCTGAATGCCGGTGCCTCAACACATTCAAATCGAGCACCCAGGGAGCGAAAGATGAAAAAATATGTGACCCTCAGCTACCTGGGATCGGTTTCAGCTCTGGGGGTCGCGACATGCTGTGTTCTTCCAATGGCCATGATGTTGCTCGGCTTAGGTGGCAGTTGGTTGGCGATATTCGGAAAAATAGCGGCAGCAAGCTACTATGTTCTCGCCATCTCAACAGCGCTGGTCGCGGTTTCGTGGTTCGTAGCGCATCGAAACGGGACGTTGGCAAATCTGAAATGGTGGCTTGTTGGAAGCACCGCGACTACCGCGTTGGCGTGGGTCATCGTGTTCAATGAGGCTCAAATCAACGATTATCTAATCATGCAGATGTGAGACAATGACGAGACAAACTTTGGTGCTGGATAGCACTTTGACCTGCCCTCGGTGTGGGCACGTTGAAACCGAGAAAATGCCAACTGAGTCGTGTCAGTGGTTTTATGAATGCAAATCGTGCAAGGCAATCTTGAAACCGCTAGAAGGCGATTGCTGTGTTTTTTGTTCCTACGCAACTGACTCGTGTCCGCCAATTCAGTTAGGTGACTGCTGTTGTGGATAAGCGGGCCGCAACCGCAACATCCGAGAAAGGTGTTGATTGTCCGCATTGGCTCGTAGGCCAAAGTCTGCAAAGTCTGGTTTCTGCGCTTAGCCGCTGTTGGAACTGATCGCAGAGAAAGTCCAAAATTATACTACCTAGTAAAGGAAAAAATGCAGCAGTCTTTTGTACTACCGCATACAGAACACTGAAAAGTCCTCCAAGAACAGATAAGTCGAATTCTATGCTCAAAGAATCAGGGATCAGGTTCAGATCTCTACCCCACTTTTTCCCAGCTTTTTTTGGGTGTTCCAGCGCCCGCCCGCGTTCGTCCCCGTTCAACGTAGTATCGGCGGCTAACCCTACGAAGCCAATTAAGACCTTGGTAGGTCATTGTTTTTCTCGAAGAACAGCTATGAGAAGTGGTCGGGGCGGCAGGATTCGAACCTACGACCCCCTGTACCCAAAACAGGTGCGCTACCAGACTGCGCCACGCCCCGGACCGTGCGCCTTCCTAACGTCGCCATTCTGATTTGAAAAGCCCTAACAGGGCCAAATTGCAGGACCTTGCGAAAAAATTTCGTGCTGCATCTGTGTTCCTGGGGTGATCAGGTAACGCGCCGCCAATCCAGCGTTGATTTCCAGGACTGCATACACCGAATCTCCGCCTTCGATCAGTGATTCATCCCCGGGAATCGCGTTGTCATGCACATGAACAACAGCGCCTGTACGATCCAGAAAAATGATGTCCAAGGGAATCAGCGTGTTTCTCATCCAAAAGGCGACTGGCTGCGGCGGATCGAACACGAACAGCATTCCAGACCGTTGCGGCAGCGACTCGCGAAACATCAATCCACGCGCCCTATCCTGCGGACTGATTGCAAGCTCGACGTTGAAACTGACCTGAGTTTTGTCGTTCCGCAGCCCGACACGATCCACCTGGCACGCAGCCAGCACGTTACCGGCCCACAGCATTGTCACACTTGCAAGAACCGTTAACAGTCTGATCATCTGGTATTATTCGTCCAGTGCAGCTTCCCAGGCCAGGACCTGAGCCGCCATACGCCCGCGTTTGCCATTAATGACGCGCATCGCCAACGCTTCGCCTGGTTGCAAATCAGCCAGACCAGATCGGCGCAGCACCTCGATATGCAGGAAAACGTCTTCGTCCCGACCAAAAACATTGGCAAAGCCAAAACCCTTGCCCTTGTCGAACCATTTCACCCGCGCCGCTTCCAAAGGAGCCTCGGCGATCACAACCGGATCAAGTTCCGCGAAATCCGCCAACATCATTGAGTCGGTGCGCGCCGGTGGGTCTACGCTGACAACCTCAACCGCCTGAACGCCGCGGTCAGTGCGATGCGTCATGATCTCGATCCCGGCGCCATCGGCGACCGAGCTTTGACCAAAGTTACGTAACACGTTCACATGCAACAGAATATCCGGGCCACCTTCGTCGGACACAACGAACCCGTACCCCTTAGCGGGGTCAAACCATTTCACGTGTCCTCGAACGCGGTACATATTGTTCAGGTCTTCCGGCACAGCATTCCTATCGCGAAAATTAATAGTTCGTTAAGGGTCCGATGTGTATGGGATTGGCTCGCAAATTCAAGCTGAAAAAATCCTTTGATTTCTTTGTGTTGCATTTCACGATACGCGAATGTCATGGATTCAACCTTTGTACATCCCATGCCGAGTCTTCCTGATCCCGGCGCCACTGAAACCTGTCGTGCAACCGGAATGCACCATCGGCCCAAAACTCAATCTCGCTCGGCACTAACCTGTACCCGCCCCAGAACGGTGGTCGCGGTGGGTTCGGCCCTAATTTCGCGGTCACCTTTGCAACTTCTGCCATCAAAGCAGCCCGGCTGCTAAGAGGCTGAGACTGTTTCGAAGCCCAAGCCCCAAGACGGCTTTTTAGCGAGCGCGACGCATAATATTCATCGGCTTGCGCCCCGCTTTCGCGGGTTATTGTACCACGAACACGGATTTGCCGCCTCAATGATTTCCAATGCATTACAAAAGCTGCTTTGCCCGCCGAATTCAATTCGGCCGCCTTGGCACTTTCGTAGTTGGTGTAAAATACAAAGGCACCGGATTCGATTTCTTTCAACAGCACCATACGCACGTTCGGCATGCCGTCAGAATCGACGGTTGCCAACGCTATTGCATTGGGATCGTTCGGTTCGCTGTCTTTGGCCTCACCCAGCCACCGCCCCGCTATTTCAAACGGATCGGAGCCAGCGAAGATGCCGTCACGCTCGGTCATTTCCATCCCCCGGAAACTATTATTGGCCACCCTAGGGCGAGAACCCGCTGCGGGCAAGAGTACGCGGCCTTGATGCAGCGCATCCAATGGCATAAACCAACGCAACAAATCGCGAAGACAGGCGGAGAACCAAACATGTCAAATCAGTTGATGGCCGGCAAACGCGGCCTCATCATGGGACTGGCCAATGATAAATCGATCGCATGGGGCATTGCCCGCGCTTTATCCGATGCCGGGGCCGAATTGGCCTTTTCCTATCAGGGCGATGCCCTAAAAAAGCGGGTCGATCCGCTGGCGGCGCAGCTGGGCAGTGAAATTGTTCTTCCCTGTGATGTGGGTGACGAGGACTCGATTGATGCTCTGTTCTCGGAATTGGAACAGAAATGGGGCAAGCTGGACTTCGTGGTTCACGCGATTGGTTTTTCCGACAAGAATGAGCTGCGTGGTCGGTACGTCGATACCAGCCGGGCGAATTTCAAGCTGACCATGGATGTTTCGGTCTACTCTTTCACCGCCGTCATGCAGCGTGCGGAAAAGATGATGTCCGAAGGCGGCAGTGCAATCACTCTGACCTATTACGGTGCCGAGCAGGTTATGCCGCACTATAACGTCATGGGTGTCGCCAAGGCCGCGCTGGAAGCATCGGTCAAATATCTGGCCGAGGATCTGGGCAAAGACGGTATCCGGGTGAACTCGATCTCGGCCGGTCCGATCAAGACGCTGGCAGCCAGCGGTATTGGTGACTTCCGCTATATCATGAAGTGGAACGAGTATAATTCGCCCCTGCGCCGCAACGTGACCATCGACGATGTCGGTAAATCAGCGCTGTATCTGCTGTCCGATCTCAGCAGTGGTGTCACGGGCGAAAATCTGCACGTAGATTCGGGGTATCACATCGTCGGTATGAAAGCCGTCGACGCCCCGGACGTTGAAAAGGGTTAACGCAATGAGCGCCAAGGACCGTCTGCCTCACGAAAAAGGCTTTCACATCAGTTGGGACCAAATCCATCGCGATTCCCGTGCTCTGGCATGGCGGCTGGATGGTCAAGGACCGGACGACGGTGCTTGGCGCGCGGTTGTTGCGATCACACGCGGTGGTATGGCCCCAGCCATGATCGCCAGCCGTGAGCTGGACATTCGCACCGTCGACACGATTAGCGTGCGGTCCTATCACCATCAGGAACAAGGCGAAGCCGAGGTGCTGAAAGCCCCTGATGCCGATCTGATGGGTGATGGTGAAGGCGTTTTGATCATCGACGATCTCGTCGACAGCGGCAAAACACTGGAACTGGTGCGTGCGATGTACCCCAAGGCGCATTTTGCCACTGTCTATGCCAAACCCAAAGGCCGCCCGATGGTGGATACGTTCATCACCGAAGTCAGCCAGGATACGTGGATCTTCTTCCCGTGGGATATGGCCCTGCAATATGTCGAGCCCTACCGCGGCACAGACTGATCTTTTCCTGAACATCTAGGATCTCGCATGACCCGGACACGCACCGCCGCCACCTTCGCCCCACCGGTGATGGAGGCGCGGCGCTGGCTGGAAGGCGCGAATTTCCCTGACGACCAGCCTTTGATCAATGTCAGCCAGGCCGCGCCGGTCGATCCGCCCCCTTTGGCCTTGCGTCAGGCCATGGCCGAATTTGCGGTGACCGAGGATCGGGCCCATCTGTATGGGCCCGTGCTGGGCAATCCGGATCTGCGCACCGAACTGGCGGTGCAAATTGGTCAGCACTATGACGTCGAGGTCGCACCGGATCAGGTCGCAATCACCTCGGGCTGCAATCAGGCATTTGCCGCCACAATCTCGGCTATCACTGACGAAGGGGATGAGGTCATCCTGCCAACCCCATGGTATTTTAATCACAAAATGTGGTTGGACATGGCCGGGGTACATGCCGTTGACCTGAAGACCGGTGATGATCTGTTACCTAATCCTGATGCCGCCCGCGCTTTGATCACCGACAAAACCCGCGCCATCGCTCTGGTGACGCCGAACAACCCGGGTGGTGTGGAATACCCGGCCGATCTGGTGCGCGCGTTCTACGAACTGGCCCGTGAAAACGGTCTGCGCTTGCTGGTCGATGAGACCTATCGCGATTTCGACAGCCGCAGCGGCCCGCCGCATGACCTGTTCGCGCAGCCCGGCTGGGACGAGACGCTGGTTCACCTCTATTCCTTTTCCAAAGCCTATCGCCTGACCGGCCACCGGGTTGGTGCCATTGCAACCGGTGCTGACCTGCTATCCGAGGTAGAAAAATTCCTTGATACGGTGGCGATCTGCCCCGGTCAGATCGGCCAATTCGCGGCCCTTTGGGGCATGCGGAACCTGTCGCAATGGGTCGCCGGAGAGCGTGACGAAATCCTCGATCGCCGCGCGGCTATCCAAGAGCAGTTGCCAAACCTGACTAACAAGGGTTGGCGTCTGTTAGGCTTGGGCGCCTATTTCGCCTATTTCGAACATCCGTTCGATATCCCCTCGGACGAACTGGCCCGCCGTCTGGTGGCGGAGGCCGGCATCCTTCTGCTGCCCGGAACGATGTTTATGCCGCCAGATGATCCCGCCGGAAAACGCCAGATGCGCATTGCATTCGCTAATCTCGACCGCGCCGGTATTCAGCAATTGTTCGAACGGTTGCAAGCCCTGTCCTTCTGAGCTTGCCCCCCGGCGGTGCGCGTCGTATTCAGGGCCGCAACCGACAGGGCAGTTCCTTGCCACAAGATTAAGAGGGCACCATGGCCGCAGGCATGAAAAACCTATCGAAGACCTTTGTCTGGATTCTCATGGGCCTATTGATGCTGGGCCTTGCGGGCTTTGGCGCAACAAGCCTGACCGGCACCGTGCGCACCGTCGCGCAAGTTGGGAACGAAGAAGTTTCGATCAACCAATACGTTCGCGAATTGCAGCGCGAAATCCGCGCGGTCGAAAGCCAGACCGGCCAGCCCTTGCAAATGTCTCAGGCGCATGAGTTCGGTCTGGATCAGTTGGCCCTGTCGCGCCTGACCGCTTTGGCCGCGCTGGACAACGAAGTCGGTGAGCTGGGCATTTCGATCGGGGATGAGAACCTGCAAGAAGAAATCGTCGCCATCCCGGCCTTTCAGGGCGTCAACGGCACGTTTGACCGTGAGGCCTATCAGTTCCAGCTGGAACAGGCTGGCATGACGGATACCGAATTCGAATCGGATCTGCGCAAGGAGTCCTCGCGCACCATCGTGCAAAACGCGGTGATCAGCGGGGTTGAGATGCCTTCGCTTCTGACGCAAGTGCTGACGGACTATGTCGGCGCACGCCGCAGTTTTACCGTTGCGACGGTCGGGCCCGACGCCCTGACATCGCCTGTTCCTGCACCCACGGATGAGCAGATCCAGACTTACTATGATGAGAATCAGGATCAGTTCACCCTGCCCAGTACCAAGCAACTGACTTATGCGATTCTGTCGCCCGACATGCTGTTGGACAGTGTCGAGATTGATGAGGATGCGGTGCGTCGCCTCTATGATCAGCGTGCCTCGGAATTCTATCAGCCCGAGCGACGTCTGGTCGAACGTCTGACTTATCCGAACGAAGAAGACGCACAGCATGCGATTGCGCAGCTTGAGGTCGGTGGCACCACGTTCGAAAACCTCGTGCGAGATCGCCAGCTAGAGTTGAGCGATATCGACCTTGGCGACGTCACCCGCGAAGATCTGGGCGAAGCTGCTGATGCCGTCTTTGCCGCCGATCTGGACGCGGTTGTTGGCCCGCTGCCCTCGACCTTCGGCCCCGCGCTGTTCCGCATCAACGGATCGCTGGCCGAAAACAACACGCCGTTCGAAGATGCCGCCCCTGCCCTGCGCGAAGAACTGGCCGCCGACCGCGCGCGTCGTCAAATCGAAGCACAGGCCGAATACATTGACGATCTGCTCGCTGGTGGTGCAACGCTGGAAGAACTGACCGGCGAGACCGAAATGGAATTGGGCCAGATCGACTGGACCCGCGAAAGCGGTGAAGGCGTCGCCGCCTATGACGGTTTCCGCGCCGCTGCCGAAGCCGTAAACGAAGGCGATTTCCCCGAGGTTGCGTTCCTCGAAGACGGTTCGATCTTTGCTTTGCGTTTGAACGAGGTGCTGCCCCAACGCCCCGAGCCTCTGGAAAGCGCACGTGATCGTGTGGCCGCCGCATGGACGCAGGTGGAAACCGGCAAGGCGTTGGCTGAAAATGCAAATTCCGCTCTGGAGCAACTGAATGCTGACGGCGATTTCACCGCCACCGGTTTGCCGTTCCGGGTTGAAAATGCGCTGACCCGCACCGCTTTCCTTGAGGATGTGCCGGCAGATTTCATGGGTCAGGTGTTCGAGATGGAGCCTGGTGAGCTGCGAGTCATTCCTGGCGATGGCACGGCGTTCGTCGTGCGTCTTGAAGAATTGCTACCGCCCGCCGAAACTGATGAACTGCGCCAGGTACAAACCGCGCTGGAAGCACAGCTAAATCAGGCGCTGGCCCAGAACATCTTTGACGCTTATGTGCGCGACGCGCAGACCCGCGCCCGTCCCGTGATTGACCAACGCGCGCTGAACGCCGTGCAGTCGAGCTATTAAAAGAGACCGAACATGGCCCTGACCCCCGAGTTTGACAGCTTCGCCCGCGCCTATGAGGCTGGCGAAAATCAGGTCGTTTACACCCGTTTGGCAGCCGATCTGGATACGCCTGTGTCCCTGATGCTCAAGCTGACCGGTGCGCAGAAAGACGCCTTTATGCTGGAATCCGTGACCGGAGGCGAGGTGCGTGGCCGCTATTCAATCATCGGGATGAAACCGGACCTGATCTGGCGCTGCCGGGGTGAGACGTCCGAATTGAACCGTTCGGCCAGGTTCGATGCCGACGCGTTTTCGCCTCAGGATGGCAATCCGATGGACAATCTGCGTGCCTTGCTGGCCGAAAGCCGGATTGCGCTGCCTGACGATTTGCCTCAAGCCGCCGCGGGGCTGTTCGGTTATCTTGGGTATGACATGGTGCGTCTGGTCGAGTATCTGCCGGATGTGAACCCAGACCCACTGGGCCTACCCGATGCGATTATGCTGCGCCCATCGGTCATCGCCGTTCTGGACGGTGTAAAGGGAGAGGTCACGGTCGTCTCCCCTGCCTGGGTCGCCGAGGGGCAATCCGCCAAGGCTGCCTATGCGCAAGCCGCTGAGCGTGTGATGGACGCAGTGCGCGATTTAGAACGCGCCATGCCCGCCGAGACTCGCGATCTGGGCGACGCCTCTGAAGTCGCGCCTCCGGAGTCGAATTTCACCAAATCCGGCTATATGGAAGCGGTTGAAAAGGCCAAGGAATACATCCGCGCAGGTGACATCTTTCAGGTGGTACCAGCTCAGCGTTGGACACAGGATTTCCCGCTGCCGCCCTTCACGCTCTATCGGTCATTGCGGCGCACTAACCCCTCTCCGTTCATGTTCTATTTCAACTTTGGCGGCTTTCAGGTGGTCGGTGCCAGCCCAGAAATTCTGGTGCGTGTCTTTGGCGACGAAGTGACAATCCGCCCCATCGCAGGTACCCGACCCCGTGGCGCAACCCCCGAAGAGGATAAGGCCAACGAGGTCGATCTACTGGCCGATAAGAAAGAGCTGGCCGAACACTTGATGTTGCTGGACCTGGGCCGCAACGATACCGGCCGCGTGGCCAAGATCGGAACGGTGCGGCCAACCGAAGAGTTCATCATCGAACGCTACAGCCATGTGATGCACATCGTGTCGAACGTGGTCGGAGAGCTGGCCGAAGACAAAGACGCATTGGACGCCTTTTTTGCCGGGATGCCTGCGGGCACCGTCTCGGGCGCGCCAAAAGTGCGCGCGATGGAGATCATCGACGAGTTAGAGCCTGAAAAGCGCGGCATCTATGGCGGCGGTGTCGGTTATTTCAGTGCCGGCGGCGACATGGACATGTGCATTGCTCTGCGCACGGCCATCGTGAAGGATCACAAGCTTTATATTCAGGCGGGCGGCGGTGTTGTTTTTGATAGCGACCCCGAGGCAGAGTTTATGGAAACCGTCCATAAATCAAACGCCATTCGCCGCGCTGCTGCCGATGCGTCCCGGTTCACAGGATCGGGCAACACATAAAAAAACGGCAGGCTTTCAGGGCCAGCCGTTTTTGTTGTTTCGAGGTTACTGAACCTCTTTCATCATCACTGCGGAGATTGGGGCCATCGCCACACGGCTGCCCCGATCTTCAAGCCCCCACAGCAACAAAGCCGAGATCGTGTCAGGGCGCAGACGGCCCAGCATTACAACCGTCCCCTCCTGCCCGGCACGAAATGCCGCTTGGTCCAGAAAACGACGCATGATCTTGGGGTCCTGGCGCGCACCGTCGATATCGCGGAAAATCACACCCGATGGAATACCGTTGCGCGCAGCCAGTTTTTGGACAGTGTTCAGACCATTGTCCTGCGTGATCAGACCACGCCCTGTACCGGCAGCAATTGCGGCCACTTGGTCGGCCAGCTTGCGATTGCCCTGAATGCCCGAATCCACGCCTTCGAGAATACCCACCGTTTCCGGCAGCGTGTCGAGCCATACCGCCAGCGATACTTCGGCATCCTGCGCGCTGGCGGCTTCGTGTAAGTCAGCAAGAGCCAGAACTTCGAACCCGGCTTCGCGGTGACGCGCCATCTTTTCAACAGCGTCCGGATCAGACGGGCTGACGGCAAAACTCAGCGGATAAGGAAAATCATGCAGAGCTTCAGCCCCATAGGCACCTTCATCGTCGATCAGAATGATTGACATCAACGGCTTGGATTCGGGGTTTTCGAATTCCGCCGCATAAGCCTCGATCGGCTTGCCCGGGAGGGCAGCCGCCACGTTGGTCGTGCTGACCTCAATACCATCATCACGTTCCGTCAATGGAACCACGCGCGTTCCGACTGTCGAGACTGTGGTCGCTTCGCTTGCCCCGCCAATTTGCGGAACCGACGCGATCCGGGGCAGATTGCGCGGTGCTGTATCCTCATCACCTTCTACGGCGATTGGGCTGTCGACAAATGGGTTTTCCTCGGTTTCCGGATCGGCGGCTGCGGCGACCTCGGGTTCCGGTTGTGCTGCGCTGTCGGCAACAACAGGGTCCGATTTCTGAGCCCCCTCGGCAACCTCGGGTTCTGGTTTCGGCTCGGCCTCCACAACCTCGGGCTCTTGTTCGACGGCCGGTTCAGGCTGAGGTTCAGGCACCTCCAGCGACACCTCAGGCAAGGCTTCGGCATTTGGGGATACCTGCGACAACGGCGGGGCCTGTGGAGCGACCGGGGCCACAGTGGTTGCAATTACAGGAGCTGATTGAGCAACGCTGGGCGCATCGACTTGCGCCGGGTCCAGGTTGACTTTGGGCTGGGCATCGGGCTCAACCTCGACATCTGACAATTCAGCCAGCGTGTCCGTCTGTTCGCCGACAGATTCGGGTGTGGTTGGTGGCAAGTCCAGCACATCGGGGTCACCCCCGGTATCAGTGGCGTCCGCCACAGTATCCGGGACATCAGCCAGAGAGGGTTCAGGCGCAGAAACCGCCACGTTCGGTTTGCTGGTCAAAGGCATGTTCAAAGACAGCACCGCCCCCAGCACAAGAACAGCGACCGTTCCCACGATCATTCCGCCGACAAATCCGCCCATAACAATTGCCTCTCGTCTTGGCCCTGCATCGATCACATGTTCGCCGTCTGCTGCGGCATTTGCTTGCCGCAGCGCCAAGAACGGGATGTCCCCTTGACGCTGCCGCGCAAGCCTGAGCATGTATGTCCCGACATTATACCGTGGCTCGGGGCTGCATCGCCAGCCCGAAATGCCCAAGCCGAGACAAGTGCCCAAATGCTGCTGCTGATCGACAACTACGACTCGTTTACCTACAACCTGGTACATTATTTAGGCGAACTTGGCGCCGAGATGGTCATTCGGCGGAATGACGCCTTGGACGTTCAGGAAGCCATGGCCATGAACCCATCCGGCATCCTGCTCAGCCCCGGCCCCTGTGATCCGGATCAGGCCGGTATCTGCTTGGCCTTGACCGAAGCAGCGGCTGAAACGAAAACGCCGCTGATGGGAGTCTGTCTTGGCCATCAGACTATCGGACAGGCCTTTGGGGGCGACGTCATCCGCTGCCACGAAATCGTACATGGCAAAATGGGAACGATGCACCACACCGGAAAAGGTGTGTTTGCCGGGCTGCCCTCGCCATTTGAGGCGACCCGCTATCATTCTTTGGTGGTCGACCCCAACACCCTGCCCGACTGTCTTGAGGTCACGGCAGAGCTGGAAGACGGCACCATTATGGGTCTGCAGCACAAAGAATTGCCGATTCACGGCGTTCAGTTCCACCCGGAATCCATCGCCTCCGAGCATGGTCATGCCCTGCTCAAGAATTTCCTGTCTGAGATGAAAGTTCCCGCATGAGCGACGCTCTGAAACCGCTGATCGGAGCCGCCGCCGACCGGCCTCTGACCCGTGCCGAAGCCGAACAGGCCTTTGGTATTTTGTTTGACGGTGAAGCCACGCCCAGCCAGATCGGTGGCCTGCTGATGGCCATGCGCACCCGTGGCGAAACGGTCGAGGAATACGCCGCGGCCGCCGCCGTGATGCGCGCCAAGTGCAATGCCGTCACCGCGCCCGACGGTGCAATGGATATCGTCGGAACCGGAGGGGACGGCAAAGGCACGCTCAATATCTCAACCGCCACGGCATTTGTTGTCGCTGGTGCCGGTGTCACCGTGGCCAAGCATGGCAACCGCAACCTCAGCTCAAAGTCCGGGGCAGCGGATGCCTTGGGTCAGTTGGGGATCAACGTCATGGTTGGCCCGGAAACTGTTGAGAATGCTTTGAAAGAGGTCGGTATCGGCTTTATGATGGCCCCGATGCATCACCCAGCCATTGCGCATGTCATGCCCTCGCGGCAAGAGCTTGGGACCCGGACGATCTTCAACATTCTCGGCCCTTTGACGAACCCTGCGGGCGTCAAACGCCAATTGACCGGAGCCTTCAGCCGCGACCTGATACGCCCAATGGCCGAAACGCTTGGTCTGCTGGGGTCTGACCGTGCCTGGCTGGTACACGGATCAGATGGGACCGATGAGCTGACCATCACTGGCATCAGTTGGGTCGCCGCACTAGAGGATGGTCGCGTTAAGGAGGTGGAACTTCACCCCGAAGACGCGGGCCTACCGGTTCATCCGTTCGAGGATATCATCGGCGGAACACCCGAAGAAAATGCTGTCGCCTTCCGCGCGCTGCTGGACGGGCAGCCCTCGGCCTATCGCGATGCGGTTCTGTTGAACTCTGCCGCTGCGCTGGTGGTTGCAGACGCCGCAACAGATTTGCGGGATGGTGTTGAAAAAGCCGTCGAAAGCATCGACAGCGGAAAAGCCAAAGAAAAAATCGCGGTACTGGCCCGCATGACTCAGGAGGCCGCATGACCGAGACGGTACTGGACAAGATCAAAGCCTATAAGCTGGAAGAAATAGCTGCAGACAAGGCTGAGAAGTCCTTGGAAACACTGGAAAGTGAGGCACGTTTCGCATCCGAAGTGCGCGGCTTTGCCGAAAGCTTGCGGAAAGCGACCCGCAAGGGGTATGGCCTGATCGCCGAGGTCAAAAAGGCCAGCCCCTCCAAGGGGTTGATCCGAGCCGATTTCGACCCGCCTGCATTGGCCAAGGCGTATGAAGAAGGCGGTGCAGCCTGTCTGTCTGTACTGACCGACACGCCCAGCTTCCAAGGCGCCAAGGAATACTTATCCGAGGCACGCGCAGCAACGTCGCTGCCAGCCCTGCGTAAGGATTTCATGTACGACCCTTATCAGGTGGTCGAAGCGCGCGCTTTGGGTGCCGATTGCATTCTAATCATCATGGCCTCGGTCGAGGATGGTCAGGCGGCCGAGCTGGAACAAACGGCCTTTGACTGGGGGATGGACGTTCTTATCGAAGTTCACGACGAGGCTGAACTGGAACGTGCGACCCAACTGAAAAGCCCATTGATCGGGATAAACAACCGTAATCTTAAGACCTTCGAGACCACACTTGATACCACGCGCCGTCTGTCGAAACTGGTTCCTGGCGGTCGGACGATTGTCTGTGAAAGCGGTCTGAGTACACCCGAAGACCTGGCCGATATCGCCCGTTATGGCGCGCGGTGTTTCCTGATTGGGGAAAGCCTGATGCGTCAGGATGATGTCACCGCCGCCACCCGGCAATTGCTGGCAAACCCGCTGATCCCCGGAGTGATGTGATGCCTCTGACCCATTTCGATGCACAGGGACAGGCCCATATGGTCGACGTCTCGGACAAGGCTGTTACTGACCGCGTCGCGGTGGCGGCTGGCCACATCAAGATGGCAAAGGAAACCTTTGATTTAATTTCCGAAGGACGCGCTAAAAAGGGCGACGTATTGGGTATTGCGCGGCTGGCAGGCATCATGGGAGCTAAGAAAACACCCGACCTAATCCCGCTATGCCACCCCTTGCCAGTCACAAAGGTTGCGGTTGAGTTGACCCTGAACCCTGATTTGCCGGGCGTACAGATTGAAGCCACCGTCAAGACCGCAGGCCAGACCGGGGTTGAGATGGAGGCGTTGACTGCGGTCTCAACCGCGGCGCTGACTGTGTATGACATGACCAAGGCAGTCGATAAGGCGATGGAGATCGGCGGTATCCGGGTCCTGCTGAAAGATGGCGGTAAATCAGGCCGTTACGAGGCGAGATGATTACGGTCGAAGAAGCCCGGTCGCTACTGTTTGATCTTGTTTCCCGGCTAAACGCCGAAACAGTTCCGCTTGCCGAATCTGCTGGCCGCGTGCTGGCAGAAGACCTCAGCGCCACGCGCGATCAACCGCCATTTTCGGCCTCTTCCATGGATGGTTATGCGCTGAAGTCGACCGAAGTCGAACAACACGCCATGTTCAAAGTAGTTGGCGAATCCGCTGCCGGGCGTCGTTTTGAAGGCACCGTAAGCCCCGGTCAGGCCGTTCGTATCTTTACCGGCGCTCCGGTGCCGGAAGGTGCTGATTTCGTTGTTATTCAAGAAGATACGGAACGGCGCGGGGATTTGCTTACAATCACCGACGATCCCGGACTGAAAACAAATATCCGACCTGCAGGTGTCGACTTTACCGTCGGCACCAAGATCAGCGCTCCGCGCCTTTTGCGCCCTGAAGACGTCGCGCTGTTGGCAGCAATGAATATTGCAACAGTGCCGGTCAGACGCAAACCCGTGGTCGCATTGATTTCAACCGGAGATGAACTGGTTATGCCGGGTGAGAACCCAGGCCCGGATCAAATCATCGCTTCGAACACTTTTGGCCTGAAAGCCATGCTAGAGGATGCCGGCGCACATGTGCGAGTTCTACCGATCGCGCGCGACACTGTCGCGTCCTTAGAAACGGCGTTTGGGCTGGCAAGTGGCGCCGATCTAGTCGTGACAATCGGGGGTGCCTCGGTCGGAGAATACGATCTGGTCGGGGACGTTTCTCAGAAATTGGGGATGGAGCGGTCGTTCTACAAAATCCGCATGCGCCCCGGGAAACCCCTGATGGCGGGTCAGTTGGGTGACACAGCGATGGTTGGACTGCCGGGAAATCCCGTGAGTGCAATGGTTTGCGGTTATCTCTTCCTGATCCCCATGTTGCGTCGCATGTTGGGCATCGAACAAGCCCTGACCCCGTTTCGCCAGGCCAAGCTGGCCGAGCCCATCGGCAAAAACGGCCCACGCGAACATTATATGCGAGCTGTCCTCGGTGAGGATGGCATTCGCGCCTGTGCCGATCAGGACAGCTCGCTTCTCAGCGTTCTGGCGCAGGCCAACGCGCTTTTGGTACGTGAGCCGAATGATCCGGCGCGCCCCGCGGGGGATGAGGTTCTGTACCTGCCGATATAGGCAACGCTCAAATCCGTTGACACAAAACGTGAACATGCGTAGAACAAAAGAAAACGCATGACCGACGAGGTGTGAGCAATGCTGACCAAGAAACAGTTGGATTTGTTGGAATTCATCCACAAACGCGTTCAGGCGGACGGTGTTCCGCCCAGTTTCGACGAAATGAAGGCCGCGCTGGATTTACGGTCGAAGTCCGGGATTCATCGCCTGATCACTGCGCTAGAAGAACGTGGCTTTATTCGTCGCCTTGCCCACCGGGCGCGCGCGATTGAGATCGTGAAGCTGCCCGAGAGTCTCGGCGGCGAACCAACGGCCGCTTTCAAACCTCGCGTGATTGAAGGCGACAGGCCCGAAGGTCCCCGCGCGGCGAATTTCGAACCGGTCACTGTAGATGCCTTGGAATTGCCAGTCATGGGCCGTATCGCAGCTGGTGTCCCGATTGAAGCGATCAGCCACGTATCGCATCGTGTGGCGGTCCCGGGCAGCATGGTTTCGGGCAAAGGCGAACATTACGCGCTTGAGGTACGTGGCGACTCGATGATCGATGCCGGTATCAATGACGGCGATGTCGTGGTGATCCGTGAAACTCGGGTTGCCGATAATGGCGATATCGTCGTGGCTCTGGTCGAAGATCAGGAAGCGACCCTGAAGCGCTTTTTCCGCCGTGGCAATGCTATCGCGCTTGAGGCTGCGAACCCCGCCTATGAAACCCGCGTTCTGCCCGAGGACAAGGTCAAGGTGCAAGGACGGCTGGTCGGGTTGATCCGCAGCTACTGATCCCGTTTTAAATTGCGGTTCTCGGCGATGGCCGGGGACCACAGGCGATGGCCGATTGCCTCTCGGCTGGTTGTTATGCGTCCTTTTGAAAACGCCAGGCTTCCGGTTTCTTTCAGGCGGTTCGGATCGAAAAGACCGCAATCCCCGTTCAGGTTCAACTCAACTGCAGACACCACGATCTGGTTTGATTGGCATTCTTCAAACCCTTGGGCCGCACGTTTTCCGGTGATGTGAATCACTTCCTTGCCCTGCCAATCAAAGCGCTGAACAGCGTTTTCTGCATCAGGCCAGCGGCTGGCCGCCTTCTTCTGATCTACCCCGTCACCGTCGTTTTCCAACCATACCGTAGCGATGAAACCGCTGCCTTTTTCTTTGCTCAGCGCGCGGCCATGTTCAGTCATGACACCCACCAACTCGCCTGAATCCGCGATCAGAACCTCGGGTCTTTGCCCCTGCCCCCACGACAAAAATGCGGACGCAACCGGTATGATCCCAATCCATTTTGCGCGGCCCTGCCACAGCGCCAGCCACAACGCCCCCAGCGCAAACATGGGCAACACGTAATGCGGCGGACTAACGACATAGCCTTGCGCGCCATCTAAGTTTGACACCTTGTCTGAAACGATCAGAATCCACTCCAACCCCAGACCCATGACATTCAATGCGACCGCCTCTAGCCCGAAAGGGGTCAGCAATGCCGCGACAAAGGCGGCGGGCACCACAATCGTGCCCATTACCGGGACCGAGAGCATATTGGCCAGCAACCCATAGTGTGACATCGTGTTGAAATGCGCCGCCCCGATAGGAGCGGTCGCAAGCCCTGCAATAGCCGAGGACAACAGCAAGCCGGTCACCGGTTTCAGCCATTTTGGACCGGGCATTGGGCCATGGTCCCGCAACTGCCCAAACACCGCGACAAGCGCCGTAGTGGCTGCAAAGGACATCTGGAAGCCTGGGCTCAACAATGTTTCTGGCCGTAGAATCAACACGATTAGGGCAGCCACGGCCACGGCCCGCAAAGAAATCGCGCGGCGGTCGATCAGGATCGCCCCCAGCATTACGCTGGCCATGACGAAAGCGCGTTCCGTTGCAACATTGCCCCCGGACAACAGCAGGTAGATGACGGCCGCGATCAACGCACAAACTGCCGCCAACTTGCGGACGGGCAACCTTAAGGCCACTGAAGGAATGGCTGACAAGCCCAACCGAAACACCAGAAAAACGAACCCCGTCAGCAACACCATGTGAAGGCCCGAAATCGCCAGCAAATGCGCTAGGTTCGAGGCCCGCAGGGATTTTAACGTCTCTTGCCCCATGCCACTGCGATCTCCGGTTGTGACGGCGGCTGCGAACCCGCCGACCTCACCAGGCAGGATCGCACGTACCCTTTCCGAGATGGCCATACGCCAGGCAGTTACCCGGACCCCTTCGGTCGCGTCAGTTGCGGGGGCAATGGTCATCACCGGCACCCGGGTATAGCCAACCGCGCCCAGCCCTTGAAACCAGGCATGACGGCGGAAATCAAACCCACCGGGTTCAACCGGCCCTTGCGGCGGTGAGAGATGCCCGGTGGTCATGATCCTTTGCCCAGGCGCCAGGGAAACCGATCCTCCGTGCAGTGAAAGCCGGACGCGCTGCGGTCTGCGATCTGCGGGCACATCCCCTATGCGCACCCGATCCAGCGTGACCCGCAACGCGTCCGACGCAGAGCGATCCATGGCTACGACCCGCCCCTCGATCGGGCCGTAGTAACGCCAGGACAGGACCGGCTCTGCGACCGTATGGGCTCGGGCGCCGGCCAGTATAAAACCGGACGCGATCAGCGCGCCCCCCGTTGCCAACGCAGCCCAGCCAGTGCGCCGCGTGCGGCCAACCCAGACCAGCAACGTGATCCCAAGTAGAAGACAGGCATAGACCTGCCATTCCGGTTCAAACCGAAGGCTGAAATAGAGGCCGATGCCAACTGCCAGACAAATCGGAGACCACTGGAACAAATACCCTGTCTGGTTCAGCAAAGCGGCGTCGACCCGTGTCAGAACACGCATGGTTGCCCCCGTCCTTCGGGCTCGTTAGACAGACGCCAAACTATGCCCGACACGGTTACCAAAAGGTTAATCCACACAATGTCCGATCAGGTCGTCACCCGTTTCGCCCCCTCGCCCACCGGTTTTTTGCATATCGGCGGTGCCCGCACTGCGTTGTTCAACTGGCTCTATGCTCGTGGTCGTGGCGGTAAGTTCCTGCTGCGGATCGAAGACACGGATCGCGAACGCTCGACGCCTGAGGCGACAGCCGCAATTCTGCAAGGCATGGAATGGCTTGGCCTAGATCACGATGGTGATGTAATCAGCCAGTTTGAGGGTGCCACACGCCATGCCGAGGTCGCTCACCAGCTTCTGGCCGAAGGTAAAGCCTATAAGTGTTTTTCAACCCAGGATGAAATTGCAGCCTTTCGTGAGCAGGCTCGGGCCGACGGCAAGTCCACCCTGTTTCGCAGCCCTTGGCGTGACGCTGATCCGGCCACCCATCCAGATGCACCTTTTGTAATCCGTATCAAGGCCCCACAGGACGGCGCCACCGTGATCCGCGATCAGGTGCAGGGGGATGTGACCATTCGCAACGATCAGCTGGACGACATGGTCCTTTTGCGCTCGGACGGAACACCGGTTTATATGCTGGCTGTGGTGGTGGATGATCACGACATGGGCGTGACGCATGTGATACGGGGCGACGATCACCTCAACAACGCTGCTCGCCAGATGATGATCTACGAGGCGATGGGTTGGGACGTTCCGGTATGGGCACATATCCCGCTGATTCACGGACCAGACGGTAAGAAACTGTCGAAGCGTCACGGTGCCTTGGGCGCACAGGAATATCAGGCGATGGGCTATCCTGCCGCTGGCATGCGCAACTATCTCGCGCGTTTGGGCTGGAGCCACGGCGACGATGAGTTTTTTACCGACGAGCAGGCCAAAGAGTGGTTTGATTTGGACGGAATCGGCAAAAGTCCGGCCCGCTTTGATCTGAAAAAGCTTGAGAATCTCTGCGGTCAGCATATCGCGACGTCTGATGATGCTGCGCTGCGGCATGAAATCGAAGCTTATCTGGATGCGGCGGGCCTTCCTGCTCTCACTCAGACACAATCTAGTGTTCTTGAACGTGCAATGTATTGCCTGAAGGATCGCGCCCGAACCTTCCCGGAATTGCTTGAAAAAGCACACTTTGCGCTGATTTCCCGCCCGATTGAGCCGGATGAGAAAGCGGCAAAAGCACTGCAAACAGTATCCGACGGTATACTAAGTGAATTGACGCCGCATGTGCAAAATGCTAGCTGGTTGCGGAACGAACTGGAGGAAACCCTCAATGCCTTTGCAGAAGCGAAAGGCATCAAGTTCGGCAAGCTGGCTGGGCCCTTGCGGGCGGCTTTGGCGGGTCGGGCAGTGACTCCTTCGGTGTTTGACATGATGCTTGTGCTGGGGCGTGAAGAAACCTTGGCACGGCTTTCCGACGCAGCAAAATGACCCTGGCTTAATATTCAGGTAACGCTGCTTCGTTACGACCGGTCAACACTTTGGTGTGTGACCGCTGACCGCGCGCAGGCCGCTCACCCGGCGTGCTCATGAACGAAGAAGGGACAACGATGACCGACAGCAAAAAAACAGCCACTCTTACCGTACATGGTGAAAATTACGAGTTGCCGGTTCACTCGCCAACCGTTGGCCCGGATGTGATCGACATTCGCAAACTGTACAGTGATGCGGGTGTGTTCACCTATGATCCGGGCTTCACCTCGACAGCCAGCTGCGACAGCACCATCACCTATATTGACGGCGATAAGGGTGAACTGTTGCACCGCGGCTATCCGATCGACCAACTGGCCGAGAAATCGCACTTCCTCGAAGTGTGCTACCTGTTGCTGTACGGAGAGCTGCCAGTCGCAAAAGATCTGGAGAAGTTCGAGACCACGATCACTCGCCACACCATGATGCACGAACAGATGCAGTATTTCTATCGCGGGTTCCGTCGCGATGCGCATCCTATGGCAATCATGGTTGGCGTCGTCGGTGCAATGTCGGCTTTCTATCATGACTCGACAGATATTCATGACCCACGTCAGCGCGAGATTGCGTCGCACCGTCTGATCGCCAAGATGCCGACCATCGCAGCCTGGGCATACAAGTATCACACCGGTCAGCCCTTCGTGTATCCGCGCAACGACCTGGACTATGCGTCGAACTTCCTACGCATGTGCTTCAGCGTTCCGGCCGAAGAGTATGATGTTAACCCGATCCTCAGCCGCGCGATGGACCGCATCTTTACCCTGCACGCGGATCATGAACAGAACGCTTCGACCTCGACCGTGCGTCTGGCTTCAAGCTCGGGTGCGAACCCGTTTGCCTGTATCGCGGCCGGTATCGCCTGTCTGTGGGGTCCGGCCCATGGGGGCGCCAACCAAGCGTGTCTGGAGATGCTGGAAGAGATCGGTTCAGTGGATCGCATCCCTGAATACATTGCCCGCGCCAAGGACAAGGATGATCCGTTCCGCCTGATGGGCTTTGGCCACCGCGTCTACAAGAACTTTGACCCGCGCGCCAAGGTGATGAAGCAATCCGCTGACGAAGTGCTGGATCTGCTGGGCATCGAAGACAATCCAAAACTGCAGGTCGCCAAAGAGCTTGAGCGAGAAGCGCTGGAAGATCCGTATTTCGCCGAGAAAAAGCTGTTCCCGAATGTCGACTTCTATTCGGGCATCATCCTCGAGGCGATGGGTTTCCCAACCTCGATGTTCACGCCGATCTTCGCCCTGTCGCGCACCGTTGGCTGGGTCAGCCAATGGAAAGAGATGATCGCCGATCCACAGAACAAGATCGGTCGCCCGCGCCAGCTGTATCTGGGCGAAACCATGCGTGATTACGTGGATATCGAAAACCGCTGATTGCAGCGATGAAATGCTTAAGCCCCGGACCTGCGTCCGGGGCTTCTTTCATAGTAGGCTCAACTGATCACCGATCTGAGCCGGGCGGGCAAACAGGTCGCATCGCAGGGGCGGTGTCCGCGTTACAAGGCCTAGGCGCTTGACCGCCAAGGCAAACCGTTTGGCAATCAACCCAGCATATTCACCCTCACCCCGCATCCGGTGGCCCCAGCGCGGGTCATAGTCCCTGCCCCCGTGCATTTCGCGCAGCTTGGACATGATCTTTTCCGCCCGCGCGGGTTCGTGATCCTGCAACCACTCCTGCCACAATGTCGATACTTCACGCGGCAAGCGCAACATGATCCAACTGGCAGCGTCCGCGCCCGCCTCACGCCCCGCCTCAAGCAGGTGTTCCAACTCATGATCCGTTAGACCAGGCACCACGGGTGACGTCATGACCCGCACAGGCACCCCGGCTTTGGTTAGGCGACGTATGATGGTTAAACGCCGCTGAGGAGACGGCGCGCGTGGCTCCATACGCCGGGACAAATCAGCATCCATGGTGGTTAAAGATATCCCCACTCGCACCATCCCCTGCTCAGCCATGGGCGCTAGAATGTCCAAGTCCCGTTCGATCAAGGCCCCCTTTGTGACGATGGCGATGGGGTGATTGAATTCTTGCAGAACCGACAGGCAGCCTCTTGTAATCGCGCGGGTTTTCTCAATCGGTTGGTAAGGGTCCGTGTTGGTACCCAAGGCAATGGGTGCAACCTTGTACCCTTTGGCCGATAACTCCTTGCGCAGGATATCCGCTGCGTTTGGCCGCGCGATCAGGCGGGTTTCGAAATCCAGCCCCGGCGATAGCCCAAGATAGGCATGGGTCGGGCGGGCGAAACAATAGACACAACCATGCTCACACCCGCGATACGGGTTGATCGAGCGATCAAACGGCAAATCCGGCGACCGGTTATAGGTAATCAGGCTGCGCGCGACCTCGTCCCGAACATCGGTTCGCAAAGGCGGCAGGTCCTCGTCGATATCCCAGCCATCGTCACAAGGGATGGTGTCGAAATGTTCGAACCTTCCAGCGGCATTTGTGGCGGCTCCTCGGCCGCGAATATGCGGTGCAACCATGTTTGTTCTCGTTATGTTCCATTGATTGGGTATAACGGCAATCCCGAATACACGCAAGCACAGCATTCGAGGCCGCGCAGGTATCAACCGCGTGGTTATCCGCCAGTAAAATGAACCAGATGCAGGATCATCTTGCAGATAATTCTGTCGAGAGACGCGAAAATTTGACGTATAGGTCGGTCCCGAAACGACTGAGGTCGCAATCGTCACAGTCAAACTGCGACGTTTTGGCCAAAACGGAAAAAATGCCACCACGGGCCTATGGCTCGCACAGCTCAGGGAAACGCCCCATGTCTGAAGAAGAAGACATCGTCCTGTCCGAACTGAATGACGACGAACTTGTCGAGCAGATGTTCGACGATCTTTATGACGGCCTGAAAGAAGAGATCGAAGAAGGTGTGAACATCCTGCTTGAACGCGGATGGACGCCTTACGACATCCTGACCAAGGCTCTGGTCGGTGGCATGACCATCGTGGGCCACGACTTCCGCGACGGTATACTTTTCGTGCCCGAGGTTCTGTTGGCTGCAAACGCCATGAAGGGCGGTATGTTTATCCTCAAGCCGCTGCTGGCCGAAACCGGCGCACCGCGCGTGGGTAAGATGGTGATCGGTACAGTCAAAGGCGACATCCACGACATCGGCAAGAACCTTGTGTCGATGATGATGGAGGGCGCTGGCTTTGAAGTGGTCGATATCGGTATCAACAACCCGGTTGAAAACTATCTGGAAGCGCTTGAAACCGAAGAGCCAGATATTCTGGGCATGTCCGCCCTGCTGACCACGACCATGCCTTACATGAAGGTTGTGATCGACACGCTGGTCGAACAAGGTAAACGCGAAGACTATATCGTTCTGGTTGGCGGCGCGCCGCTGAACGAGGAATTCGGCAAAGCCATCGGTGCGGATGCTTATTGCCGTGACGCAGCCGTTGCGGTTGAAACCGCCAAGGATTTCGTCTCGCGCAAGCACAACCAACTGGCCGGTTAACCGGACGCGCAGGTTATTCTGGGGCCGTCCGGGTTTCGGGCGGCCTTTTTTGTTACACTGACAGTCGCGTAGAATCCGAGAAGCAACCAATGCAGCAAGATAATTTGCCAGACGATGCCAGCCTGACGACCAAGGGCTACGAATCCGGTGAGCACGGGCGCATCCTGCTGTTGGCCTGTGGCGCGCTGGCGCGTGAGATTCTGGACCTGAAGCAACGCAATGGCTGGGATCACATGGCGCTGACCTGCCTGCCCGCGATTTTTCACATCCAGCCTGACAAGATCATTCCGGCGGTACAAGAGGCCGTCGCCAAACACCGTGACGACTATGACCAGATCTTTGTGGTCTATGCCGATTGCGGAACGGGTGGCCTGCTGCAGCAAGCCTGCGAAGACCTGGGCGTCGAGATGGTCAAAGGCCCCCATTGTTATTCCTTCTTCGAAGGAAATCAGGCGTTTGAAGCACACGGTGATGAGGAAACCACCGCCTTTTACCTGACCGATTTTCTGGCCCGGCAGTTCGATGCCTTTGTGTGGAAACCGCTGGGGCTGGACCGACACCCCGAGTTGCTTAGCATGTATTTCGGCAACTACACCAAGCTGGTCTATCAGGCGCAAATTGACGATCCGGACCTGACAGCCCGTGCCCGTGAATGTGCCGAGCGGATGGGTTTGGAATTCGAACGTCGCCTGACCGGCTATGGCGATTTGGAAACCACCCTGACCGATTGGGCAAAACGCACACCGAAAGCCTGAATAGCGTCAGGCGTTTTCCTGGGCCACTTCGCGGATACGATCAATCATTGCCCGCAATCCATTCGACCGCTGTGCGGACAGGTGATCGTTCAGTCCCAAGCGCGCCAGCTCTCCGCCTGCGTCTACCTTGGGAACTTCGCTGACGGGCAACCCGTTATACAAGGAACGCAGCACCGCGATCAGGCCACGTACGATCAGCGCATCGCTGTCCCCATCGAACCGGAAAACCCGGTCTTCGATGATCGGGTGCAACCAGACCTGGCTTGCGCAGCCGTGGACCTTGGTGGCCGGCACTTTTAGTGCGTCCTCCAGCGGCTCCATCGCTTTGCCCTGGTCGATGACGTGGCGGTACCGGTCTTCCCAGTCCTCCAGAAACTCGAAATCCTCGACGATCTCTTCAAAGGCAGGCGTTGCCATGTCGCGGCGGTCCTTTCGTTGCAATCACAATTGTGAACTATGCCTCTGATCTATGCCTGTCCACCCCCCTACGCGGCTTTTCAATCAACAGAAATTGCGATAACCCATTGCTGGACTTACAGCTCTGGACGTTGGGACCATGCAAAAATCGTTTACTGTTCTCTTGGTGGCTACCCTGGCCCTGTCTGCCTGCAACAGCTGGCGCGAGTCACGGGTGAACCCGTCCAACTGGTTCGGTTCAAGCACGTCAGCCCCGCCGCCGGAAACAGCGACCTATGACGCGAACGCTCTTGTGCCCGAAACAAGGGAAGGCGGTGGGTTGCTCTCAAGGCCAACCCCCGAGGATACAAGCGTTCCGATCGCGAAGATTGATGAACTGAGGATTGAGCCGACCCCGAACGGTGCAATCGTCTACGCCTCGGGGACGGCAATCCGGCAAGGTGCTTATGACGCCCGATTGGTTCGCGTGGACAGTGAAGAAAACCAGAAGAACGGCGTTTTGGAGTTCACTTTCCGGGTAACCTATCCCGCGCGCGCAACGAATACGGGAACAGAACGGTCTCGAATGGTGTCCGACGCCATCAATATCAGCAAAAAAGACTTGGAAAATACCCGTCTGGTGCGGGTTGTAGGACAGCAGAACGCATTGGAATCGCGGCGCCGTTAATCGGCGCTAAAGCGATACAACTTTGACGTTCTGACCTTTGGCCGCCAGCGCGATTTTACCTTCACACAGTTTCAAGGCGTCTTCGCCGAACACCTCAAACCGCCAACCTGACATCGCAGGCAGTTCCCGCTCACCCGCTGCGATCTGATCCAATTCCGAGCTGGTGGCGATTAGTTTGGCTGCCACGCCCGAGCTTTCGGTTTTCGATTTCAACAACACCCGCAGCAAATCCGCCAGAGCCGGGTTCACCTTCAGTTTGTCCCGGCTGTTGTCGACTTGCGGCAGCTGATCCGCAGGGCAATTCACCCCTTTTTTGACGGCGCTTAGAATACCATCGGCAATCGCGCCCTTTCGGGCCTCGCGCAGCAATAAGCGCGAGCCGCCCAGATCCGAGGGCGATTTGGGCTTGGTTGATGCCAGCTCGATCAGCGCATCATCCTTGAAGACCCGGCTGCGCGGCACATTGTTTTCCTGCGCATAAGCCTCGCGAAACTGCGCCAGTTCGCGCACCACGGCCAGAAATTTGGCGGAATTCGTCCGGGTCTTTACACGTTTCCATGCATCTTTGGGGTGAATGTCATAGGTCGCAGGATGGGTCAGCGTGCGCAACTCCTCTGCCACCCAATGACTGCGCTGCGATTTTTGCAATTGCGTTGCGAGATATTCATAGATTTGGCGCAGATGGGTGACATCCGCCAGCGCATAGGTCTTTTGCGCCTCGGATAGCGGGCGGCGGGACCAATCGGTAAACCGCGAGGTCTTGTCGACCCCCTGCTTGCAGATCTTGCGCACCAGCGTTTCATAACCCACCTGCTCACCAAAGCCACAAACCATTGCTGCAACTTGCGTGTCGAACAGCGGTTTCGGAAAGACACCGGCTTCGACCCAGAAAATTTCAAGATCCTGACGCGCGGCATGGAAGACCTTGACCACATCGTCGTTGCCGAACAGCTCATAAAGCGGGTCCAGAGACAAACCATCAGCCAGCGGATCGACCAGAACCGCGCTGTCCTCGTTATCGGACGGAACGGCCAGCTGTATCAGGCAAAGCTTTGAATAATAGGTCCGTTCGCGCAGAAACTCGGTATCTACGGTGACATAGTCATATTCCGCCGCGGCCTTGCAGAAATCGGCCAGCTCTTGCGTCGTTGTCAGGGTTTTCATGCGCGGTGCTGTTCTTGCTCTTGTTTTCTTCGGCTGATCGTCTCTTCCGTACCTAGCCGTAGTGCAGACCATAGGCCGAATTTAACACGCGTGTAAATCACTCTGGGACGTTCAGGGCAGCAACACCGGAGTCCGGTCGCCACTGGCGTAACGGCGCAACACTGCAGGATAAAGTTTATGCTCCCAAACCAGCACACGAGCAGCCAAAGCGTCGGGCGTGTCGCCGGCTTCGATGTTTACCCGCGCCTGCCCCAGGATCGGACCGTCATCCAGCGCTGCCGTAACCTCGTGAACCGAACATCCATGTTCGGCGTCCCCGGCCTCGATCGCGCGGGCATGGGTATTGAGGCCTTTGTATTTCGGCAGCAGTGAGGGGTGGATATTCAACATCCGCCCCTGAAAGCGGGAAACGAAATCACCGGTCAGAACACGCATGAACCCCGCAAGACAGACAATATCCGGTTGCGCCTCTTCCAACGGCTTCAACAGCTCTGCTTCAAACGCAGCGCGGTCGCCCTTGAAGGGGCGGTGATCTACCGCAGCCGTCGGGATGCCACGGTCCGCGGCCTTTTTCAGCCCGCCCGCCGTAACGTCATTCGACAGAACCAGACATGGGCGTGCCGGGTGATCGCCGACCATGCTGTCGACCAGCGACACCATGTTGGACCCACCCCCCGAAATCAGGATGGCGACGCGCTTGTGACTCACAACAGTTTGCCCGAATAGGCCATGCCGGGCGTGTCGGTCACGGTGCCGATGCGAGCAACTGTTTCTCCGGCCTCGGCCAGCACAGCGGCCAGTTCATCGGCGCGGTCTTTGGCGCAGACGACAATCATGCCGATGCCGCAGTTGAAGGTCTTCAGCATCTCGGCCTCAACGATCCCGCCGGTTTCAGCCATCCAGCGGAATACGGGCGGCAGGACCCAGGCGTTCAAGTCGATCTCCGCACCCAACCCCTCGGGCAGCACGCGCGGCAGGTTTTCGGTCAGACCGCCGCCGGTGATATGGGCCAGCGCGTGTACGCCCCCTGCCCGGATCGCCTGCAGAGCGGGTTTCACGTACAACCGCGTCGGCGTCAGCAGCGCCTCACCCAGCGACCCGTCGCCAAAAGGCGATGCGGCATCCCAGCCCAGACCCGAGATTTCAACCAGCTTGCGCACCAGCGAATAGCCGTTGGAATGCACCCCGTTCGAGGCCAACCCCAGAAGCACGTCGCCCCGCTGCACACCCGCAGGCAAATGCGCGCCACGCTCCATCGCGCCGACCGAAAAGCCAGCCAGATCGAAATCGCCATCGGGATACATGCCCGGCATCTCGGCCGTTTCACCGCCGATCAGGGCGCAACCGGACTGCACACAGCCCTCGGCAATACCTTCGATGATCCGCGCGGCGGTGTCGGTGTCCAGCTTGCCCGTGGCGAAATAGTCCAGGAAGAACAGCGGCTCGGCCCCCTGACAGATCAGGTCGTTGACGCACATTGCCACCAGGTCGATACCAACACCGTCGACCACACCGGTATCAATGGCAATCCGCAGCTTGGTGCCCACACCGTCGGTCGCGCCCACAAGAATCGGGTCCTGATATCCGGCGTCTTTCAGATCGAACAAGGCACCGAACCCGCCCAGACCGCTCATCACGCCCGAGCGGTTAGTGCGCTTGGCCGCAGGCTTGATCCGGTCGACCAGAGCGTTCCCCGCATCAATATCAACGCCTGCATCGGCATAGGTGATTCCGTTCTTGCCCGTCGTCATGGCCAGCCCCTTATGAATGGTTCCCGCGCGGGTTAGTCGATTGTTGGGCATCTTGCAACGGTCAGGCTTGACGCGGCCGTTCACCGTGATACTCAAAGCGCTCAGGCGGGCCTGTAGCTCAATTGGTTAGAGCAGAGCGCTCATAACGCTTTGGTTGCGGGTTCAAGTCCTGCCGGGCCTACCAAATCACCGCAATACTGGTTTTCAGAAGGCAAGCAAGGGAACGCTGTTTCTGTGTTTGTTGCGCGATCCAAAGTCGGATCAGACCGAACCAGAACAACACGCATTACTGATAGACCAGAAATCACTTGCCCGGCCGGTCAATCGTATCAGGAAGCTAGATACCCCAAGAACCCAAAGATCCCGCGCTGACCTGAAGGATACTTAAATGCCTACACTGAGCGCAGTTGGGGAAAAATACGATGCGGATTACCTTAGGAACTGGATTAACAGTGCCCGCGTTGCCCAAATCTGGGATGGCGAGCAACGCGGGCCATAGTCTGGTCAGGGGTTGCCCAGACTAAAGGGACAAAAAGGATACGCGGCAACGCAGGCGCTGGATCACTCGCTGCTTTCGATGCTCAGTAGGATTTCTAATTTGGAGGCTCACCAAAATAACCACCAAGATAGGCTATTACCGAGGCAATTACGCCAATCACGATCACAATAGATATCAATGCGCCGCTACTTCTTGAGTAATAACCGAGCGTCAAAAGCCCAACGACAAAAATGCCAACTAAAAAATATAATACAGTGTTGTCCATTGCTAATCCCCGACCGCGAAAAACATTTCGTCACTATAAGATAAAAAATCGCCTCAAGTTTAGTGGATACAAAACGCCTTACTCGACTGCAGAGCCTTCACATGCATTCCCTAACCAAAAAAACCGCGTTGTTCGGAGATGTACCTTTACAAACAACGCGGCGACAGTTTGGGGTAGTGTAGGCTATTCGGAGCACGTCAGGGATTGGACCAAATGCCCCGGATTACGATGGCTCCCCATCATTGGGGGGAGGCAAGGTCACTCTTTGGGATCAGCCGCTTCGGCTTTTTGGAAAACGGCTAACGTTACAAACAATCCACCAATCAGCAGCATGTGGCCCACCGCAGTGATTCCGAAAACGAAATAGCTGCCAATCATAAGTGAAAAAATTGCACTCCACATCCACGCCAACATCTGCATCAGCATATGCGCTGTAGATAGAGAGTATTTCTTGAGTGGGTTCTTGGTCTCATCCATTACCGAATCCCACGTCGATTTTACGTCGAAACTATTGGTCATGACTTCCTCCCATTACAAAAGGAATACGGGTCGATCGGTGCTTTAGACCAAAAATTTGCATCATCTTATCATCTGCAATATCTCATTCGCGTGATCTGTGATCGCGCGACTGACGTCTCCAAGTGCCGGCACCGGCCACTAGAAAATCCTGCAAAGTGAAGAAGATATACTACGGCAATTACGCCAATAAAACCGACTCGAGGTGTCGAATCCGCGTGAAATTCATCGTTTAACTTGCACGGGCACGTAGCGCGTTGAATGGATGCAAAACACGTCGCCGCTCAGCGTTAGCCACTCAGTAAACCGGCGGCCTTAACCCTGCCTGAAACCAGCTGACCAGAGAGACGATGGAATACACCGGCAGCCCCGTCGCCGATTGAATATCGGCCGCGTAGGGGCACATGTTTGTGCATTCCAGCACCAACGCGCCGAGGTCGGGATGGGCCTCTTTCATCGCCAGGGCGGCCTCGACATTGTCGGCGCGGGCCTTGTCTACGTCCAGCGTCAGTTCATTATCCAAGATCGCGCGCGTGAATTCCTGCCCGCCCTCGGTCGAGCCGATGGGCGTGCCCTCTGGCACCTGTGCGCTGCGCAGATGGGCCTCGGTCAGGGTCGAGGCCGAGATAGTCAGCACCCCTGCCCGTTTGCCCGCAGGCAATACCTTGTTCACCATTTCGACCTGCATCAGCGAGGATGTGACAACGGGCACCGGGACCGCCTGAGACAGCTCTTTCTGAAACAGCGACAGGAACCCGCAATTGGTGGTGATCCCGTCGACGCCCTCGTCAACCAGCTCGCGCGCGGCATCGACAAAGGCGTCCAGCATCCCCTGCGCTCCACGACGCACCACCAGATCGGGTGAGGCGTTCCGGACAATGCGGAAATGCACCGGAAACGGCCAAGTCAGCGCGTTGCCCATGTCGCCGGGAATGCGGGGAAAGCGTGCGTCCAGCATCAGGATACCCACCGATGCGCCGTAAAGTGATTTGCCACCAGTTGCGATCATTCCTCAAACCTTTTCATTTCCGGACACGTTCTGCAGGGGTCTGTTCGCCATTCGAAACGCGACGACGTGGGCAGAGTTTGCACAGACCGGATAAAGGTCAATAGGCAAAAACTGAGCGCTTGGCATTCAAACGCTGTCGCCGCCATGCGCGTTGGTGGAAAAAGACGCCATCGCGGGCACAAGTTGGTCCAGAAACTCCCGCGCGATGGTCGACAAAGGACGCCCTTTGGCGGTGATAATCGCCAGTTCCAACGTCACCGCGGGCCGAAATGGGCGGGTCTGATATCCGCGCTCAGTATCAAAGGCGACGGTAAATGGGTCGATGACTGCAACACCCATGCCCTGTTTGACAAAGCTCAGCAGGTTTTCGGACAGATGTGTATGAATTTGCGTGCGCCAAGTCCGGTGCGCCGCCTGAAAAACATCCCGTGTCCCACGATAGGTCTGATGCTCGGGGCCCATCACGATAAAGGGCTCGTTCTCTAGCAACTCAGGGGTCAGCACGTCGTATTGGGCTAAATGGCTGCCTTCGGGAAATGTGGCCAATGTTTCAAAGCGGAACACCTGAGCATTGAGCGTATCGTGCAGAATTGGCACCTCGACAATGCCGACCTCGAACAGGCCCGAGATCACCCATTCCTGAATCTTGGACGAGTATTGCGATTGAAAACTGACCGACAGATTGGGGCGGCTGGCGGCGAAGCGCGCGATTTCCCGTGGCATGAATCCAAACGACAGCATGTGCGGTGCGGCCACTTGCAGCTGACCGGGATGTTTGTTCTGCAAATCCGTCACGGCCTGCGCCACGTGATCCAACCCGCGTACGACGGTGTCCACCTCGCGGTACAGCAAATCAGCTTCGGGGGTTGGTAACAGACGGCCCTTGTTGCGTTCAAACAGCGGCAGACGAGCTTCGCGTTCTAGCTGAGCCAGAAGATTACTGATCCCGGGTTGTGATATCCCCAGAACCGAAGCCGCCCCAGTCACCGTTCCCGTCTCCATAATCGCGTGAAACGCCTGCAATTGCCGAAACCTTAAAGACATTGACATTCCCACATCATTTTTTCTGATACCCTTGCCACAATATAGTATTTGAAATGATATAGCTATCGCGGCACGGTTCCCCCGAACGACCGGAGGACCAATGACCGACTTGAACCAAACCATCACAGGGTTTGACCTTTGGCACCTTGAGCTGCCTGTTACATCACGGCGTGATCATGGAATCGGCTCGGTCGAAGGCAGCTGCGAAATTGTGATCTTGCGCCTGACCTCAGAGGGCGGATCAGAAGGATTTGGCGAAGCGTCGCCATGGTCGGTTTTTACCGGAACACCCGAAGCAACTTACGCAGCGCTGGATCGTTATTTCCGGCCGTTGGTTGTTGGGTCACGTGTGGCAGATCGGGCTGGGATCATGGCCAAGGCCGCCTATGCCGTCGCACATTGCACCGAGGCCAAGGCCGCACTGGAAACCGCCTTGCTGGATCTGACAGGGCGTATCAGCGGCGTACCGGTCTGGGCACTGATGGGTGGCAAATGCCGGGACTCGATTCCGCTGAGTTGTTCGATCGCCAATCCTGATTTCGCGCAGGACATTGCGCTACTCGAGCAATTGCGCGAGGACGGGGTTCGCATCGTCAAGCTGAAGACCGGGTTCAAGGACCATGCGTTCGACATCATGCGGCTTGAACATCTGGCGCAACATTGCCCCGAGTTTTCTGTGCGCGTGGATTACAATCAAGGTCTGTCTATCGAGGATGCTCCTGCTCAGGTACGCGATGTTGCTCAATTCAAACCCGATTTCATCGAACAACCAGTGCGGGCGCATCACTATGGCATGATGGCCAAACTGCGAGGTCAGATCGACCTGCCCCTGCTGGCCGACGAAAGCGTGTTTGGCCCTGAGGATATGGAGCGTGCCGCGCGAGAAGGCATATGCGATGGCGTGTCGGTCAAGATCATGAAGTCCGGTGGGCTTAGCCGGGGTCAGACTGTGGCCCGCATCGCCGCGGCTCATGGGCTCAGCGCCTATGGTGGAGATATGTTCGAGGCTGGTCTGGCGCATCTGGCCGGAACCCACATGATCACTGCAACACCCGAAATAAAGCTGGGATGCGAGTTCTATCAGGCATCGTATTTCCTGAAAGAAGACATTCTGGAAGACCCCTTCGTGGTGCAGAACGGGCAAGTCATCGTGCCGGACATGCCCGGGATTGGTGGCCGACCGGATCTGGACAAGCTGAACCACTATGCCTTGGCCAAGGCGGTGGCGGCATGAGTGAGCGCAAGACCATTGCCATAATCGGTGCCGGTATTGTTGGCGTGTCCACAGCGGTCTGGCTGCAACGTGACGGGCATGACGTCATATTGATCGACAAGGCTGGACCTGGCGAGGGTACGTCGCACGGCAATGGCGGAGTTCTGGCTTCCTGCTCGATCATTCCAGTCACGGTTCCGGGGCTGCTGCAAAAGGCCCCAAGGATGTTGTTTGATCCGTCCCAGCCACTGTTCTTGAAATGGGGATACGTGCCCAAGCTGTTGCCATGGCTACTGCGCTATCTGAAACATGCCAACGCGAGCGACGTTGAACGCATTGCTGCTGCGCTGACGCCTATTGTCGGCGATAGCCTGAATGACCATAAGGCGCTGGCGCACGGCACCGGGGCCGAGAAGTGGATTGTCCCGTCCGACTATCTGTTCCTTTACGAAAACCGGAAACATTTTGAGAATGATGCACTTGGCTGGGACATCCGGCGCAAGCATGGTTTTGCGTGGGACGAATTAGAAGGCGAAGCCTTTCATGCCTATGACCCGATTTTCAGCAAAGACCTCGGGTTTGCCGCCCGGCTTGCCGATCATGGCCACATCACTGATCCGGGGCGCTATGTCAAAGATCTGGCCGCCCATGTCGAGGACAATGGAGGCAAAGTTATACGCGCCGCAGTCGAAGACGTGGTTCGGGACAACGGCAAAGTTACAGGTGTACACACAGGCGGTACAACCATCCCCTGCGACACAGCGATTATAACGGCGGGGGTCTGGTCCGGCCCCTTGGCTGACCAGCTGGGCATTTCTGTTCCTCTTGAAAGCGAACGCGGGTATCATCTTGAATTAGTGGAACCTTCCGCGATGCCGAAAAGCCCGGTTATGGTAGCGTCAGGCAAATTCGTCGCCACTCCGTTAGAGGGTCGCATCCGTCTGGCCGGGATTGTCGAGTTCGGCGGGTTGGACGCGCCGCCCTCGAAGGCGCCGTTCGAATTAATGCGCAAGAATGCCCGGGCGGCTTTTCCGGGTGTGACATGGAAGGATGAAGTGGAATGGATGGGGCACCGGCCCGCACCCGCAGATTCGATACCGGTTATCGGTGAAGTTCCGGGGATTGACGGCGCGTATATGGGTTTTGGCCACCATCACATCGGTCTGACGGGCGGGCCGAAAACAGGGCGTCTTTTGGCGCAAATGATCGCGGGCAGACTTCCGAACACGGATGTCAGCGTTTACGCCCCGTCGCGATACGCAAATTAGCAAAGCCGGTGAACAACACCGGCAGAATCAATACCAACTGGGAGACTAAAATGAAAAAACTGACGAGCCTTATGGCAGCAACCGCACTGACCGCTGCCGCAGCCCTGCCGGTCGCTGCCGAAAAATGGGACATGCCGATGGCCTATTCGGCGTCGAACTTCCATTCGGCCACAGGTGCTGAATTCGCCAAATGCGTGACCACCGGTACCGGCGGCGAGATCGAGATTGTCACCCACCCTTCGGGTTCCCTGTTCAAAGGGGCGGATATCAAACGCGCCATTCAGACCGGCCAAGCCCCTATTGGAGAGCGTCTGCTGTCCGGCCACCAGAACGAAAACGCATTGTTCGGCTTTGACTCGATCCCCTTCCTAGCAACTTCCTTTGACGACAGCGCCAAGCTTTGGGATGCTGCAAAACCCTCGATCGAGAACCTGTTGGCCGAACAGAACCTAACGCTGCTTTATGCAGTGCCGTGGCCGCCGCAGGGGCTGTACTTTAAGGACGAGGTGAACTCGGTCGCTGACATGAAAGGCATCAAGTTCCGCTCGTACAACAACGCCACGTCACGTCTGGCCGAGCTGACCGGAATGCTGCCGGTGACCATCGAAGCGGCCGAGATCAGCCAGGCCTTTGCCACTGGCGTTGCCGATTCCATGGTATCTTCTGGCTCAACCGGGTATGACCGCAAAGTTTGGGAAAGCCTGGATTATTTCTACGAAGTAGATGCCTGGCTGCCGCGCAACTACGTGATGGTGAACTCGGATATCTGGGCGGGCGTGTCTGACGCGAACAAGAACGTCATCAAAGCCTGCGCCGAACTGGCGGAATATGCGGGGAACTGGCGGGCCAAGGAATATACCGGGTTCACCCTGCAAGGCTTGCGTGACGGCGGCATGACCGTTGGTCCGGCGTCCGAGCAGATGACCAACGAGTTGAAAGAAATCGGCGTAACCATGACCAATGAATGGCTCGAGGCCGCCGGGGACGAAGGCAAAGCCATTGTCGACGCCTTCCAAGCACAACAATAACCAAATGGACGCGGGCGGCAGCGATCTGCCGCCCGTTCTCTATCCAACCAAAAGAAAAGCGGGGACAGTATGGCAGCGTTACGAGGGCTTCGGTCCGTACTGGATTTCATCTACCTGGCAGCAGGCGTACTAGCGGCGTTGAGCCTTATCGCCATACTGGTTCTAATTGTGGTGCAGATGCTGGCCCGTTGGACCGGCGAGGTATTCCCTGGCGCGCCCGACTATGCCGGGTATGCGATGGCCGCGGCCTCATTCCTGGCTTTTGCCAATGCGCTGAACCGGGGCAGCCATATCCGCGTGTCGATCCTGTTGAATGCGGTGCCCGATAAATTTCGCCGGGTGCTGGAGTTTTGGTGTTTTGGTATCGGCACGGCCGTCATGTGGTACTTCTGCTGGTACGCCTACCGCTTTGTTTATTGGAGCTGGAAGTTCAACGATATCAGCCAGGGACAGGACAAAACCGCGCTTTGGATACCGCAATCGGCCATGTTAATCGGCGCGGTCATTCTGGCCATCGCCCTGACTGATCATCTGATTCACGTGATCTTCCGCGGCGATCACCGCATCACCCGCGATCTTGCCGATCAAAGCCACGGAGAGTGAGAGCATGGAAAACGCATCAATCATCATCCTCTTCCTCTTTGTTCTATTCACTCTGTTGGGCACCGGCGTCTGGGTCGGGCTGGCACTGATGGGCGTCGCCTGGGTCGGGATGGAGCTGTTCACTACTCGCCCCGTCGGCGACGTCATGATCACCACCATCTGGTCAGCCTCGTCCTCATGGACGCTGACGGCGCTGCCGATGTTTATCTGGATGGGTGAAATCCTGTATCGAACGCGATTGTCCGAAGACATGTTCAAGGGGCTTTCACCGTGGATGGCCCCCCTGCCCGGCGGTCTGGTGCATACCAATATCGTAGGTTGTACGGTCTTTGCCGCCGTGTCGGGCTCGTCCGCGGCGACGCTGACCACGGTTGGCAAGATGTCGATCCCAGAACTGCGCAAGCGCAATTATCCCGAACGCATGATCATCGGCACTCTGACGGGTGCTGCGACACTGGGCCTGATGATCCCGCCTTCGCTGACGCTGATCGTTTATGGCGTCACCATCAATGAATCGATTACCAAGCTGTTCTTTGCTGGCATCCTGCCGGGTCTGGTGCTGGCTTGCATGTTCATGGGCTATGTCGCGATCTATTCCAAAATCGGCAAGGACTGGAACCCGAACCAGGAAAACAAACTGACCTTTGCCGAGAAGATCAAGAACTCGCGCTTTTTGCTGCCTGTGATCCTGTTGATCGTCGTGGTCATCGGTTCGATGTATCTGGGATATGCCACCGCGACCGAGGCCGCCGCCTTTGGTGTGATCGGAGGGCTGTTGCTCGCCGCTGGTCAGGGTTCGTTGAACTGGAAGACGTTCACTGAAAGCCTCATGGGGGCCACTCGCACCAGCGCGATGATCGCATTGATCCTTGCGGGCGCGGCTTTCCTGTCGCTGTCGATGGGCTTTACCGGCCTGCCACGCGGTCTGGCCGATCTGATTGCCGGATGGGAACTGACGCGGTTCGAACTGCTGATGGTGCTGCTTGTGTTCTACATCATCCTTGGGTGTTTTCTGGATGGCATTTCCTCGGTCGTGCTGACCATGGCTGTGGTCGAGCCTATGATCCGCGACGCCGGAATCGACCTGATCTGGTTCGGTATCTTTATCGTCGTCGTGGTCGAAATGGCGCAAATCACGCCGCCTATCGGGTTCAACCTGTTTGTGATGCAGGGCATGACCAATCATGAAATGAGCTATATCGCCCGTGCTGCGATTCCGATGTTCCTGATCATGGTTGTTATGGTTTTCGTCCTGATCTGGTTCCCGGATTTGGCCACTTGGCTACCGAATAACCTGCGGCAAGGCCCAACCGGGTAGCCTGCCTTTGAACCCGCTGCACATCGCTGCCCGCCACGGACCGTATGTTCTGTTGGCGGGCCTTTTGTCGGGGTTGCTGCTGCCGGGGTTGGCGCAACCGATGCGGTCGCTGTTGCCGCCGATGGTTGTGCTGTTGCTGTTCGTCACCGTGCTACGAATGGAGCCCGCGCGCATATTCGGATCACTGCGTGATCTGCCCCGCGTTGTCTTGGTAGTTCTTGGTCTACAGCTTGCGATGCCCCTGACAGTTCTGACGGTCGGTGCATTGGGCGGGTGGCTCGACACCCCCACCCTGTTTGCCTTGTTGGTCATGACCGCGGCTCCCTCCATCGCTGGCAGCCCAAATATGTGTCGGATGATGGGGCACCCATCTGAATACGCGCTCCGCCTTTTGGTGATCGGTACTGCAGTACTGCCAATGACCATAGCCCCGGTTTTCTGGTTCGCGCCGCAACTGGGCGGATTCGATACGGTGCTTTGGGCCGCGTTAAAACTGCTAATCACAATCCTGCTGGTGACGCTGACCGCAGTCGCTATTCGCAAAACGCTGTTGCGAGACCCATCGCCCACAACAGAAAGTGCGCTCGAAGGCCTTGCCAACATCACACTGGCTCTCTTCGTCATTGGTCTGATGCCCTCAGTCAGCGAGGTCATCCTGACCGATCCGAAACGAGCGTTCCTTTGGATTACCTTCGCCTGCGCGGCCAATTTTGGCGTTCAGGTCGTCTGTTTTCGACTGACCCGGCTTCGTATGCCCACAGCCGCGTCGACGGCAGTGTCGCTGATCGCAGGCAACCGCAATATCGCGCTGTTCTTCGTGGCTTTAGCGCCCGAGGTTACTGCGCCGATCATGGTGTTCATCGGGGCCTATCAAATTCCGATGTACCTGACTCCGCTGGTGATGCAGCGCATGTACAGGGTCGTTAGCGACCGATGATAATGTCAGCGCAGAGGCCGCCCAGCCGCTCACTTTTGCTCAGACGCACCACGCCCCCATGGGCCCGCGCGATATCTGAAACGATGGCAAGGCCCAACCCCACTCCGGTACCCTGATTCTGATTGCGCGCCGGATCAAGGCGCGCGAACGGTTTGACCGCTTCGGATCGCTGTTCAGGTGGAATTCCTGGCCCGTCATCCTCGACCCGGATACGCAGGGATTTGGGTGTGATGGACAGGCTGACATCCGCGCGATTGCCATACCGCACGGCGTTTCCAATCAGGTTTTCCACGGCTCGCCGTATGGCAGTGGGACGCAACATGACCGTCCCTTCCCCCTCGACCGAGATCAAATCGACCTCATGCCCTGCACGACGCGCGTCTTTGACGATTTGCTCCAACAGCACCTTCGGATCGACAGATTCCGGAGCGCCCTCGGCCGCACCGCGAGAAAACTCAAGGAACGCATCCAGCAGCAATTGCATCTCATCGACATCCTGCTGCAAAGGGGCCGCTTCATCCTCGGGCAACATCGAAAGGCCAAGTTTCAAACGCGTCAGCGGTGTGCGCAAATCGTGACTGACCCCCGACAGCATCATGGTGCGCTGCTCCATCTGGCGCTCAATACGGGCACGCATATCCAGAAAAGCACTGCCCGCCGCGCGTACTTCGATGGCCCCACCGGGAGAATACGGCACCACCCTGCCCCGACCAAAGGCCTGCGCAGCCTCGGCCAAACGAGTGATCGGACGCAATTGATTGCGCATATACAGGAAAGAAATCGTGGTCATGACAACCGCAAAGAACACCATTGTCACGATCAACTGGTGTGGCGCTACCGGAGACAGACGACGGCGATCAAAAGTCAGCTGTAGAATGCCCAGATCCGTCTGCAGATACAGCCGCGCCTCTTGTCCGCTGGGCAAGGCAACCGCAATCAAATCTGGAAGCAAGGCCCGCAGATCGGCCTCGACCTGGGGTGCAATGAAATCGTACCAACGGCGGTGACCAACCATTGGTTCGTCGTTAATGCCCAGAAACCGGGCCTTCATTTCAAGCGCTTGCAGGTCAAGCCGAACAGCCGCCATCGCCTGTTGTTGCGTTTCCGTCTCTTCCATGACTTCCGTGATCAACATCACTTCGCGCGAAGCAGCGCGTGTCATTTGCGCCGTGACGTCTTCCAGATGTTTTTGCAGGAACGCGACTCCCACCACCAGCAACACCACGACCACCGGCAGGACCAGGATCAGTGCAGCACGGGCATAGAGGCTGCGCGGCATATAGTGTTTGAGCCAAAGCGCGGACATGCGCTAAACCTAACGGGCTGTTACGACAAGAGAAAGAGGTCAGAATGCAGGCGCCTGACGATTTCAATCCGCCCGCCGGCCCGGCGGTCGAGCTGCAGCCGGGATTGCGGCGTATCCTAGCGCCAAATCCATCCCCAATGACATATCGCGGGACCAACACTTATCTGGTGGGCACCAGCGAGCTTGCCGTGATCGACCCTGGTCCGCTCAGCAATGAACATCTGGATGCGATTCTGGCGGGACTACTACCCGGACAGCGGATCAGCCATATCATCGTTACCCACAGCCATCTGGATCACTCTCCGCTGGCCCAACCCTTGGCGGATCGTACCGGAGCACCGATCATGGCCTTTGGAGGGCCCGAGGCCGGGCGTAGCGCAGTTATGACTCAACTGGCCGAGAGCGGTTTAGTCGGTGGCGGTGAAGGCATCGACACCAGCTTTCGCCCCGACATCGAACTTGCGGATGGGGCTTTAATCTCAGGCGACGGCTGGCAGCTTGAGGTGATTCACACCCCCGGCCATCTGGGAAATCACATCGCGCTTGGCTGGGGTGACGTCTGTTTCACGGGTGATCACGTCATGGGATGGGCCAGTTCACTGGTTTCGCCCCCAGACGGTGACCTGACGGATTTCATGGCGGCCTGCCATCGTCTGGACTCACGCGAGTGGGCCGTCTTTCACGCCGGGCATGGCGCGCCGATTGCCGATCCCGCAGCGCGTCTGGACTGGCTGATCAAACACCGCCTGACACGCGAAGCGCAGATTCTGTCTGCGCTGGAAGATCACCCCGGTACGGCCCGAGAACTGGCCGAGCGAATTTACCTCGACACTCCGACCGCCCTTTTGCCTGCTGCTGAACGGAATGTTTTGGCCCATTTGATTGATCTGATTGGGAAATCTCAGGTCACTTCCGAAGGAAAGCTGTCAGCTGACACCCGTTTCATCAGACAAACCTAAGCCGCCGGAACTTTTTTTCGAAAACGTCGAATTCCCCTCTGGACGGCAAAAATCGGGATTGTTATACGGCCCTCAGTTCCGGCGTAGCTCAGCGGTAGAGCAGTTGACTGTTAATCAATTGGTCGTAGGTTCGATCCCTACCGCCGGAGCCAAATTCTCCCCACCTTAAATCCCCATCACCAACGGTCGTTTGCGGCGCAAGATTTTTCGACGAAAAATCTTATACGCCCTCTGGACGCCGCAGAAACTGGTTGCTATACGGCGCGGACCGTTCCGGCGTAGCTCAGCGGTAGAGCAGTTGACTGTTAATCAATTGGTCGTAGGTTCGATCCCTACCGCCGGAGCCATTTCCCACGTTTTTTTAAGATCAGCCCACCAAGGCGTCCTTGAAATCCGCTCGCAAGTTGCGTTTCAAAACCTTACCCGTTGCGTTCAGCGGCAAGGCATTCACAAACACCACCTTGTCCGGCACCTGCCATTTAGCGATTTTGCCGTCATAAAATGTCAGCACCTCTTCTTCGCTTGGGTCCTCCCCCTCGGCGCGTACGGCCACCAGCAGTGGGCGCTCGTCCCACTTTGGATGCGGTACGCCAACCACGGCTGCGGTCGCCAATTTGGGATGCGCAACGGCGATGTTCTCTAACTCGACCGAACTGATCCACTCACCCCCGGATTTGATGATGTCCTTGGACCGGTCGCGGATGGTCATATAGCCGTCAGAGTCCAACGTTGCGACATCACCAGTGGCAAACCAGCCATCCCGCAGCAAATCTTCATCTTGCATCTGGAAATAACTGTCCAGAACCCACGGCCCGCGAACCAGCAGATCACCTTGAGTTTCGCCGTCATGCGGCAGATCATTGCCGTCATCGTCGACGATCTTCAGATCGACACCATAACAGGGCCTTCCCTGGCTTTCTCGAATGGCGTGCTGCTCGTCTTCCGGCAGGTCAAAGTGCTTGGCCAGAGGGTGATTTGCGGTCCCCAACGGACTCATCTCGCTCATCCCCCAGGCGTGGATGGTGTCGACGCCATAAGTTTCGCGGAAGGTTTCGATCATCGAAGGCGGGCACGCGGCCCCGCCGATCACCGTCCGCTGCAGGCTGGCCAGCTTGCTGCCAGACTGCTCGGCAAAAGCCAACAGCCCTTGCCAGATCGTCGGCACGCCCATGGCCAGAGTGACGCCGTAAGTGTCGATCAGATTCACCAGCGCCTCACCATGCAAACCCGGCCCCGGCAAGACCATCCGCGATCCCGACATGGCGCAAGCATATGGGGACCCCCAGGCGTTTACATGGAACATCGGAACCACCGGCATGACCACATCCATCGCCGAAAACCCGATAACGTCGCGTGTGTTCGATCCGAAACTGTGCAGCACGGTGGAGCGATGCGAATACAACACCCCCTTTGGATTGCCGGTTGTGCCAGATGTGTAACACAGGCCGGATGCAGTGTTTTCGTCAAAGCTGGGCCATTCAAAACTGGCCTCACCGGTCTCGATCAGATCGTCGTAAAATTGCACACCCGGTATCTGCGCAATTGCGTCATCGTTTCTTGGCCCCATCAGGACGAAATGTTGAACATCGGGCAAATGCTCGTGCAGGGCTGCGACCAAAGGAATAAAGGTTGCGTCGAAAAACAAAACCCGGTCCTGTGCATGGTTGATGATATAGGTCAGCTGTTCGGGAAACAGTCGCGGGTTGACGGTGTGGCACACGAACCCCGCCCCGGAAGTGGCATAGTAGATCTCAAGATGCCGCCGGTTATTCCAAGCCAGCGTCGCAATCCGCGTCTGTGGTTCCAATCCCAACTTGGACAGTGCCGAGGCCAGTTTCCGCGCGTTTTCAGCCACTTGCGACCAACTGCTATGGCTAACTGTACCATCGGTTTCAACCGAATAAATCTCAGTCTGACCGTGAAAGCGGTCGGCGTGATCAATCAGCGACGAGATCAGCAAGGGCTGCGTCATCATCTGTCCCAGCATGGGCGTCCTCCCTATGGCGGTGCCACTTTGTGCCCGCAATCACATCGGGCGATATGGCTTTTCCTTAGGCAGAGCCTGCCAAGCATTTAATTGTCTGACAATAAAAGAATGCGATTTGCCGTTGCGGCAGGTGGTAAAATCGAACCCTCAATCGCGGTGTTTTAGCGCATAAGCAACCAGCGAGGCGGTCGAGCCATCCTTGCCGTCAGCGCTAACTTCACCATCCACTATCGGACCCAGCGAGGTCGCCAATTCCTTGCCCAGTTCCACCCCCCATTGGTCGAATGAATTGATTCCCAGCAGAACCCCTTCGACGAAAACACGGTGTTCGTACATGGCGATGATTTGGCCCAGCACATACGGTGTGAGCTTCGGATAAATCAGGGTCGAGGACGGCCGGTTGCCCGGGAACACACGGTGACGGGCCTGACGTTCAAGCTCCTCACTGGCCAACCCTTGTTCGGCCATGCGCTGCCGCGCCTCATCCAACGACCGGCCGCGCATCAGCGCTTCGGATTGGGCCAGACAATTGGCCAGCAAAAGGCGGTGGTGGTGGGTAAGTTCGGGCTCGTGCCCTTCGGCAGCCACCATGAATTCGCAGGGGATCACATCGGTGCCCTGATGGATCAACTGGTAAAAGGCGTGCTGGCCATTGGTGCCCGGTTCACCCCAAACCACAGGCCCCGAAGGCATGGTCAAGGCGCTGCCGTTCATTGCAACGAATTTACCGTTCGACTCCATCTCAAGCTGTTGGAAATAGGCGGGAAGACGCAGCAGTCGTTGATCATAGGGCAGAACCGCGCGGCTGGTATATCCCAGAACCTGGCGGTGCCAGACCCCAACCAGAGCCAGCATTACCGGCATGTTCTCGATCCAGTCAGCAGCGCGGAAATGGACGTCCATCGCCTGTCCCCCGCGCAGAAAGGCATCAAACGCGTTCGAACCGACGGCGATCATCACCGGTAGCCCAACCGGCCCCCAGACGGAATAGCGCCCCCCTACCCAATCGGCAAAACCAAAAACGTGATCTTGGGCGATACCAAAGGCATCGGTCTTATCTACCGCACACGACACGGCTGCGAATTGTTTTCCACAATCGCCACCGCCATCCGTTAACCAGGCACGGGCGGTCCGGGCGTTGGTCATGGTTTCAATGGTGGTGAATGTCTTGGATGCGACAATCACCAGCGTCCGGGTCGGGTCAAGTGGGCGCAGCGTATCCGCGATATGCGCGCCATCGACATTGGACACATAGTGCAGGTTTGGCCCGTCGTGATACGGGGCCAACGCATGCGTGGCCATCACTGGCCCAAGATCCGAGCCGCCGATGCCGATATTCACGACGTCGGTAAAGCTGCCACCTGTCCCGGAAATCGCGCCGCCGCGCACCTCTTCGGCGAAAACCCGCATCCGGTGCAGCGTGTCCAGAACGTCAGGCATCACATCCAGACCGTCGACCTCAACTGGTCCGCCATCCAGATTACGCAACGCCGTGTGCAATACCGCGCGCCCTTCGGTTTCGTTGATCTTGGCACCCGAGAACATGGCGTCGCGCCGTTCCGCCAGACCCGCCGTATCGCACAGCCGGATCAAAGCGCCGCGGATGTCCGCGTCAATACTGGTTTTCGAGTAATCAAAGAGCAGGTCACCGGTTGAGGCCGAATACCCCTGCGCCCGGTTTGCATCCTTACTGAACAGACTCAGAATGGGCTGCCCCTTCCGCTCTGCTGCTAGTGCTTTGAGTGTCTCCAGTTTCATAGCGCCTACTCCGCCCAATGTACGGTCATGCCACTCAGCACTGCTGCGATGGGGGCCTCTTCCGGTGGCAGGGACATGGACCGTTCCAAAGCATCCCGTTTCGCGTTCCCGAAAATGATCAGGTGTTTTGACAAGGCACCGTCCAAAACAGGCGCAGTCAGCGTGATACGGGGTTCCGGCTGAACCTCGGTCCGTGCCACCGCCAGAGGACGCGCGTGACCGTCCAACGCGGCCTCAAGCCCATCCATACCCGGGAACAGGGATGCCGTGTGCATATCCTCGCCCATTCCCAACACCAGCACCGACAAGGGCCGGATCGGAATGATCAGGCTTTCGATTTCCGGCAATACATCCTCGGGCTCCTTTCCCGGCACGTACAGAGGGATATATTGCGCCACCGACGCCCGATTGGTCAGCAACCGCTCGCGGATCAGACGCTCGTTCGAGCGGTCGTGATCACCCGGCACACAGCGTTCATCGGTGGGCAGAACCCGCACCCGGTCCCATTCCAAATCCGCCGCGCACAGTACATCAAACATCGGGCCGGGCGTCGTGCCTCCGGGTACTGCCAACGAGGCAAAGTCGTGATGCAGCAAGGCGGATTCCAGTTCTCCTGCCAGCACGTTTGCAACGTCGATGGCCAGCATATCCCGGTCGGCGTATTCCTGTATGTTCATGGGTTTATCCCTTGCCAGCGGCGACCGTCTCGTTTCATCAGCAGCTCGGCGTCGCCCGGGCCAGTGCTGCCGCTTTCATAAGGTTTGGGAACATCCCCGCGCGCCTGCCAGCCCGCGATGATCGGATCGGTCCAGGCCCATGCGGCCTCGACCTCATCTCCGCGCATAAACAGGGTTTGGTTGCCGCGGATCACGTCCATCACCAAACGCTCATAAGCGTCCGGCGGGTTCTGGTTTTCCGGCCCCAATGCCTCGGCAAAACTCATGTCCAGAGGCACGTCGACCAGGCGCATCCCACCCTGCCCCGGTTCCTTGATCGTCACCTTCAGCGTGATGCCTTCGTTCGGCTGCAGGCGGATCGACAAAACGTTGGCGTGGCGCCCGGCATCTGCGCCAAAGATCGAATGCGGCGCGTCTTTGAACATCACATTGATCACCGAAGATCGCGCCACAAGCCTTTTGCCCGTACGCAAATAAAACGGCGTACCCGCCCACCGCCAGTTACTGACGTGAGCCCGCAGCGCCACATAGCTTTCCGTGGTCGAACGTGGATTACCAACAGTATCCCGATAGCTGCGTCCACTCAGCCCACCTTCAAACTGACCGCGCACAATGTGGTGCGGCTCGACCGGGTCCAATGCGCGGATCACCTTGAGCTTTTCGTCCCGTACCGCGTCGGGGTCGAACTTGGCCGGCGGTTCCATCGCGATCAGGCAGAGCAGTTGCATCAGGTGGTTCTGCACCATGTCACGCATGGCGCCTGCGCGCTCATAATACTCTTCGCGCCCGTCAATGCCGACGGATTCGGCCACGGTGATCTGGATGTGGTCGACATACTGACTGTTCCACAATGGCTCGAAAAGCATGTTGCCAAACCGAACGGCCATCAGGTTCTGAACGGTTTCTTTGCCCAGATAATGGTCGATCCGGTAAATCTGCCCTTCTGAGAAATGCGCCGCTAGCGTCGCATTCAACGCCTGCGCGCTGCCCAGATCGTGACCAAAGGGTTTTTCGACAACGATCCGTGTCTGGGTCGTGGCCAGATCATTTGCTTTGATCCGTTCGGCCAGCGGTCCGAACAGGCGCGGCCCAACTGAGAAATAGAACGCCCGTACCCGATCAATTGTGAGCTTCGCTGCAAGCTGACCCCACCCCTCATCCGTAAGCGCATCTAACGCGACATAATCAACCCGTTGCAAGAACGCATTCAATGCCTTGGCATCCGCACAATGCGCGGGCGCATGTTCGCGCAACGATTGCGCGACCACATCCCGAAACGCATCGCTGTCCAATTCCGATCTGGCGGCACCAATGATCTGAACATCCTCGGGCCATTGTCCGGCACAATAGCGACGGAACAGCGCCGGCAGGATTTTACGCTGCGCAAGATCGCCGGTACTGCCAAAAATGACCAGATCGAACGGGTCGACGGGGATGACGCGAGAAACCATGCGTTTGCCTTACCTTACCCCTGAGGGCATGTCCAATGTTAGCGCAAACAAAATTACACTTTTTCCCATCATCAAAACTCTGTCAGGTCGGCCGTGGCACCCTTAACTAATTCGGTCTGAAAGGCTAAGTCAGCAGCAGGACTGCAAAGAACCGGATACCGGAATGAAAGACAACGCCTCTCAGATTGCCAATATCGGCAAATTTCAGAACACATTGGTGACGGCTGACGGGCAAACGCGGGCCTCGGTTGCGCTTAGCAACCCTGAAACGCTTTGGTTCAATACCGGTACCTTGTGCAATATCGAATGTGTCAACTGCTATATCGCAAGCAGCCCGACCAACGATGCACTGGTCTATATCACCGCTGATGAGGTGCGGTACTATCTGGATCAAATCGAAGCTCGAAATTGGCCGGTTCGGGAAATCGGGTTCACTGGTGGCGAACCATTCATGAACCCAGAAATGATCGACATGACCCGCGCCGCGCTGGAGCGTGGGTATGAGGTTTTGATTCTCACCAATGCCATGCAACCAATGATGCGCCGAAAGATGCGTGAGGGTCTGCTGGAATTGCAGCGTGACTACGGCAACAAGCTAACCCTGCGAATCTCGGTCGATCACTACTGCTCCGATCTGCATGACGAAGAACGTGGCAAGGGCAGCTTCGCCAAGACCGTGACCGGGATGGAGTGGCTGCGTGACAACGGCTTAAACATGGCCGTGGCCGGGCGCACTGTCTGGGGTGACAGCGACGCGGAAAGCCGCGCTGGCTATGCTGCGTTTTTCAAGCAGCACGGCTTTGACATTGACGCCCAAAACCCGGGCCAGACGGTCCTGTTCCCCGAAATGGACGAAACCATCGAAGTGCCGGAAATCACCACAGCTTGCTGGGGTATTCTGGACAAATCACCCGACGCCGTGATGTGTGCCAGCGCCCGTATGGTGGTAAAGCGCAAGGGTGCGGAACGCCCCGCCGTTCTGGCCTGCACACTTTTACCTTATGCGCCCGAATTCGAAATGGGTCACACCCTGGCCGAGGCCGAGGCGGACGTACACCTCAACCATCCCCATTGCGCCAAATTCTGTGTTCTGGGCGGGGCCAGCTGTTCAGGCTGATCAGTTCAGTTCAGGCGATTCCCAGAATTTCGTGCCGGACGCCCCAGCCGAGACGCGCCAGCCTTTCTTGCCCAGTACGAAGAAGGACCGGCCATCAGTGAACCGCACGGTTTCCCCGCTGCGCTCGTCACCGTACATCGCCCCGGTTTCCGCTGTTGCGTCGTAACCATATTCGATAAATTTCGCCAGATCGGCGGGGGTTTCGAACAGGATCACGAACTTGGTTTCAAACCCACCAATACCCACTGCGGCACCCACTCCGCCAGTACCCATGTTCATATAAGTGTGCTGACCGGTATCCATTGAAACGGCCACCCCGCGCCCATACCCGGCCGAGACCGGAAACACCGTAACCTTGCGCGAGTCGAACACGGCGTAGCCCGCACTTACGTCATACAACGCTTTTGCGTCGGGGTTTTCCGCTAATAACTGGGTAAGAACCTCGCTGGCCATCGCGTCCAGCTTGGCGCGCGTCTCTTCCGGGGTGGCCTCGTTCGTCACCAAATCCGTGGTCGAGTTGATGGTCCCCTCAACCGCGCTTGCACCTTTCTGAATGGTGTTGCCCACGGTTTCAGTCCCACGCCCTACAGCGTCGGCTGTGTTCGCAGCACCTTTTTTGATTTTATCAAAGACGCCTTCGGCGACGGCTGGTCCGCCAGTTAACAGCGCAGCGGCGAAAAGCAAAGCTCGGGACATAAAGCGATTCCGTATGTGACCAATGGATTGGTCGACACCATAACCCAAGCACCAATAAATTTAACGCGTCTCAATCGTTACTGACAAAAAAACAGGCTGGATATTCAATTGACCCTGAATTCACCCACCATGTTGCGCCATTCACCGGGCGCGATCATCTTGCGATGCGTAAACCGGACCGAATGCAGCGGACCGTCAATCTCGCGCTGCCAGAAGTCGATGAAATCGAACAATTTCGGATGATCCGGCGCCAGATCGTAATCCTGCCAGATGAACGTGTTCAGAACGTGGATGTAATCGGGCATGCGGTAGAAGAATTCTGCCGTTGTCAGCCCGTACCCTTTGAGCATTAGTTCGGTTTCGCTTTGCTCCATGCAGACCTCCAATTTTATTGCAAGGTCTCTTTAGGGTAACACGAAAACACCCTAACCCTTAGTTAACAATATGTTACTCAGGTGTTACGGGGGTTTTTCGCATGCAAAATCGTTGCTTGCTTGCACCTTATGTGCCGGGTCTGATAAGGTGCATCCACAAGATATAGACCCAAAACAAAACACGGGCAGTTTACGTGAGCGATACGCCAGAAATTCCTGAAAACATGGACGAAACCCCGCCCGAGCGCCCCGTTTATGACGGCCCGACGGTGTCCATCGAATCCGAGATGCGCACGTCCTACCTGGACTATGCGATGTCGGTCATCGTCAGCCGCGCGATCCCCGATCTGCGCGACGGGCTGAAGCCGGTGCATCGCCGCATTTTGTATGCAATGCACGAAACCGGGAACACACACGACAAGGCCTATCGCAAATCGGCCCGCCCGGTTGGCGACGTTATGGGTAAGTACCACCCGCACGGTGACAGCGCGATCTATGATGCGCTGGTGCGGATGGCGCAGGATTTCTCGATGTCGCTGCCGCTGCTGGATGGTCAGGGCAACTTTGGCTCGATGGACGGCGATAACCCGGCGGCCATGCGCTATACCGAAGTGCGCATGGACAAGCCCGCCGCGTCCCTGCTGGCCGATATCGAAAAAGAGACGGTCGATTTCCAGGACAATTACGACGGCAAGGACCGGGAACCGACCGTCCTGCCCGCCCGTTTCCCGAACATGTTGGTCAATGGTGCTGGTGGTATCGCCGTGGGCATGGCGACCAACATCCCACCGCACAACCTGGGTGAAGTAGTTGACGCCACACTGGCACTGATCGACGACCCGGACCTGACGTCCGAGCAGTTGATTGAATACGTACCCGGCCCCGACTTCCCGACCGGCGGCGTCATGCTGGGCCGCTCGGGTGCGCGCAAAGCCTATCTTGAAGGTCGCGGCAGCGTCATTATCCGCGCCAAGACCCGCGTGGAAGAACTGCGTAAGGATCGTTACGCTATCGTCGTCGATGAAATTCCCTATCAGGTGAACAAGGCCGCGATGATCGAAAAGATCGCCGAGGCGGTGCGTGAGAAGCGCATCGAAGGCGTGGCCCATGTACAGGACGAGTCCGACCGTAACGGTGTCCGCGTGGTAGTCGAACTGAAACGCGATGCGACACCCGAGGTGGTGCTGAACCAGCTTTACCGCTTCTCGCCGATGCAAACGTCCTTTGGCTGTAACATGCTGGCCCTGAACGGTGGTCGGCCTGAACAACTGACCCTGCGCCGGTTCCTGACCTCGTTCATCGATTTCCGCGAGGATGTCGTTGCCCGCCGCACCGCCTATGACCTTCGCAAGGCGCGGGAACGCAGCCACATCCTGTGTGGTCTGGCCGTGGCCGTTTCCAACGTGGACGAAGTTGTTGCCACCATCCGGTCATCCGCGGACGCAGCCGAGGCGCGTGAAAAGCTGATGACGCGCCGTTGGCCTGCCGCTGAGATCGAGGGTTATCTGCGACTGATCGATGATCCTCTGTCCAAGATGAACGACGACGGCACCTATAACCTGACCGAGGTTCAGGCCCGCGCCATCCTCGACCTGCGCCTCCAGCGCCTGACCCAAATCGGCGTCAAAGAGGTCACGGACGAGTTGGAAGAACTAGCAGGTAAGATCAAGGAATACCTGGATATTCTGTCCTCGCGCGAACGCATCATGTCGATCATCGGCGATGAGTTGCGCAGCGTGCGCGAACAGTTCGCCGTTCCCCGTCGCACCGAGATCGTCGACTGGTCCGGCGACATGGAAGACGAGGATCTGATCGAACGCGAAGATATGGTCGTGACTGTCACCTCTGGAGGGTACATCAAACGTACCCCGCTGGCTGATTTCCGCGCGCAGAAACGCGGCGGTAAGGGCCTGTCGGGCATGCAGACCAAGGAAGAGGATGTTGTTACCAACCTCTTCGTAGCGAACACACACACACAGCTGCTGTTCTTCACCACCGACGGCATGGTCTATAAGCTCAAGACCTGGCGCCTGCCACAATCGGGCCGGACCGGTAAGGGCAAAGCCATAGTCAACATCCTGCCAATCCCGACAGGTGTTTCCATCGCGGCTATCATGCCCGTGGATGTGCCGGATGAAGAATGGGAAAACCTGCAAATCGTCTTTGCCACCAGCGCCGGGGACGTGCGCCGCAATGCGCTGAGCGATTTCACCAACGTAAAACGCAACGGCAAGATCGCAATGGATCTGCCCGAGGGTGTGGAACTGGTAAATGCGCGCATCTGCTCGGAAGACGACGATGTGATGCTAGTCACCAACTCGGGTCGCGCGATCCGCTTCCAGACCACTGATGTTCGTGTCTTTAAGGGCCGCAAGTCGACCGGTGTGCGTGGCATCAGGCTAAGCAATGGCGACCGCGTGGTGTCTATGTCGGTGATCCGCCATTTCGAGGCTACGTCGGACGAACGCGCCGCCTATCTGAAAATGCGCCGCGCCGTGGCCGGCCTGACCGAAGAGGCCGAAACCAATGACGAGGATGGTGATGCGCTGGCGACCATCAGCCAGGAACGCTATGCCCAGATGTCGGCTGCTGAAAATCTGATTCTGACCATCACGGCAGGCGGTTCGGGCAAGCTAAGCTCCAGCCACGATTACCCGGTCCGCGGACGCGGAGGCATGGGGGTTGCGGCCATGGACAAGGCAATGCGCGGCGGAGAGCTGGTGGCCTCGTTCCCGGTTGAGATCGACGATCAGATCATGCTGGCCACCTCCAAAGGCCAATCAATCCGGGTTCCCGTCGAAGGCATCTCGTTCCGGTCGCGCAGCGCGGGCGGTGTGAAGGTGTTCAACACCGGTAAAGGCGAAGTGGTCGTTAGCGTCGCCTGGATCGCAGATCAGGGTGATGAAGAGGCCGAGGAATAAGATTACAACAAAGGCCCCAGAGCGCAGCGTTTTGGGGCCTTGGATTTGTTTTCGCCAATAATCTCTCAGAATGTGGCAATCAACGGTTTGCCCAATAGAACGATCAATTCGGCGCTGGTTTCTGTAATTCCTAAAAAATTGCTATTCTATGACCAATGATATTTGGAACAGCAGTTTCAAGAGGTCGTTTTTTATGCGAATTTTGTTCAAACAAAGTTTAGTGATTTTCTGGTTCCTATGGTGGGCATTTGCGTTTCTAACCGATTTCATCGGCGGGCTAGAGCTGCTGGGGTTGACTTCAACCCCTTGGTTTGACGGTCACAACTTTCCGTTTCTGCAAAAAACGCTGGCGCAGTTTGGTGCCTCTATTGCCGTTGATGTAATTTTATTTGTCGGGATCATACTGTGGCTATTTCTTTCGACGCTGCTATTTGCGTTCGCTTCATTTACCCCGTATTCCCAGACGGATCGCTGGCAGAAGAGGGTCGACGCAGCGTTTATCGTATCGCTAGGATTGTGGCTTGCTTTTTTTTGGCGGATCAGACAGTTATGAATTTTGATTTGGAAGAAAACCATATGGTTCAGGGGGGCTTCCAATTATTATGCTACCTGACCATCTACCTACTGCCTGATTAGCAATGCTCGGTTCCTATGGTCTACTTTAGGCAAATCCTATGGGCTACTTTAGGCAAAGAGCTGGCAACGCGGCACACATGTGACAACGAGTTTGGCCGGAAATTGTGCGTTCAAAGATTGTAGAGCGTACCAAATTTCTGTTCCAAATACGCCAACAACGGTTCCGGTCCCGGTTCAATCCCGCTGGCGCGTTGGATAGTCTCGCGCGGGGTGAAGAGCCCGCCAAAACGCTGTAGGTTCTCGCACAGCCAATTGGTTGCGCCAGACGTGTCGCCCCTGATCAGTTGCGCATCCAAATCAGGAACCGCAGCGCGCAACGCTTGATACAGACATCCGGCATAGACATTGCCCAATGAATAGGTCGGGAAATAACCAAACAATCCAACCGACCAGTGGACGTCCTGTAAACACCCGTTCGAAGGTCGGTCGACCTCATATCCAAAGTCGGCCTTGAACCGGTCGTTCCACGCCGCCTCCAGATCGCTGACCTGAAGGTCTCCGGCCATTAGTGCGCGTTCAAGGTCAAAGCGCAGCATGATGTGCAGGTTGTATTGCACCTCGTCCGCCTCGGTCCGGATATAGCCTTTGTGTACGCCGTTGACCGTGGCATAGAACGCATCGGCATCCGCGACATCGAAATCACCGAACGCGTCAACCATTTGATTGTAAAGCCACTCCGTGAACGCCCGAGATCGGCCCAGCTGGTTTTCATAAATCCGGCTTTGACTTTCATGCACGCCCATCGACACGCCCTGCCCCAGTGGTGTCAGCGCATAGGCCGGGTTGATACCCTGTTCATAGGCGGCGTGGCCGACCTCATGAATGGTTGAGTAGAAACAGTTGAACGGGTCGGTCTCGCTGGTGCGAGTGGTAATGCGCACATCCAGGCCACTGCCCGAACTGAACGGATGTACTGCCTTGTCCACCCGCCCAGTATTCAGATCGTACCCGAACGTGGTCGCCAGTTTCTGCGACAATTGCATCTGTATCTGTTCGTCGAATTTTCCGGTCAGAGCGTGCGGCGCTGGTTTATCCAAAACGGCCGCGCGCAGGGCCACAAGACGAGGGCGCATCTGATCGAAAATCTCGGCGATTTGTGACCCGGTGGTATAGGGTTCGTAGTCTTCGACCATGGCGTCATAGACATCACCACCCTGCGCCAGTGCAGCGCCTTCTTCACGCTTGAGGGCAACGACCTCCTCGAGAACAGGCAGAAAGGTAGCCACATTCTCGTTTGAACGGGCTTGCGCCCAAGTTCCCTGGGCTGCTGACGTCACGCGCGCAATGGCCTTGGCCAGATCGGCTGGCACTTTTGCCGTCCGCTCGTAAGTTCGACGGATATCGCGCAATTGGGCGCGGGCTACGTCGTCTTGTGGGTCGGCTAGCTCCAACCACTCAGCCACGCGCGGGTCAGAGCGGCGGGCATGCAGAACCGCTTCGATGGCGGCCATTTCCTCAGCCCGTTGCGGGGCCGCGCCGCGCGGCATCACCGTTTCCTGGTCCCAGCCCAGCCGCCCGGCGATTTGCCCGAGGGCCGACGTTTCGCGTTGGAAGGCCATCAGGTCATCATAGGCAGTCATCAGGGTCATGCTCCGCGGATTGAGGTGGCGATTGGATATGCTGTCAGGAAACGTGCGCGCAGGATCAGGGTCCAAACAACAACGGCCATGAACTGGTGGAAGATGGCGATCTGCCAGGGGGCCGCGTAGATCACCGTCATAATCCCGACCACCACCTGCAGCGAAAGCGCCGCAAAAGCTGCATTGAACGCAAACCGCGTTTGCGGATGCGCGCTGGTGCTGCCGCGTCTCCAGACAATGATGCCGAAGATAAACAGAAGATAGCCAGCACAGCGGTGAATGAACTGCACCAGACCGGGGCTTTCAAAGAAATTGCGCCACATCGGTTCAAGCATCGTCGCGTCAGGCGGCAACAGTTGACCACCGATCAGGGGCCAATCGGTATATGATCTTCCAGCGTCTATGCCTGCCACAAGGGCGCCTATGAGTATTTGTAGAAAGGCGAAATGCATCAGCCCGGTCGATAGCGAGAACAGTTTGCCCTCTTTCGCGCGGCGGGCCTGCATCAGGTCACGCTCTTGGCGCCCCAGCTCAAAGATGTACCACGCTAGGAACCCGAGGATAACGAAGGCCAGACCCAGATGGACTGCCAAGCGATAGCTGGCAACGGCCGTCATCCCCTCGCCCTGCGTCACGCCCGAGGCAACCATCCACCAGCCAACCGCGCCCTGAACACCGCCCAAAGCGCCTGGAATCAGCAGTTTACCGGTCCACCCGGTCGGAATTTTCCTGGCCAGCAGGAAGCCAAAGAACCCAAGTGCCCAAACTAGACCGATCACCCGGCCCAGTTGACGGTGACCCCACTCCCACCAGTAAATGGATTTAAAGTCATCAAGCTCCATCCATTGGTTCTGAATGCGCCATTGATCGATCTGCTTGTACTTTTCGAACTCGGCCTGCCAATCGGCCTCGGTCATTGGTGGGATGGCCCCAGTGACCGGGCGCCATTCCGTTATCGACAATCCGCTATCGGTCAGGCGTGTCAGGCCGCCTACGGAGATCATGACAACGACCAGCGCGAACAGGATCATCAGCCAGACGCGAATTGCCCCGCGTGCGCCGCCACGACCACGGTCAATCATGCCCGGTTGAACGGCCTGTTGTTTTTCTGTGTCTGAGACGTCTTCGAAGATGCTGCGCTTACCGCTCATGCTGTCCTCTTGTGCCTTGGATTTCGTCGCAAGCTAGGGTGAAGGGGGGCTAAGGTCCAGCCTCAGCCTTTATCCTTCCAACGGACCATCTGACGCATGATCCCGTGCAGCATCTGCACATCCGCGCGCGTCATCCGCATCCGAGACCACAGATTGCGCAAATTGGTCTTCATGCCTTCGGCCTTTTCGGGGGGATAGAAAAAGCCCGCCTCGTCCAGCCGGACCTCGTAATGTTCGACCAGTTTTTCGACCTCGATCCCCGTGGCCCAGTCGCCTTTGCCCAGATCGGTGGCTTCGTGCACCACATCGCCTGTCTGGCGCATCCACTCATAGGCGGTCAACAACACGCATTGGCCAAGGTTCAGCGAGGCATATTCCGGGTTTACCGGAACCGAGATAATGGCATTTGCCTTGGCGATATCTTCGTTTTCCAATCCTGCCCGTTCCGGTCCGAACAAGACCGAGACCTTTTCACCAGCCGCCACTTTCTCGGCCGCGATCTGCATCGCGCGTTCGGGGCTGTAGACCGGTTTGGTCAGACCACGCTGGCGCGCGGTGGTTGCAAAGACAAAGGTGCTGTCGGCCAGCGCGCCCGCAAGGTCATCGAACAGCTGCGCTTCGTCCAGCAAGCGCCCCGCCCCGCTGGACATTGCCACCGCCTTGGGGTTTGGCCAGCCATCACGCGGTGCCACGATCCGCATCCGGTCCAGCCCGAAATTCCACATCGCCCGCGCGGCAGCGCCGATGTTTTCACCCATCTGAGGGCGGACGAGCACAAAGGACGGCTGGGATGTATCGCTGGGCATGGTTGTCTCCGGAAAACTTGGCTTGCTGTAATCGGCGCGATGGCGCAGGGCAAGGCATCCGATTGGTCAATTGCGCCTTAAACCGGCATAAAAGTTTGCTTCCCCGGCACAATCCGCTAAACCGCGCCAAAGACTGAAAGCTAAGGACGCGCCAATGGACACCCCCGAGCAGCCGCAGATTTACCTGATCACCCCTCCGACCATCTCATTGAGCACGTTCCCCGACCAGCTTAGCCGCGTTCTGGACGGTGCCGAGATTGCCTGCATCCGACTGGCTCTGGCAGGCAATGACGAAGACGCGATCTCGCGTGCTGCTGATGCTTGTCGCGAGGTGGCCCATACCCGTGACGTGGCGCTGGTCATCTCGAACCATGTTCTGCTGGCGCAACGGTTGGGGTTGGACGGGGTGCATCTGGACGACGCCGCACGTTCAGTGCGCGCCGCGCGCAAGGAGTTGGGCGCGGATGCCATTATTGGCAGTTTTTGTGGCGCGTCCAGCCACGATGGCATGACCGCTGGCGAAGCTGGCGTAGATTATGTTGCCTTTGGCCCGGTCGGCGCGTCAACGTTGGGGGACGGAACCACGGCTGAAAAAGACCTGTTTCAGTGGTGGTCTGAGATGATCGAGGTTCCGGTTGTGGCCGAAGGTGGCCTGACGCCTGAGCTGATCCGCGACCTGACCCCTTGCACTGATTTCTTCGGTATCGGCGATGAGATCTGGTCGCAAGAATACCCGCTTGCCGCGCTTAAAACTCTTACCGATGCGATGTGAGCGTTAACCCTTGCACCCACCTCGGGGCTGCGGCATGACACGGGCATGACTCAGAACAGCGAAATCCTGTGTATCGGCTCGGTCCTGTGGGACATAATCGGGCGGTCCGCCAGCGCCATGCGTCAGGGCTCGGACGTGCCGGGGCGGATCACCCGCCTGCCTGGCGGAGTGGCCATGAACATCGCCATGACGCTGGTACGCTTCGGTATGACGCCGACCCTTCTGACAGCCATTGGTCGCGACCCCGAAGGCGACGAACTGGTCAACGCCTGTTCGCGGCTGGGCATGGTCACTGACCACATCTATCGTTCGCAGGATTTGCCGACAGACAGGTACATGGCCGTCGAAGGGGCCAACGGCCTGATCGCGGCAATTGCTGACGCGCATTCGCTTGAGGCCGCCGGGGCGAAAATCCTGCGCCCCTTGATACATGGGCCGCTGGGTTATGAGAACACTCCGTTCCAGGGTCCCATCGCATTGGACGGCAATCTGACGCTGACCTTGTTGGAAGAAATCGCCCAAAGCCCCGCCTTTGCACGTGCGGACCTGCGCGTGGCCCCGGCCTCGCCCGGCAAGGCCGAACGTCTGCTGCCGTTCCTGAAACACGCCCGCGCCACGCTTTATGTGAACCTCGAAGAGGCCGGCATCTTGTGCCAGCGCGAATTCACCGATTCTGAAGGCGCTGCCAAGGGCTTGCTAGACCGTGGCGCGCTGCGGGTGCTGGTCACGGACGGCGGCAACTCGGCCACCATTGGCAGCGCTGACGAGATACTGACCCAAACACCGCCCTCCGTTCTGGTCACCCGTGTGACCGGTGCGGGCGATACTTTCATGGCGGCGCATATCGCGTCCGAGGCCAACGGTGCGTCCAATGACGAAGCCTTACGCCGCGCCCTGCATGCCGCCGCAACCTATGTTTCCGGAGAAACACCACTGTGATCGACATCCAATATTCCGCCGAGGTCCGCGCCGCCAAAGATGCAGGTCAGCCCATCGTTGCGCTGGAAAGCACCATCATTACCCATGGTATGCCCTACCCTCAGAATATCGAGGTGGCGGCGCAGGTTCAGCAGGACGTCCGTGACGCTGGCGCGGTTCCTGCAACCATGGCCGTGATCAAAGGCAAACTGCATGTGGGCCTGGAAGACGACCAGTTGAAAGCCTTGGGGCAGGCCCAGGGCGTCGCCAAGATCTCACGCGCGGACATGGCGGCCTGTATGTCGACCAGCGGCACCGGGGCCACGACAGTGGCCGCCACGATGATCGCCGCACGCTATGCCGGGATCGAGGTTTTTGCGACCGGTGGCATCGGTGGTGTGCATCAGGGGGCCGAGACCTCGTTTGACATCTCAGCCGATCTGCACGAATTGGCGCAGACACCCGTTACTGTTGTTGCAGCCGGTGCGAAAGCCATCCTGGATCTTGCTAAAACACTTGAAGTGCTCGAGACATTGGGCGTTCCGGTTATCGCGCATGGACAGGATGAGTTCCCGGCCTTTTGGTCCGCCAAGTCCCCCTATCCCGCGCCCTTGCGCATGGATAGTGCAGAAGACATCGCCAAGGCCCACGCCACCCGTCGCGCGCTTGGCCTGCCCGGGGGTCAGCTGGTTGCCAACCCGATCCCGGACGCCGATCAAATCCCGGCCGAGGAACTGGCCCCCATCATCGCTGCCGCCCAATCCGACGCGGATACGCACCGGATCACCGGCAAAGGCGTCACGCCATACCTACTACAACGGATCTATGAACAGACCGGAGGCCGCTCGCTGACCGCAAACATTGCGCTGGTGCGCAACAATGCCCGTCTAGCCGCCGGTATCGCGATTGCTTTGACCAAATCCGCCTAGAGCTACCCTATTGTACCAAGACGCCGGACTGCTTAACTAAATCGGCAAACCAATCAGGATCGCAATGAACACACCGTTTGACGAAGAACCCCACCGCGGACCGGGCCTGTTTTCCCGGCTGCGCGCGTCTTTTCTGACGGGCATCGTTGTCATCGCGCCTGTCTGGCTGACGATCTGGTTGATTTGGTCCGTCGTGGGCTGGATCGACAGTGCTGTCCTGCCGCTGATCCCACAACAGTTCCAGCCCCAACAATATGTAGGCATCAACCTGCGCGGCGTCGGCGTCATCATCTTTCTGGTGTTCACTGTTCTGGTGGGCTGGGTCGCCAAGGGGATTCTGGGACGGTCCTTTATTTCCTTCACCGAAAGCCTGGTAGAACGGATGCCGGTTGTCCGCTCGATCTATTCCGGGATCAAGCAAATATCCGAGACGGTCTTTGCCCAGACAGAAAGATCTTTTGAAAAAGCCTGCTTGGTGCAATATCCACGCCGCGGTATCTGGGCTATCGGCTTTGTATCGACCACCGCCAAAGGCGAGGTCACCCAGCGCGCCGAAACCGCGGGCGAATTGCTGAGCGTTTTCATCCCGACCACGCCAAACCCGACCTCGGGGTTTTTGCTGTTCTTTCCTGCCGAAGACGTCATTCTGCTGGACATGACTATCGAGGACGCGGCCAAGCTGGTGATTTCTGCCGGTCTGGTTTACCCCAACGGCAAAGACCCGACGCTACCGCCTGAGTGATCAGCCAAACATCTCGGGCAAGTTGACAGTACTTTTCCGCCCCAAATCGTCCTTGTTGTCCGAAAGGAACCGATGCGCAGCCGTGCGCCCGGCCTCTTTCAACTTGTGCAGAACAACCGGGTTCGGCACCGTCTTAGTTGCCACCGACAGATCGTTCATCAGCGCGTCATCGGCGATCATGTGAACCAGAACCCGGTTCATCTCACCCGCTTTCAATTTGCCTTCGGCCAACAAACGCTGCACGAAGCTAATCGCGCGCAATTCGCGGAACAGGGATGAGTTAAAGCTGATCTCGTTGATCCGGTTCTGGATTTGTTGCGGCGTTTTCGGCACTTCTTCCCGTTCCAGCGGGTTGATGTTCACGATCACCACATCATCCGGCAGATCGGTGTTGAACAAGGGGTACAGCGCCGGGTTCCCGGTATAGCCGCCATCCCAATACGCTTCGGTCCGGCCCGAATTGGGATCAAAAATCTCAACTGCCTGAAACAGGTTCGGCAGGCAGGCCGATGCTAAAATCGCATCGGTCGAGACCTCATCCCCGGTAAAAACACGGATCTTGCCACTGCGCACGCAGGTGGCGCAGACGAACAAACGCGGTCCTTCATCGGCGCAAATTTCCTTGAAATTGAACCGGTCCACCACCGGTTCCAGCGGGTTGCGATAAAACGGACCATAAGCATAGGGCGATACCAGCCGCGACCATGCATCACCCACGGAAAACGGCAGGGAATACTCCATGGCATGCGCAATCTGAGCGGGCTCAAGTGCCTGCATCCAATTGGCAAGGCGCATATCGCCGACGGCCCCCATGCGCGCCCACAGCCCATCAAGGCTGGCCCGCGCGCCGTCACGTCCATCGCGTACCATGCCGGATTTGAACGCAGCCCCGTTCAGCGCCCCGGCCGAGGTGCCGGTGATTGCCGCGACCTCGATATCATCCTCGTCCAGCAACCGGTCCAAGACACCCCAGGTAAAGGCGCCATGCGCGCCGCCGCCCTGCAGTGCCAGATTGATGCGTTTCATTACCTGCCCCCTGACTTACAGAGCCGTCCAGCCCCCATCCACCGAGATTGCCGTTCCGGTGATCTGCGCGGCGGCATCCGAACACAAAAAGACCGTTGTACCGCCCAGTTGCTCGACCGTTGCAAAAGCTTTCGAAGGCTGTCGTTCCAGCATGACGTTCTTGATCACGTCCTCGCGGTTCATGCCGTATTCTTTCATAGTGTCGGGAATCTGCGCCTCGACCAGCGGCGTCAGCACGTAGCCCGGGCAAATCGCGTTACAGGTTATCGGTTCCTGCGCGGTCTCCAGTGCTACGGTTTTGGTCATCCCAACCACACCATGTTTGGCCGCGACATAGGCCGCCTTGAACGGCGACGCAGTCAGCCCGTGCGCTGAGGCGATGTTCACAATGCGCCCCCACCCGGCCTGGCGCATCATCGGCAGAGCCGCTGCCATAGTGTGATAGGCCGAGTTCATGTTGATCGCGATGATTGCATCCCATTTGTCGACCGGGAACTGATCAATCGGTGAGACGTGTTGAATGCCTGCATTGTTCACGAGAATGTCGCAGGCACCCGCTTTTTCGATCAGGGCACGGCATTCGTCCCCCTTGGACATGTCCGCCTTGATGTAACGCGCGTTGGTTCCGGTTTCCTGCGAAATCTCGGCGGCCAGCGCGTGATCCTCATCCCGGTCGGTGAACGAGTTCAATATTACGTTGGCCCCAGCCTTGGCCAATTCGCGGGCAACACCCAAACCGATCCCTGAATTCGACCCTGTGATGATCGCCGTTTTTCCCGCCACGCTCATGAGCTTTCTCCGTCAACATCTGCTTTGACCGCACAGTGCCATGCTGCAACTGCAAAGGAAACGGGGAAACATATGGGTTCTGCATCCGGGGTGGAAACGCCTCAAAAAAAACGCCCGCACGAAGCGGGCGTTAAGTTATTGAGGCAGGTTTCATACAGGCAAGAAACCTATCGAGCAGTGCATCCTTTATAAGCAATTCCTTGCATCCGTCCAAGCTAAAAGTTTGAAAATAAGAAAAATCATCGATACGGTGAATCCCAACAAAATAAGGCCAGAGCAGGATTGTTTCCAAAATGCGCCCCAATTTTCTACGCCCCGTTCGCCCTGTGATCGCGGGAATCACCATTATTTTTGCTGTCACAATCGCTCATGCAGAATCGGCCCATGGCATAGCTATGTACGGCGACCCTGTCCTACCACCGGATTTTGTGTCCCTGCCCTATGCCAATCCCGACGCGCCCAAAGGCGGCAAGGTTGTATTCGGAAACACCGGCGGCTTTAACAGTTTGAACCCGTTTGTGCAAAAAGGCAGCTCGCCATGGCAATTGCGATTTTGGACCCATGAAAGCCTGATGGGCCGGTCCTGGGACGAACCTTTCACTCTTTACGGGTTGTTAGCCGAATCAGTTGAGACTGCACCGGACCGCTCTTGGGTAGAATTTACCCTGCGTGAGAACGCCCAGTTTTCTGACGGAAATCCGGTGACCGTAGATGATGTGATTTGGTCTTATGAAACTCTGGGCACCGAAGGTCATCTGCGTTACCGCGGTTTGTGGGGCAAGATCGACAGCATTGAACAGACCGGCCCCCGCACGGTGCGGATCACTTTCAACGAACCCGACCGGGAATTGGCACTGATCGCCGGGCTGCGTCCGATCCTGCAAAAAGCACAGTGGGAGGGGAAAGATTTCGCCAACGCCGCGCTGCAGGACGTTCCCATCGGGTCGGGGCCGTACGTGATCGATACCTATGAGGCGGGCCGCTATGTGAATTTGCGGCGCAATCCAGACTATTGGGGGGCTGACATTCCGTTCCGGCGCGGGACCATGAACCTAGATGACATAAGGATCGAGTTTTTTGGCGACGGCACCGTCCTGTTCGAGGCGTTCAAGGCCGGTGAACTGACCGCGGTGCGCGAATTCAACGCCGACAAATGGAACACTCAGTACGATTTTCCTGCCGTTCAGCGCGGTGATGTGGTCAAGACCGAAATCCCGCACGGCAAACCCTCGGGCATGACCGGGTTTGTCATGAACACCCGCAAGGCCCCTTTCGATGATTGGCGGGTCCGCGAGGCGATGCTGCTGGCGTTCAATTTCGAATTTATCAACGATACGATCACCGGCAGCGCCCAACCACGGATCACTTCGTATTTCTCGGGCTCTGACCTGGGCATGCAAACTGGCCCGGCCACTGGGCGTGTCGCCGAGCTTCTGCAACTTTATGCCGACGACCTTCCGCCCGGCGCGCTTGAAGGTTATGCCCTGCCCGTCGGCGACGGTTCGGCCCGGAATCGCGCCAATATTCGCAAGGCCAACAAGCTGCTGGCCGAGGCTGGCTGGACCATTCAGGAGGGCGTGCTGCGCAACCAGAATGGTCAGGACTTTGCCATCACCGTTCTGTTGCAACAGGGCGATAGCGAAGGACAAACGGCCATCGAAATCTACACCCGCGCGCTTGAGCGTCTGGGCATCAAGGTCAATGTCGAACAGGTAGACAGCGCGCAATTTGTCGGCCGCAATGCCGAGTTTGATTTTGACATCACGTTCCTTCGCCGTGCGCTGTCTCTGTCTCCGGGCAATGAACAGCGTCTGTATTGGGGCAGCGAAAACGCAGATGTACAGGGCACGCGCAACCTGATGGGTGTCGCCTCGCCCGCTGTGGATGGGCTGATTGACGCTATGCTGGCCTCGGAAAGCCACGAGGATTTCGTGGCCGCCACCCGCGCGCTTGATCGGGTTCTGACTGCTGGCCGCTATGTCATTCCGATCTGGAACTTCGACGTCGGGCGCATCGCCCATGCCAAAGAACTGAAGCAGCCTCAAACCCTGCCGATCTATGGCGACGGGCCCGAGTATATGCCGCAGGTTTGGTGGTACGAAGAGTGACCAAACAAGCCCCGCTGCCGCGTTAATCCGCTGTAGGTTATTTGGTGCTTTGGAGGATTGGATCTGAAGATTTGGCCCCAAAGGACGGCTCTGCCATATCGCCGCAGCCTTCGGCGGATTTCGGCACATGACGCAAACCACACTACATCTAGGGGTATTCGAACTAAGTTTCGCCACAATTTGCTGATCACCCAATTTCCAGCTTAACTAAAAAAAACACCCACAAGGGGCTTTACTGAACATATCTGTACGATATAGCCTAATGTCATTTAAACGTGCTGTTTGGCCGGATTAATTCTGATTATTTCGCTAGATAGCTTGTCATGCAGCGCGTCACCCTTGGATTTTGCGGACCGGCCTCCACTCACTCCAACCTCAGGTCCGTAGGCCCGTTGCGTATCGTGCGTAACGGGCCTTTTTGACGAAGCGTCAGTGCCGCTCAGGTGCGACATTTTGTCATGCGCATCGACTCCCGCCATCTCCGTACCCTGATGAAAGGGCCGAGCAGCCGTGAAACCCGAATTACGGAAAGCTGACTGATGTTGAACTGGACTGACCTGCTGCAAGACTGGGATGCTATGTATTCCCGCGCTAAACGGCGTTTTCCGAATCTGCGCGATCAGGACAAGGTGCGGCTGAGTAAAGATCGAAAAGGGTTCGAAGCCTACCTGGCCGAACGCCACCACCTGACCGTAAATGAAGCCCACGAAGAACTTGAGGATTTTCTATTCACCGAAGGACTGAACCGCGAGTTCAGCCGCTCCTTAAGCAAGTGACGTTACCCACAGGATCGTCGCATCTTCGTCACTGACGGAAATCACGTTGTGACCCATACTGGCGTCGTAATAAGCGCTGTCGCCACGGCGCATTTCGACGGGTTCATAGAATTCGGTGTACAGCTTCACAACCCCGGTCAGCACATACAGGAATTCTTCGCCGTCATGGCGCACCCAGCCGTCAAATTCGTCCATTGAGCGCGCGCGCACGCGAGCCCGATAGGGCAGCATCTGCTTTTTCGTCAGGTTTTCGGCCAGCAACTCGTGCTCGTATGTTCCCGTCGGATGTTCAGCGCCTTCGCCCATGCGGGTGATTGCCATCCGACCGATCACCTGATCACGCTGTGGCGGGGTGAACAGCTGTGGCACCGAAATTTCCAACCCGGTCGCCAACTTTTTCAGCGCGTCGTAAGTGGGCGACATCTGCCCATTCTCGATCTTGCTGAGGGTCGAGCGCGCAAGCCCCGCCTGAGACGCCGCTTGTTCCAGCGTCCAGTTCCGCGCCTTGCGCAGTTGACGCACGCGCGCGCCCAGATCAAGTGGTTCGGGATCGGTGTGCTCACCCGAGTCACGTGCAATGCGGATCAGAGATGGCTGTTCATTAGTGCTCATGCGCCAATCTATAGGACCAGCCTGCCCGGCTTGCAACGCGCCAAGCGCCGCGATAGCCAGTGGCCATGCTTTCTGTTTTCGATCAGGGGCCGCCTCCGGCCTGCCCCGCACCATTCAATCTGGCCGCGCACGTTCTGCGGCACGCGGATGACCACCCGGACAAAACCGCTTTGTCGGTTTTAGGCAATGACGGGGCGCGGGATTGGACCTATGGCGTATTGAAATCGGCCATTCTGGGCACCGCCACCGGGCTGTTGAAGACCGGATTGAATCCCGGAGACATTGCGTTGATGCGACTGGGGAATACGGTTGATTTCCCCATCGCCTATCTTGGGGCCATAGCTGCCGGGATCGTGCCGGTTCCCACCTCGTCACAGCTGACCGAGCCCGAAACCGTGCGCATGATTTCTGATCTGCAACCCACAGCCATTCTGCGCGACCCAGCCGTCGCCTGCGCCAATCATCCGTTGCAGATTACGCTGGACGATCTGTCGGGGATGCGCGCACTGCCCCCTGCCGAGTTCCAACTCGGTGACCCGCACCGGTTGGCCTATGTCGTCTATACCTCTGGCACTTCTGGTAAACCACGCGCTGTGGCCCATGCCCACCGCGCCATCTGGGCGCGCCAGATGATGGTGGATGGCTGGTACGGGTTGCGGGATACGGACCGTCTGTGTCATGCCGGGGCGTTCAACTGGACCTATACTCTGGGCACCGGGCTGATGGATCCCTGGTCGATCGGCGCGACCGCGTTGATCCCCGATCCAGGCACCGACCCTGATGCCCTTCCAGAGCTGTTAAGACAAAATCGGGCAACGATCTTTGCTGCCGCGCCCGGCGTGTTTCGCAAATTGCTTAAATCCGCCGTTGATCTGCATTTACCGGACCTGCGTCACGGCCTGTGCGCAGGCGAAAAGCTGTCGCGGCACCTGCACGCGCAATGGAGCGACCTGACCGGGACAGAATTGTACGAAGCCTTCGGTATGTCCGAATGTTCGACCTTCATCTCGTCCAGCCCTGCACATCCGGCGCAGGGCGAGGCGTTGGGGCAACCTCAACCGGGTCGCCGGGTGGCGATATTGGGGCCGGACGGGCCGGTTCCGCGTGGCCAAGAAGGTACCATTGCCATCCACCGATCCGACCCCGGTCTGATGCTGACCTATCTGAATGCACCTGACGAGGCCAAGGCCCGCATGCAGGGCGACTGGTTTCTGACCGGTGATCAAGGGGCCATGGCGATGGACGGACAGATCACCTATCTGGGCCGCGACGACGATATGATGAACGCGGGCGGCTATCGCGTGTCCCCGGTCGAGGTTGAGGCCGCCCTAACCAAATTCCCCGGCATCGCGCAAGTGGGTGCAGCGGCAGTTGAGGTTAAACAGGACACATTCGTGATAGCCGCTTTCTATACCGGTCCGGAAAAGCTGGACGAAGACGCTTTGCAAACCTATGTGGAGGCAAATCTGGCGCGCTACAAACAGCCACGCGCGTTCATTCACCTGCCCGAGCTGCCAATCGGTGGTAATGGCAAACTCCTGCGTCGGGCGCTCCCGGCCTATTTCAAGGCGAATACACCATGACTCAGACCGTCAAACTCGACATCATGTCCGATCCGATCTGCCCATGGTGCTATATCGGCAAAACCCATCTGGACAAAGCTCTGGCCGCTATCCCGGACCACCCGTTCGTTATCGAATGGCATCCGTTTCAGTTAAACCCCGACATGCCGAACGAAGGCATGGATCGCCGCGAATATCTGGAGCGCAAGTTCGGCGGCAAAGACGGTGCCGTGCGCGCCTATGCCCCGGTGGTTGAGCATGCGCAGAATGCCGGGCTGAGCATCGACTTCGAAGGGATGAAACGCACACCTAACACGTTGGACGCGCACCGCCTGATCCACTGGGCCGGGATCGAGGGCAAGCAAGACGCAGCCGTAAACGCTCTGTTCGATGCATATTTCGTGCAGGGACGTGATATTGGCGATCACGAAGTGTTGGCCGATATCGCCGACAGTATCGGCATGGACGCAGCTGTGGTATCGAAACTGCTGAAATCCGACGCTGATCGCGAGGATATCCGCACCCGCGACACCCATTCGCGACAGATGGGGGTAAATTCTGTTCCTACCTTCATTGTGGCCAACCAGCACGCGGTTCCGGGCGCACAACCCCCTGAAATGTGGGAAAAAGTAATCGGTGAGATTATGTCTCAGCTTGAGGCTTCCCCTGCAAAATAGCACAGGTCCCTGTGCAGCCTGCCCCCTAGCGCCACCTGAAAAGCCGTGATAGCGCAATCAGGTCAGGAGGGCGCCATGGCCAATCGCATGTCTTCGGGAGAGTTCATCGCACTTGTCGCAATGATGTTTGCGACGATTGCGTTTTCGATCGACTCGATGCTGCCTGCTTTGCCCGAGATCGGCGCGCAGCTGAGCCCCGATGATATCAACGACGCTCAGTTGATCCTGACCTCATTTGTTCTGGGTATGGGCATCGGGACATTCTTTGTGGGTCCATTGTCCGACGCGTTTGGGCGCAAGCCAGTGATCTATGTCGGCTCGGCGTTGTACATCTTGTCGGCAGCCGTGGCCTGGGCCAGTTCTTCGCTGGAACTTCTACTGTTCGCGCGGGTGGCACAGGGCATCGGCTGCGCCGCGCCGCGTGTGGTCGCCATGGCGATCATCCGAGACTTGTACTCGGGCCGGGAAATGGCGCGGATCGTCTCTATCGCCATGATGATCTTTACGCTGGTGCCTGCCGTCGCCCCGATGCTTGGGGCCGGAATGATCGCCATCGCGGGATGGCGTGGCATCTTTGTTTCGTTCATCCTGTTCTCGGTGATCACCGTGATCTGGCTGGGTCTGCGCCTACCAGAATCGCTGAGGCCGGAAAACCGTCGCCCACTGCGCCTGCCCTTGATGACCGCGGCCGCACGCGAGATGTTCGCCCATCCCACGGTGCGCGTATCAATCTTTGTGCAATCCCTTTGCCTTGGCATGTTGTTCACTATGCTGACCATGGTGCAGCCAGTTTATGACGTGATCCATGACAGCGCCGACAGCTTCCCGTTTTGGTTCGGCTTTGTGGCTTTGATGGCGGGGTCCGCCAGCCTGTTGAACGCCGCGCTTGTGATCCGCGTGGGGATGCGGCGGCTGGTGACATGGGCCCTTGGCGCGCAGATCGCCATCACGATTGGCGTCATCACGCTGAACATGATGCCGCTTTCGGCCAATCTGAACTTTGCGGTGTTCGTCTTCTGGCAGACCTCGATCTTTTTCATGGCTGGCATGACGATGGGCAACCTGAACGCCATCGCAATGGAGCCAATGGGCCATATTGCCGGTATGGCAGCGTCGGTCATCGGCGCGTTTTCGACCGTTCTGGCCGCCGCTATCGCCGCCCCGATCGGTCAAATGTTCGATGGCTCGCTATATCCGCTGACCACCGGCATTCTGGTGATGAGCGTGGCCGGTTTCGGACTGATGCTGCATATGGGCCGGATCGAAAACAGACTGCCTGCCTGACCTGTGCAGCCCGGGTGAATCACGCTAATCTTTCCCCGACCCGAGGGGAGATTTTCAATGAGCGACTATTACGATCTGGGCACATATTCCTGTCCGGTCAGCACGACCTCAGCCGAGGCCCAGCTTTGGTTCGATCGGGGGCTGGTTTGGACCTATGGCTATAACCATGACGAGGCCGTTGTCTGTTTCCAACGCGCTGCCGAGCATGACCCGAACTGCGCCATGGCCCATTGGGGCATCGCTTATGCCGCCGGTCCGAATTACAACCTGCCCTGGGATTTACGCGACGCGCGTGGTCAGCAGAAAGCGCTCGCGCAAGCCTATGACGCGACACAGCAAGCGGTGGCCCTGTTGGACACCTGCACCCCCGTTGAACAGGCGCTGATCCACGCCCTGCCCGCCCGTTACCCTCAACGCAATCCGATCCCGGATATGAACAGCTGGAACCACGATTTTGCAGATGCCATGCGCGCAGCCTTTACCGACCAACCCGATCACTTGGATCTGCGCACGATATATGTTGAGGCGCTGCTGAACCTCACCCCCTGGCAGATGTGGGATCTGAAGACCGGAAAACCTGCCGAAGGTGCCGCCACGCTTGAGGCGCAGAAGGTTCTTGAGGACGCGATGGCAAATGATCCCGCAGCCATGTCGCACCCGGGTTTGCTGCACCTCTATGTCCACCTGATGGAGATGTCTCCGACCCCCGAAAAGGCATTAAAAGCCGGGGATGTTCTGCGCACGCTGGTGCCGGATGCGGGCCATCTGGTGCATATGCCCACCCATATCGATGTGCTGTGCGGGCACTACCACAACGTCGTTTATTGGAACGAAAAGGCCACCATAGCCGATCTAAAATATTACGAGCGCGAAGGCGCGTTCAACATCTATACCGGTTATCGTCAGCACAATTACCATTTCGCCATCTACGGGGCGTTGTTCCTGGGCCAGATGGAACCGGCCCTGCGCGCCAATCAAGGCCTGTGGGACACCACCCCCGAAGATATGTTGCGCATCGAAAGCCCGCCCATGGCGGATTACTTCGAAAGCTACATGTCCATGGGGCCGCATATCCTGATCCGTTTTGGCCAGTGGGAGGAAGCCAAGGCACTGAAACTGCCCGCAGACCCCGACCTGTATCGCACGTTGACCGCCACCATCCACTATGCTCGCGCCATCGCCCATGCTGCAACCGGTGACGTCGCCGAAGCCGAAGCTGAGGAACAACTGTTCCTGTCGGCCAAGGCCTGCGTGCCCGAAACACGCCTGCTACACAACAACCGCGTCGTTGACCTGCTTGAAATCGCGCGGGAAATGCTGAGTGGAGAGATTGAGTATCGCAAGGGCAACTACGATATCGCTTACGCCCATCTGCGACGCTCGGTCGAGTTGGATGACACGCTGCCCTATGACGAACCGTGGGGCTGGATGCAGCCAACCCGCCATGCATTAGGGGCGTTGTTGTTTGAACAAGGTCACGTAACCGAGGCTGAAGCGGTCTATCGCGAAGACCTTGGCTTGGGCGGCACCCTCAGCCGTGCTTCGATCCATCCGGACAATGTTTGGAGCCTCAAAGGTCTGCATGACTGCCTGAAGGCGCGCGGCGAAAGTGTTGAAATCGCTCAAATCAAACAACGTCTTGATTTGGCTCTGGCACGTGCCGACCGCGCGGTCGGAGCATCCTGTTTCTGCGCCCAAGCCGCGATGAGGGCCGCCGAATGAGATACGCGCTACTGCTGGCTGCCGTGATCTGCGGCCCAGCACTTGCCGACCGTCAATCCTTTCCACCGGTCGATCAGGCAGACCGTGATCCATCGTTGATCGCCTTTCGCGAGGCATTATTGGACCAAGTGGCTGCACGGGATACCGACGCTGTGGTTGCGGCGTCCTGCCCCGATATCTACCTAAGCCATGGCGGTGAAGGCGGCCCCGAGGAATTACGTTCCAATCTGACCCTCGACCCGGAAGCCCTGTCGGAAGAACAGCGTGAAAACGCGGATGCGTTACGCGCGCAATACTGGTCTGACCTGGAAACCACTTTGTCTCAGCCCGGTTACTTCGACGAAGAAGGCGAGTTCTGGATGCCGCATCAATGGCAGATCACCCTGCCCGCCTCGCTGGACCCAGAGTTGGCGTTCTTTGTCAAAGGTTCCGATGTATCTCTACGTCAAAGACCGGATCGCAACTCGTCCATTATAAGCCTGATCAGCCACGAAATCGCGATTATACGTGACTATCAAGACGGTGCCGAATATCAGCGCGTCCTGCTGACGGACGGCACGCAAGGTTTTATGCACGCCGATTTTCTTTGGCCCATGACCGGCTACCGCGCCGCGTTCGTCAAGTCAGACGCGGGCGACTGGCAGTTGTGTACTTTTGTCAGCGGAGACTAGACCTTCGCCTTTTTCTTCTCGGCCACAACCTTTTCCGCCAGATCGCGGGCGATGGCAAAGGCCCCCTTAATCTTGTCGCTATCCTTTTTCCAGTCGCGGCGCACGACGATCTTGTTGTCCTTGACCTTGGCGAGCCCGCGCTGATTCTGGATGAACTCGACCAACCCCTGAGGCGAGGCAAACTTGTCATTGTGGAACTGGATCGTCGCACCCTTTGGTCCGCCGTCCAATTTGGCAATGCCCGCACGTTTGCACATCGCTTTGATACGCACGACCAGCATCAGGGTGTTCACCTCTTTTGGCAGCGAACCAAAGCGGTCAATCAACTCGGCCGCAAAACCTTCAAGTTCAACCTTGGTCGAAAGCGAGGACAAGCGGCGGTACAGCCCCAGGCGCACATCCAGATCGGGCACATAATCCTCGGGGATCAGAACCGGGACGCCCAGATTGATTTGCGGGGCCCACTGGTCGTCTGCGTCCGATAGACCCTCCATCTCACCGGCTTTGATTTTGGCAATCGCCTCTTCCAACATGGATTGGTACAGCTCGTAGCCCACGTCGCGCATCTGGCCCGACTGTTCCTCGCCCAGCAGGTTACCCGCGCCGCGAATGTCCAGATCCTGCGATGCCAACGTGAACCCCGCCCCCAGTGTATCAAGAGAGCCTAGAACCCGCAGGCGTTTCTCGGCGGTGGCCGTCAATCGCTGGCGCGGTTTGGTGGTCAGATAGGCATAGGCGCGGGCCTTTGATCGCCCTACCCGTCCGCGGATCTGGTAAAGCTGCGCCAGACCGAACATATCCGCGCGATGCACGACCATTGTGTTGGCCGTCGGAATATCCAGCCCACTTTCTACAATCGTCGTTGCCAACAGCACATCATACTTCCCGTCATAGAAGGCATTCATGCGGTCATCGAGTTCGCTCGCCGCCATTTGCCCATGCGCGACAACGTAAGTCAGTTCCGGTAGTTGCTCCTTCAGGAATTCCTCAATCTCGGGCAAGTCCGAGATACGCGGGACCACATAGAAACTTTGCCCGCCGCGATAATGTTCGCGCAGCAGCGCCTCGCGCACCGTGACCGCATCGAATTCGCTGACATAGGTGCGGATGGCCAGACGGTCGATGGGCGGCGTGCCGATGATTGACAGATCACGCACACCTGTCAGCGACAATTGCAGCGTCCGCGGTATCGGCGTCGCGGTCAGGGTCAGCACGTGAATGTCCGAGCGCAGTTGTTTGAGGCGCTCTTTGTGACCCACCCCGAAATGCTGTTCCTCATCGATGATCAGCAGCCCGAGGTTGTTGAACCGAATCCCCTTGGCCAGCAGCGCATGGGTGCCGATCACGATGTCTACCGTGCCTCGCGCCAACCCATCGCGGGTTTGTTGCGCCTCTTTCGCCGAGACAAAACGCGACAGCTGCCGAACCTCAAGCGGGAATCCCCGGAACCGTTCCTTAAACGATGCCGCGTGCTGTCGGGCCAGCAGCGTCGTAGGAGCCACAACGGCCACCTGCACGCCCGACATCGCGGCGACAAAGGCAGCACGCATGGCGACCTCGGTCTTGCCAAAGCCGACATCGCCGCAAATCAGACGATCCATTGGCGCGCCCGAGTGCATGTCTTCCATCACATCGGAAATCGCGCGCAGCTGATCATCAGTTTCCTGATACGGAAAACGCGCGCTGAACTCCTCCCACGCATGGGGCGGCGGGTCCATCACCGGAGCTTTACGCAGCGCCCGCTCAGCAGCGATGCGGATCAGCTTGTCCGCCATCTCGCGGATGCGCTCTTTCAGCTTGGCCTTTTTGGCCTGCCATGCACCGCCGCCCAGACGATCCAGAAGACCTTCGTCGTGCCCGTATTTCGACAGCAGCTCGATGTTTTCGACCGGCAGGTACAGCTTGGACTGTTCGGCATATTCCAACAAAAGGCACTCATGGGCTGCGCCCGCCGCCGTCACGACCTCCATCCCCATGTAGCGGCCAATCCCGTGGTCCACATGCACCACAAGATCGCCGGGTGATAGCGATTGGGTTTCGGTTAGGAAGTTCTCGGCCTTTCGACGTTTCTTGGGTTGGCGGATCAGGCGGTCGCCCAGAACATCTTGTTCAGCGATCACCGTCAGATCCGACGTTTCGAACCCATGCTCCAACGCCCAAACGGCCAGGTGCAGCCCGCGTTTACCGACGCGAGTGCCGTCGGAAACGGGGATTGCCTCAGCCAGACCTTCGTCTTCGATCAATCCGGTCAGGCGTTCACGCGCACCCTCGGAATAAGACGCGATCAGGACCGGCCCTTTGTCCATCTTGTCTGTGATATGACTGGCCAGCGCGCCAAAAAGGCTGATGCTTTCCTGCTGTCGCTCGGGTGCAAAATTCCGCCCGATCCGTCCACCAGCGTCGATCACGCCGGGGCCGCTGGCCTGCGGCAACGGGCTGAACTGCAAAACGCGCCGATCACCCACCGCCTGCTCCCATGCAGCATCGTCCAGATACAACAATCCTGGAGGCGTAGGTTTATAGACCGTGTCCATGCGCGAGCGGTTTTCCAGCGCCAACCGCCGAGTTTCGTACTGATCCTCAATCGATTCCCACCGGGCCAAGCGCGCGGGCGTGACCTGATCGTCCAACGAGATCGTGGCACCAGGCAGATAGTCGAACAGCGTTTCAAGCTTTTCGTGAAAAAACGGCAACCAGTGTTCCACGCCTTGATGCTTGCGGCCAGCGCTGACCGCCTCGTACAGCGGATCATCGGTGCCCGCCGCGCCGAATTCGATGCGATAGTTCTGGCGGAATCGTGTGATGGCGGCGTCATCCAGAATGACCTCGGACACCGGGGCCAGTTCAACCACGTCCAGCTTTTCAGTCGTGCGCTGCGACACTGGGTCAAACCGGCGCGCACCGTCCAGCACATCACCGAACAGGTCCAGCCGAACCGGGCCAGATTCGCCCGGAGGGAAGATGTCGATAATGCCGCCGCGGATCGCGTAGTCTCCGGGCTCCATAACCGTCGGGCTTTGCGTGAAACCCATGCGCACCAAAAAGTTCCGCAATGCTGTTTCGTCGACACGGTGGTTGACCCGGGCAGTAAACGCGGCCTCACGCAGCACATCGCGCGCTGGCACTCGTTGGGTCGCGGCGTTTAGCGTGGTCAGCAACACAAACCGTTCGGGCATCTGATGCACCAGCGCGGCCAGTGTTGCGACCCGCGCCGCAGCGATATCCGCGTTCGGCGACACCCGGTCATACGGAAGGCAATCCCAGCCGGGGAAGACGAACACCGGCATGTCCGGGGCGAAAAAGGCAAGTGCTGCCCGCATTGCCTCCATCCGCTTGTCATCGCGCGCGACGTGGCAAACCGGCCCGGCGGATCGCGTGATCTCGTTCAGGACAAGCTGTGCGTCAAACCCCTCAGGGGCGCCGCCGACTGTTACGTGGTTCGGAGCCGTCATTGCCTCGCCTTTCCGAATTTCCTACCCCAGAACACCAATCGAAAAGTTCTGATACATGCCCCAAAGCGACGTGATCAAGATCGAGATCATGCCGATAATCTGCGTATAAATCCGGCAGCGGGTCAAAATCTTGCCGGTAAACTCCAATGTCCCGTCGCCGGCCTGCAGCTTTCGCGCCGCCGAAATGTTGATCAGCATCACAATACAGACCGGGAATAACAACAAGAACACAGCCTGCGCGAATTCAACCCCGTAAACGAACCCAAGCATCGCCAGACCGGTGAAGATGAAACAGCTCAACCCGAGAATGGCCAGCCCCGATACCTCAACGATATACAGTATCCGGTTTTTGTTGATCCGCACGATGTCCAGAAAATCACGCTCGGCTTCGCCGCCGACACGGCGCGCGCGCACCAGCAGATCATAAGGCACACCCAGCGTCCAGTGGCTTGTGGACGACCACAGCACGGCCAGCCCGATCCAATACCACAGATTCGAAAAGCTGCGCATGTCGATAATTTCGAAAAGCGTAGAGAATAAGTCCAAGCGTCAGCCCTTTGTTCACTGTCCTTAGGGGCCTTCACTGCGCAGGCGCGACCATCGTTACCCTTGAGACCACGTGGAATTCATGCCACCCAATGCGGGAATATTCAAGGAGAGCGCGACATGAAGCCGACCATCGCCCCCTATCCCCTGACCCGTTTCCGCCGGGCGCGCCAATCGCAGGCCGTGCGCGGCCTTGTTCGGGAAAATACGCTGACCACAGATGATTTGATCTGGCCGGTTTTTGTGCGCGACGGCGAGGGTGTGGAGGAGCCCGTACCCTCGATGCCCGGTGTGATGCGCCGGTCGGTGGACCTGATAGCTAAGGCCGCGGTTGAGGCGCAGGCGTTGGGAATCCCAGCGATCTGCATATTTCCCTACACCGACGCCAACCTGAAAACCGAGGATTGCGCCGAGGCCTGGAACCCTGACAATGTGTCCAACCGGGCCATCCGCGCCATAAAGGCCGCAGCCCCGGATATCGCGGTAATGACCGACGTGGCACTGGACCCGTACAACATCAACGGTCACGACGGCTATGTCATCGATGGCGAAATTGTGAACGACAAGACTATCGAAGCGCTGGTCAGGATGACATTGGCACAGGCTGAGGCAGGTGCCGATATCATCGGTCCGTCCGACATGATGGATGGGCGGATCGGTGAAATGCGCCGGGCGTTGGAATCTGCTGGGCACCAGAACGTGATGATCCTCAGCTATGCCGCGAAATACGCCAGCGCCTTTTACGGACCCTTCCGTGATGCGGTCGGTGCTTCGGGCGCGCTTACGGGCGACAAGAAGACCTATCAGATGGATCCGGCCAATTCGAACGAAGCCCTGCGCCTGATCGAACGCGACCTGACCGAAGGTGCGGATATGGTGATGATCAAGCCCGGCATGCCCTATCTGGATATCTGCCGACGGGTAAAGGACACCTTTGGCGCTCCGACATATGCCTATCAGGTGTCGGGTGAATACGCGATGATACAGGCCGCGGCACGGAACGGTTGGATCGATGGTGATAGAGTGATGCTGGAAAGCCTGTTGGCCTTCAAGCGCGCTGGCTGCGACGGCATCCTCACCTATTTCGCCCCACAGGTCGCGCGCGCCTTGCAAGGCTAATGCCCCCAATTGTCGCAATTTTTCGCCGATTGTGATCCGCTGTCACTCAGCTTTCCCGTGACACGCGACGGCAATCGGCGTATTCTTGCACATAAGATCGGGAACACCCGACATATCAGGCAGTCATACAGAGAAAAATAGACATGAGCAGTTCCAATGCACCCCAACTAAGCCGTCGTGGCTTTGCCTTTGGCATGGCCGGTTTGACGGTAACCGCAGCTTGCGGCAACGGTGTCGGCAATTCCAACGCCGCCACCATCGATGCCCGCGTCGATGCCACACTGACCGAAATGTATGCGAAATATCCCAACACGGTTGAGATCGCAAACAAAGCCAACGGCATGTTGATCATGCCCCTGATCACCGACGCCGGATTAATCTTCTTTGGTGGCGCCTACGGCCAAGGCGCCTTGCGCATTCAGGGCGCAACGGTTGATTACTATTCTGCAATTTCCGGAACCGCCGGCCTGCAAATCGGCGCGCAACAATATGCACATGTCCTGTTCTTCATGACCCAGGACGCATTGAACGATTTCCGCCGTTCCAGCGGATGGACTGCCGGTGCCGATATTGGCTATGTGGTTGATGCAACTGGAAACTCCCTGTCCACTGACACAACGACTCTGCGTTCGCCTGTGCTGGCGGTGGTATTCGGCCAAGCCGGTTTGAAATTCGGCGCCACTGTCGAAGGCACCAAATACACGCGGATCATTCCATAAACATCGGACTACCACTCCCCCCTCATTAGTCCCCGCCACAGGTTCCCAGCTGCGGCGGGGTTTTTCATTTATAGCGCTGTAAACACGAATATTCCCGGGCTGTTCCTCTTTCGGTCGATCCAGCCATCATCTAGTCTGACCTCAATCGGAATAGGATCAGGATTGTAGGCCGCAGATGGGATTTGTTTTTCGCTGGCTCGTACGCATTACAACGGGTCTGGTCCTGCTGGCTTTGGCCGCTGTGGCATTGGTGTATTTCCTGGCGAGCCAGTCCCTGCCGGATTACGATCAAACGGTCGCGGTTCGGGGGCTGAACGCCCCGGTCGAGATCATCCGCGATACCGCCAATGTCCCTCATGTCCTGGCCGAAAATGATCCGGATGTGTTCTTCGGTCTGGGCTATGCCCATGCGCAGGACCGTCTGTGGCAGATGACGGTCATGCGCCGTACCGCCCAGGGGCGCCTGTCGGAAATTTTCGGCGCGCGTACCGTCCACATCGACAAGCTGCTGCGCCGACTGGACCTTTACGGTCTGGCCCACCGCTCGGTCGAGGCGCAGGACGATTACACCAAAACCGCCTTACGCGCCTATGCCGCCGGGGTAAACGCGCGACTGGATGAGATCAACGAAGCCGCCCTTGGCCGTGGTGCGCCCGAGATGTTTTTGTTCAACGCGCCCGTTTCGCCCTGGCAACCGGGCGATAGCATTGCGGTGATCAAGCTGATGGGTCTGCAACTGTCCGGCCATCTTGAGGACGAAGTGCTGCGTGCCCGTACTTCATTAATGCTGAACGATCCGGCGCGGTTGACCGATATCCTGCCGAATGTGCCGGGGGCCGGTATTGCTGCCCTGCCAGAATATGCCGCTTTGTTTCCAGGGCTGCCCCGTTACGCCCGCGGCACACCTATGCCCGACACGCCGCTGTCGCCTTTTCCGAAACGAGGATTGGCCGGAGCGTCCAATGCCTGGACCGCCGCGCCCTCACGCTCGGCCAGTGGGGGAACGTTGTTGGCCAATGACCCGCATCTAGGGTTCACTGCCCCCGGTGTCTGGTATCTGGCGCGGCTGGAGTTGGCCAAAGGTGGCGTGATTGGTGCAACTATTCCCGGCGTTCCTGCCATCATGACCGGGCGCAGTGATCGTTTGGGCTGGGGTCTGACGTCGTCCTACCTGGACGATCAGGACGTACATATCGAGCAGTTGAACCCCGACAACACCGAGGAATACCTGTCGCCGGATGGCTTCAAAAAGTTCCGCACCCGCCCCTCGATTATCGAGATCAAGGACGAGACCCCCATCACCCTGACCCTGCGTTGGACGGAAAATGGCCCAGTCCTGCCTGGAAGTCACTACAATCTGGAAACGATCACGCCTCCGGGTCATGTCGCCTCGTTGTCTTGGACGGCGCTTAGCCCGCGCGACACGTCGATGACGGCGTCTATGGCCCTGATGAATGCCGACACTGTTCGCGAGGCCATTGATGTGGGCGAGCTGTTCATTTCGCCCTCGCAAAACCTGTCGCTGGTCGACAAGGACACGATCGGTCTGAAATTGATTGGCGCAATGCCCAAACGCGACCTGCGCAACCAAAGCCGAGGCCGCATCCCAACACCCGGTTGGCTGGCCGAAAACCTCTGGCAAGGTCGCCTGCCCTATGCCGACAATCCCGAATTCGTAGCCCCCGCAGGTGGTATTCTGGGCAACACAAACAACAAGATCATCGACCGCCCCTTCCCCTTGCATGTCTCGTATGAATGGGGCGACACCCAGCGCGTTCATCGCTGGGAACGCCTGATGCAATCGCGCGAGGTTCACACGCGCGACAGCTTTATCGAGGCACAACTGGATACCGTCAGCTTTACCGCCCGCTCGTTGCTGCCGCTGATCGGCGCGGACCTTTGGTTTACCGGCGCATCCGCCCCCGAAGGCACCCCGGAACGTCAGCGCCAGATCGCCCTTTCCCTGCTGGCCGAATGGAATGGTGAGATGAACGAGCACCTGCCCGAACCGCTGATCTATGCAGCGTGGCTAAGGGCGCTGCAAATACGTCTGATCTCGGACGAGCTGGGCCCGCTGGCCGCCGAATACAAACATGTCGAGCCGCTGTTCATAGAGCGCGTCTACCGCGACATCGATGGCGCGTCGGTCTGGTGTGACGTACGCCAAAGCGCGCCCTCTGAGACCTGCACCGACATGGCGCGGCTGGCGCTGGACGATGCGCTGATCTGGATCGCTGAAAACTATGGAACCGCACTGCAATCCCTGCGCTGGGGCGATGCGCATCAGGCAACACACGATCACCCGGTACTGGGTTCGGTTCCGGTTTTACGGTTCTTCGTCAATATCCGGCAATCCACAAGCGGCGGCGACAATACCCTACTGCGCGGGCGTACCTCGGGCGAAGGTAAGGACCCGTTTCAGAACGTACATGGAGCAGGTTATCGCGGTGTTTATGACTTTGCGGACCCGGACAGTTCGGTCTTTATTACGGCAACCGGCCAGTCGGGCCATTTCCTGTCGCGCTATTATGATGATCAGGCTCAGCTATGGCGGCGAGGCGAGTATATCCCGATGTCACTGGACCTGGATTTGGCGCGCGCTGCGGCCGTCGGAGTGACCAACCTGATCCCGCGCTGAATTCCGCTGTTTCGGCAAGACCTTGCCCCCTGCTACCCGCCCCCGTGGACGCCGAGTGCCGTTTTCGCATACGATCTGTCAGCGGATTATGTGGGACCGGGGGCACAAATGGCGAGTATTCGGGATAGGCTGAACAACCTTGCACGCGACTATGCAATCGCCTGGAGTTCGGGTGATCATAATGCGGTCGCCAGCTTTTTTGCCGCCGACGGGCAGATATCCATGAACCGGGCTGAACCGCTGAAAGGCCGCGCCGCGATCGCCGAAATGGCCCGTGGATTTCAATCAGACTTTCCCGATCTTGAGCTACGCTGCGACATGATGAGATGGGCTGGGCCCCACGCGATCTTTGTTTGGACCTTCGAAGGCCACCATACCAAAACCGGCAATCTCGTCGTCACACGGGGCTGGGAAGAATGGGACCTGACCGAAGACCACAAAGTTCTATCCTCGCAGGGCTGGTTCGACGTCGAGGATATGCAGCGTCAGATTGATGGAGGTTGATTTCTAAATCCCGGCGAATTGCGCCGCCTGCCTGTCCGTCCACAATACAGTGATTTCGAACCCGTCTTCGGTCTGCTTTTCGGACCGCACGACATCCTGTCGAAACAGCCAGGCGCGCCTGTTGCCCTCGGCAAATCCCAAAGACAGTATCTCTTCGTGTCGCGCACCCTGCAGCTTGGTTGCAATCTCGGCCAGCAGAGGGTCTACCCCTTCGCCGGTTACCGCCGAAATGGCGAATATCGACGGATCACGTTTGGCTCGTTTAAACGCGGCCTCGCGTTCGTCGCCATTCAGTAAGTCGATCTTGTTCCACACCTCCAGCCGAGGGCGTTCTTCGTCGACGCCCAGCGAGGTCAAAATCGCCTCGACATCCTGCGCCTGTGCATCGGTTTCCTCATGGCTGATGTCGCGTACGTGGACAACGATATCGGCGCCCAGAACTTCTTCGAGTGTCGCCCGGAAAGCCGCGACCAGTTCCGTCGGCAGGTTCGAGATGAAACCCACCGTGTCCGACAGGATCACCTCAGGACCGTCGGGCAACTCAACGCGGCGCATGGTCGGGTCCAGCGTGGCAAACAGCATGTCCTTGGCCATCACCTCGGCCCCGGTCAGACGGTTGAACAGTGTGGATTTCCCGGCGTTTGTATAGCCCACCAGGGCCACAATCGGATACGGTACCTTGGCACGGGCAGCGCGGTGCAGCGTGCGGGTTTTGACAACTTTTTGCAGCTGCCGCCGCAGACGCACCAGTTGTTCATCAATCGCACGGCGGTCGGCCTCGATCTGGGTTTCACCGGGACCGCCCACAAACCCCAATCCGCCCCGCTGACGTTCCAAGTGTGTCCAGGCCCGCACCAGCCGCGTTCGTTGATAGCTGAGCGCCGCCATCTCGACCTGCAACACACCTTCACGGGTGCGGGCGCGGTCGCTGAAAATCTCAAGGATCAGGCCGGTTCGGTCGAGGATTTTGACCTTCCAAGCCTTCTCAAGGTTGCGCTGTTGCACGGGTGAAACCGGCCCGTCGATCAAAACCAATTCGATTTCATTGTCATGAAGCCGCTCGGCCAGTTCCTCGATCTTGCCACTGCCGAACAGCAACCCCGGCTGGGCTCGTTGCAAGCGCACAATTTCAGACCCGATCACATCCAAATCGGGCAAAGCGGCAGCCAGCGCCACCGCCTCGTCCAGCGCTGGTTCGGGAACGCGGCGCTGTTCATCAGATTTGATTTCCGGATGCAGCACCCAAGCCCGGGTGCGCGTCCTATCGTGTTCCATCAAGAGGCGTCTTCGCCCTCATACAGGCTGATCGGCTGCGACGGCATGATGGTCGAAATCGCATGCTTATAGACCAGCTGCGACTGTCCGTCGCGGCGTAGCAGCACACAGAAATTATCGAACCAGGTGATCACACCCTGCAATTTCACACCGTTGATCAGGAATATTGTGACCGGGACCTTTGCTTTCCGTACATTGTTCAGGAACGCGTCCTGCAGATTCTGTCTGTCCGAAGCCATATTTTATTATCTCGCCATTGTTCTTGCTACGCGCTGCGGACCAACGCGCTCCCTCCGCAGGAGTATGGAGTGCTGCGCACAGATATTCCAGATGAAAAATCAGTCAATTCTGGAATGCCGAAGCTTAATCGCGCCAAAGGGTTGGCGTAATCAGGGCAATGATCGCAAGTGTTTCCAGCCGCCCGATCACCATTGCCGCACACATTGTCAGTTTGGCTCCAAGTGACAGGTCCACAAGTCGGATGGGAATATCCGTGGCCAGTTCAATTACCGGACCCGTCGTGCTAAGCGCCGCAACGGTCAGGACCATGGCCTGTTCGAACCCTGCCCCCATCATCGCCAGCAGCAGATTGAACAAGGCGGCCGTCAGTGCGAACATCATCAAAAAGATCCAGGCGATAAAGGCTCCGTCGCTTTGAATGCGTCGATTGCCCCCCCCTACGCCGCTGACCGATGAGGGGTAGATCAGCCGGTCAATCTCACGCGCACCGTTCAGGTACAAAGCGAATACCCGCAGCAGTTTGACGCCGCCCGCCGTGGTTGCGACTCCCCCGCCGATCAGGGCCAGCCCCATAAGGATCAGGCCGGGCGTCCCCAGCCCCGACAATTGCTGTGCGTCATTCCAGTTGGCGCTTTCGAACCCGGCCGTTGTCAAGAAAGCCAGTGCCGTGAACACCATACCCCAGAACACATACACCGCATCAATCGGGCTCAGTGTCCCGCCGATTTCATTGACGCCCGCCCACACACGAAAAAACAAAAGCGTTGCAACGGCGATGACGATCAGCAGACCGATCCGAAACTCTGGATCCTTGTCCAGCCGCGAATACCCGGTGGTGGCGGTATCCGTGGAAAAGGTCAGTCGGGACAGGGCAAAGAACAGGAACAAGAATATGATCGCCTCGCCCGTGAAACCAGCCTGTGCGCCCTCAAGCCCACCGACCGGAGAGATTCCGGACGTGGCCATGGTGGACATCGCATGACAGATGGCGGTCAGTCCTTGCTCGCCTGCGATCAGCAGCAACAGCCAGATCACCGCCGTCAGACCTGTATAAACTGGCGTCAGCGTACGAGTCACTCGGATCAATCGTCCACGCGGGTCAACCTTTTCACTTTGTGCAACACCAGAGACTGGACGGCCGGGTTGCCCACGTGCGGTCACCTCGAACCCGCCCAACGACAGCGGTGCAAGAATCGCGGCGGCCGAAATCCACATCAGCAAGCCGCCCATCCAACCCACCAGCGCCCGCCAAAGGTGCAGCGGGGCCGTAAGGCGATCAGGGTCTGGGAAAATGTCAGCGCCCGTGGTTGTCAGCGCACTGACCATGTCGAAATAGGCGTTCAAGAAAGTGGTATTGCCCAACGCATCGTGCAGCGGAATGGCAAGAAACAAGGGCAGTACCGTAAAACACCCCAACAACACCGCCAATTGCCCCAACGTGCCCCTTCGCGGCACCCGGTTCGATGACGCCAACCCGACCGAGGCCACCACGAACAGCCCCAACAAACCGGAATAGAAGAACGACCGCGACGTGTCATGATCATCCAGCGCCAGCGCATAGATCGCCGGCACCCACATCGACAGCGAAAACACCGCCCAGATCAGCAGGAACAGCGGCAAGCGCCGCACCAAACCGATCTGCTGTGTTCGCGCGCGCATCATCAGAAGAAATCGATCGAAACCTGCAGCAACCGCTCGACCTCGGGCACATCCTTAGCCATGGCAAAGATCGCCACGACATCTTTTTCCTCGATCCGCAGGCTGCCAGTGGGGCGCAGCACCTCATCCCCCTTGCGCACGGCACCCACCAGAACGCCTTCGGGGAAATCAATGTCGCGCAGTTTTTGCCCGGCCAGCGGCGAGGTCGACAGCACCTCGGCCTCGATCACCTCGGCCTCGGCATCCCCAATGGAATAGACCTGCCGCACCCGCCCGTGGCGAATGTGGCGCAGGATTGAACTGACGGTCGTGGCACGCGGGTTGATATAAGCATCGATCCCCAGCGGGCCCATCAGCGCCACCATTGTTGGATCATTGATCAACGCAATCGCCAGCGCACAACCTTCGGATTTGGCGCGCACAGCGACCAGCATGTTGGCCCGGTCATCATCAGTAACCGCCAGCATCGCATCGGCCCGTTCGATGCCCGCCTCGCGCAATAGTGCGGCATCCAGCCCGTCGCCATTCAGAACAATCGTTCGTTCCAATGCTTCAGCGGCATGTTCGGCGCAGCTGCGATCCCGTTCGATGATTTTGGCGCGCACTCGGCTTTCACGCTCTTCCAGCGTGCGCGCGACCTCAAGCCCGACGTTACCGCCACCGACGATCACCACGCGGTCTTGTTTCTTTTGGGTCTTGCCAAAGACCTCCATCGTGCGGTCAACGTCCTGAACATTGCTGAAGACATAACATTCATCGCCAACGAACAACTGGTCCTCGGATTCCGGGGCAAACAGGCTGCCGTCGCGCCGAACCCCCACGACAATAGAGCTGAGTGTTGAAAACAGATCTGTCAGTTGCCGTAGCGGAGTATTGATGATGGGACAGTCTTCTTCGATGCGGATGCCAAGCAACTGGGCTTTGCCATCCATGAACAGTTCCGTGTCAAAGGCCGAAGGTGCGGACAGACGGCGCATGGCGGCGGCGGCCACCTCGCGCTCAGGGCTGATCACCACGTCGATGGGCAGGTGATCGCGACGAAACAAGTCCGAGTGGATCGCCTCGAGATAGGATTTCGAACGCAAGCGCGCGATCTTGCGCTGGATCGAGAAAATAGAGTGCGCCATCTGACAGGTGACCATATTCACCTCATCCGAATGGGTCGCGGCAATGATCATGTCGGCGTCACGGGCGCCTGCCCGCTCTAGCACGTCCGGATAACTGGCAAACCCTGCAATCCCCTGCACATCCAGCGTTTCGGTCGCGCGACGCACCAGGTCAGGGTTGTTGTCCACCACCGTCACATCGTTCAGCTCGCCCGAAAGGTGCCGTGCAATCTGCCAGCCGACCTGACCCGCACCGCAAATGATGACCTTCATGTTTTTGGCCCTTCTGCCTGAAATCTTTGAATGACAGATGCCCCCAAAGCGGTCAATTGAATTGTCATACCGGCAAAGCTAAGGCAAGATAAGCCTATGAAATCAGTACTTCGTTTGATTATTCCATTGATGGTCCTGTCCGCATGCGAAGGCCCCCTTTCACTGTATTATCGTGAAGGTGAGAGCGTTAAGCGCCTTCAAGCCGAGACCACTCAATGCCAGGTTAAGGCGCTGGAAGAGGTTCCGGTAGCCACTCAGATACGTCAAAGCCCGCCCACGTATTGGCCCGGGCGCACCTATTGTGATGGGCGGGGGCGCTGTTACCGCTCGCCCGGCTGGTGGCAGCCCGGTCAGGTTTACAGCGTCGATGCAAATCAAGGATTGCGCAATCAGGTCGAGGCCCAGTGCATGGCCAAAAAAGGGTTTCGCCCGATCAGCCTGCCGCCGTGCAAGCAGAACGTGAAATCACGGGTGCCCGCCGTGGCCACCACGACATTGCCACCGATAGGCACCCAATCGTGCTATGTGAAATTCGACAACGGGTCGTTCCAGATCATCGATCCCGGTCAGGCGGGGTAACGGCCCGGCGGATTATTCCGCCGGCTCCGGTTCGTCCAGTTGTGCCACTCGCGCGCCCGATTTGTTCGAGGTCACAACCCCCAGCGATTTTAGTTTGCGGTGCAGCGCGCTGCGCTCCATCCCGACAAAGCTGGCGGTACGGCTAATATTGCCGCCAAAGCGGTTGATCTGGGTCAGCAGGTATTCCCGCTCGAACGCCTCGCGGGCTTCGCGCAGGGGCAAAGTTGCCAGCGCACCCGATAGCACCACACGACCCGAGTCGTCGGTCTTTTCTTCTTCGGCGGGCAATTCCTTGGCCTCGATCGGGCCAGAATCGTCCCCCAGGATCAGCACGCGTTCAATCAGGTTCTTGAGCTGCCGCACATTACCTGGCCAGGTCATGGTCTGTAACAGCGCCACCGCCTCTTCCGAGATCTCACGCATCGCGAGCCCCTGCGTTTCATTACACATCTCAATGAAATGCTGCGCCAGAACTGGGATATCCTCGCGCCGTTCTTCCAGCGACGGCACCGCAATCGGCACCACGTTCAGGCGGTGATACAATTCTTCACGGAACCGATCGGCGGCGATTTCCGTTTCAAGATCGCGGTTGGTTGATGAGATTACCCGCAGATCAACCCGCACCTTGTCCGACCCACCAACACGTTGGAATTGCTGATCGACCAGCACACGCAATATCTTGGACTGCGTGCCCATCGGCATATCGGCCACCTCGTCGAAATAGACCACACCGCCATGGGCCTCTTCCAACAGGCCGGGCTCGATGCCGCGTTCCGAGGATTCGCGGCCAAACAGAACTTCTTCCACACGCTCGGGTTCAACCCCGGCGCAATTCACGGTCACAAAGGGCGCATTGGCGCGGTTGGAATGCGCGTGGATATACCGCGCAGCGATTTCCTTGCCCGATCCGGCAGGGCCGCTCAGCATCACACGACCGTTCGACTTGGTCACCTTGTCCAACTGGCTTTGCATCGCGCGGAAAGACGCGGACTTGCCGATCATATCCGAATTGGTGACCTCTTTGCGCTTCAACGAGGCATTCTCGCGACGCAGGCGCGAGGTTTCCATGGCGCGTCGGATCACCACCATCAACTGGTCGATATTAAAGGGCTTTTCGATAAAGTCATACGCCCCTTGCTTGATCGCCGCCACGGCAATTTCAATGTTTCCATGGCCGGAAATAATCACCACTGGCACGTCGGGGTTGTCGCGTTTCACCGCCTTCAGAATGTCGATCCCGTCCATGCGGCTGTCTTTCAGCCAGATATCCAGTATCAACAGCCCCGGCGGTTCAGAATTGATTTCGGCCATGCACTCGTCCGAGTTGCCAGCCAGCCGGGTTGAATAGCCTTCATCCTCCAGAATGTCGGACACCAGCTCGCGAATATCGCGTTCGTCATCTACGATCAGAATGTCACTCATCTTTGGCCTGCTTTCAGTTTGTTTGTATGAATTGCCTGCTTCTGTGGCGCTGCGGTCGGAGAGAGATTTCCCCCTGGTAAACGGATCACGGCCATCGCACCAAAATGGTCCTGTCCGTCAAAGACGGGTGCATCTTCCAGAGTGAGCGCCCCGCCATGTTCTTCGATAATCTTTTTGACGATGGGCAGGCCCAAACCTGTGCCTTCGTCCCTTGTGGTCACATACGGCTCGAACAGTCGCGCCCGGTCTTCGGGCAGTCCAATGCCGTTGTCAGCGATGGTAATCACCGTACCCGCGTCATCGCTGATCACGTCCACCTTTATCTGTGGCTTCAGGTTTTCTGGTGCGCCTTTTTGTTTTAGTGTTTCAATGGCCTCACCGGCATTCTTGATCAGATTAGTCAGAGCCTGATTCAGCATCGTGGCGTCCACATCCGTCAATATCGGTTGATCCGGCAGCGTTGCATCGATTTGCACGTCCGGCTGCCCGGCCTGCTGCAATAGTACTGCCTCGCGCACCAGTCCGACGACGTCTTCTTCGCGCCTGTCTGGTTCCGGCATCCGTGCGAATTTCGAAAACTCGTCCACGATCCGCCGTAGATCATTTGTCTGCCGCACGATAACGTCGGTCATGGATTCAAGGCTATCGCAATCCTCTTCATCCAACTTGCGTGCGAATTTGCGTTTAATCCGTTCCGCGCTCAGCTGGATTGGCGTCAGCGGGTTCTTGATCTCGTGCGCGATCCGCCGCGCGACGTCGCCCCAAGCGGCCATCCGCTGCGCACTGACCAGATCGGTCACATCGTCGAAAGCAACCACATAACCCTCAAGCCCGCCATCTTCACCACGGCGGGTGGCCATGCGGACTAGCAGGTTTTCAAGTTGACCTTTGCGAGTGACCTTGATCTCACCCTGCACGGCCTCTTGCCCACTTTCCTTTAGGCTTTCGAATAGCGGTAGGAACTCCGGCACCGCAATTCCGATGGCAAGCTGCTCATCCACGCGCGTCCAGTCCAGCAACCGCTCGGCTGAACGGTTCACGAATGTTACGCAGCCATCTGGATCAACGCCAACCACTCCCGAGGTCACCGAGCTAAGCACCGAATCGAACAAACGCCGACGGCGCTCAATCTGGCGGGTGTTCTCAAGTAACGTATCGCGTTGTCCTTTAAGTTGCCGCGTCATCTGATTGAAATAACGGCCTAACATTGCGATTTCGTCATCGTTGGCCTCTTCGATCACCTGCACACTCAGATCACCCGCACCAACGCGCTGAGCAGCCGTGGTCAATCGACCCACCGGGCGCGAGAGGCGTTCGGCGAACCACATGCCCAGCGACATAGCCGCCAGAATAAGGATCACTGCAAAGCCCAGATACAGCAGTCCGAATTCGAACAGCACCCTGCCCCGTTCGCTTTCCAACTGTTGGTAGAATTGCGCCGTTTCCTTGGTATCGTCCAGCAGCGTCAATAGCTGTCCATCCACCTCGCGGCTGACATAAAGATACCGGTCCAGATAAGCCTGCAATGGAACAAGCGCGCGGAATTCATTATTTTGCCAATCGGCGATGATCAGGACGCCGTCATCCGTGGCCTGAATCATTTGTTCAGGTGTAGGGGCCTCGAAATTGAATAGATAAGAACGATCCCCGCGCGACTTGATTTCGCCAATACCATCAATGACATACGCCTCGCGCAGACCACGTTGAATCTGCGCTTGTCCTTGCGCAAGAACTTCGCGCAGCTCCGCGTCCGAAATGTAAAAGTCACGGTTACGCGCATTATCCAGGTACCGCGCAAGAATGGTTGCGTCCTGTGTCAGACCCTGCCGGTGTTCCAACTCATATGCTTCGGCCGCGGTCAGGGACGAGCCCACCACCTGACGTACGCGATCCGAAAACCACCCTTCCAGACCGATATTCACCGTCAACCCCGCAAAGATCGCAACGGTAACAGTCGGCACCAGAGCCAACAGCGTGAATGCGCCAATCAATCGAAGGTGTAGACGGGAGCCCGCGGATTTCGCCCGGCGCGCCGCGATCAGGTTGAAGACCTGCCCCAAAACAAGGGCGGCCACGACCAGCACATAAACCAAATCTGCCAGAAGGATCAGGCGCAGCGTTGGGGCCGTTGCCCCCAGATCAAAAGGACCGATGACAAGATAGGTCGACAACGCCAGCGCAGGGCCCAGAAGAACCAGCCCCAAAGTGCCGAAATTGCGCAGTTTTCGGGATTTCCGCCACCGATTTATCGCTGGAATCGGCCCGCTCTGTGCCCGGGTTGCCACCGTCTGCCCTCATCCTGATGTGTCGCTTGCGCGACGTACCGCCATATGTCGTGGTCCTTGCCGGGTGAGAACCCAGATGCCACGATTTGTGTGGCGATATTACATCAGTTTGCGTCGACGTGTCACCTGAATATCGAGATCTGTAATCTTTTTCCGCAACGTATTCCGGTTAATCCCCAGCAGATCCGCACATTTCGCCTGATTTCCGCCGGTTGCGTCCAAAGCCTGTTCTATCAGTGGCGCCTCGACCTCGCGCAAAATCCGCTGATACAGGCCCGGAGGCGGTAAGAGATTTCCGTGAAGGTCGAAATATCGGCGCAAATGACGGGCAACTGAGGCCGATAATTTCTCACGTTCACCATCGCCCAGAATCGGTTCGGCCTCGGGCTGGCTGCCCAGAACCATTTCGACCTCAGATTTGGTAATCTCGTCGGTGCGGCTGGTCAGGCTCAGACGGCGCACGGCGTTTTCCAGTTGCCGCACATTACCAGGCCACGAATAACGCCGAACCAGCTCTACCGCGTCAGGGCTGAGCCAGCGTTTGGCACCATGCTCACGCTCTTCGCGCGCCAGAAAGTGATCGGCCAGCAAGATGATATCGTCCACCCGTTCGCGTAAGGCGGGCACATGCACCGTGGCGCCGCACAGGCGATAATACAGATCTTGGCGCACCCGCCCATTTTCCATCGCTTCGGTCAGGTCCGACTGGCTAGTGGCCATAAAACGCGGAACGTGATCGCCGGGCGTATCCATCATGCGCACGATGCGGGCCTGCAATTCGTCTTCGATATCGGCTATCTCATCGATCAACAGGGTGCCGCCACGTACACGCGCCATAATGCGCGCAGGGCCTTCCAGATCGCGCAGGTCCGCCGCTGTGGCGATCACAAACGGCAATGTGCGCCGATCCGAGAAGTCATGAATAGCGCGCGCAATCAATGATTTACCTGTGCCACTTTCACCAGAAATCATGACCGACAAATCGGTGTTCATTACCCGGGCGACCAACCGGTACAGCGCCTGCATCACCGGTGTACGTCCAACCAAAGGCAGTTCTTCCGGACGATCCTCGGCGACGTCGACCGCTTCGGTTTGCACATGTTGCTTCTGCTCAAGCGCCCTTGCGGTCCGCTTCATCAGATCGGGCAGATCGAATGGCTTGGGCAAGTAGTCATAGGCATCCGCTTCAGCCGCCTGAATCGCCGTCATGATCGTGTTCTGGGCCGAGATCACGATGACCGGCAAACCGGGTCGATCTTGCGAGATTTTCGGTAGCATCTCCAGCCCGTTACCGTCCGGCATTACCACGTCTGAGATCACGACGTCGCCTTTGCCTTCGCCAACCCAGCGCATCAACGTGGTCAGCGACGAGGTCGCATGAACTTTGCACCCTGCCCGCGTCAGGGCCTGCGTCAGAACAGTGCGGATCGTGCGGTCGTCATCTGCAACCAGTACTGTACCATCCATCAGGTGCTCTCCTTGTTTTACATTGCGTCTTTTGGTGCCCGCCTCAGCGAGATGCGGAACACCGTGCGGCCCGGTACCGAGTCGGCCGAAATCCAGCCGTCATGGTCCGAGATGATCTTGCTGACCAGCGCCAGCCCAAGGCCGGTGCCGTTTTCCTTGCCTGAAACGAAGGGATCAAAAATATCCCCACGGATCTTCTCGGGCAGACCCGGGCCATCGTCGATGATTTCGATCTGCAGCGGCAGAGAATGTCCCGACCCGTCATTGCGTCGCAGCCGGAAGGAGTGTTCGAAATAGGTGCGCAAGCGGATCGTTCCGCCCTTGGGGTCAGCGGCCTCCGAGGCGTTCTTGAGCAGGTTCAACACCACCTGCAGGAACTGATCCGGGTCTCCGTAGGCCAGCGGCAACGAAGGGTCGTAATCCTCGATAATTTTCATATGCGCGCCAAACCCCAGCAGCGCCGACCGGCGCGCGCGGTCGAGGACGTCATGAACATTGACCGGTTTGAAATCAGGTTGTTGCAGGTTTCCGAATTGCTCGACCTGTTCCAGCAACTTAACGATGCGGCGACTTTCAGCGACAATAAGATCCGTTAGTTCAAGGTCTTGCGGCGGGATATTCATGCTGAGCAATTGCGCCGCGCCGGTGATCCCAGCCAGTGGATTCTTGATCTCATGAGCCAGCATCTCGGCCATGCCGATGGCGGACTGCGCTGCCGATTTCACCGTATTGCCCAAGGTCATTCGCCCGGCCAGTTCACGCGGTGAGATGATCATGATCATCGATCCGGGATGCCCGACCAAAGGCGCAATCTGCAATGCGCATTGAAGCGGGGCCCGGTTGCCCGACCCTGCATCCACATCGTTCACGAACAGGGGCGTGCCATGTTCACGCGCGCGCTCAAACGCTTCTTCCAGCGGGGCATCCACGGCAATCTGATCCCAGACCGGATGCCCGACAACAGCTTTGCGCGATGCGTTCAGAAACCCTTCGCCAGCCGAATTCACATCGGCAATCAGGTCTTCGGCGTTGATGATGAAAGCGGGAACCGGCAGCGAGGTCCAAATATCCTGATCCGAGGTCATGCCGCCGCCTCTGCATCTGTGTTCAGCGCATCACCCAGCAGGCGTAACACCTCGTCGGTATCGCGCGCAGTCAGAACGGAACGGCGCAGGGTGGCGGGCGTGCCGGCCTCATCCATGTACCAGCCCAGATGCTTGCGCGCGACGCGCAGGCCCAGATCGGACCCGTAGAACCCAAGCATCGCCTGATAATGCGCACGTACCATTTCGATCAGGTCGTCACCCGCCGGAACTTCCGGCGCGGCTGCGCCATAGAGATCATGACAAATCTGCGCGAGCAACCACGGCTTGCCCTGCGCCCCACGTCCGACCATCACTCCATCCGCGCCGGATTGATCCAGCGCAACACGCGCGGCGTCCGTATCCACGATATCCCCGTTCGCGATAACCGGGATCGACACCGCCTGCTTCACCGCGCGGATCGCCCGCCAATCGGCACTGCCCTTGTAGAACTGACAACGCGTACGGCCATGGATCGTGACCATACAAATACCCGCATCCTGGGCTCGTCTCGCCACGTCGGGCGCATTCAGCAGGTTGTCGTCCCAGCCCAGTCGGGTTTTCAGAGTCACCGGAACATTAACGGCTTCGACAACCGCCTCGATCAATGTCAGTGCGTGATCCGGCGTCTTTAACAAGGCTGACCCAGAATAACCGTTCGTCACCTTCTTGGCCGGGCAGCCCATGTTGATGTCGATCACCCGCGCCCCGCGATCGGCCACCTGCCTGGCGGCTTCGGCCATCCAATGCGCTTCACGCCCCGCCAGTTGAACGGCGGTGTTCTCAACATCTGCCGAAAGTTCGGCCCGCTCCCGCACGCCAGGCTTGGCCTGAACCATCTCCTGGCTGGCGACCATTTCGCTCACGACCATGCCCGCGCCAAAACGCATCACTAGATCGCGAAACGGACGGTCGGTGATTCCGGCCATCGGTGCCAGCAAGACCGGCGGGTTCAGGGCTTTGTCAGCGAGGAGCAGAGTCAACGTGCTTAATCCTTGGGCAGTTGCGGCTTTGATATCGAATTGAGCGCATATGAACAACAAAACGGCAACCTTCAAGCCCGCTAAATCATCATATGCCTATTTTTTAGGCAACTTTACGTGGGTGATTGCCTCTGCATTCACCGCACCCTAAAGATTGCCTCAAACCACCGGAGAGAACGCCCCCATGACCACCGCCGCCATCATCGTCGCCGCAGGACGCGGCTTGCGCGCCGGAGGGGGAACACCAAAGCAGTGGCGCCCATTGGCAGGGCGCCGCGTTGCGGATTGGACGATTGATCAATTTCAAGGGCAAGTCGACCAGATCGTGCTTGTCTTGTCCGAAGATGACAGGGACGCATGGGCCGAATTCGAAAACTCTGATCTGATCCTTGCCAAGGGCGGCAGTGACCGGGCCGGATCGGTGCGCAACGGGCTTGATGTGCTGTTGCCCTATGGGGTGCATCGCGTTCTTATCCATGACGTAGCGCGGCCTTGTGTTGACCTTCAGACCATTCAACAGGTTCTGGAAGCACTGGAAACCCACCCTGCTGCCGCGCCGGGGTTGACGGTCACTGATGCGCTCTGGACCGGAGACGGTTCTATCGTGACGGGAACTCAGGACCGGACCGGGCTGTTCGCTGCGCAAACGCCGCAGGGTTTTCACTATGACGCCATCGTCTCGGCCCACGCGGCCCATACCGGAGGTGCTGCCGACGATGTCGAGGTCGCCCGCGCAGCCGGGCTGGACGTGGCCATCGTGCCGGGCAATGCGGATAACATCAAAATCACACGACCCGAGGATTTTGCCCGGGCGGAACGCATATTGGGAACGGATATGGATGTAAGGCTGGGCAACGGGTATGACGTGCATCGGTTTGGCGACGGGGATCACGTGATCCTGTGTGGTGTAAAGGTGCCGCATGATCGCGGCCTGCAAGGTCATTCAGACGCGGATGTGGGCATGCACGCCGTCACTGACGCCATCTATGGCGCGTTGGCGCAGGGCGACATTGGCCAGCACTTCCCCCCCTCAGACCCGCAATGGAAGGGTGCTGCCAGCGAGATTTTCCTACGCCATGCGGTCGAACTGGCCGGGCAGATGGGCTACAAAATCTCGAACGTCGACTGCACACTGGTCTGCGAATACCCCAAAATCGGCCCCCATGCGCCTGCCATGCGCAACGAGATGGCACGGATCATGGACCTAAGCGCGGATCAGGTCTCGGTCAAAGCAACGACGTCGGAACGGCTGGGGTTCACTGGCCGAAGCGAGGGGATTGCCTCACTCGCCACAGCTTGTCTGGTGAAATCATGACCGCCGCGCAACTGATCGGAACCGTCTGCGGCGTGGGCTATCTGCGACCTGCGCCCGGCACATGGGGGTCACTGGCCGCCCTGCCGCTGGCGTGGGTTCTGCATACACTGGGTGGCTTTCCGCTGTTGGTGATCGCCACACTGGCCGCGTTCTTTGGCGGTCTCTGGGCAACGCGCGTAATGACAGCAGGCCAGGACAATCACGATCCGTCCGAGATTGTCATCGACGAGGTCGCCGGGCAGTTCATCGCGCTTTGGGCAATTTCCTATCCCTCCTGGGCACACGGGATTGAAATCACGGCACTTTGGCCGGGCTGGATTGCCGGCTTCGTGCTGTTCCGCTTGTTCGACATCACCAAACCGGGCCCTGTTGGCTGGGCCGACCGGCGCGACGACGCAATGGGTGTCATGCTGGACGATGTCATTGCCGGTATCCTCGCCGGGGTCGGAGTTCTGATCCTCGCCGGTATCTCGCACGGAGTTCTGGGCCTGTGACCGTTGCCGAAATCCTCGACCGCGCCAAGTCAAAGGGCGTGATGATCGCCACCGCCGAAAGTTGTACCGGCGGTATGGTGGCGGCGGCGCTGACCGATATCCCCGGCAGTTCAGCCGTAGTCGAGCGTGGGTTTGTCACCTACACGAACACCGCGAAACAGCAAATGCTGGGAGTTCAGGGCGAAACACTGGTCGCACATGGGGCGGTTTCGGAACCGGTTGCGGGTGAAATGGCGGACGGTGCCCTGGCGCACTCCGACGCGCAATTGGCGGTTTCCGTAACCGGTATCGCGGGCCCTGGCGGTTCTGAATTCAAACCCGAAGGCCGGGTTTGTTTTGGGTTGGCCGCGAAAGGCCATCCTACGCTGACCGAGACCGTCGAATTTGGTGCATTGGGTCGGGACAACGTGCGCGTGGCCGCGCGAGATCATGCTTTGGCACTGCTAGCACAAGGGCTTGGCGCGTTTTCTTAATGTGGAGCCAAAACTGCTTATCTTTTTCGAATGAAGCCCAGCACGAAAATCACCAGCAAAAGAGCGACATTCGACGCCACAAGAAACAACAGCAGCTTTGGGCCATATTGGTGAATCCAGCCGGGCAACACAGGGCTGTCACCGCGCCGAAAAGACAGCAACGTCATGGCAAAAGAGGATATCGCCAATGTGTCCAGACCAGCGATGAAGTACAGCAGTTTTGACTGAATCTCGAGTTGCAGCTTGGATTTTTCGTCGCTGATAAAACCGACATAATTCCGAAAATCACAGGCCGCTTTGTAAAGGCTGTCAAAGTTATCTTCGATTTGCCAGCGTGTGTTGGTCGAATCGTAACACCGGGCAAGCCAGGGTTTCAGGTTCGCCCGGTAATCAGCCCGCCTTTGGCGGGCCACCTGTAGGAAAAAGATCAACTCATTCAGGGCGGTATTGAGTTCGCCAATTTTGCTTCCGTGATAGGATTCGGCGCGCTCATCCGCAGTATTGACGATCTTGTTGCGAATACGGCGCGCTTTGATCCAGTCCAGCTGCAACCTGAACATCAGCGCAACGAAATAGAATTCCTCGGCCAGGTCTTTGCGAACGATAGCGGAATAACTCCAGCCTCCGTAGATGGTCCAATCCCCATTTTCTGCCGCCGACATCTCGCATTCTTCCAATACCAGCCCTTCCTCTTCGAACAACTTCGAAAGGCGTTCATGGAATGGTGCCGTGTCCACCCCACCAAGGACGACTTGAATGGATGTGTCCAGATCAGCCTCAAGCCGCGATCCAACGCGAAGCTGCAAAACGGAAACCAGTGCGTCGACCAGTTCTGTAACTTCGGGAAGCGTGTGGTCGCGGTAGTAAGGCCGCGGGTTTTCGGGCAAGTGCGCAAGATCCGAGAAACTCGCGCCATAGACCAGACACATATCACCAGAAACCATCAGCAGAAGTTTGAAATACCACGCGTCGCAATGGGGTTCCGGGGATGTCACCAGATCCGACAGATCCCACTCAAGGCAGGCATTGCGACGCAGTTCAGTCAGACTTTTTGTGAAGGCGTTGCCAGAGAATGCGTGTAATTCATCAGTATGGTTTGCGTTAAGCCTGTTCTCCGAGATCTCCTCGGCCGCTTTACCGCAAAGCACTGGTCTTAAAGGGACAATTTCTCGAATGACAGAGGACAGCCGGATACGGGTCTCGGTTTCCAGATGCACTGGATGAATAAGATGATGAGTGAACATATTTTCAATTGTTACGCAGGTAATTTCCGTGTGGAGAATTTAGATAGGTTTCGGGAACGCCATGCTCGAGGTAATCAAGCGTCAATTCTTCTCCATCACGAATATCCTTACAGGCCACAATGGCCCAATCGGTTCTGAGTATTGAAAGATTGGGGGTAAACGAATGGTTAATCAAAGCGTATTGGGTGGCAAATGGGCGGCAGAGTACCTTGCTTCCGCCAATCCCGTTCCACTCCAGGTCGCGAACCGTGGGATGTCGATCATAGTCGACGATTTGGCCGTCTAAATAACCCAGAACAGCGCCAGTTTGGATATCGGACCGCGCAAACAAGCCTGTGCCGTGAATGTCACTGATGCCCTCCAGGACTTTGTCCAAATTCTGGATGCGTGGTCCTGCCAACTCCACCGTCATTCCGGTCCCTCCTGTCGTCGCAACCGACTTTAGAAGCCGCTTTCAACCAAGACAAGCAATCCCTTAGCGCAGGTCGCTTTCTAATGGGTCATACGTTGGCGGGCCTGACACCCGCTTACTCGTCGGTTTCCCTAATGACGCCAGTAGATCTGCGCCAACGCACCTTTCCCAAGTTGTTTAATTATTGGGCATCCGGCACCATCGGGTGCCTGTTTTATCACCGCTTGGCCAAAAGCCCGTTAATCAGGCGCTAAAACCGCGTCTGCCTCTTTTTTCCGCGACTGCTGTCGGCTTCAACCCCTTCCACGCACGTAAAAGACGCAAAAAAGGAGACCGGCTAATGAATGGAGCCGATACCGCCTGGATCATAGTGGCAACCGCCCTAGTCCTGTTCATGACATTGCCGGGCCTGGCCCTGTTCTACGGCGGCCTCGTGCGCGCCCGCAACGTGCTGAGCGTCTTCATGCACTGTTTCAGCATCGCCTGTTTGATGAGCATCCTGTGGCTGGTCGCAGGCTATTCCATCGCATTTGGCGACGGTGGGTCGGGCCTTTGGGGCGGGCTGGGCAAAGCGTTTTTGAACGGTGTCGACGCCGACAGCCTGTCGGGCACCCTGCCAGAAGTCCTGTTTTTTGCCTTCCAGATGACCTTTGCCATCATCACCCCAGCCCTGATCGTTGGGGCCTATGTCGAACGTGTGGGGTTTGGGTTTGTCCTGACATTCTCAGCCCTGTGGATGTTGCTGTGCTACGCGCCCGTGGTGCATTGGATTTGGGGCGGCGGCATGCTGACCGATGGTGGCATTCTTGGTGAGGTGGGTGTCCGCGACTTTGCGGGTGGCATCGTTGTCCATGAAACCGCCGGTCTGGCTGCACTGATCATCGCCATTGCACTTGGACCACGCCGCAATCGCACGACGCCACCGCACAACCCCGGCTTTGTCATGATTGGTGCCGCGATGCTGTGGGTCGGCTGGTTCGGTTTCAATGGCGGCTCGCAATTGGCCGCTGATGGTGGTGCGGCGATGGCGATGACTGTCACGCATATCTCGGCGGCGACCGCGTCACTGACATGGGCGCTGTACGAACGCATCAAATACGGCAAAGCCTCGATGGTGGGGCTGGTCACCGGCACAATCGCCGGTCTGGCCTCGATCACCCCGGCCTCGGGCTATGTCGATCCGGTGCAGGCGCTAATCATCGGTGCAGTCGCAGGTGTCCTATGTCAGGAGGCGGTCAACGTCATCCGAAACATCGCCAAAATCGACGACACGCTGGACGTCTTTGCCGTTCACGGCGTGGGCGGCATCTTTGGCACGCTGATGATCGCCGTATTCGGTTTGGGCGCTTGGACTGCCCAGATTGGCGGGCTGGTGATTGTGGGTGCCTTTACGGCAGTTGTCACTTTTGTGTTGATCAAACTGGTTGCACTTATCACCCCGCTTCGCGTAGACGCGGAAACCGAGACAAACGGGCTAGATCTGTCGGTACACGGTGAACGGGCCTATGATATGAGCAGCTAAGCCCACCTTAGCCTGCGCGGCCCGCAAGGGCGCAAAGCGGACCTCTTGCGGGTCCGCTTTTCTTTTGCGGCTCAGCCCTCTCGACTCTGGCCCAAAGGACAGGCTATCAGCCTGCAATGTCATTTTGTCCCGAGGTTGCACCATGATCCCCAGCTCTTTCCCCGATAGCACCGAAATCGCCCGCCTGACCGCGCGGATGCTGCTGGAGATCAAGGCCGTCCACTTTAACTCGCGCGAACCGTTCACATTGGCCTCGGGCCTGCCCAGCCCGACCTATATCGATTGTCGCAAGCTGATCTCGTACCCGCGCATCCGCTCGACCCTGATGGATTTCCTGACGGTCACCGTAATGCGTGATGCAGGTTTTGAGGCGTTTGATAACATCGCAGGTGGTGAGACAGCCGGCATCCCGTTTGCCGCCATGGTCGCCGAGCGTATGGCTCTGCCGATGACCTATGTGCGCAAAAAGCCCAAAGGCTATGGCCGCAACGCCCGTATCGAAGGCGCCATGAGCGAAGGTGAGCGTGTATTGCTGGTCGAGGACCTGACGACCGATGGCGGCTCAAAGCTGTCCTTTGTGGATGCGATCCGTGAAACCGGCGCGACCTGCGGGCATACGGCGGTGATCTTCTACTATGGCATTTTCCCCGAAACCGAAAAAACGCTGGGCGATCACGGCGTGAAGCTGCATCACCTTTGCACATGGTGGGATGTTTTGGCCGAGGCCAAAGCGCAGAAAGCCTTTGACCAAGAAACACTTGATGGTGTCGAGGCCTTCCTTAACGACCCGCGCAAGTGGCAGGATGCGAATAAATCCACGTAAACTTGCTGTGGATTACTTGGGGATAAACGTCTGAGAATCGGCTTTGGGGAAACAATATATAGTGACATCTGCGTGATATCCTACATAATAGACCAAATCCATTCTGGAACTATGGCGTCTTCAAAACTTATCCCAAGGCGTTACCCATAGTTACCCACAAGTATTTCCAGATAGCCGACACGCCAGTGTCGCGTGTAAGAACACCGTGGGCAGCGGGGACAAAATGAACGAGATAAGCAGCATCGAGCAGGCAGCGGCGAAGATTCAAAACGCCGAAACAATGCCGCATTCCATTGAAGCCGAACAACAGCTTCTGGGTGCGATCCTAACCAACAACGATCTTTATGACCGGGTGGCCTCGATCATCGGGTCCGAACATTTCTATGATCCGGTCCACGCCCGCATCTACGAGGTTGCGGCCAATCGCATCGCCAAGAATGCGCTAGCCTCGCCCGTCACGCTGAAATCCTTTATGGCCGAAGATGAAGGTCTGAAGGAACTGGGCGGCCCCGCCTATCTGGTGAAACTGGCCGGGGCTTCGATCAGCGCGTTTGCTGTGCATGACTACGCCCAGATGATCTATGACCTGGCTATTCGCCGCGAGTTGATCCGGCTGGGTCGGGATATCTCTGACAAGGCGGCGCGGGTGGATGTATCCAGCGAGCCCAAAGAACAGATCGTCGAGGCTGAACAGCAACTTTATCAGTTATCCGAGCAGGGCCAGACCGAACAGGGTTTCCAATCTTTCCTCAAGGCGGTCACAGAAGCCGTCAACGTCACCAACGAAGCGTATCAACGTGGTGGTGGCATGGCGGGAATTTCTACCGGTCTGGCCGACCTGGACAAACAGTTGGGCGGGCTGCATCCGTCCGACTTGATTATTCTTGCGGGTCGTCCGTCGATGGGGAAAACCTCGTTGGCGACCAATGTGGCGTTCAACGTGGCCAAGGCGTACAAGCGCGGCACCAAGCCGGATGGCACCGAAGGCGCGATTGACGGTGGCGTTGTGGGTTTCTTCTCGCTTGAGATGAGTGCCGAGCAATTGGCGGGCCGGGTTCTGGCCGAAGCCTCCGAGATTTCCAGCCACAAAATTCGTCAGGGTGACATGACGGAATCCGAATTCCGCCGCTTTGTCGACGCGGCCAAGGATCTGGAAGCCTGCCCTTTGTTCATCGACGACACCCCGGCCCTGCCGATCTCTCAGTTGGCCGCCCGCGCGCGGCGGTTGAAGCGGACGCATGGGCTGGACCTGCTGGTCATCGACTATCTGCAGCTGTGCCGTGGCATGGCCGAAAATCGGGTCAACGAGATTGCCGAAATTTCGATGGGCATGAAGGCCATCGCCAAAGAACTGAACATCCCGGTCATCGCCCTGTCACAGCTGAGCCGTCAGGTCGAAAACCGCGACGACAAGCGCCCGCAATTGTCTGACCTGCGGGAATCGGGCTCGATCGAACAGGATGCCGACGTGGTGATGTTCGTGTTCCGCGAGGAATATTATAAGGAACGCGAAAAACCCGGCGATCACGAGCTGGAAAAGATGGAAGAGTGGAAACAGGCCATGGAGCGCCTGCACGCCAAAGCCGAAGTTATCGTCGGCAAACAGCGTCACGGCCCCATCGGCACGGTCGAGCTGTCGTTCGAGGCTCAGTTCACCCGGTTCGGTAACTTGGTCAAACCCTGGCAACAGGACGGCCAGATCGAAGGCTACTGACCTACCACATCTCAGGCTTATTGAATGCGCTGACACAGCGGGACGGGCCCATAAGCGGCGCATCGTCGCCATTCAAGGATTGTCCAAGCCAACCATGTGGCATGCTCAGCGGCATGGGCGGTTGTGCGAATGTTTGTGCGATCGGTTGAAACCCGGTTTTGCAATAATATGCCGGATCACCGTAAGTCACTGCAAAATCAACCCCGTTATGGCGCAGTTGTTCCAATCCAAAGCCGATCAGTTTCTGACCAATGCCCGACTTTTGCCTGTCGGCGCGCACGGCCACCGGTGACATCAGAAAGACCTGGCGCGGGTCCTGATCATAGCTGAGCCGCGAGAATAGGATGCAACCTGCCAGATTGCGGTCGTCCAAAGCCAAAACGCCCAAAAGATCTCCATCGGGTGTTGAAAGCAGCAGGTCATCCACCAAAGCAGCAACCGCACGCCCCTCTCCTTCGCCCTCTGAGGCGGTGAAGACGTCCAGAAACAAGCCGGGCAGTTCGGCAGCCCGGGCCCGGTAGTCGGCGGTCAGGTTCAGCATTACGGCCCCTTTCAGGTGGATCAACGGTCCCGTTTCATGCGCCGAGTTGATCACAGGTCGGACACAATGACGAGAGTTCGGCTGCCCTTGTCCGAGCCTTTTTTAGCCATGATCTTGCGATACCGGCCAGAAGCTGCGTAGGAACACCGCGATATGCACAAGAATTGCCGCCTACCCCCTTGACCTGCCGCAATCCAATGTCATGAACAGCACCATGAGTACCGCACGTTTGACGATCAATCTTCAGGCGCTCGCCAGCAACTGGCGGGCGCTCAATGCAAAAACGGATGTCGAGACCGGCGCCGTGGTCAAAGCTGACGCCTACGGCCTTGGTGCCGGACCGGTATCTGCGACCCTGGCCGAAGAAGGCGTTCGCAAGTTCTTTGTCGCCGCCGCAGAAGAAGGCGCCGCCGTGCGCAAAGCCGTTGGCCCCGAACCCCAGATTTTTGTCTTCTCAGGGTTCATGGAAGGTGACAACGGGCTGCACTTTGCTGACAACCTGATTCCTTTGATCAACTCTCCGGAACAGTTCCAACGCCTGCAACAGGCCATGCCGAGTCACCCATTCGGAGTTCAACTGGACAGTGGAATGAACCGTCTGGGCCTTGAGCCCGCCGATTGGGCCGCGTTGAGGTCTGAGATGGAAAGCCAGAACCCACAGGCGGTCATATCGCATTTGGCCTGCTCGGATGAGCCCGACCACCCGATGAACCGTCAACAGCTAAAGACCTTCCGCGATATGACCGATGGTGTCACCGCACCACGGTCGCTGGCGGCAACGGCGGGCACGCTGATGGGCTCGGAATTCCACTTTGATTTCTGCCGTCCGGGCGTTGGTCTTTATGGCGGCATGCCATTTGCCGACGCCAAGCCCGTCGTAACCGTCGATCTGCCCGTCATTCAGGTGCGCGCGGTCGAAGTTGGTGAAACCGTCGGTTATGGCGGTAGCTGGGTTGCCCGACGCCCATCACGAATCGCAACCGTGGCCGCAGGGTATGCGGACGGGCTGCACCGGGCCATTGGCGGCGGTATCGACGCATTTGCCGGGGACCAACCCTGCCCTGTGGTCGGTCGCATATCGATGGACCTTGTCACCATTGACGTCACTGACCTGCCCGAAGACCCAGAACGCCTGCGCATCCTGAACGGTCACCAGACAGTCGATGACCTGGCCGAGGCCGCAGGCACCATCGGGTATGAAATCCTCACTTCGCTTGGCGCGCGTTATTCACGGGGTTACGTGGAATGAATCCTCTTTCTCTGCTGGGTGGGTTGGGCCGCGCGGTCCTGGCGCTGTTTGCCACCTTTGGCAAAGTCGCGCTGTTTACGATTGATGCGATCTCGCACATTTTTCGTCCGCCCTACTACCCGCGCGAATTTATCGTCGCGCTGATGAACATCGGCTGGCTGTCCCTGCCTGTCGTCGGCCTGACCGCCATTTTCACTGGTGGCGCGCTGGCGCTGCAGATCTACGCTGGCGGCGCTCGCTTCAACGCCGAGGCCGTGGTGCCGCAGATCGTTGCCATCGGTATGGTGCGCGAACTGGGCCCCGTGCTGGTGGGCCTGATGATCGCCGCCCGCGTGACCTCGTCCATCGCAGCCGAGATCGCCACCATGAAAGTGACCGAGCAGATCGACGCGCTGGTCACCCTGTCCACTCATCCGATGAAATACCTGACGGCCCCGCGCGTTCTGGCCGCGCTGATTACCGTGCCGCTACTGGTCGGGATCGGAGATATCATTGGCATCGCAGGCGGTTATGTCGTTGCGACCCAAAATTTGGGTTTCAATCCGGCGACCTACCTGCTGAACACAGTCAATTTCCTTGAGGCCCATGACATCATGTCGTCGCTGGCCAAGGGCGCAGCCTTCGGCCTGATCGCGGCGGTCATGGGCTGCTTTTACGGCATGAACTCGGGCCGCGGTGCGCAGGGTGTGGGCCGCGCCACCAAATCCTCGGTCGAATCTGCTGCTATCATGATTCTGGCCACCAACTTCATTCTGACGGGGGTGTTCTTCTCGCTATGATCCGGATGGAGAACGTACAAAAGGCATTTGGGGACAATCGGGTTCTGCAGGGCATGGACCTTGAGATTCCCAAGGGTACCTCGATGGTCATCATCGGCGGTTCGGGCACCGGGAAGTCGGTGGCGCTGAAATGCATCCTTGGCCTGATCAAGCCTGACAGCGGCATGATCTATGTAGATGGCAAAGACGCCACCAAGGGCGATAGGGATAAGTTTCTGGCCCGGTTCGGGATGCTGTTTCAGGGCGCGGCTTTGTTTGACTCGCTGCCCGTCTGGCAAAACGTGTCCTTCCGCCTGCTGCGCGGGCCGTTGAAACGCCCGCCAGAATACGCCCGCGAAATCGCTATCGAGAAACTACGCCGCGTGGGTTTGAAATCCGACGTGGCCGACCGTTTCCCGTCCGAACTGTCAGGCGGCATGCAAAAACGCGTGGGCCTCGCCCGCGCCATCGCCGCCGAGCCCGAGATCATTTTCTTTGACGAGCCCACCACCGGCCTCGATCCGATCATGTCCGGCGTCATCAATGATCTGATCCGCGAGATCGTGACCGAGATGGGCGCCACCGCGATGACCATCACCCACGACATGAGCTCCGTCCGCGCGATTGCCGACAACGTGGCCATGCTGCATGGAGGCGTCATCCAATGGACCGGTCCGGTCGGACAGCTGGATGCCTCGGGCGATCCCTATGTGGAGCAGTTCATTAGTGGGAGTGCTGAAGGGCCAATTGAGGCCGTGCGGTGATGAATTCAACCCAATTTTTTTTCTTTTCGTTGCCAGGAATTTACTTCAACTCAGTTTTGATCGTCTGGTTCATCACAATCTTTTCAATACATGGTTTGATTTTCTCTCCAATTCGCGCATTCAAAACCATGAAACCGGTAATGAAGGCGCTTTTGTACGGCTTCATTCCCGGTGCATTGATTTCGAACGTAATCGCGTTTAGTTCGTCTTCTGTAAGTATACTCGCGACACTTCCAGCCGTTATCGGTGTCGCTGTTTCTGCCTCTATTCTTCACAAAGAGCTATTCACATTATCATTGAACGCCCGCAGAACTGCCATTTTTGTTGCCGTGTTTTTTGTTCTCATGGCTGTTTTGTTTGGGTGGAGTGCCTTCAGGCTGCAGCAAGGCAATCTGATATGACCCTCCGCCTCGCCACCCTCTCGCTCCTGATCCTCTACCCCATCGCATGGTTTGCCCCGCTGATGCGTGCCGGACTCTTACCGATCTTTGGCCTGTCCGAAATCAGCGTCATCACCGGGCTCCAGTCTCTTTGGAAATCCGACGTCTTTCTGGCGCTGATCGTCACCATCTTCGCCCTCGTCGCACCTTACATCAAAACCATCGGCACCGCCCTGATCCAGTGGGACCTGCTGGATGTCCGCGTCCAACCCGCGCTGAACATCCTCGGCAAGCTGGCCATGGCCGACATCTTTCTGATCGCGCTCTATATCACTCTGGCCAAAGGCATCTCGTACGCGACCATCGAAACTGCATGGGGTCTGTACCTGTTCACGGCTTGCATTCTGGCCTCGCTCGCGTTGGGCCACATTACCGAAATGACACGCAAATCACGAAATACTCAGATGTAATTGATTGAAAACACTCATCTGAGTATCATCTTTATATTTCGAGCAGTGACAATTTGTAGTTTTCGGGTCCGTAGCGGATCAATCTGTGTGTTTTGGATGCTCTCCGCTTGGGCCTGGTGTGTACCGGTTCTAGAAGGAGTTCGTCGAACATGACTGCCCTCCATAACATTACATTGCAATTTCAGAATGCCTTTTTAAGACTGACTTTTTTCCTCATTTGCGCGGCAGCCCTGTTTGCCGTTTCAGCCACATTATTATCTGCCTTGGGTGTATTGCCCTGGTTATCCATGCAAGCCGGTTTCGGCGGTGGGCCAGTGCAAGACGCCGGGATGTTTATCCAGATCGGCCTGACCGTTCTGATTCTCATGCTGGCATTCTATCTGCCAGCGAATGCCCGAATGATGGCATTGGAAAACAATCACCGCAAATTTGCCCTGAACATGCACGACATATCAGACGCCTATCAAATGGCCCACGCAGCGGACCGTGGCGGCCTGTTCATGATGTCGTCCGAGTTTGACGCGGTCAAAGAACGTATGGCCTTTCTGCGCCAGCACCCTGACCTACAGACACTCGAGCCCGAAATCCTGGAACTGGCCGCACAGATGAGCCAGATCAGCCACGAACTGGCTGAAACCTATGGCGACGTGCGGATCAATCGCGCCCGAACCTTCCTACAACAACGTCAGGAAGAGATTGAGCTGTTCCAGAAGCGTCTTGAAGAAGCCCAGGTGATCCAGAACGAATTGCGCCAATGGACGCGCGATGTCGAAATGGAAGAAACCATCGCCAAGTCACAACTGGCCCGCCTGCGGGATGAGCTGTTTGAGCTGTTACCCGAACTGTCGGCTCAGCTGCAAACACCTCCCAAGGACAGCTCGACCAAAGCCTCAAGCGTGGTCGCCATGTCCCCGCCCCGCGCGGCGGAATAGGCGCTTGGCGCCTTTGCTGCGGACGATGGCCCATCGGGCCTGAGGACGCGGCACCCCACCGGTGGAGATGAATGCCTTGCAAGGGCTTGAAGAACCGCCGATCCTCGGGCACCAAGGCCGCATGGCAAAAACGACTTTCTCCTGTTCGGCCTGCGGCGCGTCGCATTCGCGCTGGTCCGGGCGTTGTGACGCATGCGGCGAGTGGAACACCATTTCGCAGGACGTACCCCTTTCGGCGGGTCCCGCCAAGAAATCCTTGGGCGGCAAACGCGGCCAGTCCATCGCACTCACCGATCTGTCGACCGAAGAAACACCCCCGCCCCGTACGCTTTGCGGGGTTGAGGAACTGGACCGCGTGCTTGGCGGTGGCCTTGTTCCCGCCTCGGCCCTGCTGGTGGGCGGCGACCCCGGCATCGGCAAATCCACCCTTCTGCTGCAGGCCGCGGCGCGCTTTTCCCGTGCGGGCGTCAAAACCATCTATGTTTCCGGCGAAGAAGCCAGCGCGCAGGTTCGAATGCGGGCCCGCCGTCTGGGGCTCGAGGACGCGCCGGTTCAATTGGCGGCTGAGACCAACCTACGCAACATCCTGACGACGCTTGAGGCTGAAAAGCCCGGTCTGGCCATCATCGACTCGATTCAGACCATGTGGGCCGACAATGTGGACAGCGCCCCCGGCTCAGTGTCACAAGTCCGGGCCGCAGCGCATGAATTGACAACGTTTGCGAAACGACACGGCGTATCAATCATCATGGTCGGCCATGTCACCAAGGAAGGCCAGATCGCAGGCCCCCGCGTGGTCGAGCACATGGTCGACACCGTGCTCTATTTCGAAGGTGAACGTGGCCATCAGTTCCGCATCTTACGCGCCGTGAAAAACCGTTTTGGCCCCGCTGATGAAATCGGCGTGTTCGAAATGACCGGCAAAGGGTTGGCGCAGGTCACAAACCCCTCGGCCTTGTTCCTGTCGGAACGCGGCACCCCCAGCCCCGGTTCGGCCGTTTTCGCCGGAATTGAGGGCACCCGCCCTGTTTTGGTGGAATTGCAAGCACTTGTGGCACCGTCCCCGCATTCCCAACCCCGCCGGACCGTGGTCGGATGGGATAGTGGGCGGCTGGCCATGATCCTTGCCGTTCTTGAAGCACGCTGTGGCATCCCCTTTGCCGGGTTGGACGTTTACCTGAACGTCGCCGGAGGGATGAAAATCAGCGAACCGGCCGCCGACCTTGCCGTGGCGGCCGCATTGCTGAGTGCCCGAGAAGACACAGCTCTGCCCGCTGATACGGTGATTTTTGGAGAAATCTCGTTATCCGGGGCACTTAGACCGGCCCCACAGACAGAAAACAGGTTGAAAGAAGCCCAAAAACTTGGTTTCACATCGGCAATCGCTCCGGCGGGCGGCAAAACCGGTACTGTGGCAGGTCTGACACTCACCCGACCCTCTGATTTGGTGGGGTTTGTTGGCGAAACCTTCGGAGCAGGTTAAGGTAACGCCTTGAGGGGCTGAAAAAAAGTACAGGCGAGGGCCATGGAAGGTTTTACAATTATCGACGGGGTGGTTGCCCTGATCATCGTCGTGTCAGGCCTGCTGGCCTATTCACGCGGATTTTTACGTGAGGTTTTGGCCATCGCTGGCTGGGTCGCAGCCGCCGTACTGGCCTTTATTTTTGCACCCCAGGCCGTTCCGCTGGTGAAAGAGATCCCGGTCGTTGGAGATTTCCTGCGCGACAGCTGCGAATTGTCGGTGATCACCGGCTTTGCCGCCGTGTTTGCGATCGCTCTAATCGTGGTCAGCATCTTTACTCCGCTGTTTTCATCGATCGTGCAACGCTCGGCCATTGGTGGGTTGGATCAGGCGCTTGGCTTATTCTTTGGCATCGCGCGCGGCATCCTGTTGGTGGCTATCGCCTTCTTTGTCTATGACACGGTCATGACCGGTCAATCTTATACGATGGTCGACGAAAGCCGTTCCGCCAAAGTGTTCGAACAATTCAGCGACCGCATCGAAGAACAAAACCCCGAGCAATGGCTGGGTTGGGTCACCCAACAATATGAAGAGCTCGTGGCAAGCTGTGGCGCCGGCACCGAGGCGCCAGAGGCATCGGAAACCACGGCACCGACCGCAACTGAATAAGAAAAAGCCCGGCATTGACCGGGCTTTTTTCTTGGCTGCCTTTCAGACGTATTCAGTTAAAAAACCTTCTCCACCGCAAACCGTGCATCGGGTGTTCTTCAGGCCAAAGCACCCCTCGCAGCGGCCCATTATGGGTTTGCCGTGGATATCGCGGCTTTTGATCACCTCGCCAGAGCCATTGCAAATCGGACAAGGCGACCGGCCCATACCACGGCAGCGATGGCACCGGCGTTTTACTGGGTCTTCTTTTTTTCTTCCTTGCTTGTGTTCCCACATGGCTAATGTCCTATCGAAACTCATACACTAGGTAAAAAAACCGCTACTTGCACCATGACAGCACAAGCATGCCTATATGTCACCTATTCCAGTCACCTTTCATAAAACGCACCTGCGACGATTGGTGAATGTGATCCTTTGATGACACAGGGCCCATTAGGCATTATGTGGAGGCCGAACTGACATGGAATCGGAGCCACCGATCTTGCTGTACCTGTTTTCTCTCGCGCTTGCCCTCGTGACATTGGCGCGTTTGCATCATCAGCCGGGATGGAAACAAGGCGCACTGGCATACCCATGCAGACGTTCAGATCATCACCGCTAGTCAAAACGTCATGGAAATTGGAGCCCGTACATGTGTGGGATTTTAGGGATCGCAAGCAGGACACATGATGTCTTTGCGGAAATCTATGACGGGCTGCTGATGCTTCAGCACCGGGGTCAGGATGCCTCGGGGATCGTCACCTATAACGACGGCTTCTTCCGCGAAAAGAAGGCAAATGGTCTGGTCAAGGACGTGTTCAACGCACAAGACGCCGAGACCCTTCTGGGTAAGATCGGCATGGGTCATGTGCGGTACCCGACCGCAGGATCGCTCAGCGCGTCCGAGGCGCAGCCGTTCTTTGTGAACGCGCCCTATGGCATCTATCTGGTTCATAATGGCAACATAACCAACACCGCCGAACAGCGTGAGAAGGTGACCGCCAAATACAGCCGTCACCTGCGCACCACGTCGGATTCCGAAATCCTGCTGAACGTGCTGGCCGACAAGGTTGCCGATGCGATCAAGGTCAACGGCAACGGCGAACCGATCCGCAACATCTTTGCCGGTGTGAAGATGACGATGGAGCGAATCCAAGGCGCCTATTCGGTAATCTGTCTGGTTGCCGGTGTCGGCATGCTGGCGTTCCGCGATCCTTATGGCATCCGTCCTCTTTCCGTCGCCAAGCGCGATGTGGACGGCGACGGCGACGATTACGCCTTTGCCTCAGAGGATGTGGCCTTTGGCATCAACGGCTTTGAAAAGCTGCGCGACCTTAACCCCGGTGAGGCCATACTGATTGATCTGGATGGAAACATGCACACCTTCCAGGCGGTCGAAGGTCAACTGACCCCGTGTATCTTTGAATATGTCTACCTGGCCCGCCCGGACTCGCTGCTGGATGGCGTTTCGGTTTACAAAACCCAGATGCGCATGGGTCAGACGCTGGCCCGCCAGATCCAAGCCGCAGGGCTTGAGATCGACCGCATCATCCCCGTGCCCGACAGCGCCCGCCCCGTGGCGCTTGAGGTCGCTAAGGCCACCGGCATTCCATACCGCGAAGGTCTGGTCAAAAACCGCTATGTCGGGCGAACCTTCATCATGCCCGGCCAGGAAGAGCGCCAGAAATCGGTGCGCCGCAAGCTGAACGCCGTTCCGTTGGAGTTCCGCGATCACAACGTTCTGCTGATCGATGATTCCATTGTGCGCGGCAATACAATCAAGAAGATCGTGCAGATGTGCCGCGAAGCCGGGGCTAAAAAAGTGTACATCGCCAGCGCCTCACCGCCGGTAAAATTCCCCAACGTCTATGGCATCGACATGCCCACCAAGCATGAACTGATCGCCAATGGCAAAGATATCGAAGAAATCCGTCAGGAAGTCGGCGCAGATGCCCTGTTCTATCAGGATCTCGACGACCTGATCTGGGCGGCCAAAGAAGGCAACCCCGAAATCGAAGCCTTTGACTGTTCCTGTTTCGATGGCAATTACATCACCGGCAGCGTCAGCGATGACTATCTGGACAGTCTCGAAAACAGCAATCGGGTCAGCAAGAAACGCGCAGATATGCAGGTTCCGGGCGGCTCGTGGAACAGCGCGAAGCTGGCCTCGGGATAGGATTTGATCCGAATCGACCTTGCTTTTGGCCCGTTTCACCGATGTGATGCGGGCCTTTTTCTGCCTGCCTGGCAGGCCGCATCGGTAGATTTCCGCCACAACCCATCGGTGAAGAAATTGCAATCGCAAGGGCTTCGCCGCAATGCAAAATCCCCTTGGGAAGCGCTCGGCCAACCGGGCTTTTCCTTTCTGATCCGGTTTGGTAGCCCGCAGGTTGCCAACCACTCAATCAAGGGGTCGGGCCGCTGTGGTCAGGCCGGAATACATGTCAAACGCCACTGTCAAAAGCGCGGCCACGCAAAAAGGTGCGCTGAAAAAAAGCTCTTTGTCTGTTCTGGGGGTCTTTGGTCCGAAATCGGACATGCGGGCCCTTATGCGTATGTCTTCGGGACGTGTGAAAGAGGTCAAGCTGGGCAGCCGCGTGTCGTCGGGCACCATCGTTGCCATTGATGCCGACGGCGTAATGCTGCGACAAAGCGGCCAGACCAAGCGGATCGTCATACCCGGCAGTTAATCTGTCTTGACGCCCTGCGTGCGGGGGTTCAAACCCCTGTCATGACCGATCAGACCAAAATTGCCCTCGTCACCGGGGCCTCTCGTGGGTTGGGCGCTGCCCTGGCCGAGGCACTGGCACCCGAATATCACATTGTCGCCGTTGCCCGCACCACCGGCGGGCTGGAAGAACTGGATGACCGCATTCGGGCCAAAGGCGGTGCCGCAACCCTGGCACCGATGGATATCGCCGACCCCAACGCCATGGCGACGTTGTGCCGGGGCATCCATGATCGCTGGGGCAAGGTGGATTTGTGGCTGCACACAGCCGTTCACACCTCGGCCCTGACACCCACGCATTTCATCGACCCGAAAGAGTGGACTAAGGCCGTAAATACCAACGCCACGGCGACGTCAGTTCTGATCCCCTATATTGCCCCCCTGTTGGGTGAAACCGGCCATGCCGTGTTCTTTGACGATCCGAAAGCCGGTCAGAAGTTTTACGGCATCTACGGTGCAACCAAGGCGGCGCAGATGGCGCTGGCACGTGGCTGGGCACAAGAGACCAAACGCACCGGCCCGAGGGTTTCAATTGTCGAACCTGCCCCGATGCCAACCGCCGTACGTGCGCGTTTCCATCCCGGTGAGGATCGCGATGCGTTGACCAGCACGGCAGACGAAGCCGCTCGGATTTTATCTTTGCTGTAAGGAATGGCCCTTTGGGCCATGCCTCCGGCGTGAGTATTTGGAAAAAAGATGAAGCGGGCGGGTTAGGCGATGCGCACGCCGTTGCGCCCGGCCAGATCGACGAAGAATTGCCAAGCCACGCGGCCCGACCGCGCGCCCCGCGTTGCCTGCCATTCGATGGCTTCGGCACGCAGGGTTTCAGCGTCAACCGACACGCCATATGCCCCGCAATAGCGGTCGATCATCGCTAGGTATTCGTCCTGATCACAAGGGTGGAAGCCCAACCACAGGCCGAACCGATCAGACAGTGAAACCTTTTCCTCGACCGCCTCAGACGGATTGATCGCGCTGGAGCGTTCATTCTCGATCATATCGCGCGGCATCAGGTGGCGGCGGTTCGAGGTGGCGTAGAATACGACGTTTTCCGGGCGCCCTTCGATACCCCCGTCCAGCACTGCCTTGAGCGATTTATAGTGCTGGTCGTCATGACTAAACGATAAGTCATCGCAGAACAGAATGAACCGGTGCGGTGCGGCACGCAGGTGATTCAGAAGGCGGGCGACTGAGCCCATATCCTCGCGCTGGAGTTCCACCAGCTTCAGATCTGGGAAATCCATCTGCAGCGTGCCGTGAACAGCTTTGACGAGGCTGGATTTCCCCATCCCCCGCGCGCCCCAAAGCAACGCGTTATTTGCTTTGAAGCCGGCAGCAAATCGGCGCGTATTGTCCAGCAGAGTATCGCGGGACCGGTTGATGCCCACCAGCAAATCCAGATCGACGCGGTTGACCTGCGTGACGGGCTCCAGCCGATCCGGTTCAACATGCCAGACAAATGCCGGGGCAGCCGCGAAATCGGGCGCGTCCAAAGGGGCTGGTGCCATCCGTTCCAGCGCGTCGGCGATACGGTTCAGGGCTTGGTCGTCCATTGGGGCCTCCGGCGTCATGTCTTGCGCGGTTCAAACCATGTTCGAAGCGGCGCAACAAGGGCCAGGCACGAAAAAGGCGCGCCGATTGAGCGCGCCTGTTTCATGGTTTTCAGCGGGGTTACTTGCTGTCTTCTTCCCGCACGATCTCTTCGTCGGCTTCTTCTTCGTCGTCATAGTAGCCGTCGGCACGCAGTTGCTCTTCGCGCTTTTTTTCGACCCGGGCGACTAGGAAGATCGAAATCTCATACAGGCCGTAGACCACCACAAACAGAATAACCTGCGTAATCACATCAGGCGGTGTCACCAGCGCGGCAAGCACCAGAATGGCAACCACTGCGTATTTCCGAACCGAGCCCAGTCCTTCAGCCGTAACCAGCCCCGCCTTCCCCATAAGGGTCAACAAAACGGGCAGTTGAAAACACAGGCCAAAGGCCACGATAAACTTGATCGTCAGGTTCAGGTATTCCTGCGCCGAGCCCTGGAACACCACGCTCAGCGGAGCCGCGGTTGCGCCTTCGACCACTGCCTCTCCTTCGGCACCAAATTGCTGGAACCCGAGGAAGAAGTCGTAAGCCAGTGGTGTTACGACATAGAACGCAAAGCTTGCCCCCAGAAGGAACATGAAGGGCGAGGCCAGCATGAATGGCAGGAACGCGTTCTTTTCCGATCGGTAGAGGCCCGGCGCCACGAAGCGCCACATCTGCATCCCGATATATGGGAAGGCCAAGATAAAGCCACCCAGCAGCGAGACCTTGATAGCAACGAAGAACCCTTCTTGCGGCGAGATGAAAATCAACCCGCAATCCTGCCCGCGTTCGGCCAAAACTTCGCACAAAGGGTTAGTCAGGAAGTTGAAAAGCGGCGTGGCCACAGTGAAACAGATGATCATCCCGACCAAAAACGCCACGACGCAGTGGATCAGCCGCGTGCGCAGTTCCGCCAGATGCTCGATCAGCGGGGCCGAGCTGTCTTCGATCTCGTCGGTCTTTGTCATGTCTTGCTTTCAGTCTTCAGCGCGGCCTCGGCCTCTTCGGCTTTGGCTAGCGCATCTGCCGCTTCTTTGGCCTTACGCTCAGCCGCAGCACGGGCAGTTGAGGCCTGAATCTTCTTGGCCTGCTCAGCCCGCTCAGCCGCCAACTTGCCTGTTTCGCTGTCGGGGTCGAACTTGGTGGGATCGATGCTTTTGGCAACGTCCCGCGCCGCCTCGTTAACGCTGTCCATGGCGGTGCTGACGGGATTGGCGGCTGCGTTCAGACCCTTTTTGATCTCGTTCACACCTGCCTGATCCGCGGCCTCGTTCATGGCGCTGCTGAATTCGCGCGCCATACCACGGGCCTTGCCAACCCAGCGGCCAACATTGCGAAACAGAACCGGCAGGTCCTTTGGCCCCACAACGATCAGGGCAACAATGCCAATGACCAGAAGCTCGGTCCAACCCAGATCAAACATCTGCGCTTAGGCCTTGTCTTTGTCGGTCTCGGGCGTGACGTCCTTGGCCACTTCGGCAGCGTCCTGCTCCAGCTCGTCCGCGCCTTCTTTGACGCCCTTCTTGAACGAGGTGATGCCCTTGCCCACTTCACCCATCAACGAGCTGATTTTACCGCGGCCAAACAGCACCAGCACCACAACGGCGATCAGTAGCAGACCGGGAAGGCCGATATTGTTGAGCATGTCTCTTCTCCTTGTACGTCGACGCGTTGCGCCGGGAATGTGATCTGGGTCTGTGTCTACGCCTGCATGGCCTTGCGCAAAAGTGCGCCAGATCAATTCCGCGCTCAAAATTGATCCGATCACGCAATTTTTGCAGGCTGGCATTTCACAACTGACAGGTTTATGTCAGTTGAAGGACATTAGGAACAGGGCATCGAAACCTGGTCAACGGAGAATCAAATGACCCATGTTGCTGAAATCGTCACCTTCACCCTCGCCAACGGGACAACACCGGAAGAGTTCGTCAAACTCAGCCAGGCGTCCGAGGCGTTCGTTCGCAACGCCCCAGGTTTTGCCCACCGTCAGCTAAGCCAGGGTGAAGATGGCCGTTGGACCGACTACGTAATCTGGACGGATATGAAGGCCGCCAAGGACGCAGCGGCGCAATTCCCGCAGCAAACCTTTGCCCCGGCCTTGATGGCCGCGATCCAACCCGACAGCGTCCAGATGCGCCACGAGAATGTGCTATGGAACATGACCGCATAAACGCGGTCCGGGCGGCGTGTCATGCGCCGCTCTGATCGTCTGTTCGACATCATTCAGATCCTGCGCGACGGCAAACTGCACCGCGCGCAGGATATTGCGGACCGGCTCGAAGTGTCGGTTCGTACAATCTATCGCGATATGGACACGCTGGTGGCCTCGGGTGTTCCGGTAGAGGGTGAGCGTGGCGTAGGCTATATGGTCCGCGAGCAAATCACCCTGCCCCCGCTGAACCTGACCCCGGCCGAGCTTGAAGCGCTGAACCTCGGCATGGCCATCGTAGCCGAGGCCGCAGACCCCGATCTGAAGGCCGCCGCAGAAACCCTGGCCGACAAGATTGACGCTGTACTGCCCACCCAGGTCGTGGCCGAGGCGGACACGTGGAAATTCGCCGTCTACCCCTTTGCCGACGCTGCGCGGGGGCTGGCGCATATGGCTCCGATTCGGTCCGCGATCAAAACCCGGCAGAAACTGCACCTGTCCTATCGCCGTATCGACGGCGTTCTGACAGACCGCACCATTCGCCCTCTTCATATGGAGTACTGGGGCCGCGTCTGGACCCTTACCGCATGGTGTGAGTTGCGCGAAGGGTTTCGCGTGTTCCGCATCGACCTGATCGAAGCTGTCTCACCCCTACCGGAAATCTTCGCTGACGAGCCCGGCAAATCACTGAGCGATTTCGACCCGCACGCCTAAACCCGGCTGTCAGGTACATGGCCCGAAATGGGCCATTCCCATCACTTCAGATAAGGTTCCGGATCGACGGATTCGAACCCTTTGCGCACCTCGAAATGGACATAGGAATTATCCCCACCCCGCAAGGATGCAATCTGCTCGCCTCGGCGCACACGGTCGCCCTTTTTAACCGTGATCTTGTCGACGTTTGCATAGACGGTCAGCAGGTCGCTGTTGTGTTTAACCACGATGATCGGCACTTGATCCGCATCTGCGGTGATCGCCGCAACGGTCCCCGCTTCGGCTGCCTTTACCGCAGCTCCCGACTGTCCGGCGATGTCGATCCCTTCATTCTTGCCCTTGTCATAGGTACGAATGATCGTCCCGGTAACTGGCAATCCCAGGGCAGAATTACTTTGGTTTGTCGGAGCCTCGGCCGTCACGTCGGGCGCAGGTGTGGCCGGAGCGATCACCTCGTCCGGCAACGGTTGCGTGGCACTTGGCGGTGTCGGCGTGGGCGAGCCCTGGCCGGGTTGTGTCACATTGCTGGCGGGCACAGCCGCTTGTCTTGGAGCAGGCTGGTTCTTGATCGGGATTAACAGGAACTGATCCTCCCGCACGGTAAAGTCCGACCCCAACCCGTTCCATTCGGCCAGCGCATCAACTGGCACGTCGTAAAGCCGTGCAATAGTATAAGCTGTCTCGCCGCGTTTGACCTGGTGACGGATCGGCTCGGGCCCCGCTGCCACAGGGGCCGGTGCAGGCGCGGTCGCAGGTTGGGCGGGCGCCAACGTCGATGTCCTAACCGAGCCATCTGCCGGCGCCTCATCAATCGCGGTTCCGGCTATCGAGGCGATATCCACCGAACTGGTCGAACTGACCGTGCGCGGCAGGGCGATTACCTCACCGTCGCGCAATTTGTCCGTCGGTTTGAGACCGTTGAACACGGCCAACTCTCCCTCGGGCAAACCGACGCGGGCAGCAACCGAGGCGACTGTATCGCCGCGTTGCGCAACGGCCACCTGATAGTTCGGATAGGTGATGACCCCGCGCGCATCCGGTGCTGGCCGGTTCGCGGTCACCCCTCGCGCGGCATCTGCGGTCGAAAACCCGCCGACCTGCCCGCGCAGATCGTAGTCCAGCGGGCCTTCGCACCCTGCCAGAATCGCCAAAGCCGCCACACCTGTCACGCAGCGGAGCATCGCTGATTTGGAAACTGCTCTCATCTTACTGTCCTCAACGCCTGCCCGTGTTTCCGGGGTTCCGGCGCATGTTGCAGAATATTCTTTTACGCCCCGTCCCTGCCAAGCCCTTCTAACAAGGGCACGAAACGAACAGGTAACAATTCGTCATAGTCCAGACCGGTCTCGGTCCGCCTGACCCGGATCAGGGTCTGAACCGCATCCGACTGTCCCACCGGCAAAACCATGATACCGCCGATTTTAAGCTGCGCCAAGAGCGGCCCTGGAGGGTCTTCTGCCGCAGCCGTCACAATGATCCTGTCAAACGGGGCCTGTTCGGACAAACCAAAGGAGCCATCCGACAGCATCGCGGTGACATTGGTCAGCCCCAGCTCGCGAAACAGCGCACCAGTTTCGCGCACCAATCGCTTGTGGCGTTCGACCGTATAGACCCGGCGCGCCAGTTTGGACAGGATCGCCGCCTGATAGCCCGAGCCTGTACCGACCTCTAACACTGTGTCGCGCGGGCGTACGTCCAGCGCCTGTGTCATTAGCCCCACAACTGACGGCTGGCTGATCGTCTGCCCGCAGGCAATCGGCAAAGGTGTGTCCTCATATGCGCGCTCGGCAAACAGACCTTTGACAAAGCGGCCACGGTCGACCTGCTCCATCGCGGCCAGCACACGCGCATCCGTCACCCCGCGCGATCGCAGGGCAAACAGGAACTGCATGATTGTTTCTGGATCTGGTCCGGTCATTCGATCGTCTTCAATGCCTCAAGCGCGTCATGCGCCGTCAGATCCGCGCGCATCGGCGTGACCGAGATGTAGCCCGCCAGATTAACCGCCGCATCCGTGCCCGGCGCGGTTGGGTTGTGCTGATACCCACCCTTGATCCACAGGAACCGCCGCCCAGAGGGCGAACTGTGCGGCTCGACCGAGAAATGCGTATCGCGGCGATATCCTTGCGGTGCGATCCGGGTGCCCAGAACCTCGCCCGCGGGCACGGGCGGAAAATTTACGTTGTAGAATAGACGGTAATCGCCCTGCTCGGCCGGGGTCGCGTCCAATATTTTCCGCACTAGACCCGCCCCGAACCGGGTCGCGGCCTCGAACGGATCGTCCAGCCCCAGATTACGCGGACCAAAATATTGAGACAGGGCAATCGCCGGGATGCCCTGTAACGCGGCCTCCATCGCGCCACCGACAGTGCCGGAATACAGCGTGTTTTCCGCCGAATTGTTGCCCCGGTTCACGCCAGACAACACCAAATCGGGCGGCGCGTCCTTCATCACGTCGTGCAGACCGGCCAGCACACAATCGGCGGGCGAGCCCTCGGCGGCGAAACGCTGATCACCCAGTTTGGCGACCATCATCGGATGGGTATAGCTGATGCAATGGCCGACACCCGATTGCTCGAACGCAGGTGCAACCACCCAGACTTCTCCGTCGGGCCCAGCTAGATCGGCGGCAATCGCCTCAAGCGTGATCAGGCCCGGCGCGTTGATGCCGTCATCATTGGTCAGAAGAATACGCATTTGCCCCATCCACCGCAGCGTTTTGACCTTGATAGACCCGCCCCCGCGCGGCGGCAAGCAAAGCACGCCTGCAATCTGAGGCTTTCGCGCACCACTTGAGCCTAAACTACGTTTTCAGGCCCTAAATGGGGAAAACAAAGCACCGATCCCGGCGAATGGTCAGCCACATGACCCGTCCCGGATTTGGCACGAAAACATTCGGCACCGTGGCCTTCAGAACGGAACCATCATGGTCCATGCGGAACTCGACCAGGCTTTCGTTGCCTAAGAACCGCGCTCTCTCGACCGTGCCGCGAGCCGCAACGCCATCGGTTGCCGTGGGCAGCGGGCCTTTGCCATTGCGGTCAAAGTCCAACCGCACGTGCTGTGGCCGGAATACAATCTCAACATCTGTGCCGTCGGGAATGCCCGGCGCTAGAAACTGACCAAAGGGTGTATCGGCCAACGCTCCATTCACTTGCGCTTGTAACACGTTGACATCACTGAAAAATGCCACAGCCGCTTTGTCAGCCGGACGGGTATAGACGTTGTAAGGCGCACCTTGCTGCACGATCTTGCCGCGGCGCATCAGTGCGATCTCATCAGCCATGCGCATCGCCTCTTCGGGCTCGTGCGTCACCAACACAACGGCGGCATCTTCTTCCTTGAGGATCGCCAGCGTCTCATCCCGAATACCGTCGCGCAGCCGGTTGTCGAGGCCAGAGAACGGCTCGTCCATCAGCATGATCCGTGGACGCGGGGCCAGTGCGCGGGCCAGAGCGACACGTTGTTGCTCGCCCCCGGACAGGTGATGCGGGAATTGGTCGATGAAGTGGATAAGATCAACTTTGCGCAGTAACTCATCAACGCGCGCGCGCTTTTCTTCTTTATGCCCCGTCAGGCCAAAGGCCACGTTGTCGGCAACACTTAAATGCGGAAACAGCGCAAAATCCTGAAACATCAGGCCGATCTCGCGGCGTTCGGGCGGAACCCGGAACACGGTGTCGCAGATCAGCTTGCCGTCGACATAGATCTCACCGGACTCCTGCATCTCAACCCCGGCGATCATGCGCAACGTGGTCGACTTGCCGCACCCCGAAGGCCCAAGCAGGCAAGTCACTTTCCCTGCTTCAACCGTCAAAGAGACGTCGTCAACTACAACCCGCCCCTCGTACCGTGCGTTAAGATTGCGAATTTCCAGACGAGGAGGAGTTACGTCTATTGTCACCGATGGGCCTCGTTGCCTTTTCCCGATCAAATTCATCGGTCTTAGGCGGGGATAGCAACCCCGCCCGTCCGGTGCAAGTGATCAGCAGCAGCCGCCCGAGGTAGCCTCGCCGGTCGACGCGCTCGTGATCGCGCCGGTGGCTTCAAACGGGCTTTCGCCGCCGCAACCATCGAAGATGCCATAATGCGTAGAGAAATCACCGATAAAGTCGAAATGCCGCGCGAAACGGGTATCGTTCAACATCATCCATGTATTGCCGCAGACCGGAAACACCTTGCCTGTCTCGATCGCGTGGTGGTCATCTAGTTCGAACAGATGTGGCGCGTGCGGGATGGTGCCTTTGTAGATGACGGCCTGCCCGTAATCCTCGCAAGCGGGTTCCAGTACGGACAGTTTGAACAGTCGATAAGTCGCCGACAGGAACTTCAGCGGTGCGACGCGTTCTTCCAGCACAGGGTTCTCGATGGTCAGCGGGCGGTGCGTGACGCGGCGTGGATCACCGAACCCCGCCTTGCGCGACATCGACAGAAAATCGTTCCAGTACAGTGCGCCGGACAGGCATTCGCCGTACAAAACTTCATCTTTGGCCATGGCCTGCGGAACACGACGGTCGGCGTAGACGTCCGAAAAATACATCTCACCACCCTCTTTCAGCAGACGATGGGCACCGCGTAGGACGGCCTCTTTGTCGGTGGCCAGATTGATCACGCAATTCGAGACGATGATGTCGAAGGAACTAGGTTCCAGGTCCAGCTCATCCAACTTTTCGATGTAGCCGTGATGGAATTCTACGTTGCTGGCGGCATGACCAAAGGCCTGCGCGTGGAAATCCTGATGCGCGCGGGCGACGTCTAGCTGTTCCGGCGTCATGTCGACCCCGACCACGCGACCCTTTTCACCCACCATCGCAGACAGGGCATAAACGTCGCGACCAGCCCCGCAACCCAGATCAAGGATGCTCATCCCCTCCAGATCCAGCGGCGCGATCAGGCCGCAACCATAGTAGCGCGTCAGCACATCATCATGAATTTTCGAGAGGATCTTTTTGACATGGTCCGGCATGTCATCGGGAGTACAGCAAGCGTTGGTTTGCAAATCCGCGCTGCCCTGAAGGACCTCGCCATAGTAATTCTGCACTGATTCATGCTTCATCGCAGCACCCCTTTCCTCACTGGCTGCTTCGCAGCTAATGCAGCACTGCCGCCTGTGCAACCACTGCTACCAATTTTGACAAAAGCGTGAGGGTCCTGCCCTAGCCCAGCAGGTCGAAATCGACCGAGGCGCGAACCCGCCCATTCACCTGAATCTCTAGCCGATGTGCGCCGGGGACCAGCTTGAACGTGGTCGCATTGCCTTTCAGCTTGTGTTTCTTGGTCAGACTCAGCGCACCATCGCGCAAGGTCGCCTGCTTCAGCTTATGCACCTTGGCCGAAGTTTTGCCGCCAGGGCGTTGAAAGTGAATGATATAGTCGACCAGAACAGGTTGATCCCCCGCACCGTTAAGCGAGACATCGAACTCAAGCGCCCCACCAATCCGCGCCTCTTGGTTTACCTGCACTCTTGCGGTTATCTCGGCCTCGGGATCGAAGCCCAACATCTTCATGGCACCGGGATGGCCTGCCTTCACCAGCCCCCGCAGCGTATGTGAGGTCATCCAGCGCAGTTCGTCCCGATCCTGTGTCCCGGTTTCGGACCAGTCCTGTAACCGGTCCAGCACCAGCGCAGGGTCTTTCTTGGTGATGTCGTTCAGATGGTTCGCCACAGACCGCGTAACATAGCGTGTTGGGTCACTATGCAGCCGGTCCAACAATGGCAGCGGGTCGGTCAGTTCCAGCCCTACCGCCTGCCCCCAAGGCAACCGTGGTCGTGTGCCTTCACTGACCAGACGGCGCACGTGATAGCTGTCATGCCCGCACCATAGTTTCATCCGCGCCATGACCTGATCCGGATAGCGGTTGAGGAATGGGCGAATGGCCCACTCCATCGAAAACCGTTGGGTCAGTTCTTCAAGCACGTCCAAAGCCAGATCAGGATACTCCAACCCCACTGAAACGATCCAATCCCCCAAAGGCGCAAAGATGAAATCACCGAAATCATCATCTGTTTTGGTTGGGTCCAAAGGCGGTGGCAGTGCGCGCAGAAGGGTTGGCGCGACAGTCGGCAGCTCTCCGGGTACGGCCTGTTGCAGGCAGTCGGCGATCCAGGCCATGCGCTCTTTCAGTTCAAGCTCCAGCAGCCGCGACATGACCTGCGCCTCGAATGCCTTGGCATCAAAGGATGGATCAGCATCGGCGAAAAGGTCCGCTAAAAAACAGGTCTTTTCCGCATTAAACAACTGATCTTTGAGCGAGAAGTTCTGTGCCATGACTCACATCGTCAGATTGGTTCCGCCACCGTCCAGCAGTATATTCTGCCCGACGATAAAGCCGGCGTGTTGCGAACACAAAAACGCGCAGGCCGCGCCGAATTCCTGCCGCGTCCCATACCGACGTGCAGGGATCGTCTCGGCGCGTTCGGCGCGCGCCTGATCCATGGAAATTCCTTTTTGTGCAGCCACGCCACCATCCAGCGACTCCGCGCGATCCGTCGCGTGAATGCCCGGCAGTAGGTTGTTGATCGTCACTCCACGCGGTGCGACTTGTCGCGCTGTACCAGCGACATAGCCGGTCAAACCAGTCCGCGCCGCGTTCGACAGACCCAAAGCAGGGATCGGCGCACGCACGGATTGCGACGTGATGTTGACCACCCTGCCCCAGCCCTTGTCCATCATCCCCGGCAATAAGGCTTTCATGAAGGCAATCGGTGTCAGCATATTTGCATCCAGCGCCTTGATGAAATCGTCACGATCCCAATCCGACCACAGCCCGGGTGGCGGGCCACCGGCGTTTGTCACAAGTATATCAACGCCCTGCGCGGCTTCGATAACTTGCGCCTGTCCGTCTACCGAGGTCACATCGCAAGCCACGGTTTTCACATCGACGCCATATTCGGACCGCAAACGAGCAGCTTCGGCATCCAACGCCTCGGCCCCGCGCGCGTTCATCACCAGATCAACCCCAGCTTCGGCCAACGCCTCGGCACAGCCTAAGCCCAGCCCTTTTGAGCTTGCACAAACCAGCGCGCGCTTTCCGCGAATTCCCAGATCCATCTGATCCTCCCCATCTGTTGTTGCCCGCATGTCTAGCACCGGCCAGACAGGGAAGACCAGAAGTCACAAAGCTTCAGTAAAAGAACTCTTCGCGCACGATTTTTCCGTTGGCGACGTGATAGATACCGACCTCTTTCATATCGAAGGTCTCACCACTTTCCTTAACCTTGCCCTGCACTTCGAAAATTACGGCAAAGCGATCGTCGCCGTGCAAATAAGGCTCACTGACCGACGCGCCCGAGACCTCATGCGCGCCTTCCCACCATTCGTGTTTGCCGCGGATGCCCTCGACGCCGTGTGTTTCACGCCCCATGCCTTCCATCTCTTGCGCTTCGACCGAAACGGCATCAGTCGCGTATAATTTGTTTAGGTTTTCCTTGGCCCGGTCCTCACGACACCCAGCGACCAGTTCGTCTGCGATTTCTTTCAAATTCATTGATCCTCTCCATCTTTTGTTCACTATTTGTTCTTATTGGCATAACCATACGATTCTGAACACCCCCTTTGTCTTGCTTCGGCAGGATTCCCCGCCTATACGCGCGTTCATGCTTGATACCGCCACCAACCAACCCGTATTGCCGCCCGAGATTGCCCGACGCCGGACATTCGCCATCATCTCGCACCCGGATGCGGGCAAGACGACGCTGACTGAAAAGTTCCTGTTGTACGGGGGCGCGATTCAGATGGCCGGTCAGGTGCGCGCTAAGGGCGAGGCGCGGCGGACCCGGTCGGACTTCATGCAGATGGAGAAAGATCGGGGCATTTCGGTCTCGGCCTCGGCCATGTCTTTCGATTACGGGGACTTTCGTTTTAATCTGGTGGATACACCCGGCCACTCAGATTTTTCCGAGGACACCTATCGCACGCTGACCGCCGTGGACGCCGCCGTTATGGTGATCGACGGCGCGAAAGGTGTGGAAAGCCAGACGCAGAAACTGTTCGAGGTTTGCCGCCTGCGCGATTTGCCGATCCTGACCTTCTGTAACAAGATGGACCGCGAAAGCCGCGATACGTTCGAGATCATCGACGAAATTCAGGAGATGCTGGCCATCGACGTCACGCCCGCTGCGTGGCCGATCGGCGTGGGTCGCGATTTCATCGGCTGCTATGACATGCTGCGCGACCGACTGGAATTGATGGACCGCGCCGACCGCAACAAGGTAGCTGAAAGCATTCAGATCAACGGTCTGGACGACCCCAAACTGGCCGAACACGTACCCGAGCATCTGCTGGACAAGCTGCTGGAAGAGGTCGAGATGGCGCGCGAGCTGCTGCCTGCTCTGGACCCGCAGGCGGTTCTTGAGGGGCACATGACTCCGATCTGGTTCGGCTCGGCCATCAACTCTTTCGGTGTCAAGGAACTGATGGAAGGAATCGGCGCCTATGGCCCTCAGCCGCAGGTCCAGTCCGCTGAACCCCGACAAATTGCGCCTGATGAAAAGAAGGTCGCCGGTTTTGTCTTTAAGGTGCAGGCCAACATGGACCCCAAGCACCGCGACCGGGTGGCGTTTGTCCGTATGGCAAGCGGCCATTTCAAACGTGGCATGAAGCTGACCCATGTTCGGTCGAAGAAGCCTATGGCGATTTCGAACCCCGTGCTATTTCTGGCCTCTGACCGCGAACTGGCCGAAGAGGCCTGGGCCGGAGACATCATCGGCATCCCAAACCACGGTCAGCTGCGCATCGGTGACACTCTGACCGAGGGCGAAGCGCTGCGCGTGTCCGGGATCCCGTCATTTGCACCGGAATTGCTGCAAACTGTCAGAGCGGCGGACCCACTGAAAGCCAAGCATCTGGAAAAAGCCCTGATGCAGTTTGCCGAAGAAGGCGCGGCCAAGGTTTTCAAGCCATCGATTGGTTCGGGCTATATCGTCGGCGTCGTTGGCGCGCTGCAGTTCGAAGTCCTCGCCAGCCGGATTGAGATGGAATACGGTCTGCCCGTCCGGTTCGAGGCGTCGCAGTTCACCTCTGCCCGCTGGGTGAGTGGTGAAAAGGCCGAGGTTGAAAAGTTCGTCAACGCTAATAAACAGCACATCGCCCATGATCATGACGGCGACATCGTCTATCTGACGCGCTTGCAATGGGATATCGACCGGGTCGTGCGCGACTACCCCGAGCTGAACCTGACAGCGACTAAGGAAATGATGGTTTGATCCGGGTCTTGTAGTTTGGGCACCGTTCTCTAGGGTTCCGAAGCATGGCGGATTTGGATCAGGAAAACTATCCCGGCGGCTTCTATTCGGTGATGCGCCATCTGGAACGCAAAGAAGTTCCTTATCGCGATCCACAACGTGTACTGCCGCCGCCGGACGTTGATCTGAGTGAACTTGCCCAAACACCCGTAGAAAAACCTGACCCGGACGCCAGCTTTGACCACAAGCAGGACGCGCGCAGGAAGTACCACGCGCTGCAGCAGGAATTTACTGGCCAATCGCTGCTGCATCTTGTTCACGCAATGTGCATCGCATTGCTGCGCCGGCATCCGTCACCGGCTGAGGCACGGGCGCTGTTTCTGCGGATGTGGCGGGAAAAGGGTTCAGAGTTGGCCCGGGACCTGCCTGTGCGTTGGCTTATTTCCTCGGCAACCACATTCGCCGACCATGGCGAAACACTGGATCAGCGCCTGGGCGGACAGGGTCTGTACCTGTTGTACGATCTGATCAAGCTGCATGATAGCGAGCGTCGGGTATCCCTTCGTCCAAACGATCAAGCCTTTAATATCCAGGGTGAAAAACACCACGACGTTCCATTGGCATTCGGCATGGCGGGCTATTCGCTAAGGAATGGCGATCTGGATCGCAACCTTTTGGCACGCCTTTGGCGTCATGCAGAAAACGACGCGGTGTTGCGCCCGCTGGGGTACCGGATGTTGAAACTGGTGATGTACGACCCGCGCAGCATTTTTGGGCGTATCCAGCACTACAAGACCCGGCAGTCCCTGTTGGATCACATTGATGACTGACGGCTCTGGCTGGGGCATTGTTTCAACGGTTCGGGGCCCTGCCCCGGATATCCTGCGATTTGTTGCCTATCACCTCGATCTTGAGGTCGACCGGCTGCACATCTATCTGGATGAACCCAATTCCAAAGCTTTCGATGCCCTGGTTCGGCATCCGAAGGTCGACGTGCAAACATGCGATGAGGCCTTCTGGGCCAGCCGCAAGCGTGAACGGCCCGAACGGCATCAAAACCGTCAGACCGCAAATGCGTCATTCACCTATCGCAAGACCAATCTGAATTGGTTGGCCCATATCGACATGGACGAGTTTCTGTGGACGGACCGTCCCATTCCCCAGCAACTGACCGATGTTCCCAACCACATCCCCGCTGTACGTGTCCGCCCGATCGAAGCCGTGGGCGGTGGCACGGATCTTTTTAAGGCGCATCTTCCAAAGACCCCCCACCGTGACGCCCTCGTACAATCGCTGTACCCGCGTTATGGCGCGTTTGTTTTGGGTGGGTTCTTCAGCCATTTGCAAGGTAAGCTGATCGTCCGGACGGGCTTGAAGAAACTGAGTTTTCGTATCCACAACCTGTTCCAGGAAAAAACACTCTTGCCCTGCAAGTTCGAATTGCCGGGGTTGGAGCTGTGCCATCGACACGCCCCCGACTGGGAACATTTTAAGGCTCACCTTCGATTTCGCCTGGCGCGTGGCTCGTATCAGCCAGGAATGTCCCTGAATGTTCCACGTGAACGGGGCGGCATGAACATGAACGAATTACTCAGCTGGATCGAGGCCGAAGGCGGCATGGATGGGCTGCGTGCATTTTTTGACGAAATCAGCGGTGCAGACCCCGACGTGAGAACCCGTCTGGAACAACATGACCTGATCCGATATCGGCCCCTGGATTTGGACGAAAAAGTCAGGAAACACTTTCCCGGAAGTGACTGAATTGTTGCGAGAAATCCGCAGAGCGAGCACAGTAAAAACCTTAAAGAGGTCTTCATTTGACCATACCCGGCGTTTTTGTTATGTCCCCCTCCAAGCCGAAATTGCGCAATGCAGCGTATGGCCATCCGGGCCCGGCACACCTTTGACGCGCGGGCCAGGTCTAATGTCCGCATGAACCGGACTTACATGACAAAATTTAACGAACTGAACCTGAACCCGAAGGTCCTCAAAGCCATTGAGGAAGCCGGATACGAATCCCCCACCCCGATCCAAGAAGGCGCAATTCCACCTGCGCTGGAAGGTCGTGATGTATTGGGGATCGCCCAGACCGGCACAGGAAAAACTGCAAGCTTTACGCTGCCGATGATCACAATGCTGGCACGGGGCCGCGCGCGCGCGCGGATGCCACGGTCGCTGGTGCTGTGCCCGACACGGGAACTGGCTGCACAGGTCGCCGAGAATTTCGACACCTATAGCAAACACCTGAAACTGACCAAGGCGTTGTTGATCGGAGGCGTCAGCTTCAAGGAACAGGACGCACTGATCGACCGTGGCGTCGATGTTCTGATCGCAACTCCCGGCCGACTGCTGGACCATTTCGAACGCGGCAAACTGCTGTTGACCGGCGTGCAGATCATGGTCGTGGACGAAGCTGACCGGATGCTGGACATGGGTTTTATCCCCGATATCGAGCGCATCTTCTCGCTTACGCCGTTCACCCGCCAGACGCTGTTCTTTTCGGCCACCATGGCGTCCGAGATTGAACGCATCACCGACACTTTCCTGTCTGCCCCCGCGCGGGTCGAGGTTGCCCGACAGGCGACCGCCTCGGAAACCATTGAACAGGGCGTGGTCATGTTCAAAGGCGGCCGTCGCGATCGAGAGGCCAGCGCCAAGCGCAAGGTCTTGCGCGCACTGATCGATGCCGAGGGTGAAAAATGCACCAACGCGATCATCTTCTGTAACCGCAAGACAGACGTTGATATCTGCGCAAAGTCGCTAAAGAAATACGGCTATGACGCCGCCGCGATCCACGGCGATCTGGACCAATCACAGCGGATGAAAACGCTGGACGGTTTCCGCGACGGCTCGTTGCGGTTGCTGGTTGCCTCGGACGTGGCTGCGCGTGGCCTTGATGTCCCGTCGGTCAGCCATGTTTTCAATTTCGACGTCCCCGGCCACCCCGAGGATTACGTTCACCGCATCGGCCGCACCGGTCGTGCCGGGCGCGATGGCAAGGCGATTACTATCTGTTCGGGTCGTGACGAAAAAGCGCTGGCTGCGATTGAAAAGCTGATCCAGAAGGACATTCCAAAGCTCGACAATCCGGTCAAGGACGAACCCAAAGCCGACACGCAGAAGCCTGAGAAAAAGACCAAGTCTGCCGACACGCAAAAGAACGAAGGCAAAAAGAGCGACCGCAAAAAGGACAAAGAACCTAAAGGTCGTGGCCGTCGTTCGGATAACGGCAACGCAGTTGTGGGCATGGGCGATCACCTGCCCAGCTTCATTGCCCTAAGCTTTGCCGAGCGCCGTGCTGGTTAAATCGCCAGCACCAGCGCCAGGATCGACAACCCCAACAAAGCCATCCCGGCGATCTCACGCCGGGTAATGGTCTCACGGAAAAACAGAATCGATGCGAACAGGCTGAGCAACAGTTCGACCTGCCCCAGCGCTTTGACATAGGCCGCGTTCTGCAAGGTGAACGCAAAGAACCAGCAAAACGATCCGCCCAGACTGGTCAAACCAACAAACACCCCTGTTCGACGTGTCTGCCACACCGCAAGCAGTTCGGCCCGGTCGCGCCACAGCAGCCATAGCGCCATGCTGAGGAACTGGAACGTCACAACCGCGGCCAGAGTGATCAGAGCGCGAAACCACGCGTCGATATCACCCAATTCAAGCGACGCACCCCGGTAACTGACGGCGGAAAAGGCGAACAATACGCCTGACCCCAACCCTAGGCGCGACGCCCGGTTGGTCAGATGTTTCCACCACGCCCCGTCGCCTCCGGGTGATTTGGACAGCAAAAGCACCGCCATCAATCCCAGCAAGATCGCAACCAGACCCCCGTACGAGATCTGATCGCCCAGCACTAGAAAACCGACAATGGCGGTCTGAATTACTTCGGTTTTCTTAAAGGTAATCCCAACCGCAAAATTTCGTTGCTTGAACAAAGCGACCACGCAGATCGTTGCCAGAATTTGCGCGGTGCCACCGATGACAGCGTATACCCAGAACCACCCCGTCAGCGGCGGCAGGCTGAAGCCAGTCACTTGCAGCGCCACAATCAGCCCCAAAAGCGCCAGTGGCATCGAATACGCGAACCGGGCAAACGTCGCCCCGGCCGCACTTAGCTTTACGGTGCTGAGGGATTTTTGCAGCATGAACCGCACTGTCTGGAACGAGGCGGCAGCAATTGTGATGGGAATCCATAAACTCATGGCCCCCTTGTGTCGCTAAATCAAGGCTTTGGCCAGAGAGGATGTTCCACCGGATCCTTGGCCCGCAGGAAATACGCCTTAAAGATCTGCGCGTAAGACCGGTAGACATAAGCCTCATTCCGGGTCTGATACCGGTCTTTGCTGGCGCGATATAGCGCAGGCAGGCGGTACCACGGCGCACCAGGATTCATGTGATGAACCACATGCAGGTTGTTGTTTAAAAACAGAAAAGCCAGCAACCCACGATCTTCGATAATCACAGTACGGGCCTGCGGATTTTCATGCGCGCGGTGTTCAAGGAAGGTGCGGATCTTCACCAGCCCCAGCCCGATATAGGCGGACAGAACATACGCCCAAATCGGCATTGCCGAGTGCCCGACCACCCACAAAACCAAGGCCACCCCAACCAGATGCAGCGCCCAGGCCCGCAGGATGCCAAGGTCGCCCAGCAACGCACCGCGCAATTCATTCCGCGTGAATATGAATTGGCCAATCGCCGGACCCAGCACCATGCGCCCCAACAATGTGTTGTTCACAGACAGCAGCCATCGCTGCCACTCGGCCAATGCGCCCCAGACCTGTGGATCCAGATAGTTGGTTTCAGGATCGTCATAGGGGTCGGTCAACGTCTCATCCCGGTGATGGGCCAGATGCAGGTCGCGGAACCTCTGATACGGGATGAACAGGGTCAGAGGCAGCGCCATCAGGCCCTCATTCAGCCATTTTGTACGAAACGGGTGGCCGTGCAGCGCCTCATGCGTCAACGAGGAATGGAGCGCCGCAACCAGACCCATCACCGGAATTGCCAGCCAAACCGGCATCAGGAAAATCACCGCCAACCACGCCCCATAGCAAGCCAGGATCAGGGCGAACGTGCCCCATTCGGGTGCTGCGGGCCTAGACATTGCGCCCCCATGAGATTTTGGCCCAGACGCGCTCGTAAATAACGTACATCGTCAATCCGATGGCCGTATTTACAATCGCCAGTGTCCCGCCCACAGCCGCCGAGCCAGTCGCGACCAGCCCGACCAGTGTCATCACCAGCAAGCCCATCGCATTCCACAGCACCGCTTTCACGACTGATCTGCGCCGTGTTTCCATTCCGTCACCCATTTTATTGTTGTGTCTTCAAAATTACGGGTCACGGCATCCGTTGAAAATTCTGAATATGATTAACAAAACTCATCAACTGTGATATTTTTAAACAAATGCAGGAAAAAATCGACAAAAGAGACCGCGCGGCACAGTTCCGTACTCGCCTAGCCCGGGCGATGGAGGAGCGACACGTCAGTCAAAGCGCGCTGGCGCGTCAGATTGCGGTGGACCGTTCGACCGTATCGCAGCTTTTGACGGGTGAAGGCGCGCGCTTGCCAAATGCACATGTGGTAGGCAGTTGCGCCTCGGCGCTGGGGGTTTCGGCGGATTGGCTTCTGAGCCTGTCCGACCGACCCGAAAGCGCAGCGGAATTGTTGGCCAGCTCGCTGACAATGACCGAAGCACCACGTGCGCTGGTGGATGAGCGCATCTTTGAGTGGCATCAAGAAGCCGCAGGGTACAAAATCCGTTATGTTCCAGCGACTTTGCCCGACATGTTAAAGACCCGCGCGGTGCTGGAGTGGGAATATGCCCCGCATCTGGGGCGGACGGCGGATCAGGCCATCGGTGCCTCGGCTGACCGGCTGATGTGGATGCGCAGCGCGCAATCCGACTATGAAATCGCCATGCCGCTGTATGAAATCGATAGTTTCGTCCATGCGCGGGGCTATTACGACGGTCTTTGTCCCAAAATCCGGCTGGAACAGATCGACCATCTGCTGGAGATTTGCCAACAGCTTTACCCGCGTCTTAGAATCTATCTGTTTGACGCAAAACGGCTTTATTCCGCTCCGGTCACGATCTTCGGTCCTTTGCTTTGTGTTTTCTACGCCGGCAGCCACTATATGGCCTTTCGGGATCGTGATCGGATCGAAACCTTCACCCGCCATTTCGACCGACTGGTACGCGAGGCTGACCTGACTGCGCGCGACTTCTCAGAACACCTTAAACGGCTGCGCTCGCAAATTTCCGACCACTAAGGATGCACCTAAGCCTGTCTTGTGCTATCGTCGTTCGGCGCGAACCTTCGGGTATTCCGATCACAGACGGAGGACGACAGGAATGGACGCACTACAGACCGCTCAATACGCACGGGCCTTATATACTGTTCACGGCGACCGGGCCGAGGCGGAAGCCGCACAAAAGATGCGCGAATGTGAAGCCGCCGGAAATAGACAGGAAGCGCTAGACTGGCAAGCTGTCCGCCAGACCATCCGCCAAATTCGCGGGCCAAATCAGGGCTAGCTTCAGCGTTTCGAAAAAGCCCTGCCCCAAGCCGATTACCAATGCCCTTATTGCGCCAGGGCATTGGGGTTCTGTGTGTTTTCTAAACCGAGTTAGATTTTCGGATCTGGATTCACCGTGTGCCCATCCACGGCAATAACCTGCCCCGAAACAAGCCGCGCCGCATCCGAGGCGAGGAACACGGCCATGTTTGCGATATCGTGACCTTCAACAAAGCGCCCCATCGAGGTACCCGAGGCATACCCCGCATAGACCTGATCGCGGGTCATACCTTTTGCGGCCGCTTCGCGCGCCAGCACACCCTCCATCCGTGGGCCTTCAACCGCTCCAGGACAAATCGCATTTGCGCGAATACCGTGGGGGCCAAGTTCCATCGCAAGGGTTTTCATCAGGCCAATCACCGCCCATTTCGCCGCTGCATATGGCGCGCGGTACGGGTACCCGTATTGACCAGCAGTTGACGACGTCAGGGTGATGCTGCCCGCCTGCGCGGTCTTCATCAAAGGGACTGCATGTTTCACGGCCAGAAAAGCGCCCTCGAGGTTGACCGAAACGCAGGACCGCCAATCTGCCAACCCGATATCCTCGATCGCGTTTGTCGGTCCTGCCGTGCCTGCATTGGCGCACAGCGCATCCAATCCACCTTCGGCTGCGATATCCTGAAAAACGGCGCTCATATCGGACTCACTTGCGGCATCTGCGCGACGAGCCTCCCAGTGATCCGGCACCGTATTCAAAGCAGCCTCGTCAATATCCGTGATCCAAACACCATAGCCTGCATCATCAAATGCTTCGGCCATGGCACGGCCAACGCCCGAGGCGCCAGCCGTAATCAGAACCCGCCGGGTCATGCGGGTTTCCGGATCGCGGCCCCCGCGCCTTCGGGGTAGGGTAACCCTGCCTGCGCCTCGGCGATCCGCGTCATGGCGGCCTCGATTTCCGGCGACGGTGCGCTGGGGCGACGAGATTCAAGGCTGACATGCAGCAGGAAGCTTTCGCCCGTGGCCAGCAGCTTGTCTCCCTCATACATGCTGTGGAACACGTGCAATTTCTTGCCCTGCCCCAACAGCATCTGCGTGCGCACTTCGATCTTGGCGCCTGCGTGTGCTTCGTCGACATAGCGGATGTGGTTTTCAGCGGTGAAATAGCTGCCGCCCGAGGTTATGTAATCCGCGTCGCAGCCGATGATCTCCATGAACCGGTCGGTCGCGGCAGCGAAGGCTTCCAGATACCGCGCCTCGTTCATGTGGCCGTTGTAGTCGGTCCAATCCAGCGGTACGGCGCGCGACAATGTCAGAATAGGCTGACTTATGTCCGCCTGTTCCAGCGTCGGCAACGCGCCGGGTTTCAACAGCGCGTCATGCTGGTTCAGCACCGCGCCTGCTCCATAATTCTGTGCTTTGAGCGCGCGCATCATACCCACAAGGTTGTTGTCGCGAATGCGCTCCAACTCGCGGATCGAGTGCATGCCCGACTGCGAGTCCGACTGATCCGCGATCAGGTCGACCAGTTCATCGGTAAAGTCCGGCACGTCCATCAGCTTGGTCCACGGCCATTTCAACGCTGGCCCGAACTGAGCCATGAAGTGCCGCATCCCGGCCTCACCTCCGGCCACGCGATAGGTTTCAAACAGGCCCATCTGCGCCCAGCGAATACCAAAGCCCATGCGGATGGCCTCGTCGATCTCTTCGGTCGTGGCGATGCCGTCCTTGACTAACCACAATGCCTCGCGCCAAACGGCTTCAAGAAATCGGTCAGCGATATGCGCGTCGATTTCTTTTTTGATGTGCAGCGGGAAAAACCCGACGGACTTCAGCAGTTCTTGTGCCTTGGCAACCATCTCGGCCGAGTTTTTGCCGGTTGGGACCAGCTCAATCAACGGCAGCAGATAGACCGGGTTGAACGGGTGCGTCACCACGATCTGCTCGGGCCTCAACGCGCCCTCCTGCAATTCGGACGGTTTGAAGCCGCTGGTCGAGGACCCAATGATCGCATCTGGATCACAAGCCTCCTGCAACCCCTTGTAGACCTTCAGTTTCAGGTTCAGCCGTTCAGGCACGCTTTCCTGTATCCAGGCGGCACCCTGCACGGCCTCCGCCATATCTTCGTAGAACGTCAGAGATCCCTCGGACGGCAATGGCACATCGCTCAGCCCCGGCAAGGAGCGGCGCGCATTATCCAGAACCTCACCAATCTTACGCTCGGCCTCGGGGTCCGGGTCGAACACCCGGACGTTCCAGCCGTTCAGTAGAAATCTTGCGGCCCATCCGCCGCCGATGACGCCGCCGCCAATGATCGCTGCTGTTTTTGTCATTGTTCCTCACTACATTCCAAAGTGCCGAAGATCCCTCCGACAGCGTCACGTATTGTGAATTTCGATTTGCCCAACTGTTCCATTTCCCAAGTCTCGTTTAGCAAGACTTCACCTTCATCTTCGCAAACCACGTCAAGAACATAGGTCGCCGAAAGTGGTTGTACGCTGTTCACGCGACATCCACCCAGGCTGTGCCGATGTATCCAAAATGGCACCGAAAAGACGTTTTCCTTCAATTGTGCACACAGCCCCGTCTGGATCGCCAAATATTCATCGACAGCATCAGGAGTTTCCGCACTCAGTGGCCCGGCACAAATCAAGCACACCAACCAGAACGGCTTCACTTCGCCACTGGCGCCCGTTTCACCAGACCCAATTTCTCGCGCACTTCCTGCGCACCGATCACCCGCGCGCCCATGTTCTCGATAATGGTTCCGGCGCGTTCGACTAGTTGCCAATTCTCGGCCAGCACGCCTTTGTCCAGCCACAGGTTATCCTCAAGCCCGACGCGCACGTTGCCGCCCGCCAATACAGCCGCCGCGGCATAAGCCATCTGATTGCGGCCCAGAGCAAACGCGCTGAACGTCCAGTCATCCGGCACGTTGTTGACCATCGCCATGAAGGTGTTCAAGTCATCCGGCGCGCCCCACGGCACGCCCATGCAAAGTTGCACCAAAGCCGGGCTGTCCAGAACACCGTCCTTCACCAGCTGCTTAGCGTACCACAGATGGCCGGTGTCAAAGGCTTCGATCTCGGGCTTCACGCCCAAATGTGTCATCATCCGACCCATCGCCTGCAGCATGCCCGGCGTGTTGGTCATGACGTAATCGGCTTCGGCAAAGTTCATGGTGCCGCAGTCCAGCGTGCAGATCTCCGGCAGGCATTCCGCAACATGTTCGACCCGCGCGGCTGCACCGATCATATCAGTCCCGTCCTCGCGCAGCGGCAGCGGAGATTCGCTTGGGCCAAACACCATGTCCCCACCCATCCCGGCGGTCAGGTTCAGAACGACGTCAACCTCAGCCTCGCGAATGCGGTCCGTGACTTCGCGATACAGGTCCAGACGGCGGCTGGGTACACCGGTTTCAGGGTCGCGTACATGGCAATGCACCACCGCCGCCCCGGCCTTGGCTGCGGCAATCGCACTGTCGGCGATTTGCTTGGGTGAGCGCGGCACATGTGGGCTGCGATCCTGTGTCCCTCCCGAGCCGGTAACGGCGCAAGTGATGAAGACTTCGCGGTTCATTTCCAGAGGCATTGTGTTTTCCCCAAGTTATACCCGGTTTTGCCGTGAGTTTTCCCCAGGCTTCTCCACGGATTCCGATTTGCGTTCACCCCCGACTCTGACGCAGCCTTGTGGAAACACTTGCCAGAATGCGAATCGAACTTGATGAAATCCGCAAAAAACATACTCCAACCCGAACATCGTGCCCTGAAAACGGCTGTGCTGGTTCTGGACGAATGCAACACGCTCAGCTTCGCCTCGGCCGTTGATCCAATGCGGGCTGCCAACCGTCTGGCGGATCGTCCCGCTTTCGACTGGGATTATGTGACGGCAACGGCGGAACCTGCAATGTTGACCAGCGCACTGAACGTACCGGGTGTTCCGCTGGCACGGTTGCAAAGCTGCGATCTGATGATCGTTGTCGCGGGGTTCCAACTGGCCCGACACGCCACACCCAGTTTGCTGGCCGGACTGCGCCGTATTGCGGGCACTGGTGCCACCATGGCGGGCATCGACGGAGGCCCCTGGTTGTTGGCCGAGGCTGGCCTGCTGGATGGACACGCCGCCACAACCCACTGGGAAGACTTGGACAATTTCGCCGCCCGCTTCCCCGATGTTGATGTGCGCCCCGACCGGTTCACCGTATCCGGAAATCGCCTGACTTCAGGTGGCGCTATCCCAGCGGTCGAAATGATGCTGCACATTATCGCTGCCCGCCACGGTGCCGGTTTTGCTGCCCGCGTCTCGGGTCTTTTCCTGTACGACGGTGCGCCCGAGCCCACAAAACCGCAAAGCCGGACCGGTGCCCCACACCGCCATACGGCGCTGACGGCCAAGGCGAACACCTTGATGGAATCTTCGCTCGACGAGCCGCTGCCACTGGCGGACATCGCCGAAACCCTCGGCACCAGCCCCCGCACTCTGCAGCAGCAATTTCGCCTGCGCCTGAACACAACGCCGCAAGACCACTATCTGCAGTTACGCTTGGCCGAGGCCCGCCGCCTGGTTACCGACACCGACATGCCGCTGATGGATGTGGCCCTGGCTACGGGGTTCGCCTCACAATCCAGCTTTGCACGTGCTTTCCGCACCGCTCATGGCCTCTCGGCCCGTGACCTGCGGCAGGAACGTATCCAGCCTACTCATCACTGACGGGATCTTCTTCATCTGGCTAAAAATATCTCGGGGGAGTCGCGCATGGCGCGGCGGGGGCAGAGCCCCCTAAAAGGGCATCGGATGCGTTCGGTGCGCCTGACCGATTTCTGCCACGACCTCATCGGACAGCCGCAAGTCCTTACCGACCAGGATATGCTCCAGCTGTGCCACCGAGGTCGCGCCGAAAATAGCCGACATCATGAACGGCCGCGTCCGACACCAGGCCAGTGCCATATGCACCGGGTCCAACCCATGCCGCTCAGCAATCTCCAGATAAGCCGCCACGGCACCAAACACGCGTGGACCGGTGCGCCCGCCCATCTCGGGCACCAGCGACATACGTGATCCGACGGGCACCGCATCACCCTGATACTTGCCGGTCAGAAATCCCGCCCCCAAGGGAGAAAAGGCCATCAAGCCCACATCTTCATGCACACTGAGTTCCGCCATATCCGTATCGAAGTGCCGGCATAGAATCGAATACTCATTCTGAACCGAGGCCACACGCGGCGCGCCCATCTGCTCGGCAATCCGCAGCCATTGCGCCGTACCCCAAGCGCTTTCGTTGGACAGTCCAAAGGCGCGGATATTACCCTTGTCGACCTGCACTTGCAGGGCCTCAAGGCAATCCTGCATGTTGTCCAATACTTCGTTGGTGTTGTGCCCCGAAGGTGCGTAATTCCAGTTTTGCCGGAACATGTAACTGCCGCGGTTCGGCCAGTGAAACTGATAGAGATCAATGCAATCCGTGTGCAGCCGCCGCAGTGAGCCTTCGATCGCTTCGGGGATCGTCTTTCCCGAAATCTGCGCGCCATCGCGGGCGTGGGCGAACCCTGCCCCCGAGTGTTTGGTTGCCAGTACGTAATCTGCACGACGGGACGGGTTGGCAGCGTTCCAGCTGCCCAGAATCTCTTCGGTCCGACCGACGGTTTCCCTTGCGATCGGGTTCACCGGATACATCTCGGCCGTATCAACGAAATTAATCCCAGCTGCCAGCGCCATATCCAACTGCTTGTGACCATCCGCCTCGGACGTCTGTGTGCCAAAGGTCATCGTACCCAGACATAAGTCTGTCACCGAAATTCCCGTGCGGCCTAATGGTCTTGTTTCCATCTGTCAGTCTCCGGAAAGCTATTAAACTCAGCCTCTTACGCCTCGGCCTTCTTCTCCCACCGGCCCGATTCCTCGGACCAGTATTGCGCCGAACAACCCGCGCTAGTTAGTGCTTTCCACTGGCCGCGCGCCTGCTGGACAGCCATATCATCATTGCCATCGAACAGGATGCAGACACGCTCCAGCGAAGCCACCTCGTCGGCGTTTACCGGCGCGCCGTCCACGGCCATGACACAGGTCGGTTCATTGGCTGCCTCTGGCCCGGTCGTCAGCAAAACAGGCTGCACCGCGTCATGCGGGCCACCTTCGCGCCCATGTGGCAGGAACCCGTCCTCGGGCCCCAGCCACAGCTTTTCATCCAGCCAGTCCATCCGTGCCGGATCTGTGCCCCGCACGGCAATCTTCCACCCAGCCTGCCGCGCCTTGTCCAGCAGCGCCGGCAAGGTGTGTTCCAAGGGCTGACGGGTCAGGTGGTAGAAATAGACGGCCCCCATACGATTACTCGAAGTTATCCTGCACCAAACGGCTGAGCGCGCGAACGCCCCAGCCGGTTGCCCCTTTGGGCGCATAGGATGTTTCCGACGACACCGAGGCCACACCCGCAATATCAAGGTGAATCCAAGGCGTTTCTTCTTTCACAAAACGCTGCAGGAATTGCGCCGCTGTGATCGAGCCTGCCGGGCGACCGCCGACATTTTTCATATCAGCAATGCGCGACTTCAACTGTTTGTCGTACCCTTCGCCCAGCGGCAAGCGCCACGCGCCTTCATCCTCGGCCTTGGCCGATTTCAGGAAGGCATCGCAGAACGTGTCATTGTTGGAAAATACACCGGCATTCTCGTGGCCCAGACCAATGATCACCGCGCCGGTCAGCGTGGCCAGATCGATCATGCCCACCGGTTGGAACCGCTCTTGCGTGTACCACATCACATCGCACAGAACCAAACGCCCTTCGGCGTCGGTGTTGATGATCTCAACCGTGTCGCCCTTCATCGACTTGACCACATCGCCCGGACGGCTGGCATTGCCGGACGGCATGTTTTCGACCAGTCCGACCAGACCGACCACGTTGGCCTTGGCCTTGCGCTTAGCCAACGCACGCATGGTGCCAGCAACAACGCCGGCACCGCCCATATCCATGGTCATGTCTTCCATGCCGCCTGCGGGCTTCAGCGAGATACCACCGGTGTCGAACACGACACCCTTACCCACCAGAGCCAGTGGCGCGTCGTCCTTGTCACCGCCGTTCCACTGCATCACCACAACCTTCGAGGGGCTGACCGAACCCTGCCCGACGCTCAGCAGCGTACGCATGCCCAACTCGGCCAGTGTGTCCTCTTCCAGAACCTCAACCTCAAGGCCCAGCTCCGCCATCTCGGCCAAACGGTCGGCGAATTCAGTGGTGGTCAGGACGTTTGCAGGCTCGTTGGTCAGATCACGGGTCATCCGCACCCCATCGGCCACGGCGTATTGTGGGGCAAAGGCGGCTTCGACCTCGTCGGGTTTCTGGTGACTGATGGTGACGGTGCCAACCTCTTCCGCCTCTTTGGTCTTGTGCGCGTCGAAATCATAGGTGCGCAGCACGATGCCCATAGTCAGATCTTCGGTCCGGACCTGATTGCCTGCCATCACCAGCACGTCCTTGCCCCCTGCCAGCTTGGCCAGCGCCGCGCCCGCCTTGCGGGCCTCGGCCGGATCAGGACGGCGGGGCAAGATCACGATATCCAGCGCCTCGGCCGCCATTCCACCAGGCCAAGCCATCGAGATCACATCGCCTGTCTTTACCTTTTCAAACCGGGGACTTTCCACCAGACGCGCCACCGCGCCACGGGTCAGACGGTTGGCCCGGCGCACCGCGGGGCTCATCTTGCCGTCCGATGGGATGATTACCGCCACCCGGCCTTCGGCTTGCGCCATTGCATCCGTATCAAAGGGCTGAAACCGGATCGGGACAAGACTGCTCATTGCGAACTCCTCAAAAACTGTTCCCCAAGACCTAGCCCGCACCACGCGGCTTGACCAGATAGCAGTTTTCCCCGCGTGCCAATTGCATTACAGTCGCGGAAAAATTCCGGCAGGATCGGGGGAGAACGAATTGGCGAGACAGGGCAGGCATATGCCGTTGCGCATCCGCGCAGGCGAAGGTGATTCTGGCCTTTTCGGTGCCGATTTCACCTGCTGCCGGATCAAGGCGGAGGCACAATCGTGATCCTCGACCGCTATTTCGCCCGCCGGTTCATGCAGAGCTTTCTGGTCATTGGCGGCATTTTTCTAACGTTGCTGATTCTAATCGATCTGGTCGAACAAGCCCGTCGGTTCAACTCAGAGGGGCTGTCCTTTGGCACGCTGCTGCACCTGACCTTGCTGAACTCACCCGCAGCGATCAGCGAGATGTTGCCCTTGCTGGTTATCCTTGCCACCATTGCATTGTTCATCGGCTTGGCGCGCAATTCCGAACTGGTGGTGACACGCGCCATCGGGCGGTCCGGTATCCGGGCGCTGCTGGCTCCGGTCACGTTGGCATTGATCATTGGGACCCTCGCGGTGGCCTTGCTGAACCCGATCACCGCCGCCACGTCCGAGGAGTACCGACGCCTGTCTGATGCCTACAAAGACAAAGGCAACTCGGCGCTGTCGATCACCAGCGAGGGGCTTTGGTTGCGGCAGGGTTCGGAAAATGGGCAATCGGTCATCCACGCGCGAGGCACCACAAATGCGGATGCGTTGGAACTAACCGGCGTAACGATCGTTACATTTTCGCCGGATGGTAAACCAACACAGCAAATCAATGCCAATCGGGCACAGCTGTCGAACGGGTCTTGGATATTGCACAATGCCAAGATCTGGTCTCTGGCGGATGATATGAACCCCGAGGCGACGGCTCAAACACATCAGCGCATCGAAATTCCCACCACGCTGACGCGCCAGCGCATTCTGGACACGCTGGGCCAGCAGGATTCCGTATCCGTCTACGACTTGCCACAGCTTATCCGTGATCTCCGCGAAGCCGGATTTTCCACCAAGCAATATGAGGTCTGGTTGCAGGTTCAACTTGCGCGGCCGCTCTTTCTGGTGGCCATGGTGATGATCGGCGCGGCCTTTACCATGCGCCATGTCCGTTTTGGTGGCACCGGTATCGCGGTTCTGTCCGCAGTGCTTTTGGGATTCTCAATCTACTTCGTTCGCAACTTTGCCCAAATACTCGGAGAAAACGGTCAATTGCCAATCTTCGTCGCAGCCTGGGCTCCGCCCTTTGCAGCCATTCTTCTTTCCCTTGGCCTTCTTCTCCATGCGGAGGACGGCTGATGCGGCTCATATCAAGTCTTTTGCTGTCCGGCGCTGTGGCTCTGGCAATGCCAACAGGTGCCGCCGCCCAGACCCAATCAGCCCCTGGCCCGGCGCAGGACACCCAGCAAGAGGACCAGCCCGCCCTGCTGGTGGCTGACGAAATCTTCATCACACCCGAACGCGTGCTGGTGGCTGAAGGCAATGTCGAAGCTTTTCAGGGTGACATCAAAATCACCGCTGACCGCATCACCTATGACCGCGATACCGGCGCGCTTACGCTGGAGGGGCCAATCCGTATCGATCAGGCCGGTGATACGACAATCCTGGCGGACTCGGCCGAACTGGATGACGGTATTCAGAATGGCCTGCTGATCGGCGCGCGGATGGTGTTCGACCAGCAGGTGCAGATTGCTTCGGTTCAGGCCACGCGCGCGGCGGGCAGGTATACGCAGTTCAGCAAGGTTTCGGCCACCTCGTGCCATGTCTGCGCGAATGGCAAACCGCCGATCTGGCAGATCCGCGCCCGCAAGGTCACGCATGATCAACTGGAACGGCAACTCTATTTTGAAGGGGCGCAGCTTCGGGTGCTGGATGTGCCAGTGTTCTATTTCCCCTATCTGCGACTGCCGGACCCGACGCTAGAGCGGGCCACCGGGTTCTTGGTACCGTCGATCCGAACCACCTCGCAGTTGGGCACTGGCGTCCAGGTGCCGTATTTCATCAAGCTGGGTGACCACAAGGATCTGACACTGACGCCCTATGTCTCGTCCAAGACCAATACACTTGGGTTTCGCTATCGACAGGCCTTTAAAAGGGGGCGCATCCAGCTTGAGGGTGCCTATACCCGCGATGATCTGCAGCCGGGTGAGGATCGCGGATACTTGTTTGCCAATGGCTGGTTCAACCTGAACGACGGTTATCGGTTCCTTTTCAACATCAGAACAACGTCAGACGATGCTTATCTGGCCGATTATGGCCTGCCAGATCTGGATCGGCTGCGTAGCGAAGTTGCGCTGGAACGGATCAAACGCGACACGGCGTTCCGTACCAGTTTCACCCACTATAAAACCCTGCGCGATAGCGAGGAACAGGACGAAATCCCGTCACGGATCTTTGATCTGTATTATGAAAAGCGTCTGTTCCCGACCTCTGTGGGCGGCGAGGTTCGGTTGGGCTTTGTTACTCACGCGCATGAACGTACCAGTGACGAGGATATCGTCGGACGGGACGTTGCTCGTGCCACTTTTGATGCAGAATGGCTGCGCGACTGGACTTTTGCGTCGGGCCTTAGGGCTGAGGTGCGGGCCGGTGCGTCGGTTGATGCGTTCAACATTCGTCACGACAGCGATTTTCCCGATAACGTCACGCGCACCACGCCGCGCGCGGCATTGACGCTGCGCTATCCAATGCGCAAGCGCGAGTCATCGGGGGCGACCCAGATATTGGAACCGATTGCCCAGATTGGATGGACCCATGTCTCGGACGATGACGTGCCAAATGACGAAAGCACGTTTCAGGAATTCGATCAGGGTAACTTGTTGTCCCTGTCCCGCTTTCCGGCCCCTGATCGGCGCGAAGACGGCGTGACGGGCGTTGTGGGCCTGAACTGGTCCCGCTATGCAGCCGGCGGCTGGCGGGCTCTTGCCACGATTGGTCAAGTGTACCGCGCGGATGCTGACCCCAGTTTCAACCTGACCTCGGGCTTGCAGGGGACAACCTCAGACTTGCTGCTGGCAGGTCAGATTCAAACCAATAACGGCTGGCGTCTGGCCGGCCGTGGCTTGTTGAACGGAGATTTCAGCTTTTCCAAAGCCGAACTGCGGGTCGGCTGGCAACAGCCGCGGGTCGGCTTCACCGGAAGCTATGGCTGGCAAGAGCCGGACCCGGCTGAAGGTATCGACGACGAGATTTCCGAAGTTCGGTTGACCGGACGTTACCGGGTGGATCAGAACTGGAACACACGGGCCCTGGCGCGCTATGACCTAAGCGAATCCGAACCGATCCGCTATGGGTTGGGGGTGACGTATCAGAATGAATGCGTACAGGTTAACATGAATGTCAGTAGGCGCTTTACTTCATCATCAAGTATTGAGCCTTCGACAGAATTCGGCTTTACCGTAGCCTTGACGGGGTACTCCGTTAACAGTGGCGGCCAACAGTACAAGAGAAGATGCAGTTGATTTCAGGTTTCACTAGTTTCCTCCGCTCCGGTTGGCTTAAACCGGTCGCCCCAATGCTAATCGGGGCTGCGCTGGCTTTGACGTCGCCACAAGCTGGTGCCCAAAGCCTGTTTTCCCCGGCGATCAAAGTCAATCAAGACATCATCACCTGGTACGAGCTGTCACAACGGCAACAATTCCTGACCGCACTGGGCGCCCCTGGTGCATCCGACGCCGAAGTGCGTGATGCATTGATCGACGAAAGGTTGCGCCGCCAGATTATGCGCGAGGCCGGGATCCAGGCCGCCCCCGAAGACATTCAGGTCGGCATAGACGAATTTGCCGCGCGCGGGCAGTTGTCTACAGACCGGTTCTTGCAATTGCTTGCTGATCAGGGTGTTGATCGCGAAACTGTTCGGGATTTCGTGGCTGATCAGGTTGCTTGGCGCGACTATGTCAGTGCACGTTTCCTGTCACAGGCTCGCCCGTCCGAGGAGGAGATCAACCGTGCCCTGGGTCAAACTGACAGCGGTGGCCTGCAGGTGCTGCTGTCCGAAATCATTATCCCAGTGAACCAGCAAACCATTGCCCAGGCTGATCTGCTTGCCCAAGAGATTGCCCAACTGCAGGGGTTTGACTCGTTTTCCGCCGCAGCCACACAATACTCAGCGGCAGCCACCCGCGATAATGGTGGACGACTTGACTGGCTGAGCCTCACCAGCCTGCCGCCAGCACTGCAACCGGTGATCCTGGGTTTGAAGGACGGAGAGATCACACAGCCGCTTTCGTTGCCCAACGCCATTGCGCTGTTCCAGATGCGCGGACTGCGTGAGGTCGCGACCAGCGCGACCAACTATTCCGAGATAGACTACGCGATCTATAATATGGCCGGTGGCCGTAGTGCTGAAACCCTGGCACGGGCGGCCAAACTCAGAGAAGAAATTGACACCTGCGATGACCTCTACGGCATCGCCAAGGACCAACCACCAGAAGTATTGCAACGGATTCAGGCCAGCCCCGGTGAGATTCCGCGTGACGTGGCGCTGGAGCTTGCCAAGCTTGACCTGAATGAGGTGTCCACCACGCTGACCCGCAACAATGGCCAGACCCTGATGTTCCTGATGCTCTGCACCCGCACCCGTGATCTGGGCGAAGAGACTTCGCGAGTGGACGTTGCCAACGCGCTGACGCAACAACGTCTCGAGGCTTTTGCTAACAGCCTTGTGGCACAGCTGCGCGCCGAAGCAAACATTGTCGAGCAATGACATCCCCAATCGCGCTCAGCTGTGGTGACCCGGCCGGAATAGGCCCGGAAATCGCAGCTAAAGCGTGGTCGGACCTTCGCGACACATGTCCCTTCTTCTATATCGGTGATGCAACCCACTTGCCGCCGGGAACGCCGGTTGTTCGCATAACTGACCCGTCCGAATCTGTTAAAATCAGCGCCTCGGCGCTGCCGGTTCTGCAATTGGATTTTCCGGCGCCCAATGTCCCCGGCCAACCCGATCCGGCCAACGCGCCCTCAGTCATCGCCGCTATTGAGCGCGGTGTTTCGCTGGTGCAATCCGGTGCGGCCTCGGCGCTTTGTACCGCGCCGATCCACAAGAAAGCCCTGATCGACGGCGCCAGCTTCGCTTATCCCGGCCATACTGAATTTCTCGCCGCCCTGGCCGGTCGGGACCGGGTGGTCATGATGCTGGCCAGCGCGCAATTGCGCGTGGTGCCAGCAACCATCCATATCGCGCTGTCCCGGGTGCCTTCGGCTCTGACCCCGGACCTGCTGCACGACACCATCGCAATCACCGTCCAAGGACTGCGCAATCAATTCGGTATCGCGCATCCTCGTATTGCCATCGCGGGTCTGAACCCCCATGCCGGTGAAGGCGGGAAGATGGGCCATGAAGAGTTGGACTGGATCGCGCCCCTGATCGCCGACCTCCCTGACGACAGCTATACCGTTACCGGGCCACACCCTGCCGATACGATGTTCCACGCCGCTGCGCGCGCCCGTTATGACGCAGCGATTGCGATGTATCATGATCAAGCACTTATCCCGATCAAAACGCTGGATTTCGATCGCGGGGTCAACGTGACGCTTGGCCTTCCCTTTATCCGCACCTCACCCGATCACGGCACCGCACTGGATATCGCAGGCCAAGGCATCGCCACACCCACCAGCCTGATCGAAGCACTTAAGCTGGCCCAACGCATGGCACAAAGCGCTTGACCCTTCTGTTGGCTGAAAATACCCCAACCAAAGGCAAAATCATCGGCGCACCCCGCGTCACGGCAACCGGATCATGAGTGCAATCGACAATCTCCCTCCACTACGCGAAGTCATCGCGACCCACCAGCTTTCGGCCCGCAAGTCGCTGGGGCAGAATTTTTTGCTGGACCTGAACCTGACGGCCAAGATCGCCCGTCAGGCCGGAGATCTTACGGAATGCGACGTATTGGAAATTGGCCCCGGCCCCGGAGGCCTGACCCGTGGGTTGTTGTCAGAGGGCGCACGCAAGGTCGTGGCGGTGGAAAAAGACACACGCTGCATCGCGGCTCTGAACGATATCGCAGCCGCCTACCCCGGTCGGCTTGAGGTGATCAACGGCGATGCGCTTGAAATCGACCCGCTGGCGCACCTGACTCCACCGATTCGCATCGCAGCCAATCTGCCCTACAATGTCGGCACCGAGTTGCTGGTTCGCTGGTTAACTCCACCGAAATGGCCGCCCTTCTGGCAGAGCTTGACCCTGATGTTCCAGCGTGAGGTGGCCGAGCGTATCGTCGCCCAACCTGGCAGCAAGGCCTATGGCCGCCTCGCCATCCTCGCCCAATGGCGGGCCGAGGCGCGGATCGCCATGTCATTGCCGCCTGGTGCCTTCACCCCTCCACCCAAGGTTTCCAGCGCCGTTGTTCACCTGACCGCCCTGCCCGAGCCGCGTTATCCGGCCGATGCTGCCACACTGTCACGCGTCGTCGCGGCTGCCTTTAACCAGCGCCGGAAAATGCTGCGCGCATCGTTAAAAGGTGTTGCATCGGATATCGAAGACAGGTTGCTCGCAGCTGGTATCCAGCCCACCGAACGGGCCGAACAGGTCCCGCTTGAGGCGTTTTGTGCTTTAGCGCGCGAAGTCAAAAAAAGCTAAGAGTAAAAGAAAAAGCCCCGGATTAATCCAAGGCTTTCGCAATTTCGCAGTCTTTATTTATTCCGCCGCTTCTGGCGCATCCCCATCCGTTTTAGGGGCATCCTCAACCGGTGCAGCCTTGGGCTTGCGCGCACGCGGGCGGCGTGCAGGTTTTTCTTTCTTCTCCGATTTCTCGGGCGCATCGACCACCGGGGCGGCATCTTTGCTTTCCGGGGTCTCGACCAGACCGGATTCGGGGGCGGAAGCTTCGGCTCCGAAATCCATCACGTCGGGTTGCGGTGCCTCGGCGGGATCGGCCTGACGGGCCGCTTCGCGCTCCTGTCGTTCGGCACGTTCCCGGTCGCGCTCGGCCTGACGTTCGCGATTCTGGCGCTCTTGCTCTTCGCGGCGCGCTTCGATTTCGCGCTGCGCTTCGCTGAGCAGACGCAGATAATGCTCGGCGTGCTGCTGAAAGTTCTCAGCTGCCACACGGTCGTTACCTAGCTGGGCGTCGCGCGCCAGCTGGTTGTATTTGTCAATGATCTGCTGGGGCGTGCCGCGCACCTTGCCTTCGGGGCCTGAACTATCGAAAACCCGGTTAACAACGTTGCCGCCAGAGGGGCGATTGCGGTTATTCTTGGCCCGCGAGCGGGATTTAGAAGATCTCATCGTACTTTACGTCAGCCTTGTCATTCGGTGCCGATCAAGTCGCGTCCTGCACTGCTCAATGGCATTAGCCGTCACGCGATGTCGACTTTTTTGGGCTTGGCGTCAGGGGCCCGCTGAAACAGCGTCAACCTCTCCGACTAACTCTGAGTAAGCATGTCCAGCGCCTACAGACAAGAGGTTTGTCCAAAAATTCGCAGCTTTTTTACATTGATCGGCGCATTTCAGCCTCATCTTGCGCCAATTTTACGGCATTCTGGCGACAACAACACGATCTCGACCGTCCAGATCGGGGATAACGCCTGCATCAACTAGCCCAGCCGCTTGGAAAAGGGCTGCAACGGCCTTACCCTGTGTCGGTCCGATTTCAACCAGAATCCGCCCGCCGGGCATCAGAAAATCCGGGGCCGAGGCGGCAATATGGCGGTATGCGCCCAGCCCGTCCCCTTCGTCCGTCAGTGCCATGCGCGGTTCATGTTCACGCACCTCGGGGGACAGGTCCTGCATCTCCTCCAGCGAAATATAGGGCGGGTTTGTAACAATCAGGTCAAAAAACCCTTCGATATTTTCAAACCAATCCGAGCGTAAAATCTCGACCCTGTCCTGCACCTGATGCTGCACCGCATTGGCGCTGGCTTGCAGACAGGCGGATTCGCTTAGATCCGCACCGATACCCGAAGCACTGGTGCGCTCGGCCAGCAGAGTAATCAAGATACAGCCAGAGCCTGTGCCCAAGTCCAGAACATGATCGAACGGTTCGCTTAACGCCGCCTCGACCAGAGTCTCGGTTTCAGGGCGCGGGTCCAGCACATCTCGGCTGACACGGAACCTGCGACCATAAAACTCGCGCTCTCCTAGCAAGTGCGACACCGGCACGCGGATAGCCCGCAGCGAGATCAGGTGATCGTACCGTTCGGCAATCTCGGGTGACAGTTCCTCGGGCGCAATCAACGTGACTCGGCTGGCCTCTATCCGTGCGGCATGGGCCAGCAAAACCCGCGCATCACGTGCCGGATCATCGACTCCAGCAGCGCGCAAGCGGGCGGTGGCGGCAACCATGGCCTGGGCGGCTGTCAACGCAGCGATCATTGTGCCATCTCGGCCAGCAGACGGGCCTGATCGTCAGCGGTCAGCGCGTCGATCACCTCATCCAGATCGCCCTGCATCACCTGATCCAGCTTATAGAGTGTCAGGTTAATGCGGTGATCCGTCATCCGCCCCTGCGGAAAATTATACGTCCTGATCCGCTCGGACCGGTCGCCCGAGCCAACCTGACTGGCGCGATCAGCGGATCGTTCGCTGTCGATCCGTTGGCGTTCAAGATCATACAGGCGCGTTTTCAGGACCTGCATCGCTATTTCACGGTTGCGGTGCTGAGACTTCTCGGAACTCGTCACCACCAGACCGCTGGGCAGGTGTGTGACCCGCACAGCCGAATCCGTCGTGTTAACGTGCTGCCCGCCCGCGCCCGAACTGCGCATCGTGTCGATGCGAATGTCATTGGCGTCGATCTGAATGTCCACATCCTCGGCCTCGGGCAGAACCGCCACTGTGGCTGCCGAGGTATGAATCCGCCCACCGCTTTCGGTTTCGGGTACTCGCTGAACGCGGTGTACACCGGATTCGTATTTCATGCGGGCAAAGACATTGTCGCCCTTGATGTGGGCCACTACCTCTTTAATACCGCCAAGGTCCGAGGCTTGCTCTTCAATGATCTCAAACTGCCAGCCGCGCGCTTCGGCATAGCGTTGATACATGCGCAGCAGATCGCCCGCGAACAACGCAGCCTCATCCCCGCCCGTTCCAGGGCGGATTTCCAACATCGCTGGACGCGCATCGGCCTTGTCCCGCGGCAACAACGCCAGTTGCAGGGCTTGTTCGGCCTGCGGGATACGGGCCTGAAGCTCGGGGATTTCTTCCTCGGCCAGCTCTTTCATATCGGGATCGGCCAGCATCGTTTCAGCCTCGGCCAGATCGGCGACCAGCTGACGCCACGCCATGATTTGATCCACGACCGGCTTCAGATCAGAATACTCCTTGGCCAAGGCCGCAATATCCCCGCCCGAGGCGCCATCTGCCATGGCTGCTTCGAGATACTGGAATCGCTGAGTTATCTGTTCAAGGCGTTCTTCGGGGATCATCCGCGCGGTGTCTCTTAATCCGGCGCTTTGGTCAAGAGCCGTCCCTGTGCTAAGCTGACGCTATGACACGTTTGGCACTTGTTATTTTGTTGTGCGCAGCCCCGGCCATGGCCGATGTCGTCGGTCCCGGAGGCAAGGTACAGGACTGCTATTGCACCGACAAATCCGGAACGCGCATCGAGTTGGGTGAGATGATCTGCCTACAAGTCGACGGCCGCATGTTCACCGCCCAGTGCCAAATGTCCCTGAACGTCCCCATGTGGCGCGAAGTGCAAGAGGGGTGTTTGTCCTCAGGGCTGCAAAGCAGCCAGCCAGCCATCGACTCTGTTTCGGTTTACCCCGAAATCTCGCCGACCGAATCTTAACCGACCGTAGACGCGTAGAGTGTCTCCATCCTGCTGAATCGTGGTGTAATCTGGGAAGCCAAATACTTTACTGCGCGTTATGTAAGTGACCATCCCCTCTCGCACGGATCCCGCCAGCACATAGGTTCGGGGAGTATCTGTCACGATTTCATGCAGACGCGCAAAACGGTCGGGGTCACTTTCGATCACCCTAAACACGCCGCCCGGCATATCGCGATCCGTGTCTCCGACAGGAGCGACGTGCCAACGATTGGGGTCTGATGGGGCTGAGCGAATGGCAGCCATGGCGATCAAGCAGGCAACCAATCCCCAAAAAAACATTCTTTTCATCCCGATCCCATCGCTTTGCAAAACAATATTCGGATCGCTGGTCGTGGCAAGGCGCCACTGCCGCTATCGTGACGTCACGCCAGGTAGAATGCACAACATCTCGAACAGCAGGTTCGCCGCTGTCAGTGCGGTGTTGCCGGTAGCGTCATACGGAGGGGAAACCTCGACCAGATCACAGCCCACCACATTCATACCCGCCAGCGCGTGGATCAGCTGTAAAGCCTGTGGCGTGGTCAGCCCTGCAATCTCGGGTGTGCCGGTGCCTGGGGCGATAGAAGGGTCCAGGCTGTCGATATCGTACGAGATGTAAACCGGATGCTCGCCGATCTCTTTGCGAATCTGGGCACCTGTCACGGTCAGATTTTGCTGCCACAGCTCCCAAGCAGGGAATTGGCGAAAGCCCCAGCCCTTAGCCTCGGTAAAATCCGATGCTGCGTAGCCCGAGCCGCGAATGCCGATCTGAAAGGTTTTATCAGGGACGATCAGCCCCTCTTCGTAGGCGCGGCGGAAAACCGTGCCATGCGTTTCTCTTTCACCAAACATCTCATCATTCACGTCTGCATGGGCATCGACATGGACCAGTGCCACCGGCCCGTGTTTGGCAGCGATTGACCGCAGGATCGGCAGGGTGATCGAGTGATCGCCCCCCATTGCCACTGGCGTCACACCCTGTGCCAGGATGGCATCATAGCTTTCCTTGATGATTTTCAGACTGTCGGCCAACGAGAATGTATTGATCGCAAGATCGCCGATATCCGCGATTTGAAGGCTGTCGAACGGGGCCGCAAACGTGGCCATATTATAGGGCCGGATCATCGCACTTTCGCTGCGGATCTGCTTGGGTCCGAACCGCGTCCCCGACCGCCAAGAGGTGCCAATATCCATCGGGATGCCCAGCACCGCCACGTCCAACCCGGCAAGCGAATCCACCTGCGGCAAGCGCATAAACGTGTTCGGTCCCGAAAACCGCGCCAGATCATTGCCGCTGATGGGTTGGTTATATTCTGTCATTCCCGTCATTCTCCCGTCCGGCCTTTTGGTTAACCAGATATCGGAAAGATGTCTAACCAATGGTTAAGCCTGTTGAATTAATCCGAGACCAGCTTATTCCACCCCAGCAGACAAATGATCTGCGTCGCCACATGCGCGCCCGCAATCGCCGTGGCACCGGACGTATCAAAAGGCGGAGAGACCTCGACCACGTCCCCCCCTTTGATGTTGATGCCGGCAATGTCGCGCAGGATGATCTGCGTTTGTATCGAAGTCAGCCCACCCCAGACGGGCGTGCCGGTGCCGGGGGCGAAGGCCGGGTCCAGACCGTCGATGTCAAAGCTCAGGTAAACGGGGCTGTCGCCCAGAATACCCTTGATCTTTTGCGCCACGGCGGCAGGACCAGATTCATACACCTCGCGCGCGTCTATGATGTTGACGCCCAGCGTGTCCTCATTCGTAGTGCGAATACCCACCTGGACCGAGCGTTTAGGGTCCACGATCCCCGATTTCACCGCCTTGTAAAACATCGTCCCGTGATCGACGCGGGACATGTCGTCATCGGCCCATGTGTCCGTGTGCGCATCGAATTGCAGCAGCGACATTGGCCCGTACTTCTCTGCATAGGCTTTTAGAATCGGAAAGCTGATATAGTGATCTCCGCCCAACGAAACCGAGGCCACGTCGGCCGCCAGAATAGTACGGATATGATCCGTCAACGTATCGGGAAAGGCAGGGATATTGGCGTAGTCATAGGCCATATCTCCGTAATCCACGATTGCCAATTCGCTGAGCGCGTCGAAGGGCCAGCCGTAAGGCGCATCCGGAGATTGCAGCGCGCTGGCCTCGCGAATTGCGCGGGGGCCAAGACGGGTACCAGGGCGGTTGGTCACGGCCTGATCGAACGGCACGCCGGTCACGGCAATATCTACGCCCTTCAGCTCTTTGGTATAGAGCCGCCGCAGGAATGACGTCGCGCCGCCGAACGTGTTTTCGAACGATAACCCTTTGAGGTCCGGATTGGTGAATGCCTCATCCACCTGATTTTTTGCGTCTTCCAGTGCCATGTCTTCCCCCCATCAGCCCAAAGGCTGCGCCTTTTCGACAATCCGTGCAAAGAACGAGGCGCCAACCGGCGCGATCTCGTCATTGAAGTTGTATTTGGGGTGGTGCAGCCCTGCGCCCTCACCCTGCCCCAGGAACAGATAGGCACCGGGACGTGCCTGTAACATATAGGAAAAATCCTCGGCCCCCATCTCACGCCCTGCGTTGGCGGTTACCTGGTCAGCGCCCGAGATGTCGCGCGCGACATCGGCTGCGAAACCAGCCTTTTCGGCGTCGTTTATCGTGGCGGGATAGTTCTTTTCATAGTCCAGCCGCGCCGTGACCCCATACGAGGTCGCCTGTCCCTGCACGATCTGTTCCATCCGCTCTATCACCATCTTCTGAACAGCAGGGTCAAACGTCCGGACTGTACCGTTGATGAAGGCCGTATCAGGGATCACATTGTTCACCGTTCCCGTGTGGATTTGCGTGACCGAGACCACCAGATCATCCAGCGCATAGTGGTTGCGGCTGACAATGGTCTGGATCGCTTGCGCGATGCCACAGGCGGCCATCACCGGATCGCGAGTCTCATGCGGCATGGCGCCGTGGCCTCCGACACCCTGAATATGCACCTCGAACGTGTCCACTGCCGCCATGATTGGCCCCGGCGTGGTGTAAAAGGACCCTTCGGCAAAACCGGGCGCGTTGTGCAGCGCATAGACCTGAGAGATATTGAACCGATCCATGATCCCCTCTTCGACCATGACACCGGCCCCGCCGCCCTCTTCTTCGGCGGGCTGAAAGATCAGCGCCACGCGACCGCGGAAATTCCGCGTCTCTGTCAGATAGCGTGCCGCACCCAAGAGCATCGTGGTGTGCCCGTCATGCCCGCAGGCGTGCATCTTGCCGGGGTTTTTGGACGCGTAAGATACGCCCGTCTCCTCAGGGATCGGCAAGGCGTCCATATCGGCGCGCAAGCCGATGGTCGGCCCCTCACCCTGCCCATTGATGATTGCCACTATGCCCGTCTTGGCAATGCCCTCATGCAGCTCATCCACACCGAACTCGCGCAGTCGGTCGGCGACGAAAGCAGATGTTTCGTGACATTCGAACTCTAATTCAGGGATCGAATGCAGGTGCCGGCGCCATGCGGCCATATCGGCAGAGAAATCGGCAATTCGGTTGACGACGGGCATCTGGGGTGGACTCCTGATCCTGACTGCGGAATGGATGCATCTGACACTGGAACGAAAGGGTTCGCAATGGCCGAAAATCCTCTGATCCACGACAGCGATGCGGGTATTGAGCGTTTGCTGGAAATCATGCGCCGCCTGCGCGACCCGGAATCAGGCTGCCCATGGGATATCGAACAGGATTTCGCCACCATAGCCCCTTACACGATCGAAGAGGCCTATGAGGTCGCCGATGCCATCGAACGCAACGCCTATGACGAACTGAAGGGTGAGCTGGGCGACCTGCTGTTCCAGTCCGTCTTCCACGCGCAAATGGCTGAAGAGGCTGGGCATTTCACTTTTCAGGACGTGGTGCGCACCATGTCGGACAAGATGGTCGACCGTCACCCGCATGTGTTCGGCGACGAATCCCGCGACAAATCTGCGGAACAGCAAACGGTGGATTGGGAAACCATCAAAGCAGCCGAGCGTGAGGGCAAGGAACAAAAAGGCGCTTTGGACGGTGTGGCCGCGAACCTGCCTGCCCTGTTGCGCGCCCATAAGCTGCAAAAGCGCGCCGCCCGCGTGGGATTCGACTGGCCCGATGCCAGCCATGTACTCGCCAAGATCACCGAAGAGGCAGCTGAGCTGGAAGAGGCCCGCAACAGCATGGATACCGATGCGTTAGAGGACGAGTTTGGAGATTTGCTGTTCGTGATGGTCAATCTGGGCCGTCACCTGGGCATCGAACCCGAAGCTGCCCTGCGCCGTACCAACGCCAAGTTCACGCGGCGGTTCGAACAGGTCGAGGCACGTCTTGCCGCGCGCGGGAAAACGCCGTCGCAAAGTGATTTGGCCGAAATGGATGCGCTGTGGGATGAAGTGAAGATCGAAGAGCACCGCGCCAATGGCAAACTCCCGCCTGTGGACGCCGCGACCGAGGCCTGAAACCGCTGGACAAGTGGGGTGACACTTGCGAGTGTCCGCGCTTCAAGACCCCGGAGGCAAATCATGGCACCGCGCAAGATCATTATCGACACTGACCCCGGTCAGGACGACGCTGTCGCAATCTTGCTGGCGTTGGCCAGCCCTGATGAGATCGACGTGCTGGGCATCACAGCTGTTGCCGGGAATGTGCCGCTGGAACTGACCGCCAAAAACGCGCGGATTGTTTGTGAACTGGCCGGGCATACGCATATCCCCGTTTACGCTGGATGCGACCGTCCGTTGAACCGCGCTTTGGTCACCGCGGAGCATGTGCATGGTAAGACCGGGCTGGACGGCCCTGTCCTGCCCGATCCGGAGATGCCGCTGGCTGATGGGCACGCGGTCGACTTCATCATCGACACCCTGCGCGCGCAGGAACCGGGGACGGTGACGCTCTGCCCGCTGGGGCCCTTGACCAATATCGCCACGGCCTTTCAGAAAGCGCCCGATATCGTCGAGCGCGTGCAGGAAATCGTGCTGATGGGCGGGGCGTATTTTGAGGTGGGCAACATCACACCCACCGCTGAATTCAACATTTACGTTGACCCGGAAGCCGCTGAAATTGTGTTTAAATCTGGCGTTCACATCGTCGTGATGCCGCTGGATGTCACCCATGACGCCTTAGTCACGAAACATCGCAACGATGCGTTCCGTGCACTCGATTCAAAAGTCGGCCATGCGGTTGCCGAAATGACAGATTTCTTCGAACGCTTCGACAAAGAAAAATACGGCTCAGAGGGCGCGCCGCTGCACGACCCCTGCGTGACCGCATATCTGATCCGGCCCGAACTGTTCTCGGGCCGTCACGTCAATGTGCAGATCGAAACGCAATCCGACCTGACCCTTGGCATGACCGTCGCTGATTGGTGGCGCGTGACTGAACATCCCCCCAATGCCATGTTCATGGGGGATATCGACGCCGATGGATTCTTTGATCTGCTAACAGAAAGGCTGGCCCGCCTATGAGCGCCGCGCTGAAACTTGCCCGTCCCGAAGATCTGGATCGCCTGATGTCGCTGGTCGCGGCCTTTCACGCCGAGGCCGGAATTGAACAGGACGCCGATCAACGTCGCGAGGCTCTGGCCCCGCTTCTTGAGGGCATCCCCCACGGGTGCGTCTATCTGATCGGACCCGGACGCGCGCCGCTGGGCTATATCGTGCTGACCTTTGGTTGGTCGGTCGAATTTGGCGGTATGGACGGCTTTGTCGACGAGATCTACATCCGCCCCGCAGTTCGTGGTCGCGGGATCGCCACCGAAGTCCTGCTGGACTTGCCCAAAGCCCTTGCCGGGGCAGGATTGACCGCATTGCATCTTGAGGTCGACCGGACCAATGAAGCCACACAAAGACTGTATCTGCGCACCGGTTTCAAAGCACGAGACCGCTATGTGCTGATGAGCAAGCCGCTTTAGCGCGCCTCAACGCCCATATCGAATCCAGGAATGTCCATATCCATCACCGGGTCAGTGGACGACGCCTGCATCCCCGATACCGGATAAGTCCCCGGCCCCGAGCAGGCCGCCAAAAATACAGTGCTGATCACTGAAACTACGAGAAGGAATTTCGAACCAGTCATGGTGTACCCCCTTTTCTGTAATCCAGTCACAATAGGTCAGCTCAAATTGAGACAAATAGGAAAAAGTTCACACATAACGCGAATTATGCTGAGAAATATTTAGGGTTATGTTTTTTCCACGCGTTAACAACGAGAAAGCGGCGCAAAATAATTCGGCTAAAAGGTCTTTCTTGTCCGTTCCGCTACAATTTCATCTCGAAAAACAGCAGATGACCCTCGGCGATTTCCGGAATCTCAGCGTATGCGTCCCGCAGAACGAACCCCATTGAGAGGTAAAGTCGGGTCGCTGTCTGCAATGGTTTGCCAGTGTCCATGCGGATCAGGTCAAACCCCTGCTGGCGACATTGCTGGATCAAAGACAGCATGATGGCACGACCTGCCCCCGTACCGCGGGCGCTGTCCTGAACGAATACGCGCTTGATCTCGGCCACGCCCGGCTCGATCGTGTGGAACATGCCACATCCAACGGGCTGATCACCGATCAGCGCAAGACGCGCGCCACCGTTCGGCGGGCTGTGTTCGGCCTCAATGACCTCCATCACACGGGCATATTTATCCTGCGAATAGATGGTCTGAACAATACGTTGCGACTTTTCATCCAGCGTCAGGAGGAAGTCGCGGTATTCCCAACACAAACGCCGGACCGCATCAAAGTGGTCCGGCGTTCTGGGTTCTATGATGCTAAGCAACTGCCGATCCTCGATAAGGTACGAGGATCAGAATAACACTCAGCGCTTAAGGATCGAAGCCCCGGCGTATTCGGCAACTTCGCCCAACGATTCCTCGATACGGATCAATTGGTTGTACTTGGCCAACCGGTCCGATCGCGCCAGCGAGCCGGTTTTGATCTGACCGCAATTCGTCGCCACGGCTAGATCGGCGATGGTGGCATCCTCGGTCTCGCCCGAACGGTGCGACATCACGTTGGTATAACCCGCGCGGTGCGCCATATCGACGGCGCGCAGGGTTTCGGTCAACGAGCCGATCTGGTTCACCTTGACCAGCATCGAATTGGCGCAGCCGCGGTCGATCCCTTCAGCCAGACGTTCGGGGTTGGTCACGAACAGGTCGTCGCCCACCAGTTGAACACGGTCACCGATGGCATCGGTCAGCGCCTTCCAGCCGTCCCAGTCATCTTCGGACATGCCGTCTTCGATTGAGATGATCGGATAGTCTTTGACCAGCGCCGCCAGATACTCGGCGTTTTCTTCGGAGGTTAGCGAGATATTCTCACCCGACAGAACGTATTTGCCGTCGCGATAGTATTCAGTGGCAGCGCAGTCCAGCGCCAGGTGGATTTCTTCACCGGGTTTGTAGCCAGCCTTTTCAATGGACTGCAGGATGAAATCCAACGCCTCGCGGGTGGATGCGATGTTGGGGGCAAAGCCGCCCTCGTCGCCTACGCCGGTGGCTAGACCAGCAGCCGATAGTTCGCGTTTGAGGGTGTGGAAAACTTCGGACCCCATGCGCACGGCTTCGCGGATATTTGCGGCCGAAGTTGGCATGATCATGAATTCTTGAATATCGATCGGGTTGTCCGCGTGCTCACCCCCGTTGATGATGTTCATCATCGGCACTGGCAGAACACGAGCCGAGGTGCCACCCACATAGCGATACAGAGGCTGCGTGGTGAAATCCGCCGCTGCCTTAGCCGTGGCCAGCGAAACACCCAGAATGGCATTGGCGCCAAGCCGACCCTTGTTCTCGGTTCCGTCCAGTTCGATCATGGCGCCATCGATGGCAACCTGCTCGGTGGCGTCAAAGCCGACCAGCTCCTCGGCAATCTCACCGTTCACGGCGGCGACGGCTTCAAGCACGCCCTTGCCCAAATAGCGCGATTTGTCACCGTCACGCTTTTCCACTGCTTCATAAGCGCCGGTCGACGCGCCCGAGGGCACAGCGGCGCGGCCCATGGTGCCGTCTTCCAGAATCACGTCGACCTCAACGGTCGGGTTGCCCCGGCTGTCCAGAATTTCGCGTGCGTGGATGTCGATAATGGTACTCATGAGGCCCGTTCCTGTGGCTGCAATCAGTTGCACGCCTCATACCATCACCGGGCAAAAAGTAAACCAGTCATGTTATCGCTAACACGTATATTTCCGGCCCTTTAGGGCTAACAATTCCCTGTTTGCGCCAACGTGCGACGATCCGTCAGGCTGCAACCGCCAGTTCACGGGCCAAACGGCGTTCGCGAATAAAGGTGTACATGCCCGACCCCATGATCAACGTGGCCCCGGCCAGCGTCATAAGGTCCGGGCGTTCACCGAACATCAGCATCCCCGCGGCGATCGAAAAAATCAGCCGGGTATAGCGGAAGGGCGTCAGGGCCGAAGCCTCACCAATCCGCATGGCGATGACGATGCCGTAATAACCCAGAAAACCAAAGCCAACGGCACCCAGATAGGGACCGATCTGCCAAGTATGTAAAGGCACAACGGGTTGTGCGGAAAACACCATCAACGCCACGCCAGCAAATGCCACGGCGACATAGGCCTGCAGGGCGACCACGGACGAGGCCACGCGAACATCCAGCTTACGGGTGATCAGGTCGCGCGCAGCGATGGCAAGCACACTGGCCACGACAAACAACGACTCGGGTTGAAACCCGGCCAGCCCGGGGCGGATGATCATCAGCACGCCGATGAAGCCGATGCCAATCGCGCTCCACCGTCGCCAGCCGACATGCTCGCCCAGAAACAGCGCGGCCCCCATGGTGACGGCCAGCGGCATCGCCTGAAACACAGCAGCCACGGTGGACAGATCGACCAGAGACAGCGCGGTCACAAAACTCAGCGCCCCAACCGCTTCGGTCCCGGCGCGCATCAGAGGCAGAGGCTGCCACGCCACCGGATCAAGGATACGTTTGCGCGTAGCCAATGACATCACGACAAAGGCCAGGCTGCAGATCACACCCAACACAACCATGATCTGACCGGTCGGCACTGTCACCGACAGATGCTTGATGAACATATCCTCAAGCGCAAAAGCCGCCATCGCACCGACGACCAGCAAAATGCCGTGTACGTTGTTCATGACCGTGTCCGTTGAATCCTGCGGCCCCAATGCCGCTTTTCTCAGCAAAATCGCAAGAAAGCCGTTCAAGCAAGCATTATCCGCCCGGAAAGCATGAATTCCCGTGCGCCTGTCGTTCGCGTTTTGTGATGAGTCAGTCCTGTTCCAGCGGCACGCCGTACAGTTCCAGCCGGTGGCCTTTCAGCTTATACCCCAGCTTGGCCGCGATCTTTTCCTGCAACACTTCGATCTCGGGGTCGACGAATTCGATCACCTTGCCGGATTGCATGTCGATTAAATGGTCATGATGATCACGCTCAGCATCCTCATACCGTGCGCGCCCATCACCGAATTCCAGCCGGTCAAGAATTCCCGCTTCTTCGAACAGTTTGACAGTGCGATAGACCGTGGCAATCGAGATGCCCGAATCCACTTTCGAGGCACGAGCATACAGTTCCTCAACATCCGGGTGATCCTCACTTTGTTGCAGCACCTGCGCGATTGTGCGGCGCTGGCCGGTCATGCGCAGACCTTTTGATTCACAGCGGGCGATGATCGTATCGGACATAAGTGACCCTCAGAGTAGTTCGGGTTTCTGTCTTAGTACGTCTGCGCGGATCGCGCCACAGGGGAATTGCAGCCTAGGCCACCCGTCTCAGGTCCGCCCAGATCGGCAGATGATCGGACGCAATATGCGCAGGCCGTGCGTCGTGCACGCCGTGGACGACCGCCTCAAGCCCTGCGCCCAGCGCGATGCGGTCAAGGGCCCCCAGGGGCTGTGCGGCCGGAAAGCTTGGAACCGGTGCCAAAAAGCGCATATCCGGGGCCAAATGGTCCAACACAGGCTGGCGCGACCATTCGTTGAAGTCCCCGGCCCAGACGGTGGGCATGTTGTCCAGATCATCGTCAAAGCGGCGGATGTGCGTGATCTGCTGCCGCCGGGATGCGGGCAACAGGCCCAGATGCATCCCCATCACGCGCAGCGGCCCGATTTGGGTGTCGAATTCCACACGCACGGCTCCCCGCGGCTCCAGCCCAGGCAGGTCGTGGTGCCCGGTCTGCCGAACCTGAATCGAATTTCCGCGCCAGATCACAGCGTTTCCATGCCAGCCCAGACTGCCGGCCCCACCCAGATCGACGATCTGCCAGCCGGCCTCATCCAACATGAAATGTGGTAAGGCGGCAGGCCGGGGCGGCAAGCGTTTGTCGGCCTCTTGCAACACCACGATATCGGCCTGCATGCTGTCGATGACCTGCATGATACGCTGGGGCTGCCGCCGAAAATCCAGCCCCACACATTTCTGAATGTTATAGCTGGCGATACGCAGGGTTGATGGTTTGGTCATTGGCATCCTGTGTCTGACATCAAAGGTTCCTCGGCCACCCGGCCCCTATTTAAATTGTGTAATCATAAGGTTGGCGGGCTCACCCCCTTCTGCGGATGAGCTATGGCCTGTTCCCTTGACATCTTCGGCCCAAAACAAGTCACCCGTTTTGAAATCACGTATTTCGCCCGACCCCGCCTGAACACGGAACGTACCGGACAGAACCGTCGCAAGTTGGGGTTTCGGGGAACGGTGTTGAACCCCTTTCCACCCAGCAGGCAATGACAAGAAGGCAATACGCGCGGCATCGACCTCTTTTGAGACCAGAAACGGTGCGGCCGGGGGGGCAAAGGTCTTGAGCTCGAAATCAATCTCACGATTTTCAAAATAAGACACTCCGTCCGCGTCTTCCAACAAAATGGCGTAGCGCATTTTATGCTCCCTAAAACAAAACTGATTTTATCTGCAGTTCCCCCGGTTGCGCCCATTATGCAGCATTATGTGCCGATGGTAAGTCGCTTGGCATTATGTTCAGAAGAACGCCCACTAGACAGCTTAAAAACTAGACGTTCAAGTTTTGATATTCGCTATGTCCCACAGAACGTCGCGTGGACCACTTCGCTTTCGGCCGGCGGATGTGCCAGGTCGGTTGCGTCGGGTTGATCCTCATAGGCGCGGGCAAGCACCGCATTTAACCGATGGAACGGGGCAAAATCGCCTTGGACAGCAGCCTGTATCATCTGCTCGACCCGGTGGTTGCGCGGGATAAAGGCCGGGTTGGCGGCGTTCATCACCGTCTGCGGGTCATTTTCACGGGCCAGCCGAGCCTGCCAGCCGTCGGCCCATTCATCATAAGCTTCGGGGTTCACGAACTGATCGCGGGCCTTGTCACTGCCCAGCGCACGGAACGTATTGGTGAAATCGGCACTGTTATGCGCCATCCGGGTCAGCAGATCGGTGATCAACGCCTCGTCGCCCTTATCCTCGGTCGTCAAACCGATCTTGGCGCGGAAGCGGGCCAGCCATTCCTGTTGGATCAGTACCGGCATTGCATGCACGATCTCAGTGGCCTCTTGAACGGCGGCTTCGGGGTCCTCGACCTGCTGAATCAAAGAGGTCGCCAATTGCGCCAGGTTCCATACGGCGATGTCCGGCTGATTGGAATAGGCGTATCGTCCCATTCGGTCGATTGAACTGAAGACCGTATTCGGGTGATAGATGTCCATGAAGGCACAAGGCCCATAGTCGATGGTCTCGCCAGCGATCGAGAAGTTATCGGTGTTCATCACCCCGTGGATAAACCCGACGCTCATCCATTGCGCAATCAGCCGCGCCTGCGCGTCCCGGACCGCGCGCAGCAGGCCCATTGGACCTTCGGCCTGCGGATAGTGTCGGGCGATGGCGTATTCGGTCAGCCGCTTCAAGCTGTCGACCTGCCGTCTTGCGGCAAACACCTGAAACGTCCCCACACGCAGATGGCTTTGCGCCACGCGGGTCAGCACCGCGCCCGGCATCGGGCCTTCGCGCAAGACGATCTCTCCTGTCTCAACCGCAGCCAGCGCACGGGTGGTCGGGATGCCCAGTGCGTGCATCGCCTCGGATACCACGTATTCGCGCAGAACTGGCCCAAGCCACGCACGGCCATCGCCCTGGCGGCTGAACGGGGTTTGTCCCGAGCCCTTCAACTGAATATCCCGCCGCACGCCGTCTGTTCCGATCGTCTCACCCAGCAATACCGCACGCCCATCGCCGAGCTGCGGGTTGTAGGTGCCGAACTGATGGCCGGAATAAAGCTGAGCAATCGGCTCGGCCCCTTCAGGCAGGGCATTCCCGGCGAAAACCTCGGCCATTTCCTGCACATCGCCCGGAGTTACCCCTAGAACGCGGGCCAGATCTTCATTAAACGCAATCAAACGCGGAGCGCGCACCGGCACCGGCACTTGCCGGGCGAAAAAAGTTTTGGGAAGACGGGCATAGCTGTTGTCAAACGGGATATTCAAGGTCATGCGGCAAACATATGGTGGATACACGTAAATACCATAGCGGATCGCACGCCTGCGTGCATAATCACCACAACCAAGCAAGAGGCCCTAATGACCGCGCAAGAGATCATCGACCACCTTCAGTTGCAGCGCCACCCCGAGGGCGGTTGGTTCCGCGAAACTTGGCGGGCCGATAACGAAGGCCGCGCCACCGGCACATGCATCTATTTCCTGTTGCAGGCTGGCGAACACAGCCACTGGCACCGCGTCGATGCGACCGAAATCTGGCTGTATCACGCCGGTGCGCCACTGACCCTGTCCCTCAGCGCTACCGATGACGGCCCTGCCAACGATCACCTGCTGACCCCCGACCTGACCAAAGGCGCGCCACAATTGATCGTACCCACGAACCACTGGCAATCAGCGCAGTCGACTGGAGAGTACACTCTGGTCAGTTGCACCGTCTCACCCGGGTTCGAATTCGACGGCTTTGTGTTGGCCGCGCCGGAATTCGATATCGCGCGCGGGTAAACCGTGGACCACCGCGCGCTCATAGCGTCGATCCCGCCCGAGGCGAAAGAAAGGCTTCAGCTCCGATCTGACGCCGCTGGGCTGAAGCATTTGGCGGCGTATGGCATAGTACTGGCGGGCACCTCGGCCTGTATCGCATTGCGGGTGCCGCTTTGGCCTCTGTTTATCCTTCCCCAAGGCATCCTTCTGGTTTTCCTGTTTACGCTCAGTCACGAGTGTACGCACAAGACACCGTTTCGCAGTGGCTGGTTGAACGATGTCATCGGGCATCTGGTTTCGATCCCTACCGCCCTGCCCTTTACGTGGTTTCGGTATTTCCATCTGGCCCATCACAAATGGACCAACCACCCGGAAAAAGACCCGGAGCTGGGTGGCAAACCACGACCCGGGAATTGGCGGGACCTGCTGATTTACCTAAGCGGATGGCCGTATTGGAGCGGGATGGCAAAGGTTCTGATGCAAAACGCTTTTGGCCGGATCGACGCGCCCTACCTGCCTGCCCGCCAACACCGCGCCATGCGTATTGAGGCGCGGCTATTGCTGGTTCTCTACGTCCCTGTCGGTCTCAGCCTGCTCTATTCTTCAGTATTGTTCTGGCTATGGATTCTACCGGTGCTGATCGCGCAACCCTTCTTGCGCCTCTATCTATTAGCCGAACATGGCCTCTGCCCCTCAGTCGCCAATATGCTCGAGAACTCTCGCACCACTTTCACCAACCGCATCGTCCGGTTTCTGGCCTGGAATATGCCCTACCACGCCGAGCACCATGCGTTTCCCAACGTGCCGTTCCATCAATTGCCCGCGCTGCACGATTGGACCCGGGCACATTTGAAATCGACTTCTGAGGGGTATTCCGATTTTTCACTGGATTACATGAAATCCCTGAAGTGAAAATCCGTCTTCCAGTGACCCTGTGACCTCCGACAAAAAAGCTGATCAAAGTCACCCCCTATCCAACCGTTTAATTGGATGGGGTCAGGACAGGAGGCGTATCGAAACGGTTGCGCCAGGCCACAAGGCACAATATCGGATCGTCCTGCGTTTCCATTGCATGCGGCTGATTGCTTTCGTGATACATAGTGCCGCCTTCGCCGAGGTTTTCACTCGGACAGCCCTCGCGATTGAACACGCCAGTTCCTGAAATCACCATGTACATTTCTTCTGCTGGATGATGATGCCACGGATAGTAAAGCTGAGGCGGCATGTGAACAATCCAAAGCCAGAGTTTGTTCGATAAGAACGGCCCTCCTGCTCCGACGATGGAATAACATCCAAAATTATGCAGGAAACAATCGCCGATATCTGTGTATTTGTAGGTCTCTCGCCAAACCGCGTAAGGTGCTGCGTTTACGATCGCATCCTGCAGGCGAGCATAGGTTTGTGATACCAGCCCCGCCTCCTGCTGCAACACGTCGCCACACGGGAGATGATATGGCTCAATCTCCTGCCTTTGAATGTCATCTGGAAACGGTGCGAACGACGTCATCTGGGGATGGCTGACATATGCATCCCGAGCTTGTTGCAGTAGATTCTGGTAGACGCCTTCTTTGCTCATAAAGAGCGAGGATAACCAGTTTTCAGACTTGGGTTTGTCTGCATGCGACATCGAATGCAAATTTTGCTGCCGAGCGACACGAAAGCCTATCATCTGAGGTTCCAGCCAAATTCCCTTCAGCCAGCAGCACCCATCGAAACCGTACTGACAACTCCTCCCCCGACAAGAGCTTTAACCCCAGTTGTTCCAGGGCATGATGTCGGCAACCCACGTGCCACGCGTACTGCGAGATAGGCGAAGGCCTGTGCCTCGAGCATGTCGCCGTCCAACCCTACCGCTTCGACCGGCTCGACCGGGCAGTCCAGTGCGACGCGCAGCATCTCCATCAGCACCGGGTTATGCCGCCCGCCGCCAGTGACCAGAAGACGCGCAGGCGGTTTGGGGCAATGTTCCATCCCCTGCAGCACGCCCGCCGCACACATGCCGGTCAGTGTGGCCACCGCGTCGGCGTCGTTTAGCTCCTGAACCAACCGGATCATCTCGGCAAAGTCGTTCCGGTCAAGAGACTTAGGGGGCATTCGGGTAAAGTAAGGCTCAGCCAGAAACAGTTCGAGCGCGCCCATCTCGACCGTGCCGCCACGCGCAACCGCACCATCGCGGTCCATCGGCAGGCCCAGACGCGCCTGCATCAGGTCATCAACGGGTGCATTGGCGGGACCGGTGTCAAAGGCCAGCAGAGCTCCGGGCGCTTCCGGGCCGTCAAAGCCGGGGTCCACATAAGTCAGGTTTCCCACCCCGCCGAGGTTCAAAAAACACAGCGGTTGGGTCGCCCCGATCCATTTAGCGCAGGCAAAGTGAAAGAATGGTGCTAGGGGCGCACCTTCCCCCCCCATCGCCACGTCGTCACTGCGGAAATCCCAGACGACCGGCACGCCTAAAGCCTGCGCCAACCCCTTGCCGTCGCCCACTTGTAACGTACCCCGCCCATGTGGTTCGTGCGCCAGAGTCTGCCCGTGAAAGCCGATCAGATCGATCTCTTCAAATTCCGAGAGCGCCTCGGCGTGCGCAATGGTAACCAGCTCAGCCGCCTTGTCCACGTCCGGGCCGTGCCATTGACCCAGCGCCGCGCGCAGATCGCTGCGCTCGGCCTCGGTATAGGCGCGATAGCCGCTTGGGCCAAAACCGATGATGTGATGCCCATCGGTTTCCACCACCGCAGCATCCACACCGTCCAGCGACGTGCCAGACATTGCACCCAGGGCTTTGATCGGCCCGCCTTTCCTGATGGCCCGGTTCACGCTCACCTCATTTATCTTGTTTTATGGCGCTCAACCTGCCTGTTCATCGCCCCACTAGGCAAGTCACATCACGCGGTCCACGTGCTTTTTTGCTACAACCTGCGCGCCTGCAACCACAACACGAGCGACGGGACGGTTGCACCGGCGCACGGCCTGAGTAAGCATTGCGACCAACTGCACCCTAAACGGACGACCATGACGGACACACAGACACCCAACCAGCCCGCGCAGGGGCGCAATTACCAGCTTATCTTTTGGTCAGGGTCACTGGCCACAATTGGCGGGCAGCTGGTGAACCCCAATCTGGTGCTGCCCTTCCTGTATCTGGCCTTGGGGGCGCCTACGTTTTTCGCGGGCCTGTTGCTGCCCTTCGTGACCGGATCGCGCCTGATTGCCGAGATTTTCATGTCTCCGTTCATCAACCGGGTGACCCGCGCGAAACTGGCGGTTTACGTGCCGAACATCCTGACGGCCGCCATTCTGTCGGTCGTGGCATTGTTCGCAACAAACCTCCCCAATCTTCTGATTGTGTTACTATTTCTGACAACCGCGGTTGTAATGGGACTGTGTCAGGGGATCACCAGTCTGGGCACCAGCCAAATCTATGGCATCTCGGTGCCCGAGGCGAAACGAAATCGGATGGTGTTTGCACAGGCCACAATCTCAGGCATTCTGGCCATTCTTGTGGTCTGGGTGACGCGCGATCTGCTGGCCTCGGATGAACCAATGCAGCGCCACATCGTCGTCCTGTGGTGCGGCGTTGTCGCCATGTTCGCCGCCGGCGTCAGCTTTGCCGGTGTCCGGCTGCTGGAACAAGAGCAAGCCCGTGCCCCCGCACCCAAAAGCAAACCCAAACCGCTGGCTGAGTTGGTGACCGGTTTCAAAACCGGAATGGCTTATTCGTGGTATCGCAAGTTTCTAACGGCGCGTCTGATCTTTGTCTCGGTTGAGCTGGCCATGCCGTTTTACACAATCCACGCTGCGACCTTTCACGTGGGCACCAAACACTCACTCAGCTATTTCGTGATGGCCGCCAGTCTTGGTATGGTGCTGGGCTCGATCCTGTGGGGTTGGCTCAGCGGTCGGATCTCGGTCAAGCCGGTGATGTGGCTGGGGTGCTTGATCTCGGCAGTTTCAGCCATACTGGCGCTGGCCTTCACATTCCTTGGCTATGCGCAGAACGTCTGGGTTTATGCGCTGGTCATCCTGCTGCTGTCACTGGGCGGGAATGGCGTCATTTATGGCCGCTATCTCTATATCATTGAAAAGACATCGGAACAGGAGCGTCCCTACCTGGTCGCCCTTGGCGATGTTAGTGCCGGACTGATCGGCATGGTCTTTGCTGCGATCCTGGGCGCGGTGGCACATCTGCACGATCCAATCACCCCGATCTTTGCACTGGCCGCGCTGAACCTGATCGCAATGCTCTATGCGTTGCGCCTGCCTCCGGTCAAAAGCTGACACTGCCCACGTTTTTCTTGGAAATGGTGGCTTTTCCTTGCCCAAAGCGACGCCTATACAGTGCCCCGCAACATCAACCCAAAGGGCACGATATGACCTACCACCCCAAATCGGATTTCATCGCCACGATGATCGAGCGCGGCTTTCTCGCCGACTGCACCGATTATCAGGGCCTTGACGAAGCGCTGATCAGTGGGTGCAAGCCGGCCTATATCGGCTTTGATGCGACGGCAAAATCGTTGCATGTGGGCAGCCTGATCCAAATCATGATGCTGCGCTGGTTCCAGAAAACCGGCCATCAGCCGATCACCCTGATGGGCGGCGGCACCACCAAGGTGGGCGATCCGTCGTTCCGCGCGGATGAACGTCCCCTGTTGGGGCCCGAACAGATCGACGAAAACATCGCGGGCATCAAAAAGGTGTTCTCGGCCTATATCGACTATGACAGTGACGCCGAAAACAAAGCTCTGATGCTGAACAATGCCGAGTGGCTGGACGACCTGAACTACCTCGATTTCCTGCGGGACATCGGGCGGCACTTCTCGGTCAACCGCATGCTTTCGTTTGAGTCCGTGAAATCGCGGCTGGATCGAGAACAATCGCTCAGCTTCCTCGAATTCAACTACATGATCCTGCAGGCTTATGATTTCCTTGAGCTGAACCGCCGCTATGGCTGCGTTCTGCAGATGGGCGGCTCGGATCAGTGGGGCAATATCGTCAATGGGATCGACCTAACCCGCCGCGTGCTGGATCACGAGATTTACGGTCTGACCTCGCCCCTGTTGACCACCAGCGACGGCAAGAAGATGGGCAAATCTCAGGACGGTGCCGTGTGGCTGAACGCCGAGATGCGCTCGCCCTACGAATTCTGGCAGTTCTGGCGCAACACCACCGATGCGGATGTCGGGCGGTTCCTGAAGCTCTACACCGAAATGCCGGTGGATGAGTGCGAGCGCCTGGGCGCGCTGCAAGGGTCCGAAATCAATGAGGCCAAGATCCGTCTTGCCAACGAGGTGACCACCCTTGCCCACGGTGCTTTAGCCGCTGCGACTGCCGAGGCCACCGCACGCGAAGTGTTTGAGAGAGGGGGCGTTGGGGATGACCTGCCGACCGTGATCGTCGGCGAGGGCACCCTCCCAATCTCGATCGTGCAATTGTTCGTCATTTCCGGTCTCGCGAAGTCGGGCAAAGAGGCCAAACGCCTGATTGCTGAAAACGGCGCCAAAGTGGACGATGCCCCTTTGACGGATGCGGGCCTGATGATCGACGCAGGCGCTCTGTCCTCACCCGTCAAATTGAGCGCAGGCAAGAAGCGGCACGCCTTGGTCCGGCTGGCCTAAACTGTTCCAACACGGCTAACGGCCACCCAATTGGGTGGCCGTTTTCGTTTCAGGCGCTGACGCGCAGGTGGCAAACGGGCTTAGCGTTTTCCATCCTTGCCGCCGCCTTTTCCGTCGCCGTGGCCGCCCTTACCACCGCCATGGCCTCCTTTGCCGCCGCCTTTACCGTCGCCGTGGCCGCCTTTGCCACCGCCATGGCCGCCTTTACCGTCGCCGTGGCCGCCTTTGCCTCCGCCGTGACCGCCGCCATTGCTGCCCCCATTGCCGTGACCACCGCCGCCATTGCCATTGCCGTTATTGCCGCCACCGTCTCCGGTGCCGGGGCCAGAGCCGCCGTTATTGCCACCGCCGTTGCCGGAATTCCCGTTGTTTCCGTTACCATTACCGGGGCCGCCGTTGTTGCCACCGTTGCCGCTGCCGTTGTTGCCGCCGTTGCCACCACCGTTGTTGCCGCCATTGCCGCCGCCGTTGTTGCCGCCGTTGTCGCCGCCACCGCCGTTGCCACCGCCGTTGCCTGGGTCACCGCCGCCGTCACCGGGATCACCGCCACCATCACCGGGGTCGCCGCCACCGTCACCGGGGCCACCGCCGCCGTTGCCGGGGTTACCACCTCCGCCTCCGCCGCCAGACCCGGAACCGCCTCCGCTATCTGAATCAAGACCGGCAAACTGATCATTTCCCCGCGCCTCGCCTGGATTTCCCGATGCACCAATCGAACCCGTTGGTTGGTCGGTCAACAACGAAGCCAATCCTGGGCATTGCGCCGTTGTGTTGCGCAATGTGGTCGCGAAATCCGACCGTTGTTGCAGGCGTTCCAGAAAGCTGGGTGTCACCTGCTGACAATCACACAGCGCCTGATAATCCCCCCGATTTGCAGCATCCCGGGCGGTCTTCCAGTTGCACACCTCTGGCGCAGCTGCGGCGCTGCTTACCGCCATCACAGTCAGAAAAGGTGCAGTTACCAGCACAGGAATTCCGACTTTCAAACTCTTACGCATAACACTTGTCTCCTTGTTCGGCGCCCCCTCGACGCGTCAAATTGATAGGTACCGATGTGAGACTTGCGCATTAAGCGCAGTTAAAGTTCCTCTGAGAATCGCTTGAGAAACGGCATAAAACTTTGAAAAATCTCGTCCGAATTGTGGACATCACCTAAATCCTCAGATTAACTGAACATACGTTCATATCCTGAGAGGAGACCGCCGCCATGCAATTGTCCACCACATCCGCGATCATCACTGGCGGTGCTTCGGGGCTGGGCGAAGCAACCGCACGTCACTTTGCCGAGCGCGGCGCGCAGGTCACTATTCTGGACCGCGACGCCGTCCGTGGCACTCAGGTCGCGGAGGAAATCGGAGGGCATTTTGCTGAAACGGACGTGACGAACGAGGAATCCGTCGCCGCAGCGATCGATCGGGCGATGAACAATATGGGCCAGATCACGGCCGCCGTGAACTGCGCCGGAATCGCTTATGGCATCAAGACGGTGGGCAAAGACGGCCCCCACCCTCTGGACGCCTTTCAACGCACCATCGACATCAATCTGGTGGGCACATTCAACGTCTCGCGCCTGGCTGCGGCTGAAATGGCAAAGAATGACCCTGAGCCCGACGGCGCACGCGGTGTGATCATCAATACCGCATCGATCGCGGCCTTTGACGGGCAAAAGGGACAAGCGGCCTATGCGGCCTCAAAAGGTGGAGTGGTCGGGATGACCCTGCCGATGTCCCGCGATCTGGCCGCGACCGGGATACGGGTGATGGCCATCGCCCCCGGTATCTTCATGACCCCGATGCTGGCCGGTCTACCAGAAGAGGTACAGCAGCAACTGGCCGCTGACGTCCCCAACCCGGCCCGTCTGGGTGATCCGCGTGAATACGGGCGACTGGCCGGGTTTATCGTCGAGATGGGATACCTGAACGGAGAGGTCATCCGCATCGACGGTGCCCTGCGAATGCGCTAGGTCAGTTTCATGACCGAACGCGAAAAGATGCAGGCCGGAGAGTGGTATTGCTGTCTGGATCCGGAATTGGATGCCCTGCGCGTACAGGCCCGGCGCGCGGTTCACGCGCATAACACCTGTCCGCCGGATACCCGCGGTGCAATAGCACCGGAATTGCTGGCGTTGTTCGGCAACGTCGGGTCGGATTGCTTTCTCGAGGCTCCTTTTCACTGCGCCTATGGGGTGAACATCCACCTTGGCCAGCGCGTTTATTTCAACGCGGGCTGCGTGGTTCTGGATACCGCACCGGTGAGGGTCGGAGACGGCACGATGTTCGGACCGCACGTTCAGATTTATTGCGCTCAACACGCCAAAGACCCGGTTGAGCGTGCGCAGGGTCTTGAAATTGGTCTTCCGGTGACGATTGGGCGGAATGTCTGGGTGGGCGGTGGAGCCATCCTGATGCCCGGCATCACCATCGGCGACAATGCCACCATCGGTGCGGGCAGCGTCGTGACCAAAGACGTCGCGGCCGAAGAAACGGTCGTTGGAAACCCTGCCCGAGCGCTGAAACAGTCCTAAGCGCCTTCGGCCTTTTCTTCGAGCATCAGCCACTCATCCTCGGCTGCGGCCAGTTTTTCCTGCCGCTCGACCAACGCCTCGGTCGCCTTCTGGAATTTAACCGGTTCGCGAGTGAACAATTCGGGATCGGACATGAGGTCTTCCAGTTTGCCGATCTCGGCCTCAAGCCGGGCGATTTCGGCGGGTAGTTTCTCAAGCCGGTGTTTTTCCGAGAAAGACAGACCCGATTTCGCCTGACTTTCCGGCTTGACCTTTGCCTTTGAGGGTTTTGATTTTTCTACCTTCTTTTCCGCAACGTCCCCTCGCTGTGCAATATAGTCCGACCACCCACCCGCATAGACGATTGCGCGGCCATTGCCCTCCATCGCGATGGTCGTAGTGGCGACGCGATCCAGGAAATCCCGGTCGTGACTGACCAGCAGAACGGTGCCGTCATAATCGTCCAGCAGTTCCTGTAACAGATCCAGTGTTTCGACATCCAGATCGTTGGTCGGTTCGTCCAGCACCAGCAGGTTCGAGGATTTGGCCATCAGCTTGGCCAGCAGCAATCGCGCTTTTTCGCCCCCTGACAGGGATTTAACCGCCGCTCTGGCCTGCCGTTCGTCAAACAGGAATTCCTTGAGGTAGCCGACCACATGCTTAGGTTGGCCACCGACCATCACCTGATCGGCCTTGCCGGAAACCCGCATCTCGGGGTCGCCGGTCAGACTATCCCAAAGGCTCATTTCCGGGTCCAGTTGCGCGCGGGTCTGATCGAACACCGCAACCTCAAGATTGGTACCCAGGGTCACCGACCCCTCATCCGGTTGTTCTTGTCCAAGCAGCATTTTCAGCAGGGTCGTCTTGCCTACACCATTCGGTCCGACAAAAGCCACCCGATCACCGCGTTGCACCAATAAGTCGAAATTCCGCACGATCCGTTGCGCATCAAAGGACTTGGCCAAGCCTTTGGCCTCGATCACTTTTCGTCCGGATTTCGGCCCTGCCTCAAGCGCCATAGCGGCCGAGCCCTGGCGTTTGATTTGCGCCGCCTTTTCGGCCCGCAACGCCTGCAGGGCGCGCACGCGGCCTTGATTGCGCTTGCGTCGTGCGCTGATGCCCTCGACAGCCCATTTCGCCTCGGATTTAATCAGGCGGTTCAGCTTGTGACGTTGCTGATCTTCCTCATCCCAAACTTTGTCACGCCAGGTTTCGAAAGCGTCGAACCCCTGTTCCTGTCGCCGCACCATTCCGCGGTCAATCCAGAGCGTGGCTCGGGTTAAAGCCCGCAAAAACGCGCGGTCGTGCGAGATCAGAACAAACGCAGCCCGCGTCGCGCCCAGCTCACGCTCGAGCCAGGCGATGGCTTCGATATCCAGGTGGTTGGTCGGCTCGTCCAGCAGCATCAGGTCTGGCGCCTCGGCCATCAGCTTGGCCAAAGCCGCGCGCCGCCGCTCGCCGCCCGAGGCCGTTTCGACCGGGCGCGACGGGTCGAATTTCAGCCCCTCTCCGGCACGTTCAACCTTGTACAGCTCACCTGGCTCTAACCCGCTTGAGGCATAGTCGCCCAGCGTCGCGAACCCTTCCATGGTTGGGTCCTGCTCCATGTAACCTATAGATTTTCCAGGCGGAATCACAATGTCGCCTTGGTCTGGCTCGACCAGACCGGCCATCACTTTCATCAAGGTTGATTTGCCGGACCCATTGCGCCCCACCAACGCGATACGATCGCCCGGCTGCACCACCAGGTCCAGCCCCGAAAACACCGGATCACCCCCAAAGGTCAGGGAAATGCCGGACATCTGCAACAAAGGAATTCTCGCCATGCCCGCCAGCTAAACCGGCAAGGCCAAGGGGTCAACGGGGATTACCGAACCACCGCTCGCAACAAACGTTTCCTTGCCGGGGGAATCGCACCAATCTCAAGCCCGGTGAACACATGCAGCGTGTTCATATGCCGATCGACGACCGCATGGTCACTGACCCAGCCGCCCATCATCAGATAAGTACGCAGCAAGGGCGGCATCCGCAACATCGCCTTTTTCACATCCGGCCTGCGACGCAGACGCGTGGCAAAGCGGAATACATCCGGTGCCTTGACCCGTGGCAGCCAACGTTTTGGGGCGAGATGCCTGTGCTTTAGAATCGCGAACGCATCCAGATACTCCTCGGTTTCGGTCCCAGCGAAGGACGAACAGCCAAACAGCATCTCGACATCATTCTGATCTACATAGGCCGTCATTGCCCCCCAGGCGACACGCAGAATGTCTGGGTCGGTCCAGTCCGGATGAACGCAAAACCGCCCCATCTCAACCATCCGACCGCTAAACCCCGCAAGCGCCGAAAGATCATAGAACTGCGCCGAATAGCTGCGGCCGATTTCAGTGCCATCTGCCATGGTCAGCATGCGGAAACAACAGACCACCTGCCCGCCTGCGCGCACATCTTCGACCAGAATATGGGCACAGACCGAATCGAAATCGTCCTGATCGATTTTTTCTGTCCCAAAGGCCAACATCCGCAGCTGCTGTGCCGCCGCCAGGTCCTGCCGCGACTGCGCCAGCCGGGCGCGATACCGCCCCTTACCAAGCAATAGTGCCATGGTCGCATCCTCCGCGGTTGCTGACCTGTTTCCTCTTGCCATGCCCCTATCACACAATGTGTGATTGCCGCATGACCATCGCAAGATGTGGCTGTAACTTATTGTGACGTGCCGGGAATATTGGCCGGGTTAAAGTTACCGATGTTACCCAACAGCTGACGGATAAAGCCCTGACCCTGAATCGTGGACTCGGTAATCCGGCGATCCAGCGTAACGACAATACCATCCTCAAGCCCGAACCGTTCGATGTTCCGAACCACGCCCCGGTCATCAAAGCTGATCGCCACCAACTCACGCGAGACCACTTCGGGCTTTTTCGGGCCGTAATGACGAATGCGTGACCGGACGTAATAGAACCCGGAATCGCGGATCACGCCGGACGAACTGGGGGCGCCGACCGCCTCGATCACACTGTCGCGGGTGTCCACACCCACTTTGACCTCGGCCAGGTCCTCGGGCGTTGGGACATATCCGTGATTCTTGAAGACCGGCGAACATGCACCAGCCGCTGCCAGACAGGCCGCAAAGACAAGCGTTTTCGACGCCGGTTTCAACCTGTTCACAACCTTCAACATTCACACCCTCTTGCCTTGGCCCGTTACGGACCCTATCCGCTTACATCAAACCGCAGCCCCGGTTCAACACAGGAAAGGGTCACGAATGAGCAACCAGACATCTCTGCGGGTGGCCGATCTGCCCCAAAATGCACCAACCCCCTTTGAGTTGCGCCCAGACGCCAAGGCTTTGGAGGCTACCAGAGACGAGTTGGGCTTGCTTGGCCTACGCAAGCTCAGCTTTGTGGGTGACGTAAGGGCACAGGGCAAGCGCGACTGGGTATTGAACGGAAAACTGGGGGCTACAGTGATTCAGCCCTGCGTGGTGACATTGGAACCGGTGACCACCCGCATCGACATCCCGGTCGCGCGAATCTATGTGGCCGATTGGGTTGATCCAGAAGAGCCCGAGTTTGAAATTCCCGAAGGTGATGAAACCGAACAGCTTGGTGCTGAGATCGACCCAGCGCTTGTCATGGTCGAGGCCCTGTCGCTGGCCCTGCCCCAATACCCACGTAAAGACGGTGCCGAACTGGGACAGGCCGACTATACTGAGCCGGGCAAACAGGCCATGACAGACGAAGACGTCAAGCCCTTTGCCGGTCTGGCCGGTCTGCGCGACGCGCTGAAAAAAGACGAGTGACATAGGTCTGTTTTCCTGTCATATCAGGCCCTCAGAAAAATCGCTTGAACATGTCGAGAATCGCAGTATTTTCGCGCGCTCATCGGAATTTGGGTTGGACATTGCGGGGATCGTCCCCTAAACGCGCGTCAAACCACGAGATAAACAAAGAATGAAACCCGGCCCACAGCGAATCTGTTGGCCCTCAGTAGACAAAGGTTGAGACCATGGCCGTCCAACAGAACAAAGTTTCCAAGTCGCGTCGCAACAACCGCCGCGCACACGACGCTCTGGTTGCTGCAAACCCGAACGAATGCCCCAACTGCGGCGAGCTGAAGCGCCCGCACCACGTCTGCGCGTCCTGTGGCCACTACGATGACCGCGAAGTCGTCGCACAGGCCGACGAAATCGACCTGGACGAAGACGCGGCCTAAGCCTTTAAAAGCGCAGGCAAGGAATGACTGAACAGCCCTCGCACGCCGGACGGATTACCATCTCGGTTGACGCTATGGGCGGAGACTCGGGGGCCGCGACTGTGGTTGCAGGCATTGCCAAATCGGCAATCAAAAACCCCGATATCGCGTTTATTCTGCACGGGCCTGAGCCTACGCTTCGCAAACTTGTTGCCAAACGGCGTGTCCTGCAAGGGCGCGTCGTTTTTCGTGATTGCCCCGATGTAGTCACGATGGAGGACAAGCCCAGTCAGGTTGTCCGCAGTGGCAAGCAGACCTCGATGTGGTCAACGCTGGAATCAGTGCGGCAAGGTGAGGCGCATGGCGCCGTTTCCTGCGGCAACACCGGCGCGCTGATGGCGCTGTCGATGATGCGGTTGCGCAAATTGCCCGGTGTAAACCGTCCGGCGATTGCGATTCTGTGGCCATCGCGCAACCCGCAGGGGTTCAACGTGATGCTGGATGTGGGCGCGGATGTGCGCGCCGACGCCAAGGATCTGCTGCAATATGCGCTGATGGGTGCATCCTATGCGCGCAACGGCATGGCGCTGGAACGTCCTCGGATCGGTCTCTTGAACGTGGGCACCGAAGAACACAAGGGCCGCGCCGAGCTTAAAGAAGCACATGCTATGATCACGGAATTCGCAGAGCAGGCGAATTTCGATTTTGTCGGTTTCGTTGAAGGCAGCGACATTCCCGGCGACAAGGCGGATGTCATTGTCACTGATGGGTTTACCGGCAACGTCGCCATTAAGACCGGCGAAGGCACAGCCAGCCTGATTGGCGACCTGTTGCGCAAAGCGTTCAAGTATTCACCGCTGTCACGCCTCGCTTCGGTACTGGCGATCACGTCGTTAAATCGTTTGAAAAAGCGTATCGACCCGCGCCAAGTGAATGGCGGCGTTTTTCTTGGCCTCAACGGAACCGTGGTCAAATCACATGGTGGCGCGGATGCCATCGGAGTCTCGGCAGCAGTCAAACTGGCCTTTACCCTTGCCCAGTCTGGTTTCGCCGAAAAATTGGCGGCACGGGTTGCATCGACAGCCGAGCTTGCACAAGATGCCGCCCACACGCCGCCAAAGGCTGGCGAATAACAAAAAAGGCAGTACCCAAGCATGGCAGGCCGTTCAGTTGTCGTTGGTGTCGGACACTATTTGCCAGAGCGCATCGTTCCGAATTCCGAGTTTGAAAAGACGCTCGATACAACGGATGAGTGGATTAAGACCCGCTCGGGTATCGAGCGCCGCCATTTCGCCGCCGAAAACGAAACAACGTCCGATCTGGCCACCAAGGCAGCCGAGGCCGCGCTGGCCGATGCGGGGCTAGTGGCTGACGATATCGATGCGATAATTGTGGCAACTTCGACCGCCGATCTGACTTTCCCATCTGCCGCAACCATGGTGCAGGCACAGTTGGGCATGACCAAAGGCTTTGCCTTTGACGTTCAAGCCGTCTGCGCTGGATTCGTCTTTGCGCTGACCAATGCCAACGCCCTGATCGTATCCGGTCAGGCCAAGCGCGTTCTGGTCATCGGGGCCGAAACCTTCTCGCGAATCATGGACTGGACGGACCGGTCCACCTGCGTGCTGTTCGGTGATGGCGCTGGTGCGCTAGTGTTGGAGCTGCAAGAGGGCGAAGGCAGTGCGCAGGATCGCGGCATTCTGGCGACCGACCTCAATTCAGACGGCCGGTACAAGGACCTGCTTTACGTCGATGGCGGTGTGTCGACCCAATCGACCGGACATCTGCGGATGCAAGGTAATCAGGTGTTCCGCCATGCGGTCGAAAAACTGGCCAAAACGGCGGAAACCGCTTTGCAAAGCGTTGGCCTCAGCAACACTGACGTCGACTGGATTGTGCCCCATCAGGCAAATATCCGTATTATTCAGGGCACCGCCAAGAAAATGGGCCTGCCGATGGAAAACGTCGTCGTCACCGTTCAGGACCATGGCAACACATCGGCCGCGTCGATTCCTCTTGCCTTGTCCGTCGGCAAACAGCGCGGGCAAATCAAGCAGGGCGATCTGCTTGTGACCGAGGCCATCGGCGGCGGTCTGGCCTGGGGTGCGGTTGTGCTGCGCTGGTAACCGGCGCAATTCGGCTTACACGCAGACTTGCAATTCATTGATATTGACAGCGAATTTCCCCTCACCGTATTCTGCGGTATCAACAGGGGAAATGGTATGGGCGATAAAACACTGACCCGAATGGATCTGAGCGAGGCCGTCTTTCGTGAGGTTGGCCTGTCACGCAACGAAAGTGCGCAGCTGGTCGAAAGCGTTCTGAACCACATGTCCGACGCTTTGGTGCGCGGCGAGCAGGTGAAAATTTCGTCATTCGGCACGTTCAGCGTTCGGGACAAAACTGCCCGCATCGGCCGCAACCCCAAAACCGGCGAAGAGGTTCCGATTCAACCCCGCCGGGTTCTGACGTTCCGCCCGTCGCACCTGATGAAGGATCGCGTCGCCGCAGGGAACCGTAAGTAAGATCAGGACGACACGGTCATGAGCAAGTCCCCCGACGCCTTTCGCACGATCAGTGAAGTTGCGGACTGGCTGGGCGTTCAGGCTCATGTCCTGCGATTCTGGGAAAGCCGTTTCAATCAGGTCAAACCGGTAAAGCGTGCCGGAGGGCGGCGTTACTACCGACCCAACGACATGCGCCTGCTGGGCGGTATCAAGAAACTGCTGCACGAGGACGGGATAACCATCAAAGGCGTTCAACGTATCCTGCGTGAACAGGGCGTGGCGCATGTTTCCTCGCTTTCGCAAGGGTTGGACGAGGTGGCCAAACCGGACGCCACTGCTAACGACAGTGTAGTTGTGCCCTTCTCTTCTAAGCCAGTCGAGACAAGCGAACAGATCAACCTAAATCTGGACGACGCTGCACCCGTTGCCGAGGCCCCTAATGTGGAGCCTGCCGAACCCAAACCGCAGCCGGTCGCGGCGCAACCCTCACCGGAATTTCTGGATGAGGCCCCCCTGCTGGGTGGAATCGCAACGCAGGCATGGAACCGCACCGATTTCGATGACGATCTGCTGAAACAGATTGCTCCGGTGGCAAAGGACCTGCGCGCCGTTCTTAACCGCATTGAAAATCGAACGGCGGGATAAGAAAAAAAGGCGATGATTTCCTCTTGCCCCTGCCGGGAAAGTCTTTATGAACACCTCAACGTCGGGCTATGGCGCAGCCTGGTAGCGCGTCCGTCTGGGGGACGGAAGGTCGCAGGTTCGAGTCCTGCTAGCCCGACCAAATCACACCGACGTTTATGGCAGACAGGCCAGATCCCGCTCTGGCATCAGGGGGGATCGGAATGACAGGCGTATGCCCAAATCAGCAAATCGAAGCGATGATCGCACGCGGAGAAATCACCGCCAACCCCGAGGTTATCCCTGCGCAGGTTCAGCCTGCCAGCCTTGATTTGCGCTTAGGAACAGTGGCTTACCGTGTTCGTGCCTCGTTTCTGGCCGGCGAAACCCGATCCGTCGCGGATCGGTTGTCTGAGTTCGAGATGCACCGCATCGACATCACGGACGGTGCGGTTCTGGAAAAAGGCTGCGTCTATCTGGTGCCGCTGATGGAATCGCTGGCCCTGCCCGAAACCGTGACGGCTGTGGCTAACGCCAAAAGCTCGACCGGGCGGCTGGACTTGCTGACCCGCACCATCACCGATGGCGGCACCGAGTTCGACCGCGTGCCTGCGGGCTATACCGGCCCGCTTTACGCGGAGATTTGCCCGCGTTCCTTCTCGGTGCTGGTACGTCCGGGGATGAGGCTCAATCAGATTCGCTTCCGCCAAGGTCAGGCCGTGCTTAGCGATGCAGAACTGACCGCGTTGCACAGTGACTCGCCCTTGGTTGACGGTCCTGCAGTGATTCAGGACGGGTTGGGTTTTTCGGTCGACTTGCAATTGCCCGACACCGATCTGGTGGGCTATCGCGCCAAGCCGCATACCGGAGTGATCGATCTGGACCGGATCGGAGAATACGACCCGCAGGAATACTGGGAAGAGGTCCGCACCACCGATGGCCGCATCATCCTGGACCCGGGCGCCTTCTACATCCTGGTCAGCCGCGAAGCTGTCCACATCCCGCCCCTCTATGCCGCCGAGATGGCGCCGTATCTGGCCATGGTGGGTGAATTCCGGGTGCATTACGCAGGTTTCTTCGACCCCGGTTTCGGCCACGCCGCCGCCGGAGGCGCTGGATCACGTGGAGTGCTTGAAGTGCGCTGCCATGAGGCACCTTTTGTGTTGGAACACGGTCAAGTCGTCGGCCGGCTGGTCTATGAGAAAATGGCCGAAATGCCCACCCAGCTGTACGGGGCTGGCATCGCCTCAAATTACCAAGGACAAGGCTTGAAATTGTCCAAGCATTTTAAGGCAGTTAGCTGATTAGAACTTCATGAACCGGCGCGCTTGACGGGTTATTCGTTGCGCTTGTTTCAGGTTCTGGGATGGGCGTGGGCCTTTGTTGTTGGCACGGTTGGCCTCGCCGGGCTGTTCGTTTTTACCACCCATACGGCCTGCCATATCAAAGCCCTTGTCAACGCCTTTACTGACAAGGCGGCGCATGACCTGACGTACGATCATGTCGATCATCCGATTGGCATTCATTGCTCAACTCCGTTTTCTGATCCTCAACATAGGCGAATTGTGTGACACCAAAAGGGTCGTTTGATCACTCTTCCTCGAACAGTTCTGTCTGATCTTCATCCTGCTCTTCTTCGCGCCCCTCGCCCAGTGGGATGGTGCCCGGCGGTGGCCGGTTTTCCAGCAAGCCAGCGGCGCGCAGTTCCTTGAGCCCCGGCAGGTCGCGAGCGTTCTCAAGCCCGAAATGGTCCAAGAAATGCGGCGTCACCACGAATGTCACCGGACGGCCCGGTGTCATTCGGCGACGGCCTAACCTGATCCACTCCATTTCCAGCAGTTGGTCGATCGTCCCGCGTGAGACCGAAACACCGCGAATTTCTTCAATCTCAGCCCGCGTACAGGGTTGATGGTAGGCCACGATAGCCAGCGTTTCGATGGCCGCACGGCTCAGTTTGCGGGTTTCAACTGTTTCTTTTTGCATCAAAAAGCCCAGATCGGGGGCGGTTCGAATGGCCCAGGCCTCGCCAACCTTGACCACCCGCACGCCGCGCCCTTCATATCGTTTCTGAAGCATTTCAACGGCTTGCGCCGCGTCGCTGCCATGAGGCATCCGGGCCTCAAGATCAGAGGTAGTCACCGGTTCGGCGCTGGCGAACAGCACGGCCTCGACCATGCGCTCTTGCTCTGCCAGCGGCGGCGCTTCGAACAGGGTGCCGGTGCCTTCGTCTTCGGGGGCGTCAGTCACGTGTGTCAGTCCTCTTGCGCAGATGGATCGGGGCAAAGGTCTCGCTCTGCTTGATCTCCATATGTCCTTCTTTCACCAATTCCAGCGAGGCCGCAAAGGTCGCCGCCGTGGCCGAGCGTTTGCGGACAGGGTCCGCGTCCCAACCATCGGGCAGATAGGTCTCCATATCCGTCCACGTGCCCGCAAAGCCGATCAGGGGGCGCATCCGCTCCAGCGCCTGTTCCATCGTGAACACGGCGTCACGGTCCATCACGAAGGGGCGGAATTCGTCGCGTGTGCGGATGCGAGCGTACCCCTGCATCAAATCCAGCAGGGTTGCCGAATAAGTCACAGTGCGGATGCGGGTGACATCCTCGCCCTGCCCGCGTTTGAAGAAATCGCGGCCCAGCTGGTCCCGCGCCATCAAGCGGGCCGCAGCATCACGCATGGCCTGCAAGCGCTCTAGCTGAAACGCCAGATGCGCGGCCAGTTCTTCACCTGACGGACCCTCGTCATCCGGATCAGGGGGCAGCAGCAGGCGGGATTTCAAAAAGGCCAGCCACGCCGCCATAACCAGATAGTCAGCTGCCAATTCAATCCGCAGAGCCCGGGCTTTTTCAACAAAAGTCAGATATTGCTGCGCCAGCGCTAGAACCGAGATTTTCCGCAGGTCGACCTTTTGTGTCCGCGACAGGGTCAACAACACGTCCAACGGGCCTTCGAACCCGTCGACGTCAACGATCAGGGCTTCGGCCGCAAGGCGATCCGCGACCGAGACCGGGTCTTCGCTGAAAAGGTTATCGTTCATATACCTGCCCGCCCATTAGGGCAGATAGTTCCGCCTCAGTCGCGGGGATGTCAAGTTCCGCAGGCTTTTGCCGCATTGCCAGCGCCTTTTCTGCGCGTATCTCGGCCTGCTCGGTCATTTCTCCGGCGGCTTCCAGCACTTTGGCGCGGGCTTCAAACGAGCCGTTGCAATGCAAAACCACGTCGCACCCGGCGTTGAGCGCCTGACGGGCAATCTCCTCGGGTGCGCCGCTGAGGGCCTTCATCGAGATATCATCGGTCATGATCAGGCCATCAAACCCAATCCTGTCGCGGATCAGACCGATCATTGTGGGTGAAATCGTAGCCGGTTGTGGGTCGATCCGGTCATAAACCAAATGCGCCGTCATCCCCATCGGCAGGTCGTTCAAGGCACGGAACGGCGCGAAATCAGTCTCTTCCAATGCGTCTTGCGTCAGATCGACATGTGGCAGGTCGTGGTGGCTGTCCAGCGTGGACAGGCCGTGGCCTGGCATGTGCTTGATCACTGGCAGAACACCACCATCCAGATGCCCCTTGGCAACCGCCTTTCCGATCCCGGAAACTGTTGTTGAATCAGATCCATAGCAGCGGTTCTTCAGAAAGGCATGCGTATCATCACGCGCCAGATCCACCATCGGGGCACAATTGCTGTCGATCCCCAGCTCAAACAGCTCATTCGCGATTAGGCGATAGCGTAGATACATGGCGCGTTCAGCCTGATCCCCCGCGCCCGCGACATGATCCAGCGGTGGCATCCATTCCCGCGCCAGTGGTGCGCGCAGCCGTTGCACGCGGCCGCCTTCCTGATCAATGGTGATCGGGCAATTGCGTCCCACAGCCTCGCGGAAGTCGTCGCACAGAGCACGGACCTGATCGGCGGTATCGATGTTGCGGGCAAATAAAATGAACCCAAACGGGTTCATTTCTTGAAACAGACTTTTTTCTTCGGGCGTCAGGCGCAAGCCTTCGGCATCAGTGATTGCCGCGCCGAAACTCACCGAGCGGCCACCGGGATACAATCGGCGCCTTGTGCTTCGAGGGCAGCGCAGAACTGACGCGAGTCGCTTAGGTCGTCAAATCCCAGAACCCGCAAACGATAGAAGGTCCGTCCACCACGTGAGGTTTTTTGGATAACACGTTGTTTTCCATCCATATACTCACCGAAACGGCCATTCAGGCGATCCCATTCAGCCCGCGCTACATCCGTGCTTTCATAGGCCCCAAGCTGGGCCATGCGCGTGCCCTTGGACAATGTGTCCGGGTCAATATCCAGCCCCACAGCAGCTTTGACCGCAGCGTTGATCGCGTCTTCAGTACTGCTGCTGGTGGTGATCCCGCTGGGTGTAGAACGGGCCGGGCGCGTGTTGGGGCGCAAAGACCGGCGAACCCCCGGCAGTGCGGCCAGTTCCGGATCGGGCAACTGTGCGGCCAGATCAGCGGGATCAATCGCGGGCTCTTCTTCGGGCACGACCAAAGAGGCCAGTTGCACGCCCTGCTCGGTCGGTTGGTCGATTTGTGCCGCATCACCAGCCAGTTCGGCGACCAGAGCGTCTACCGAACCCTGGCGCAATTGCGCAGCCTCCTGACCAGAAATCTCTTCCTGCACCACATGCACGGCCGGGGTGGGCTTCAGAGGCTCAACCGGCGTGTCCTCATCCGACAGGGACACCGGGCGCGGCGCAAGGATCAGACGATCCGCCGGTGGTGCAGCAGTTCCGACCGCGGCTACTGTGTTGACGGCCAGTCCTTGATGATCGGCAGGTGTTCCACCGGGGCTTTCTGGCTGAATGCGCATGGGCCCTTCGATGGCACGTACGACCGGTACGCCGCTAACATCGCGCATCACCAGCTTGTAACCCCAAACACCAATGCCAGCGACCAATGCCAGGGACGCAACCGCGCCCAGCGCGTTTACGATACGACCCAGACCCGCCGCGCGCGGCGCTTCTTCATACCCGTGCATGTCGTCGGAATAGTCATACCCATCCTGAGGATGTGGTTGATTCGTGTAATGCATCTGCTCGGGGCGCATCTGCCCCGAGTAATCGTAACGTGCCATGTCCGCCTCACCACCCGATTCACGCCAGAAAATAAGGCGCGCGGGTCATTTCTTGCCTACCTCGTACCGGTGCTTCGGGCGGTGTTTGTTACCGCATCTCCTGCGCCGGGGTAACGCCAAGAATACCCAAGCCCGCTGAAATCACAACAGAAACGGCGCGGGCCAATGCGATTTTTGACTGGCTTGTGGCAACATCGCCATCCTGGATGAAACGCAGTTGAGTCTCGTCGTTGCCCTTATTCCACAGCGCGTGGAAGTCTCCTGCAAGCTCATACAGGTAGAAGGCAACCCGGTGCGGTTCATTCGTGCGCGCGGCAATCTCAACCAAACGGGGCCATTCGGCCAGCTTCTTGGCAACGGTCAGTTCCGAAACGTGATCGTTCTTGCTGAGGTCCGCACCCGCAAGGGTCACGTCATCAGCGACAATCCCGGCCTCGGCGGCGCGGCGCAGCACGCTCATCACGCGGGCATGGGCGTATTGCACGTAGAACACGGGGTTCTCGCGGCTCTGCTCAAGCACCTTGTCGAAATCGAAATCCAGGGGCGCGTCGTTCTTACGAGTCAGCATCACGAAGCGGGTCACATCCGGCCCAACCTGATCGACCACATCCCGCAGGGTGACAAAGTTCCCGGCCCGCTTGGACATCTTGAATGGCTCGCCGTTCTTCCACAGCTTCACAAGCTGGGTCAGCTTGATATCCAGAGGCACTTTGCCATCAGACAGCGCCGATACTGCTGCCTTCATCCGTTTGACATAGCCGCCGTGGTCCGCGCCAAACACGTCGATCAGAGCATCAAACCCACGGGTCACCTTGTCATAGTGATAGGCAATATCCGGGGCGAAATAGGTCCAGCTGCCGTCCGACTTCTTCACCGGGCGATCGACGTCATCGCCATGTTCGGTGGACTTGAACAGGGTCTGCTCGCGCGGCTCCCAATCCTCGGGCTTTTTGCCCTTTGGCGGCTCCAGAACGCCTTCATAGATCAGGCCCTTTTCGGTCAGCGACTCCAGCGCGGCCTCGATCCGGCCTGTGCCATAGAGCGATTTTTCCGAGAAGAACACGTCCATCTCTACGCCCAGCGCCTTCAGGTCAGCGCGGATCAGGTCCATCATCGCGTCGGTCGAGAACTCGCGCAGATCGTCCAGCCATTCGCTTTCCGGCTTGTCGATCAGGCTGTCGCCGTATTTCTCTTTCAGCGCTTCGCCGATTGGGATCAGGTAGTCGCCCGGATACAAGCCTTCGGCAATCTCGGGGCTCAACCCGTTGGCTTCGCGATAGCGCTCGTAGGCCGAGCGTGCCAACACGTCGACCTGCGCACCGCCGTCGTTAATATAATATTCGCGGGTCACATCATGGCCGGAATAGGCCAACAAGCTTGCCAGCGCATCGCCAAACACCGCGCCCCGCGTATGGCCAACATGCAGCGGCCCAGTCGGGTTGGCCGACACATATTCCACGTTGACCTTTTGCCCCTGCCCCATAGTCGAGCGGCCATAATCCGTGCCTTTCTCCAACACTGCCGCCAGAACACCCTGCCAAACCGAAGGCGCCAACCGCAGGTTCAAAAAGCCCGGCCCCGCAACCTCGGCACTGGTGATCCGGTCATCCGCCGCCAGCTTTCCGGCCAACACATCGGCAATGTCACGCGGCTTCATCTTGGCCGGCTTCGCCAGCACCATCGCGGCGTTTGTCGCCATGTCGCCATGCGCGGCATCACGCGGTGGTTCGACCGCCACATTGTCAAAGCTCAGCCCCTCGGGCAGCGCGCCTTCGGACTGCATCTGTGCCAGCGCGTCCAGTACAAGGCCGCGGATCTCGGAAAACAGGTTCATTTCGGATGTCCTTTTGCTTGCCCGGCGGTTTACCACGCAAAGCGGCAAGGTCAATGGAAGCGATAAGTTTCCGCTTGGATTAGCGGTAAACCGGGCTAAGGTCACAGGAAATTCCTAACCTCGGAGATCGTTCCATGCGTCTTTCCCTGTCCCTTGCATTCGTCCTGACCACTTCGATCCCGGTCTGGGCCGATATGCCCGCGCCGCAGGGCCATGTTCTTCTGACGCTGGGCGGGGCGGTGACGGAAACCAACTTACCGGCTCGGGGTGAAAATGACGGTGGTCTGCTGGGTTATCTCGAAGTGCAGCACAGCGGCGGCGCCGGATTTGACGCCGCGATGCTTGACGGTCTAGCGCAAGTGGAGATCACAATTGCCTACGGCCCCGAAGACAATCAGCGCGACGTCGCCTTCTCTGGTCCGCTTTTGTCGGATGTGATGGTCATGGCAGGGGCCGTAGGGAAGACTGCCAAACCAATGGCGATGGATGGATACCAGTCCGAAATCCCATGGGACAGTATTCAGGCGCACCAACCCATCGTGGCAACCCATGCGGATGGCAGTCCGATGGGGATCGGCGGCTATGGCCCTACGATGATCGTTTTTCCGCCCACAGATGATGCTGATCTGGCAGACGAGCAATCCGGCCAACAGGTTTGGGCGCTAGCCTATATCGGCATCGAGTGACGACCGCCCCGTCAGCCTTTTGTGATCCTGCAAGGCAAAGCGGTCGGTCATACCTGCAATGTAGTCCGACACAATCCGTGCCAGCACCGTCTCATCCCGGGCCGCTTCTATATCGCCGTGCCAATGGGCTGGCATTTGTTTGGGATCGTTCAAGTAGATCGGGAATAATTCTTCAACGACCGCAGACACTTCGGCCCTGACCTTCATGACGCTGGACGCACGATACATCCGCGAGAACAGGAAGGCGCGGATCTCTTTAAGTTGCGCCCAAAGCCCTGCCGAGAACTGGATCACCGGATAACCCAGATGCCGGATATCTTCGACCGTTTGCGCCCCAGAATCAGCGATCAGGTCGCGCGAGGTGTCGATCACATCCGAAACCATCACTCCAAACACGCGACGCAATGCTTCGTGCCTGCGCCGATACGGGTCCAGACCAGGGTACTTGCGGTCCACTTCCGCATAGCAATCACCGACGATGGGCAATTGCTGAATTTCAGCGTCCGTGAACAGATCGGCCCTGAGCCCATCCAACAGATCATGATTGTTATAGGCTATATCGTCAGACAGCGCGGCCACCTGTGCCTCGGCACTGGCATGGGTGTGCAGTTCAAGGTCAAAACCGCCATTGCACTCGGCCAGCGCCCACGGCAATTCGCCTGTCACAGGCCCATTATGCTTGGCTATGCCTTCCAGACATTCCCATGTCAGGTTGCAGCCGTCGAATTCGGCATAGTGGCGTTCCAATTTGGTGACGATCCGAATGGCCTGCGCGTTGTGATCGAAGCCGCCGTATGGCTCCATCAAAGCGTGCAAGGCGTCCTCTCCGGTATGACCAAAGGGCGTGTGCCCCAGATCATGCGCCAATGCCACGGCTTCGGTCAGTTCGGGGTTCAATCCCAATGCCCCGGCAATCGTGCGCGCCACCTGTGCCACTTCGATAGAATGCGTCAGGCGCGTGCGGTAACTGTCGCCTTCATGTTCAACAAACACCTGTGTCTTGTGTTTCAGCCGCCGAAACGCGCTGGCATGAATGATCCGATCCCGGTCGCGCTGAAAGCATGATCGGAAACTGCTTTCCTCCTCAGGTACTAGCCGCCCCCTTGCGCGGCCTGGGTCCGAGGCAAAACCTGCTCTGTCCAAAGGCCTTATCCTTGTCGCCTGTCCTTGCAATTTCTATATTGTAAGGCGTAAAGGAAATAAACCTTTGGAGACTGGCATGAATCTGCCCCCCACAGTCACAGAACGCGCCTTTGACCGTCTGGCCGAGATTGGCGCAGCGGATCAGGGTCAGGCCTTGCGCGTCGCAGTGGAAGGCGGCGGATGTTCCGGCTTTCAATACGAAATCGCGCTGGACGAACCCAAAGACGACGATCTTGTGCTGGAAGGCAAAGGCCAAAAGGTCATTGTCGATTCGATTTCTCTGCCGTTTCTGGAAAATGCAGTGATCGATTTCACGCAGGAACTGATTGGTGCGCGGTTTGTGATCGAAAACCCCAACGCGACCTCATCCTGCGGCTGCGGTACGTCTTTTTCAATGTGACCTTGCCCTGCCCGCGTGGTTGAGGGATAGATCAACCGGCAGTCAGCCGGAGGATCGCGCATGAAAATCGCCACGTTTAACATCAACGGCATCAAAGCGCGGGCCGAAGCTCTGCCCCGGTGGCTTGACGAAGCACAACCTGACGTCGTCCTATTGCAGGAAATCAAGTCGGTCGATGAAAACTTCCCGCGCGAGATATTTGAGGAACGTGGTTATAACGTCGAAACCCACGGCCAGAAAAGTTTTAACGGCGTCGCCATCTTATCAAAACTTCCACTTGAGGATGTGTCCCGTGGCCTGCCCGGAGATGACGAGGACGAACAGGCGCGCTGGATCGAAGCGACCGTGATCGGCAAGCAAGCGCTGCGGATTTGCGGGTTGTACCTGCCCAACGGCAACCCGGTACCCGGACCGAAATACGACTATAAGCTGGCCTGGATGGAACGGCTGTATCATCGGGCGCGCGAACTGATGGCCAGCGAAGAACCGGCACTTATGGCGGGAGATTACAACATCATCCCACAGGCCGAAGATGCCGCCCGCCCGGATGCCTGGCGCGAGGATGCCTTGTTCCGACCGGAAAGCCGTGCGGCGTTTCGCAAAATCCTCAATCTGGGCTTTACCGAAGCGTTTCGGGCCCGCACACAAGGACCTGGTCACTACTCATTCTGGGACTATCAGGCGGGTGCGTGGAACAAGAACGATGGCATTCGTATCGATCACTTTCTGCTGACACCTCAGGCTGCCGATCTGATGCAAGACTGCCAGATTGATGCAGCCGTGCGAGGGCATGAGAAACCGTCGGACCACGTGCCAGTCTGGGTTCAGCTCGACCTGTAATCAATCATGCGGTCGGGTCGTAGGCATAGATCCACTCATATTTTTTCGAAAGCCTTGGTCCAACGGCCATCAGCACCATCTGTGCCGCCAGTCGCATGGGACCGCGCAGGTGAAAATTTCGCGCGTTGGCTCCGGCGGTAGCCACAACTCGTTTGGCCCTTGGGCGACGGCGGGTTTCATAGGCAGCAAGAGCTTGTGTCACATCGGGTTTTTCTTCGAAGGTGCGGGCTAGAATCCACGCATCCTCTAACGCCAAACAGGCCCCTTGCGCCATAAAGGGCAAGGTCGGATGCGCGGCGTCGCCCAGCAGCGCCAACCGCCCGTTCTGCCAGCTTTGCGCCACAGGCCGCAGGAACAGGGCCCAAAGATGGGTTTCGGTCACGTCAGACAGAATATCGCCCACTGGCCCCCCGAAATCGGCAAAACGCGCGCGCAGATCATTCGGATCGCCTTGCAGCCGCCAGCCTTCCTCTTGCCAGTCCGAGCGTTCCTCAATTGCCACCACATTCATCAGTTGCTGATCGCGCAACGGATAGGTGACGACGTGGCGTCCAGGCCCCATTGTCAGTGAGGCGCAAGGCATCTCCTCTCGTTCTGACAAGGGGATAGTCGCACGCCAGGCAATCTGGTGCGTAAACTGAGGGGCCTCTGGCCCGTTCAGGGTCGGACGTATGGTGCTGCGGCCCCCGTCCGCCGCGATAGCACAGTCGCACCGCAAGCGTTCGCCGTCATTGAGAACGATTTCCGCCTCTGCCGGATGTTGGAGAACCTGCGCCACCTGCGCGCCCAGCTGGATAGTAACGCCCGCCTCTAAAGCCGCCCGGCGCAACAGGTCCAGCAAATCTGCGCGATGGTAATAGTAGGTCGGTCCGGCCGCCGGTGCGGGAATACGGCTTATTACTCGACCGTTGCGATAATCTCGCAGAATTGTGCCGTGAGACAACTGCCCGCCCTCGGGCTTATCCCCTAACACATTCAGCGCCCGCAAAACCGCCATGCCGTTGGCGCTGATCTGCAATCCTGCGCCAACCTCAGTCAGGGCCGGAGCCTGCTCAAGAACCGTGACCTGCGCCCCGCGTTGCCGCAGTGCCAAAGAGGCTGCCAGCCCCCCTATTCCGCCGCCGATGACATTGAATTTCAGACCGTTGATATCCATGGCACCGGCTTAACGCAAAAACGCCGGAGCAACAGGCCCCGGCGTTTGAATTAGTACCAAAGTTCCAGCGATCAATCGTCGCGGTGGACCTTTTCGCGACGCTCGTGACGTTCCTGCGCCTCAAGCGTCATGGTCGCGATTGGACGCGCATCCAGACGTTTCAGCGAAATCGGATCGCCCGTCTTTTCGCAATAGCCGTACTCGCCCTCTTCGATGCGACGCAGGGCCGAGTCGATCTTGGCAACTAGCTTGCGCTGACGGTCGCGGGTCCGCAGCTCCAGCGCGCGATCTGTTTCCTCGCTTGCGCGGTCTGCAACGTCCGGAATGTTACGGGTGTTGTCCTGCAGCCCTTCGATCGTGTCGCGGCTGCCCGCCAATAGTTCATTCTTCCAATCCAGCAGCTTGCGGCGAAAATACTCAAGCTGACGGTCATTCATGAAAGGTTCATCTTCGGCCGGGCGATAATCCTCCGGCAGAAAAACTTCCTGCTTCATTTTTGCTCCCTCGGTATGGCCAGTAACGTCGGTTGCTGTTGTTTGACCTGACATTTGGCACTCCCTTCTGCGGTGCATGTATCCGACGCACGCACGAATGTCACTACACAAACGTCGTCTTAATACGTCACGTCCCCGGCATGTCTAAATATGAGACAAATAACAACAAAACCTTGTTATACTGTGGAAATTGTCAGGCGAAAATTAGGCGATCCCCAACAGACACGGCACCCGCCGGACGTCGAATCACGCAAAAGGGATTGGAGTCGTTACGAAAATCTGATCCCGCGACGCCGTGGCCCGCTTGTCAAAATCATCGCCTCTCTGTAACCCGAACAACACAGATTGCGCAAAACCAAACGAGGGGCCCATGACCGCACGTTTCCAAGGCACCGCCGAATATGTTGCCACCGATGACCTGACCATTGCGGTGAATGCTGCCGTGACGCTGGAACGCCCCTTGCTGGTCAAGGGGGAACCTGGCACGGGCAAAACAGAACTGGCCAAACAGGTGGCAGGCGCACTGGGGCTGCGCATGATCGAGTGGAACGTGAAATCCACCACCCGCGCGCAACAAGGTCTGTACGAATACGATGCGGTCAGCCGGCTTCGTGACAGTCAGCTGGGTGAAGAACGCGTGCATGACGTGTCCAACTACATCCGTAAGGGCAAGCTGTGGCAGGCGTTTGAGGCCGACGAGAAGATTGTTCTGCTGATTGACGAGATCGACAAGGCGGATATCGAGTTTCCCAACGATCTGCTGCAGGAACTCGATAAGATGGAGTTCCATGTTTACGAGACTGGTGAGACCATCCGGGCCAAACACCGCCCCATCGTCATCATCACCTCGAACAATGAAAAGGAACTGCCCGACGCGTTTCTGCGCCGCTGTTTCTTCCACTATATCCGCTTCCCTGACGAGGCGACCATGCGCCGGATCGTCGAGGTCCACCACCCCGGTATCAAAGATGCGTTGCTGACCACTGCCCTGACGCAATTCTATGAAATCCGCGAAACGCAGGGGCTGAAGAAAAAGCCCTCAACCTCCGAAGTGCTGGATTGGCTGAAACTGCTGTTGGCCGAAGACCTGACGTCCGAAGACCTGAAACGCGATGGTGCGAACGCTTTGCCCAAGCTGCACGGTGCGTTGCTGAAGAACGAACAGGACGTGCATCTGTTCGAGCGACTGGCCTTTATGGCGCGCAGCAAACGCTAAACCTGTTGAGCATCTGGTGATCGCTGCTTGCCTTGGACAGGTCTGGCTGTCAGCATTGCAGGTGGCGGTCCGTTTTATCCGGGCTACCTATGACCGGATCAGACGGGACCCTGTGATTGACTGACACTTTGACCATCCGCGCCTTGCGGCCCGAAGACCGCGCTGAATGGTCCGACATGTGGCGCGACTATCTGGCGTTTTATGAAACAACGGTCGCAGATGAGATCTATGACAGCACCTTCGCACGATTGCTGGGCGACGATCCGCACGATTTCTCATGTTTTGTTGCGGAACAAAACGGGCGGCTTGTTGGTCTCACGCATTACCTTTTCCACCGCCACGCGTGGAAGGTTGAATCCGTGTGCTACTTGCAAGACCTGTTCGCCCGCCCCCAGGCGCGTGGTTCCGGAGTCGGCCGCGCTCTGATTCAGGCGGTGTATGATGAAGCCGACCGACAGGGCGCGCCTTCAGTCTATTGGCTGACGCAGGATTTCAACCACACCGCCCGCAAACTTTATGACCGCATCGGCAAACAGACGCCCTTTATCCGGTATCAGCGCCCATGATGCGATGGCTGGCCCTTGTTGCAGGTGTGGCGCTGGCAGGCTGCGCAGCGGTTGAGACGACCGAAGTACCAACTCGCGTGCAGGCGATTGAAGAGACGTTGCCCCCGGCCAAGACATTCACCCGCGCGTTCCCGATGCCACCGGGCCGGTCGAACGCCAATATCGCGGCGGATTTCGTATCGTTACATTTCGCGTTGGAAGGGGGCGCGAAACTGCCGGTATTCACGCGGTTTGAAACGCCGATCACCGTGCGTCTGACCGGCTCACCTACGCCCTCGATGCAGCGCGACCTGACTCAATTGCTGACCCGCCTGCGCCGCGAGGCCGGGATCGACATTCAACAGATTTCGGACGGCACGGCCAACATCACAATCGAAGCCGTCAGTCAGGCAGAGATCCATGAAATTCTGCCACAGGCGGCCTGTTTCGTGGTGCCGAACTCTTCGAGCTTTGAAGAGTACCGCCGCAACCGGCGCAAACAGATAAGCAGCTGGAGCCGGCTGCGCAGCCGCGAACGTCTGGGCATCTTTATTCCATACGACGTCAGCCCGCAGGAAAAACGCGATTGCCTGCATGAAGAGATTGCGCAGTCACTGGGACCGCTGAACGATCTGTATCATCTGCCGGATTCAGTGTTCAACGATGACAATATCCATACTGTCCTTACCGGGTTTGACATGCTGATCCTGCGCACGGCCTACGCGCCCGAACTGCGCAGCGGAATGACAAGCGAACAGGTTGAGGCCGCTCTGCCCGGTATTCTGAGGCGCCTGAACCCGCGTGGCGAGAACATACCAATGCAGCCGCTATCTGAAACGCCGCGTGAATGGATCAATGCGGTTCAAAAATCCCTGCGCCCGCAACTGAATACGCAACGGCGCCTGCGGGCCGCGCAAAAGGCCGCGCGGATCGGTCAGGAACAGGGCTGGACCGATCATCGCCGCGCCTATCCCTATTACCTGATGGGGCGGATGGGTCAGTTCGACAAACCGCAGGACGCGCTGCGCAATTATCAGACCGCTTTGCAATACTTGCGCGCAACCCCCGGCACCGAAATCCATCAGGCCTATATCACTACACAGACTGCCGCTTTTGCTCTAGCACTAGGCAAAGGCCCCGAAGCCCTGCCCGAATTGGATAAGGCCATCGACGTGATGATGCGGGCCGAAAATGCCTCGCAACTGGCGACATTGTTGCTTCTGAAATCCGAAGCCCTCAATCAGGCGGGCCGGACGGCTGAGGCACGCTCTGTCAGGCTGGACAGTCTGGGATGGGCACGTTACGGGTTCGGCTCGGAAACGGTGGTCCGGTCGCTTAATCAGGAAGTTGCGGAAGGATCCCCCAACAACAGAGGCGGATAACGCATGGTCGTAATTCTGGGAATGGCGATTTTGGGGGCAATCCTTGGGGCGATAACAGCGCGCAAGCGCAACGGCACCGGCGCCGACATGGCGCAATATGCAGCCGGGTATGGCATTGCCTTTGCATTGGTCGGCCTTGTGCTGTCCCTTATACTCATACGTTTTGTGGTCTGACCCATGTTCCTGCCCTTTTTCGAAAATCTCAGAAAAGCGGGCGTTCCCGTATCCTTGCGCGAATACCTGACCTTTCTTGAGGGCATGAAAAAGGGTCTGGCCACATATGATGTCGAGGCGTTTTATTACCTCGCCCGCGTGTCGATGGTGAAAGATGAACGCAACATCGACAAATTCGACCGCGCCTTTGCCGCCAGTTTTGAAGGGCTGGACGAGATCAGCTTTGAACAGGTTCTTGAGGCAGTCGACATTCCCGCCGATTGGCTGGCAAAGATGGCCGAAAAACACCTCTCAAAAGAAGAAAAAGCCGAAATCGAAGCCATGGGTGGGTTCGACAAACTGATGGAGACGCTGCGCGAGCGCCTAAAGGATCAGAAAGGCCGCCATCAGGGTGGCAACAAATGGATCGGCACCGCTGGCACCTCTCCGTTCGGGGCCTATGGATATAATCCCGAAGGTGTGCGCATCGGTCAGGACGAAAGCCGCCATCAGCGTGCGGTCAAGGTCTGGGACAAGCGTGAATTCAAAAACCTGGACGACACAGTTGAACTGGGCACGCGCAATATCAAGGTCGCCTTGAAACGCCTGCGTCGCTGGGCGCGTGAAGGTGCGGCGGAAGAGCTGGATCTGGACGGCACCATCCGAGCCACAGCCGAACATGGTTATCTGGATGTGAAAACCCGCCCCGAACGCCACAACGCTGTCAAAGTGCTGCTGTTTTTGGACGTCGGCGGCTCAATGAATCCGCATATCAAAGTGGTCGAAGAACTGTTCTCGGCCGCCCGGACCGAGTTCAAGCATCTGGAGTACTACTACTTTCACAATTGCCTGTACGAAGGCGTCTGGCGCGACAACCGCCGCCGTTGGGATCAGAAGACCCCCACGCATGAGGTGCTGCGCACCTATGGCTCGGACTACAAATGCATCTTTGTCGGCGATGCCTCGATGAGCCCCTACGAGATCGCCTATCCAGGCGGCGCCAACGAGCATTGGAACCAAGAGGCCGGACAGGTCTGGCTGCAACGCGCCCGCGAACAATGGCCGTCAAACCTGTGGATCAACCCGTTGCCCGAGAAATACTGGGAATACACCCACTCGATCGGGATGATCCAGGAAATTTTTGAGGATCGCATGGTGCCGATGACCCTGGCCGGACTGGAGCAGGGAATGAAGGAATTGACGCGTTAAGTCAGGATCAACTGCTCGTGCGCGATTGACGCAGGTCGCGCAGGATTGCGTTTTCGGTGGTTTACTCCGGCAGAGGAAAACTGGGCCGCGCTGGCGGGACGGATTGGTCTTTATTAGGCAAAATCCCGTAGAACAGGGCCGCCCAACCCATCACAGTTCCCAACACCAAAGCGGGAAACGCGACCAGAATGGACAGCGATTTACCCAACTGTGTTTCAAAACCCAATGGTCCAATGACAGCGATGGCCGCCACGCCAAAAACAAGCATAAGTGGGCCTGAACCCACAAAGACGATTAGTGCTTTTACAATGCCATCCGGATCAGCCAACCAATTCGGCGTTAGTTTTGAATTGGTCATTGCTACACTGAAACCGAGTGTAATCAGCGTGGCCAAAGCCATCGGTCCAATACTCATTCCCTGAGACCAACCGAAAGTCAGTGTCCAAGCAGCCATGAAACACAATAGAAGCCCGTATAATCCCATTGATCTTAGGCAAGCTCTGTACGCGCGAAAACAAAACTTCTTCATAATCAATTGAATCCTAGTGAATTTCTTACACCGTTTTCTCGCTATCCGGGAATTTCGACAAAAATTGGACGTCCGCTCTGTTTACTGCACAAATGTTTAAGGCTGGTTGCCTATTCCCCCACTCAGAGCCATATCTAGTGCATGCTTCGATTGACCCCGATCCTATTGGCGATTGCTTATGCCTTTGTGATGTACCGGATTTCCGTCTGGCGAACGCACCGAGAGCTGGATGCGAAATCGACCGAACTGGCTGATCCGGTGCTGAAACGCATGACTGACAGGCTGGCCGCCGCGCTCGAGATCGACCGGGTCCCGGTTTACATCTACGAGATCGACCCGGTGAACGGTCTGGCGGCTGCTGACGGGCGGATATTCATTACGCGCGGCTTTTATCGCAAGTTCCGTAACGGAGAGGTTTCGGCCGAGGAAATGGCCAGCGTTATTGCACATGAGCTGGGACATGTTGCGCTGGGGCATGCGCGGCGGCGGATGATCGATTTTTCCGGCCAGAACGCATTGCGGGCGGCTTTGATGATGCTGTTGAACCGGTTCATTCCCTTCATCGGCGCGTGGATTGCCAATATGCTGACCCACCTGCTGGCCTCGCGCCTTTCGCGCAGCGATGAATATGAGGCGGATGAATATGCCGCCGCTCTGCTGACCAAGGCCGGGATCGGGATTGGGCCGCAAAAGTCGCTGTTTCACAAGTTGGAAGACCTGACACAACAGCGCGCGGGTGTTACTCCGGCCTGGCTGATGAGTCATCCCAAAACGGATGAGCGGATTGCAGCGCTGGAAGCCCTTGAGCAGCGTTGGGGCGCGGGCGGTTAGGTTCGAAAGAGTGGGGCCAGCCCCACCGGGATATTATTAACCAGATGAAGTTGGATACGGCCTAATGGCTGAGCGCCTTGCCCAACCTTGGCAGACGGGCCTTTTTCATCAGCGCGCGCAAGGTCCATTGATCACCGGACAGCCGGTTGGCTTCGGCTAAAACACGGTCGGCGAGTTCCGCCATGCCGTCGGGGTCGTCCATCCAGAATCCATATAGCAGGCCGTCAGGATCGCGGCGTTCAAGCCCTTCTTCCGACAGAATATTTCTTGGGAAATCCTTGGCGTTCACGGTGACGATAACATCGGCCGAGGCCTCAACGGCGGTGGCGAGAACGTGAATATCGGCGCTATCGGGCAGCCAGAGGCGTTGTTCAAGCCCCGGATTGGCCGCGCGTTCGGCCTTGAGCCACTGCGCCTGCGTCAGGGCGATTTCGGCACGGGCCTGCGCCTCGCCCTCCGGACCCAGTTTGCGGGCGGCACGGGCCCATTCCTCGAGGATACGAGGAGACCAGATCGGCGTGAAGTGACCCAATCTAGCAGCGCCCAACAGCATCTCTCGCATCACCGTGGGGTAGATGACGCAGGTATCCAGAACCGCCTTCACAGCCGGTAAAACACGGCTTTGAGATACCCGCTTTCAGCCAGTTGCGGCAGTTGCGGGTGGTCGGGGCCGGCAAACCCCGTGTGGATCAGTTGTGCCTGCCGCCCTGCCCGGCCAATCCCCCGCGAGGACGCGTCGCGGAACCGACCCAGATCGGCTGCGTGTGAACAAGAACAAAGCCCCAGATAGCCGCCCGGTTTCACCAACGGTGCGGCCAGCCGTGCGATACGCTCATAAGCGCGCAGGCCCGCGTCCAGGGCTTGTTTCGACGGCGCAAAAGCGGGTGGATCACAGATGACAACGTCAAATTGCGCGCCTTCTTCGCCCAATTTGGTCAGCACCTCGAACGCATCGCCCTGACGGGTTTCAAATCGATCCGCACATCCCGAAGCCTCGGCACCCTTTGTCGCCAAGTCCAGCGCCGCAGCCGAACCATCGACAGACAGGGCCTGCGCCGCACCGCCAGCCAGCATCGCCAGACCAAAACCGCCCACATGGCTGAACACGTCCAGCACTTGCGCACCCGGCTGCACCAGCCGTGCAGCGAATGCATGGTTGGGGCGTTGGTCGTAAAACAGGCCGGTTTTCTGGCCTCCGGTAAGATCAGCCATATAGGTCGCGCCATTCATTGGCACCGGCAGCGGAGCGTCAGGCGCAGTTCCACGCAAGGTCTGGTTTTCATCATCCAGCCCTTCCAGTCCCCGAGTGCGGCCCGAGGCATTTTTCAGCACAGTTGTCACACCCGTCACAGCAACCAACGCATCGGTCAGCGTTTCCAGATGCGCCTCGGCCCAGGCGGCATTGGGTTGGATCACGCAGGCATCACCAAAGCGGTCAATGATCACGCCAGGAAAGCCATCCGCTTCGGCGTGGATCAGGCGGTAATAGGGGGCGTCAAACAGGCGTTCGCGCATGTCCAAAGCGCGGCGCAGGCGGGATTCGAACCATTCAGCATTCAGATCGGCGTCAAGGTCGCGATCCAGTACGCGGCACATGATTTTCGACTCGGGGTTCACGGCGACCAACGCAATGGGCGCGCGTTTGTCATCCTCCAGCACGGCCAAAGCGCCAACCGGTATCTTGCGTGTACGCCGGTCGGTGACAATGTCGTTGGCATAGACCCACGGGAAGCCATGGCGCAGGCCGCGCGCGTTGGCTTTGGGTTTCAGGCGGATACGGGGGCGGTCGGTGGCTTGGGTCATGACGCCCTCATAGTGGTGAACGCGCCGGGGGAAAAGCCCTAGCGAGACCGGGACCGCCAGCCGCCGCGCCTCTTGGGTGTCTGAGCCGATTGTAGCCCTTCGGCCAGCACTTGTGTCATCGGATGATCGGCCTCTTGCGCGGCATAGATGGCGTGTAATGCAGTAAGGGCCTGTGTCTGATCGCGATCCGCAGGCAGGCTCAGCGCCCAGTCCAGAAAAATGCTGCGGCATTCGGGCAGCGTGATGCCGTCGATGCGGTACGCCTCGCGGATCAGGCCCTTGTGATCGTTTGGATCGTCATTGCGCGGCATCTTGCCCCTCCTCAAGCACGCGACCGATAATACCGGCGGCGGCGGTGTAACTGTCCTGCAGCGCGCCCTGCAGGTGTTCGACCTGTTCGAACCCGGTGGCCCGACACAGGAAAGCCGCGCCGCCCTCGCCGATCTTGTCCGCTTCGATCACTTTACCCGACAGCAGCCGGGCAGCGCATTGCACAGACCAGCATAAATCGTAGCAATCCTTGAGCGTTTGCACTTGCGCGACGTCCAGCAAACCGGCAGCGACAGTGCCGTCCAACCCAGACTGCACGTCGCGCTGTGTCACACCAGACAGTAGTGCCCCGGTTTCGGCCATCAGTTCGATATCCATCATCCGCCCGGCGCCGTTCTTGGCATCCCATATCCCCGCTGGGGATTTGGCGGCGGCCAAACGGGCGCGCATTTCGGACACTTCGCGCAGGACCTTCTGGCGGTCTTCCGGTTGCGCCAGAAAATCAGCGCGGAAGCTCTCGATATCCTGCGTCAAACCCGCGTCGCCTGCGACCACGTGGGCACGGGTCAAGGCCAAATGCTCCCAAACCCAGGCTTCGTTGCGCTGGTAATTGGTGAAGCTGGCCCAGCTGGTCGCCACCGGCCCCTGATTGCCAGACGGGCGCAGGCGCATGTCGACCTCATAAAGCCGCCCCTGCGACATCGGAGCAGAGAGCGCCGTGATCAGCGCCTGTGTGAACCGGGCGTAATAGGTACGCGTGGCCAGAGGGCGCGGACCGTCCGACATGTCCTGATCCAGTGGGTCATAGATCACGATCATGTCCAGATCGGATTGCGAGTTGATCCGCCCTGCCCCCAGCGATCCCATACCCAGTACAGTCGCCCCGCGCCCCGGCGCAGGTCCGTGCTTCTTGGCGAATTGTTCAGTCACGCAAGGTAGGATCGCGGCTATAACAGCGCTGGCCAGTTCGGCATATTGCTTTCCGGCCTGCACACCGTCAATCAGACCGCGCAGGTGATGTACACCGATACGGAAATGCCATTCCTTGCACCAGCGACGTGCGAAATCCAGCTGCGTTTCATAGTCCGTTTCCTGCTGCAGCGCCTGCTCAAGATCAGACTGAAGTGCCGTTTGCCCTGGCCAGTCGCTGAAGAAACTGCCCCCAATCACCGCGTCAAACACGGCGGCGTTATGGGACAGATGCGCCGCCAATGCGTGCGAGGTGCCCACGATATCGACCAGCAGGTCGATCAGGTGGGGATTAGCCTCGAACAGGGAAAACAGCTGCACACCTGCTGGCAACCCTGCAAGAAAACCGTCCAGCGCCCGCAGTGCCTCGTCCGGTTTTGCAGTTTTCGACAGACGTGAGAGCAGCTCGGGCTTGAGACGTTCAAAGATCCGCGCGCCGCGTTGCGAGCGTAGCGCTGGATAGGTGGTCCAGCGGGCCAGGACATTTTGGTCAAAACCGGTCTCACCGGCAGGTGCGGGCGTCGAAGATCCTGGGGCAAAGAACCCCTCGGTCAGCTCATGCACTTCGGTCAGACGACGGGTCAGATCTGCGGTCAACTCGGCGCTGTTCATCCCCATCAGGCAGGCAACGCGTTCGATCCCATCCGGTGATTGGGGCACCTTATGGGTCTGAGCATCGTGAACCATCTGAATGCGATGTTCGACCTCGCGGTGGGAGCGGTAGTGGTCGGTCAGCTTTTCGGCCACGTCCTGCGGTATCCAGTCTTTTCCGGCCAATGCAGCCAGACCGGGCACCGTGCCGCGCACGCGCAGGTCAGGGTCGCGACCTCCCGCGATCAACTGGCGGGTCTGGGTGAAGAATTCGATCTCACGAATGCCACCCTGCCCCAGCTTCATATCGTGGCCGGGAATGGTCAGCGTGCCGCCGGTGCCTTTATTCTCGCGAATGCGCAGACGCATGTCATGCGCGTCCTGAATGGCGGCGAAATCCAGATGCCTGCGCCAGACAAAGGGGCGCAATGCATCAAGAAAGCGTTGCCCGGCGGCAATGTCACCGGCACATGGGCGCGCCTTGATATAAGCTGCCCTTTCCCAGGTGCGGCCAAGGCTTTCATAATACCGCTCGGCCGCCTCGGTCGCCAAACAGACCGGGGTCACCGCCGGATCGGGACGCAATCGCAGGTCAGTGCGGAACACATACCCATCAGCGGTCTTGTCGCTGAGCGTGGCGCAAAAATTGCGCGTGGCCCGCACCATACCCTGACGCGCATCGAAGAAATCATCGGGGTCAAAGCGGGTCTCATCAAACAGAACGATCAGGTCGATATCCGAGCTATAGTTCAGCTCGTGCGCGCCCATCTTGCCCATGGCCAGAATGATCATCCCGGCGGCGGTTTCCACATCATCTTCGGTCATCCCCGGCAGCTTGCCGCGCCGGATCAGTGCCGCGATCTCGGCCTTGGCGGCAACATCCGCAGCCAGCGCACCGAAATCCGTCAGCGCAGCGGTCACTTTCTCTAACGGCCACGCGCCCGCCAGATCAGCCAGCGCGGTCAGCAAAGCCATGCGCCGCTTGGCTTGCCGCAAACCGGATTTCAACTGATCCGGTGGAAAGGCACGCGCTGCATCCATCACATCCGCAAAAGCCTGATCGGGCTCTTGCAAGGCCGGCGGCAACCAATCGCGTTCGTGTTCGATCAATCCCTTTAGGTATGGACTCGAACCCGCCGTCCCTGCAATCAGCTCCCCTTGTTCAGGCGCGATACCAGATACCGCATTCAGCGCTTCATCACCCAGCGATGCATCAAACGCCCGCGGAACACGGTGGATGGTCAGCGGACCGGTCATTGCGCCTCCAATGGAGTGTCCTGACTGAAACTGTTGACCCAGACGTCATGGCGGCGCTCCCACAGGGAAGAGATCAGCATCGCCTCCCAAGCATCACTGTCCGGGCGTTGGTAATCGGCACGATAGGACAACAGGACAATATCAGCGTTCAGAACCCGCAGTTTTGTCTCGCTCAACTCGTACCGCGACATCGTTGGCGCATCAGCGAATTGCCCGACATGATCATCGCGGTTGGCGAACCCGGTGGGATAGACCCCCAGAAAATCCGCGCTCAGCAACGCCCGGTCGGCCGAGGAATTGCCTTCAACTAGTGCAGTCCAGACTTGCTTTTCCAGTTCCAGAATTTCGGCAAGTGACGGGGCGGTTTTTCGTTCTTCGACAGACATTTTTGCAAACTGCTTTGTTCTCTGGGTGACGTCAACCAAACTCGGCCTCGACGCATAATGTAAATCTTTTTCACATCGACCCCTTGCAACCAACCATCTGCTTCCCATCTTATCAATGTGAAAACGATTTACATCAACCCCGGAGACCCCAAATGACCGCACTGTCCGACCCCGCCGTCCCAGAAAATCCGGGATGGCTGCACCGCATCGAAACTTGGCTTGATGACAAAGGCAAAGGCGCCTGGATCGCCGTCATGGTCCTTGGTTTCATCTTCTTCTGGCCCGTTGGCCTGGCCCTGTTGGCCTACATGATCTGGAGCAAACGCATGTTCAGTAAATCCTGCAGCCGCCGCAAGTCCTGGCACAGTCACATGAGCGCTATGAAACCCTCGGGCAACAGCGCGTTTGATGCCTATAAGGCAGACACTCTGGCGCGGCTTGAACGCGAACAGCAGGACTTCGAAGCCTTCCTGCGCCGCCTGCGTGACGCCAAGGACAAGGCTGAATTCGACCAGTTCATGGACGAACGCGCCCGCGAAAACCACGACGAGCCCGAAAACGGCGAGCGCGCCTGATCAAAGCTTGCCCTGTCCCGCCATCCGGGACAGGGTAATTTCCGAACAATATCCGGATATTACAACATGACCCACCTGCCCGACCCTGATACCCAGCCTGAGTTCTACCAGTCGGTAGCAACCAAACGCTTTGTCGCGTGGCTGTTTGATATCGCCTTCATTTCGCTGCTGTGCATCGTGCCGGTTTTCCTGACATTCGGCGCGGGGCTGCTGTTTCTGCCCTTGATCTATGGCGTCATCAGCTTTGTTTACCGCGTTGTTACCATCGCCAACGGATCGGCGACACTGGGCATGCGTTTCATGGGCATTGAATTGCGGGACGCATTCGGGTCCCGTCTGGATATGGGCAAAGCCGTGGCTCATACCGCCGGGTATTTCATCAGCATGGCGTTTTTCGTGGTTCAGATCATCTCGGTCATCATGATGCTGACCAGCGCACGTTGTCAGGGCCTAACGGATTCGTTCCTTGGCACGGTCATGATCAACCAGCGGGCTTAAATATCTGCCAATTGAATCACTTGGCGGCTCAGGGAACCGTTGTTATCATCCTGTGTCAGGAAACACGGAACCTTCATGCGACACACGCTGCCCATCGCGCCGCAATTTTATGTGACGGCCCCGCAACCCTGCCCTTACCTTGAGGGCAGGATGGAGCGTAAGCTGTTCACCGCCCTACAGGGCGAAGGTGCCGATCAGCTGAACAATTCCTTGTCGCAACAGGGGTTTCGCCGTTCTCAAAACGTGCTTTATCGCCCATCCTGCACTGATTGCGCAGCCTGTCTGTCGGCCCGCATCGACGTGTCGGCTTTTCGCCCCAGCAAAAGCCAAAAGCGCACGGCCAAACGCAATGCCTACCTACAGCGCCGTGCAAACTCGCCTTGGGCAACTGATGAGCAATACGAACTGTTCCGCCGCTATCTGGACACACGCCACGCCGATGGCGGTATGGCCGATATGGATGTGTTCGAATTCGCCGCAATGATCGAAGAAACTCCGATCCGCAGCCGCGTGGTGGAATATGCCGACCCCGAAAACGGAGAGCTGATCGCCGTCAGCCTGACTGACGTTTTGGATGACGGGCTTAGCATGGTTTATTCCTTCTATGACCCTGAACAGCCGCAAAGCTCTCTGGGAACGTACATGATCCTCGATCACATCAACATCGCTCGCGAGGCTGGCCTGCCCTACGTCTATCTGGGCTACTGGGTACCAGGCAGCCCCAAGATGGGGTACAAGGCGCGGTTTTCAGGGCTCGAAGCCTATATCCAAGGCAATTGGAAGCGTATCAACAATCCGTCTGAACTGGCGGACGGCAAGCACCACCCGCTATCCACCGCGCCGATTGCCGAGCAGGTCGCCAGTATTCAACTGCCCGACCGCCACCCGACCTAGGGCTAAACTTCCATGCGCCAAACACTATACGCCGTCACCCTTGTGGTGCCGGATTACGATGCAGCTATTGCGTTCTACACCCAAAAACTCAGCTTCACCCTGACGCAAGACGTTGACCTGGGCGGTGGCAAACGCTGGGTGCTCGTGTCTCCTCCGGGATCAGATACTGGGTCATTGTTGCTGGCGCAGGCAGACGGTCCAAACCAGATCGCCGCCGTGGGCAATCAGACCGGAGGCCGCGTTGGCTTCTTTCTGCAAACGGATGATTTCGAACGCGATCACGCCGAAATGTTATCCAAAGGCGTCCATTTCGAAGAAAACCCCAGACAAGAACCCTACGGTTGGGTCGCCGTTTGGCGCGATCCGTTCGGAAATCGTTGGGACCTGATTCAGTTCACCTGACCTGCCTTCATCTGGCCAAAAAATTTCTCGGGGTTGAATTGGCCGCAGGCCAAGAAGGGGCTGGCCCATTCAACAATCCAAAAAGCAAAGGGGGCCAATCGGCCCCCTTTTCCGTTGGATCACAGTAACCAATCAATTCGGGATCAGATCCGGCACGATGGTCACAATCGACGGGAAGGACCACAGGATACCAATCCCCACCACCTGAATGATCACAAATGGTATGATCCCACGATAGATATGGCCCGTCGTCACCTCTTTCGGTGCAACCCCCCTCAGGTAGAACAACGCAAACCCGAACGGTGGCGTGAGGAACGAGGTCTGCAGGTTCACCGCCACCATGATTGTCACCCATTTCGGATCAAACGACCCGCCATAGATCACCGGACCCACGATGGGGATCACGATGTAGATGATCTCGAGGAAATCCAACACAAAGCCCAGGATGAACAGCACCAACATCACGATCAGGAAGACCGTGAACTCGTTGTCAAAGCTGCGCAGGAACTGCTGAATGTAATGCTCGCCGCCAAACGAGATCACCACCAGGTTTAACAACTGCGATCCGATCAGGATGGTAAAGACCATCGACGTTACCTTGGCCGTCTCGCGCACAACCGGGGTTAGAACTCCGCTTGAGAACAGAACCCAGCAGGCAAAGATCAATCCGAACAGCGCATAGAGGTAAGCCGCGTAGGCAAAGATGAAGGCGATCCAGCTTTCGACCGAGACATCGCCTTGATTGATGCGCAGATCGAAATTTATGCCCATCAGCATGCAGATGATGACGGCGAAAGTTGACCAGATGATCACCTTCCCCGAGCGCCCCTGATCCTGCAGCTTGCGATATGCCGCCAGCATGATCGCCCCGCCCGCACCCAGCGCAGCCGCCGGTGTCGGGTTGGTAATGCCGCCAAGAATCGAACCCAGCACCGCGATGATCAGAACAAGCGGTGGAAAGACCACACGGATCAGATCATTTGTGGCACAGCGTTCAGCCGCGAACTTGCAGCCATAGATCGCAAGCGCAAACGGTATCGCCATGATCACGAAGGCCACCCCTGACGAGGTCGTCGGCGCAATCAGCAACAGATCCACCAGCACCATCAACAACAGGCCGATGGATCCAATGATCAGTGGTTGTGTGGATTGCGACGGTGCTATGCCGCGACCAAACAGCAAGGTCAGACCCAGCAGCACAACGATAACCGCGACACCAGTACCAATGGGTGCAGTAGCGGCAATCTTGGCCTCCTGCGCAGCGGCCAGCTCTTCTTCGGTCAGGCGCTGAGCCTGAGAAACACCGCCCGCCTCATCCAACGCTTGCTGCTCGGCCACGGCCTGATCCCAGGCGGATTGACCGTGCAGTTCGATCATCGAGACCTTGCATTCCTCAGATACGTTGGTGCGCAGCGAAGCACCCTCGCCGATATCCGAGAAAGCCGAAACAGTGATGTTCTGGCTGCCGATCACACCTGTGCTGCCCAGCAGAACGGCCCCTACGATCAGTGCGACCGGCGCCCCCAGCAGCCAAGTCAGACCTTCACCGCGGGTGATCGGTTCACCACCACCGCCGCCCAGTTCCACGGCCGGGGCTTTTTCGGGGTTCATCAACGCATAGCCGAAGGCATAAAGCGCATACAGCAAGGCCAGCATGATCCCCGGCAGCAAGGCCGCCTGGAACAATGTGCCGACCGAGACCACCGCAGGCTCTCCCAGATAGGTCAGCGCGTCGGTACACCCGGCCTCAACCGCGCGGGTTTCCTGTGCGGTCGAATACAGATCACCAGCCAGCGTGCCTAGCAGAACAATCACGATAGAGGGTGGAATGATCTGCCCTAACGTCCCCGAGGCCGCGATCACACCGGTTGCCAGTTCAGGCGAGTAGTTGTTTCGCAACATGGTCGGCAGCGCCAGCAAACCCATGGTCACAACGGTCGCGCCCACAATCCCGGTCGAAGCCGCCAGAAACGCCCCCACAACCACGATCGACACGGCCAGACCACCCGGCAACGGGCCAAAAACACGCGCCATTGTGGTCAGCAGATCGTTGGCGATCTTTGAACGCTCCAACGTGATGCCCATCAGGACGAACATCAGCACGGCCAACAGGGTTTCGATGGATTGCCCGGCCAGAACACGTTCGTTGATACGGTTCACAATGAACGAGACGTTGCGGTCCAGCGCAGTTTCCCAGCCAGAGGGGAAGACCGGCTCGCCAATGGTTGGCAATTCCGGGTATCGGAAAACAGATATGGTGTCAGGTTTGACGCCCGAATTCACCAGATCCCGATAGGCCTGCGTGCCCGAGTCGATGGCCTGATGCACCAGCAACCCGGCACTGTCCAATGCCGCGATGATCCCGAATGAGATGATACCAGCCCCACCGATGGCAAAAGCCACCGGGAACCCGGAAAGGATGCCTCCGAAAAGGCAGAAAAATACGATAATGAGGCCTATCTCGACGCCATCAAGTCCGAATAGCATTGTCTGGTTCTCCGTCCCTAATGCGCGCCTTCGTAGGCTTCTTCACCCTCACCAAGGCTATCCTTGTCGAGGTATTTTCCAGCACTGTCCGGTCCTTCCACGTATTCAAGATACGACCGGTACAGGAATGCTATTGCTTGCAGGAAGACCAGCCCGGCAAAGGCCACCAGCATGATCTTGAACAGGAAATACGCAGTGAAACCGTTGGGGCTGAAGCCTATGGTTTCGACATTCCAGCGCATCGCCTTCGATTTCAGCAGCAGCCGCTCCAGCGTGTCACTGGCCGAGGGTTTCGGCACGATCAGGTGCCGCCACATGAAGTACCAGCCATACATCCAGACCAGCACCGCCAGCGGCATCATGAAGAACACCGAGCCCAGCATGTCGATCACCTTTTTGGTGCCGAACCGTGCCGGGGCATAGAACAGATCAACCCGCACATGCCCGCCCTGCACAAAGGTGTACCCTACACAAAGAGACACCACCAAAGCGTTGTAAAACTTCAACATTTCAGCGTACCAACTGATGTCGTATTGCAGCGGAATGCCAAAGGCGATCACGATGTCGGGGCGGGTGAAAATCCGCTGCATGATCACGATGATGATTTGCTGTAGCACCATCAGCAGACCAGCCCAGGCAAAGAAACGGCCCAGCGTGTTGGTGAACCCCTCAAGTCCGCGCACACACCCCCACATGAAGTTGTTGCGGACCATGCCGATGATCGTGATAACCAGAAAAACTGCAAAAACGGCAAAGAAGAACTCAACCGATCCGCCATAGTAGACGAAGCGCATGACAGCTTCTTTATCGGACCAATCCAGCCAGAGGCTTGGATGGGTCAGTGCGTAGCCAATGTTATAGAAGGCTTGGGCCAGATTTTGCAGAACCCAGACAATCCCGCCGCCAACTGCGGCAAGAGCGTCGGTCAAACCAACCGAGCTGCTGTCGTCCATGATGTCCCTCACTCAGCTGAATATCTGTGACTTTCACCTTAGCAGGGGTCGCAGGATTCAGAGAATATGTATTGAAAAGAGGCCCCACTTTCGTGAGGCCTCTGAGATTTCCGGCGCCTACTTAGCCACCCAGAACGCGAACGCGCTGCTGGACGTAGTATCCATCCGACTTGTTGATCCACGAGGCCGACGTCGCCAGCGACTCTTCGAACGAACCGCGGATATTGGCAAACAACTCGTCATTCATGTTCTCGTCCATGACCTCGGCGGATGCCTGGCCGAACGCGTCCCAAACGTCGTCCGAGAATTGCAGCGTTTTGACGCCCTGCGATTGCAGACGCGCCAGTGCGGCACCGTTGTTGGCCAGCGTTTCGGCCAACTGATAGTGGGTTGTGGCCATCGACGCATAGCGCAGGATTGCCTGCTGTGCCGGTGTCAGGTCATTCCAGACATCCAGGTTGACCGATGCGGCCAGACCCGAGCCCGGCTCATGGAAACCTGCGGTGTAGTAGACCTTGGCAACTTCTTGGAAGCCGGCGCGTTCGTCCGCCATCGGGCCAACCCACTCCAGACCGTCCAGCGCACCCGAAGACAGCGCCTGATACAGTTCGCCGCCGGGGATGTTCTGAACCGAGGCGCCCAGTTTGCCCAGCACCTTGCCACCCAGACCGGGCATACGGAACTTCAGACCGTTGAAGTCTGCGGCCGAGTTAATCTCGTTACGGAACCAGCCACCGGACTGCGAGCCCGAGTTGCCGGCCAGCAGGCCCTTGAGATTAAAGATCTGACCCAGCTCGTCGTGCAGCTCTTCGCCGCCGCCATGGTAGTACCAGTTAGTCAGTTCCTGCGCGGTACCACCAAACGGCACAGCGGTGAAATAGGCGTAACCGGGGTGCTGACCGATAAAGTAGTAGTCGGCCGAGTGGTACATGTCAGCCTGGCCCGACGACACGGCGTCGAACACTTCCAGCGCGCCCACCAGTTCACCCGGGGCCTTCTTGTCGATGGTCAGCTGACCGTCGGACATCTCGCCGACCATCTGCTCCATATAGCTGGCTGCGTCATCCAGAACGGCAAAGCCACGCGGCCAGGATGTCACCATCGTCAGGGTCCGCTTGCCCTGCGCATATGCCGGTGCTGCCAGCGCGGTAGCTGCAGCCGCGCTGCTGCCTAGTGCCGTGGTTTTCAAAAATGAACGACGATCCATATAGTCAGTCCTCCCAAAGTCATGGTCTGCCTCTTGGGGCAGTTGATCGTTGTCGATGGGGCGGATCATATCCATGCAATTGAAGATGAAAATACCTACTACTACGTAGAAACGGTCATTCGTTGGGTCAAACCGCTGGATTCACCGCGATTTTTTACTCGGCACCTACCTATTCCCGGCATTGAACGGTCCGACTTTGCTTTTTTTGTGAAATTTGCCTATCGCAGAGATATGGGGAGATTCCGCAACGTCTTTCGACCGAATTACGCGCAAAAGCTGTCGCTGCTGGCAACACTGCCGCTGATTGTGGCCGTGGCGGCGATTGCCATTCTCGTCGCGCATCAGTCGCGCAAACTGGCCGAACGTGAAATCGATCAGCTTGAGGCACAGCTGATCGAAGCCAAAAAGGCCGAACTGCGCAACTATGTCACCCAGGCTCGCAACGGATTTTACTTTGTCTACGGCTCGGCCCAACCCGATGATCAGGCGGCCAAGGATCAGGTCGCGCAAATCCTGTCGGCAATGATCTACGGCGATGACGGGTTCTTTTTTGTCTATGACTATGACGGTACCAATCTGGTCAGCCCGCGCCAAACCGATCTGATCAACAAGAACTGGAGTGGCCTGACCGACAGTGAAGGCACACCAGTCGTGGACGAACTGATCCGGATCGCTCGACAAGGTGCGGGGTATCACACCTATCTGTGGCCTAAACCTTCGACCGGGGAAGAGGCACAGATGATCACCTACGTCACCAGCTTTCCCAGCTGGCAGTGGGCTGTTGGAACCGGGGTGTTCATTGACGATGTTGTCGCATCGATCGCCGCCGCCCGGGCCGAGGTCGAGGCCCGTGTACGCCGGACATTCTATTATATCGGCGGAATTACTTTGGCGGCAGTGCTGGTCGTTTTTGCATCCGGCATGCTCCTGAATTTCCGGGAACGGCGGCTGGCGGATGCCAAGCTGAAGGAACTGACGCAACGGGTTCTCGACGCGCAAGAGGAAGAGCGGGGCCGAGTGGCGCGCGAACTGCATGACGGGATCAGCCAGATACTCGTCGGTGTACGCTACGCGCTGGACAATGCCCGGCGGCGGCTTGCGCGGGGCGATGACGACGGGGCCCACGCCCCATTGGACAAGGGGATAGAGCATCTCGGCACCGCAATCACCGAGGTGCGCCGCATCAGCCGCGATTTGCGCCCAGGTGTGCTGGACGATCTGGGCCTTGGCCCCGCAGTGAAGGCGCTGACCGACGATTTCCGCGAGCGTACGGGGATTGAGACCGAATTCTCGACCGTCGTGTTTCGAAACCGGTTGGATCAGGACGCCAAGATCGCCCTTTACCGTATCGCACAAGAAGCCCTGACCAATATCGAACGCCACGCCGACGCAACGCATGTTACAATTGATCTGCGCGGTCACAAAAAGGGTGCCACCATGCGCATCACCGACAATGGTCGCGGCCTGCCCCGCGAGGCTGAAGGCGTCAGCACCGGGATCGGGCTGCGCAACATGCAGGAACGCATCGAACAGCTTGACGGATCACTGCGTATTCTGTCATCACGCAGCCCGCACGGCGGCACCGTGATCGAGGTTACCCTGCCGCTTAGCCACTTGCTTCCGCCGCAGGAAGACGCAACTCCGAACCGAAAGGCCGGTACATGAGCGCACAGTCGATCCGGGTCCTGATCGTGGATGACCACCCGATGGTGGCCGAAGGGATTCAGTCGATCCTTGAAAGCTATCCCGACATCGAAGTGGTCTGCACACTAGGCACCGGGCAAGAAGCCGTTGATCAAGTTGCCGATCTGTCCCCCGATGTGATCCTGATGGATCTGAACATGCCTGGCCTAGGCGGGCTCAGCGCCACCGAGATGATTTTGGAGCGCCTGCCCGAGACCCGCATCCTGATCCTGTCGATGCATGACAGCCCCGAATACATTTCGACCGCACTGAACCACGGGGCCAAGGGTTATGTCCTCAAGGACGTACCGACGGATGAGATCAAACAGGCCATCGACGCGGTGATGCGCGGCGAACAGTACCTTTGCACCGGTGCCAGCGGGTCGCTGCAGCCCAAACAAGACAGCGCACGTGAGGCGCTGACCGGCCGTGAGCAGACCATCCTGCTGGAACTGGCGCAGGGAAAGTCCAACAAAGAGGTGGCGCAGACCTTGGAAATCTCTGTGCGCACGGTGGAAACTCACCGCAAGAACATCAAACGCAAACTGGGTATCTCATCCACTGCGGGCCTGACCCGATACGCGCTGGAACACGGTGTCCTGCAAGGCACCAGCCCCGGTTTCTAAACACGCCCGCAGCGCGCAGCGCTGCCCGGCCTAACCGGAGGAGATGCGCCGCAGGTGTATTGACAACGGGCGGGAGGGCCTACCCCCTCGGGCTGATATCCTGTCCAAAGAATACCAACGTCCCGTCTTCGTCGATAACGTGAAACTCGCGCTGCAGATAGGGTTGATCAAACGGCGGGCGCACGCGCCCTTCGGGTAGATCAGCCAATCCCGGCAGCAAGCTGTCGTACAAATCGTCGATTTCGTCGACGTCTATGTAAAACGACTGATCTTCTCCCAACGGGCGACCATCATCGCGCGGCGGGCATTCCAATAGCCGAATGGCCACGGACCCCAATGACAAAAAAGCGTAATTGTCCTGCCGAAACCCGCAAGAAAATCCCAAACGATCGCAATAGAAATCAATCTGCTTTTGCAGGGAGGAACACAGAACAAATGGCGTAAGCTGTATAATCTTAGGCATCGGACCCTCCGGTCGCTGAAAACCTCTTTATTTTAACCCCAGAATTTTCAGTCCAGCAATTGATCCTTTCGCATCCCTTCACGCGCATGATGATGCGGTAACACACGCCCATAAAGCTGTCGTGTGCGTTCAACCCCGCCGCACATCCCTTCGGCTTCAACGAATGAGAAAATCCCAACGTATCGGGTGCGCGCACCCGTTACTGGGGCCACCCTGTGCAGCGCGTACCGTCCCTTGAAAATCTGTAGGTCCCCCGGTTGCAACTCCAGCTCTCGGACCCGTGCCCTGTCTCCGTCCAAAACCGAGGCCACGGACTTAAAATTTTCGTCCTCGGCCGTGCGCAGGTTCGGCACATATTCAAAGGTGCCCCCGACTTCTCCATTCTGAATGGCCAGCGTAACGGTGTAGTTGTTGGTGTCGAAATGCCAGGGAAAGCCCTGCCCCTCTTCGACCACGTTAATGATCACATCTGCCAGCGGATCATCATAGCGAAAGAACCGATCCTCGGGCTCGTCCAATGCGTCACGGACAAAAGGCATGAACCATTCATATTCGTAAATCCGCCGCAAAGGACCCGACGTGGGGAAATTATCTGCGGGAACAAAGGCGTTTGAGCGGTCATAAAAACGGCGTATCGGATGCCCGATCCCAAAGCGCGGATCATCTTTGGTGAAATAGGCGTTGGTCCTGTTGAAAGAGCGATGCGCTTGTGGGGCAACCTCATCCGCCTCGCGCACCAGCAACTCCAAACCGTCCTCATGCACAAATCCTGGCAGAACCGCGCAGCCGTCTTGATCAAGTTCTTTCCGCACATCTGCAATCGTCTGATCATAGCCCCGCGACCCGGGCCGATCGATCGGATACCGCCCTAGATCTATGAGGTCCTGCAACATTCTTCGCCTCCCTTACCTGTTCAACTGAGACCAGCGTGCCGCACAGAGCCGGGTCGCTCATGTCAATTTTAGACATTGCCTTGACGCTTTCAGACCTGCCATTTGCCAGCCCAAATCATCATGAGCGGGCAAAAATTCGCGGAAATTCCCAACCTGCGGCAATCTGCGCAATAAAATGTCGCAAAAACTGCATCTCAGGTTACAAAATTGGTACGATTGCCTGTTGACGCCCCTTTCGCCCGCCCATAATGTCCCTGCCAAGCTGAAAAGGAGCCTCTGGCGATGAAAGCGCTAGTCGTAATCGTAGGAAACACGCGCATGGGCCGGTAACGGTAAACCATAATCGAACCCATGCGCCTCCGAAAAATCTCGGGGGCTTTTTTTATGCTAAACGCAAGACACATGTCGCGAACGGAGCAAAGCAGATGACACGTGAGATGACCGGCGCAAAAATGGTAGTTCAGGCCCTCAAGGATCAGGGCGTGGACACGGTATTCGGATACCCCGGTGGCGCCGTGCTACCGATCTATGATGAGATCTTTCTGCAAAACGACATTCGGCACGTTCTGGTGCGCCACGAACAGGGCGCGGTTCACGCCGCCGAAGGCTATGCCCGGTCAACCGGCAAACCCGGCGTTGCACTGGTGACTTCTGGCCCCGGCGCCACTAACGCGGTGACCGGCCTGACCGATGCGCTGCTGGATTCGATCCCGATTGTGGTTCTGACTGGGCAGGTTCCGACCTTCATGATCGGCTCGGACGCCTTTCAAGAGGCCGACACAGTCGGTATCACCCGCCCTTGCACCAAGCATAACTGGCTGGTGAAGGACACGGATTCGCTGTCTGAGACGATGCATGAGGCATTTCACGTCGCCATCTCGGGCCGCCCCGGGCCGGTGCTGGTCGATATTCCCAAAGACGTTCAGTTTGCCTCGGGTGAATATACCGCGCCAAAACCGTCAACATCGCACTACCAACCGGTTCTGAAAGGCGATCTGGAAGAGATCACCGAACTGGTTGCGGCAATCGAGACCGCAAAGAAGCCGGTCTTTTACACTGGCGGCGGCGTCATCAACTCGGGCCCTGCTGCCAGCCAATTGCTGCGCGAATTGGTTGATGCGACGGGCTTTCCGGTCACCTCGACCCTGATGGGTCTGGGCGCTTATCCGGCGTCGGGTGAAAACTGGCTGGGCATGCTGGGGATGCACGGCCTGTACGAGGCCAACCTGGCGATGCATGACTGCGACCTGATGATCAATGTCGGCGCACGGTTCGACGACCGGATCACCGGGCGGATTGATGCATTCTCGCCGAACTCGAAAAAGGCGCATATCGACATTGATCCGTCATCGATCAACAAGGTGATCCGCGTGGACATCCCGATTGTCGGTGATGTGGCACATGTGCTTGAGGATATCCTCAAGGTCTGGAAATCGCGCGGCCGCAAAACCGATGCGGCCGCCGTCAAGAAGTGGCAGGCCCAGATAAGCGACTGGCGCAAGGTGAATTGCCTGGCGTTCACCAACAGCGAAAAGACCATCAAACCGCAATATGCGCTGCAACGCCTTGAAGAGCTGACCAAAAAGCACGACCGCTACATCACAACCGAGGTCGGTCAGCATCAGATGTGGGCGGCGCAGTATCTTGGCTTCGAAGACCCCAACCGCTGGATGACCTCGGGTGGTTTGGGCACGATGGGCTATGGTTTCCCGGCCTCTGTTGGGGTGCAGATGGCGCATCCGGACGCGCTGGTGATCAACGTGGCCGGTGAGGCGTCGTGGCTGATGAACATGCAGGAAATGGGCACGGCTGTTCAGTACCGCCTGCCGGTGAAGCAGTTCATCCTGAACAATGAACGCCTTGGCATGGTACGTCAGTGGCAGGAACTTCTGCATGGCGAGCGGTATTCGCATTCGTGGTCCGAAGCGCTGCCCGATTTCGTCAAGCTGGCCGAGGCGTTCGGCGCCAAGGGCATCCTTTGCTCTGACCCCGCCGATCTGGATGACGCGATCATGGAGATGATCAACTATGACGGTCCGGTGATTTTTGACTGTCTGGTGGAAAAGCACGAGAATTGCTTCCCCATGATCCCGTCAGGAAAGGCACATAACGAGATGTTGCTGGGCGAGGCCGAAACACAGGGCGTGATCGATTCCAAAGGCTCGGTTCTGGTTTGACGAAATTTGTTGGGCGCGGCGGAGCGCCCAACACCACAAGAATGATGAAAGGGACGTAAATGTCTGCCCTACATATCAAAAAAGGCTCTACCCGCCATTCGGCCTATAACCTACGCCCGACCTTTTCGGACGTGCAAGAACGCCACACGATTGCGGTTCTGGTCGAAAACGAACCCGGTGTCCTAGCCCGTGTAATCGGGTTGTTCTCGGGCCGTGGTTACAACATCGAAAGCCTTACCGTAGCCGAGGTTGACCACACCGGGCATCTGAGCCGTATCACCATCGTGACCACCGGTACGCCGCAGGTTATCGAGCAGATCAAGGCGCAGCTGGGTCGTATCGTCACCGTTCACGACGTGCATGATTTGACCGTCGAAGGCGACGCGGTCGAGCGGGAGCTGGCGATCATCAAAGTGGTTGGCGCAGGCGACAAAAGGGTCGAGGCGCTGCGTCTGGCCGATATCTTCCGCGCCAACGTGGTCGACAGCACGCTGAACTCTTTCATTTTTGAAATCACCGGAGCCCCGGACAAGATCGACGCCTTTGCCGATCTGATGCGCCCTCTGGGTCTGGTCGAAGTGGCCCGCACTGGCGTTGCGGCCCTGCTGCGTGGCGAGTAACATTTACCCCACCCTGTCGGCTCGCGTATGGGTGGGGAAACTCTGGCCTGTCATGCTGCCTTGTAAGCTAAAACTGGCCGAATAACGTTTATTGGCGCCAAAGCGCCCAAAAAGATCACACAAAACAAGATAAAGCCTATTGCGTTTGTAAGATTGGACGTTAGCCTCTGGGGGTGACGTGGCGTTGGGATGCGCCCGTTCGTGTCATCTGTACGATATGTGCGTTATGTCGACCGTCAGGTCGAACATGTTGCGTACTATAAAACAAGTCGCGAGAACCTGGGACACCTATGACCAAAGACATCCGCAACCCGGACGAATTGCGCAGGATGTTCGGCGCCAATCTCAGACAACTTGCGCAGCAATATACATCAGTATCAGAACTTTGCCGACAATTGGGCGTCAACCGGACGCAATTCAACCGATACCTTGGTGGCGAGAGTTTTCCAAGACCTGACGTACTTGACCGGATTTGCCGGTTTTTCGAAGTGGACGCCCGTATTCTGCTGCGCCCGCTGGACGAGATCGACCGCTCTCCGACACATCCCGCAGCGTCTGCCCTTACAGATTTTCTGGGCTCGGGCCCCACAACACTGACCGAGAACCTGTTTCCGGCGGGGTTCTACTATGCGACGGAGACCGAACTGGATGATCCTAAGCCCTCGCGTCATCGGTTGATTCACGCACGCCGGTTGCCGCAATGCACGCTGGTGCGTGGTTATGAGCCGCGCCCTGGCATGCCGAGCGCCGCTCCGACAGAACGTGAAGTGCAAGGCATCGCCGCCTGTGCTGGCCGGCAGATTTATATCCTGATGTCCAGCCGAGCCTCGCAAAACAGCCGTATTTATCTGGTGACGCGCGGGACCGATGAGCATTCGGACCGGTGGCGCGGCGTGGCAATCTGCTTGTCCAGAACGACCGCCAGCGAGACAACCACCCGGCGCATTCTACTGCGTCATCTGGGCGAAGACCCTTCGGCCGTTCTGGCAGCGGCGCGAACCGCCCGCCGTGCAGAACGCTCGCTTCAGCAAGCGGCAAGCTGACGTCACGCAGCGTTTTCGCCCGACGCTTGAGTGATCAGCCGATATAAATGCCAGCTAGCATGCCCCAACAACGGCAGCACAAAAAACAAGCCCAAAAACCACGGAATCATGGCTAGAAAAGTCAGGATGGCGATAAAGATTCCCCACAACAACATGACGCTGAAATGATCACGGACATAGCTGAAACTGGCGATCATAGCGGTCACGAAATCCAGCTCTCGGTCCAACAGCATGGGGATGGAAAGTACGGTGATCATATAAAGCACCGTCGCAAACACAGCGCCCACAACGCTTCCCACAGCCAACATCGTCAACCCGTTGGCGGTCAAATACACCTCTAACGAGGTCGACACGTTTGTCATCGTCGACAACCCCATGAACAGGGCAAAGATCATATGGCCCAGAAAGAACCAGAATAAAAACATCACCACAATAATCGCGCATATCGAGGGCAACTGACGGCGCCCCTGCTGCACCACCACTCCGAAAATAGACTTGAATTCCAAGGTCTCACCCTGCTCCAGCCGGTGCGAGACTTCATACATCCCTACCGCCGCAAAGGGCCCCAGCAAAGGAAACCCGATAGCAGCCAGAACCAACCAGTACGACGTGCCCGTCTGCAAGGTGATCCAGGCCATGAACCAACCGGCCAGCACGTAAAACCCCGCAAACAGAAGCCCAAAAACCGGAGCCCGACGAAAGTCTGTCCAGGCCCGGCGCAGGGCTTCGCGCAACATCCCCAAATTCACCGGCCCCATTTCCGGAACACCAAATGGCTTGTCCATGTTCTGTCCTCCTCCCTTGCCGACCCTATGGTTGGGCCGGTCGTTTTTGCGGCCACATGGTGGCGGCGTGATAGGTTGCGCCAATCGACAGGATGCGGGCGTCGGAGCCGCGTGGACCAAACACCTGAATTCCCATCGGTAATCCGTTGGCTCCAAAACCCGCCGGTGCTGACAGGCAGGGCAAGCCGATCAGGCTGACTGGCACCATGACCTCCATCCACCGATGATAGGTATCCATCCTTCGCCCCGCAATTTCCGTTGGGTATGGCGTCTCAATCTCAAAGGGCCAAACCTGCGCAGACGGCAACACCATGGCATCATAACCACGCATCAACTCTGCCACGCATCGAAACCATTCGGACCGGATGACGCTGGCTTCATGCACTTGCATCGCCGTCAGAGTCTGCCCTCGGTCCAACTCCCATTGCGCCGTGTCTTTCAACACGTCACGTTGATCTGCAAGCGGCGCAAGGCTTGCGGCCACGCTCCAGGATCGCAAGGTTATCCAACTCTCCCAAAGGCGCTCGGCCTCAAATGGCGGCGCAACGGGGATGACCTCGGCCCCCAGCTGAGTGAACACATTCAAAGCACTTTCACATTGCGCGTGTACGCCATCCTCAAATGGATAAGCCCCTCCCCAGTCATCCAGCCACCCAATCCGCACGCCGCGCATGTCTGCCGCCTGCACCGGCGACACTATGGGGGTGGCCCCACCAAACGGCTGCCGCACATCTGGCCCTGAGATCACGTCCAGCAACAGGCCCAGATCCTCTGGGCTGCGCGCCATCGGGCCAAGCGTGGACAGCTGATGCAGAAAGCCATCACCTACCGGTTCCGACGGCACCCGCCCCCAGCTTGGCCGAAACCCGTAAACATTGTTCCAGGCCGCCGGGTTGCGTAGGCTGCCCATCGCGTCTGACCCATCCGCAAGCGCCACCATCCCGGTCGCCAGCGCCACCGCCGCGCCGCCGGATGACCCGCCGCAGGTCCGGGCCGGATTATAAGGGTTCGTCGTCGCGCCATGGACCGGATTGAAAGTATGGGACCCCAGCCCGAATTCGGGAACATTGGTCTTGCCGATCAGGATCGCTCCGGCCGCCCGCATCCGCGCGGCAATCAGATCATCCCTTTGCGCAACGTGATCCTTAAAAATCGGAGATCCCTGCGATGTTACGATCCCCGCCACGTTCACCAGATCTTTGACCGCAATCGGCAGTCCATGCAGGGGGCCACGGATTGGACCAGCATCCAAAGCGCGGGCCTCGGTCATCAAATCATCCCGCTCGCGCAAAGCCACAATGGCGTTCGCGGCCTCGTTGACCTCGCCAATCCGCTCCAGCGTTTGCAGCATCACCTCTTGCGCCGACACCTGCCGGTCCGTCAGCGCGTTCAACAGGTCACTTGCAGTTGCTTGGCTCAGATTCATCCCAGGCTCGTCCCTTTTGCAAGGTCAACCTAGCCGGGGCATCCCCCCATTTAAACCCACTGTTTAAATGAATCTTTTCCGTTCCCACAGAAAGCCGGGATCCGTTGCATCTGGCCAAAAATATATCGGGGGAGGCATTGCTTGCGGAGACCGGGCAATGCCCCTGCCCGCCTTAGTCGCCCTGCGCCTCGGACCGGCTTTTGCCCGCCACGTTCAACGCCAGTGTGGCTGCCATGAACCCATCCAGATCACCATCCAACACACCCTTGGTGTCTGATGTCTCATGGTTGGTGCGCAGATCCTTCACCATCTGATAAGGCTGCAGGACATAGGACCGGATTTGGTTTCCCCAGCCCGCGTCGCCCTTGGCCTCGTGCGCAGCGTTGATATCCGCGTTGCGGCGATCCAGCTCTTGCTGATACAGGCGCGACTTCAGCGCCTTCATCGCAATATCGCGGTTTTGGTGCTGCGACTTCTCGGAACTGGTTACAACGATCCCGGTCGGAATGTGCGTGATCCGAACTGCCGAGTCCGTGGTGTTCACGTGCTGACCGCCCGCGCCCGAGGACCGGTATGTGTCGATACGGATGTCCGAGGGGTTCACCTCGATCTCAATATTGTCATCAACCACCGGATAGACCCAGACCGAGCTGAACGACGTATGCCGCTTAGCCGCCGAGTCATAAGGTGAAATCCGCACCAACCGGTGCACACCACTTTCAGACTTCAACCAGCCATAGGCGTTATGACCGGAAATCTTGTAGGCGGCGGATTTAATCCCCGCCTCTTCACCCGAGGTCTCGGATTGCAGCTCGACGGTATAGCCCTTTTTCTCGGCCCAACGCACATACATCCGCGCCAGCATCGAGGCCCAGTCGCAGCTTTCCGTGCCACCCGCGCCCGAGTTGATTTCGAGGAAGGTGTCATTGCCATCGGCCTCGCCATCCAGCAGCGCCTCCAGCTCTTTCTTGGCGGCTTTGGCTTTCAGGCTTTTGATGGCGTTTTCAGCGTCCGTGACAACCTCTTCGTCCTCCTCCATCTCGCCCAGTTCGATCAATTCGATATTGTCGCTTAGATCGGTTTTGATGGTTTCATAGGTTTCGATGGCATCAACCAGCATCTGACGTTCGCGCATCAGTTTCTGCGCGTTCTCGGGGTTGTCCCAAAGGTTGGGATCCTCGACGCGCGCATTAAATTCCTCAAGGCGGTGGGGCGCAGTGTCATAGTCCATACGCTGCGCCAGTAGCTCCAGCGACTTTTCAATTTCCGCCACGGTATTCTGGGTTTCGGCGCGCATGGTCTTGTCCCAACTTGCTCAATCAGGCCTGCGTGATAGCAAGAGGTTCGGGGCACCACAAGACAGCGGAGCCCCGAAACATATCGGTTATTAGTAAAGCCCACCGGTCGAGAGATCACCCTGGCTGGCATTGGGGCCAACAGTGACGGTATTCCCGGTTGATGTGGTCACCTGACGGCCGGTGTTGACCTCTTCGAACAGCGGCAGGTCCGAACCAACCGCAAATCCGCCGTCATACACGCGGTCAATAAAGCCGTCGACGCCATCGCGGAAATACTCGGCAACGACATAATCCCCGGTCGCATCCGCAGGCAGGCGCGCGCCACTGAAACGGTCGATTTTGATAAAGTGGCCACCCTCGGGCACTTCAAACGGACCGCCGCCATATTTCTCGACAGCTTTTTCCATAAAGCTTTGGAAAACCGGGCCACACATTGTGCCGCCATAGGCCCCCCGCCCCATCGGTCGCGGGCGGTCATACCCGATATAGCAGCCGGCCACGATATTGGACGTAAAGCCGATGAACCACGCATCTTTGGATTCGTTGGTCGTACCTGTTTTACCCGCTGTGGGCACGGGCAGATTAACGACGCTCGACGCAGTTCCCCGATCCACCACGCCCTTCATCATCGACGTCAGCTGATACGCGGTGATCGCATCCATGACCTGCCAGCGATCGGTCACAATGGTGGGCGACTCGTCCGGCTCAAGCCAGCTAGAGTTACAGTTCACACACTGGCGGTCGTCATGTCGGTAAATCGTCTTGCCGAACCGGTCCTGAATTCGGTCGACCAGAGTGGGCTCGACCCGTTCACCACCATTGGCGAACATCGCATAGGCCGCGACCATCTTGTACAACGTGGTTTCCTCGGATCCCAGCGAGTTGGCAAGGAACGCACCCATCCGATCGTAAACGCCGAAACGCTCAGCGTAGCCCGCGACAACCGGCATCGTGACCTCTTGCGCCAGACGGATCGTCATCAGGTTCCGCGACTGCTCGATCCCGGTGCGCAGTGGCGTCGGACCATAGAACTTGTTTGTCGAGTTCTTGGGCCGCCACAAACCTTGCGGCGTGTTCACCTCGATCGGGGCATCCACCACGATTGTTGCTGGGCTATAACCACTGTCCAGTGCCGCTGCGTAAACAAAAGGCTTAAAGCTGGACCCCGGCTGGCGCTGCGCCTGCGTAGCGCGGTTGAACACCGTATCCTGATACGAGAACCCGCCCTGCATCGCCAGAACCCGGCCCGAATTCACGTCCATCGCGACAAATCCGCCCTGTACTTCGGGAATTTGACGCGCCGACCACTGACCTTCTTCGCCGGCCATGACCAGGATGACGTCACCACGTTTGAAATTGGCGGCGAAATCGCCCTGCATCCATTTGATATCGGAACGGGGCACAACGCCGTCGGCTGGGCCGTTCTCGATACCGACCGTTAGGGATTGATCGGCCACGTTCAAAACCACCGCCGGATACCACTGCGTTGGCAGCACCACGTCGCGCGGGATTTCCAAGATCGCCAGCGCCTCGCGCCACTGGGCTTCATCGGTCAGTTTATCTTCGGCGATCACTTCTTTCGTGCCGCGCCATTTACCGCGTGAGCGGTCGTATTTCTGCAGCGCGGTACGCAGGGCCTTGGCCGCTTCAACCTGCATCTCTTCGTCCACCGAGGCGCGGACGGTAAAGCCGCCAGTAAAGAACTCACCCTCGCCGAAATCCTCGCTCAACTGGCGGCGGATTTCGTCGGTGAAATAGTCACGCGGTGGCAGCGCAGTGCGGAAGCTTTCGAAGTCACCGTTTTGGACCGAGCGCAGCGGTTGATTGACCTCGGTCTCATAGGTCGCCTTATCGATATAGCCATTCTGGTGCATTTCGCGCAGCACGTAATCACGGCGCGCCAGCAGGCGTTCTTTCTGGCGAACTGGATGGTAATCGGACGGCGCTTTGGGCATTGCGGCCAGTGTGGCCGCCTCATGCGGGGCCAGTTCCTGCAACGTCTTGTTGAAATAGGTCTGCGCGGCAGCCGTCACACCATACGAGTTCTGGCCCAGAAAGATCTCGTTCATATAGAGTTCGAGAATCTGTTCCTTGTCCAGCGTATCCTCAAGCCGGGTGGCGAGGATGATTTCCTTGATCTTGCGCTCGGCCCGGCGGTCGCCGGACAGCAGGAAGTTCTTCATCACCTGCTGCGTGATCGTGGACGCACCACGCACGTTTTCACCCTTGGATTTCACAGCCTCGACACCGGCAGCGATGATGCCGCGAGGGTCATAGCCTTGATGCGTGTAAAAGTTCTTGTCCTCGGCCGAGATGAACGCCTGCTTCACCAGGTCGGGAATTTCTTCGGACGGGGTAAACAAGCGGCGTTCCTGCGCGAATTCGTCGATCAGTTGACCTTCGCCCGAATAAATCCGGCTGATCGTCGGCGGCTTGTATTGCGCTAGCGATTCATGGCTGGGCAGGTCGCGCCCATACATCCAGAACACCGCGCCGATCACAAGCGCAGCCATGAAGATACCCAAGGTGAAGAGGCTGAAGATTGCCCCGAAAAACGAAAGAATGAAACGGATCACGTTACTGCCTTTTACTCGCGCTGCCGCCTATATAGTGGTGCCCCGGCGCAGGGTCAAAACACGATGGCCAATTTTAGCCGTTTTGCGCCGCAGGGTCACTGCCCAATCAGGGCGCGTTTAACCAGATCGTCCTGCCGCCATTGCTCTAGCCCGGCCAGGATTCCGCGCGCCATCCGTTTGCGCCATCCTGGATTCGTGACGTTTTTTAGATCTCTGGGGCTGGACAGAAACCCAAGCTCGACCAAAATCGACGGGATATCCGCCGCCTTTAGCACAGAAAAAGATGCCGTGCGGATCGGTCTGTTGTTCATTGGCCCGCCCTGCTGCGTCATCCCGTCGGCCACGGCCCGCGCCAACGCGTCGGTGCGTGGTTTGGTCTCTTGCCGCGCGATATCCAGCAGGATGTCGGCCACCTGGTCGTCGGCACCGCTGAGGTCCACGCCCGAGATCAGATCGCCCCTATCGTGACGTTCGGCCAATTTGTGGCTGGCAACGTCCGAGGCATCGTCGGACAGCGTATAGACCGCCGCACCATGCGCGCGACCCTCGGAGAGACTATCGGCATGAAGCGAGATAAACACGTCCGCACCCGCCCGATGCGCCAGAGCTATGCGCCGTTCGAGGCTGACAAAATGGTCGTCCACACGGGTCATTACCACCTGATATCCCCCGGCCCGCAGCAGTGTTTCCCGCAACTCGCGCGCGAAGGTCAGCATCAGGGTCTTCTCGTTTGTTCCCGCGACCTCGGCCCCTGGATCAATACCGCCGTGGCCTGGGTCCAGCATCACCAGCAAAGGGCGCGTTCCGTTTGGACCGGGTTTGGCAGGCGTCACCGACGGTTCCGGCAAGTCCCATCCCGGCTGGCGCGGCGCCCCGGCGCTGGCGGCGAAGCTGTCGAAATCAGTGCCACTCAGACCAAGCGACAGGTGCGCTGTTCCCTTGACCTGATCCACCCTCAGGTCAGAGGTATCGACGGCCAGTGGTGCGCCCAGCTCCAACACCATGCGCGACCAGCCGGGAACATAGGCGCCGAATTGCACGCCACTGATCCGGTCGGTTTGCAGGAAAGTGTCGGCGTCCAGGCCGGTCCAGTCGACCTCCTGAAAATCCAGCACGACACGGTACGGATCGCGCAGTGTGAAGACACGGTAAGGAACGCCCTGACTGAGGCCAAGTTCAACGCGAACTCCGGCGCGGCCATCTTGAGTTATGCGGCTATCGTCGGGCAAAACCCGCGCAAGCGCGCTGAAATCATGCGCGAGCGCAGCGCTGCTCAGCGCCCAGATCAGCGCGATGGCGTAGAAAATCCTGCTCATGGCCTCAAGTTTTCCCGAGATCGTTTGGCGGTCAGACTAGCGGACCGAAGCTAATTTGTGAACGGGTTACGCCGGAGTTGTGATCGAACCGCGTTCAACCATGAAACGCTGAAGCCGCATCAGACCTTCCTCGATATCTGCCGTTGATCGCGCATAGGAAAACCGCAGCGTGCGGTGCCCGCGCACTGGGTCGAAATCCAGCCCCGGAGTCACGGCCACCCCGGCCTTGCCCAGTATCTCGGCCGCGAAGGCACGGCTGTCTTCGGTCAGGTCCGAGACATTGGCGTAAACGTAGAACGCCCCGTCAGGCGGCGCGATATTGGTGAACCCGGCCTTGGGCAAACCGTCCAACATCAAAGTGCGATTGCGGCGATAAACATCCAGATTGGCTTGCAATTCCGCGTCGCAATCCATCGCGGCTAGTGCTGCCAACTGGCTGGCATGGGGCGCACAGATGAACATGTTCTGGGCGATACGCTCGACGACGCGCACTTGATCTTCGGGCACGACCATCCAGCCAACACGCCAGCCGGTCATCGAGAAATATTTCGAGAATGAGTTGATCACATAGCACTCGTCCGTCAACTCCAGCGCAGTGACGGCTTTGGCCTCATATTCCAGACCATGGTAAATCTCATCGCTGATGAACGAGGCCCCCTGCCCGTGCGCAGCCTCGATCAGCGCGCCCATTGACGCATGATCCAGCATGGTACCGGTCGGATTGGCAGGTGACGCGACCATCAGCCCCTGCAGATCAAGCCCGGCGAAATCTGCAGGCACCGGTTGCAGGCGGTTTTCCGGCGCAGTGGGCAGGTCAACCGGCACCAAACCCAGTGCTTTCAGAATTTGCCGGTAAGACGGATAGCCCGGCGCGCCGATGCCAACGCGGTCACCGCTGTCGAACAGCGCGGTGAAGGCCAGCAGGAATCCGCCAGAAGATCCCGGAGTAATCACAACGCGTTCGGGGTTCAGATCAACATTATACCAATCGCCATACAGACGTGCGATCCGTTGCCGCAGCTCAGGCAATCCCAACGCGACCGTATAACCTAACGGGGCTTGCTCCATGGCCTTCCCCAGAGCCTTAACAGCCCCCTTAGGCGCACCGGTGCCGGGCTGGCCGACCTCCATATGGATTATGTGGCGCCCGGCCTCTTCGGCGCGGCGCGCGGCCTCCATCACGTCCATCACGATAAAGGGATCGACCCCGGACCGGGTTGAGTTTCTCATGCCAATCTCCCATGTTTCAGCCATGGCTTTTGAACGCTTATCCAGGGTGGCGTCAATCCCGACCCTGTTGCTGGTGGCAGTGACATGGATGGCAAGCCTTGTTCCGGCAAACGCTCAGGGCCTGATCCGAGACCCCGATATCGAACATGGGCTGCGCGAACTGGCCTTTCCGATCCTGCGTGCGGCCGGGCTGAACACCAATCGGGTCAAGATATTTGTCGTCAATGACCGCACGTTCAACGCCTTTGTCATCGATTACAGCGCGATTTACCTGAATTACGGGCTGATCCTGACCGTCGAAAGCCCTGAAATGCTGCAGGCCGTGATCGCGCACGAGGCCGCGCATATCGCCAATGGCCATCTGGCCCGGCGGACGCAAAACCTGCGCGCGGCGCAACGCAAGGCGGGGTTAGGGACTGCGCTGGCCCTAATTGCCGCTGCCGCCGGAGGTGGTGAGGCCGCAGTAGGCATTGCCGCAGGAACCCAAAGTGCTGCCCTGCGCAGTTTTCTGGGACATACCCGCGCCGAAGAATCCTCGGCCGACCAAAGCGCCGCCAGTTACCTCCGATGGGCCGGTATCTCGCCCATCGGGATGGTTGAACTGCATCGAAAATTCGCAGGTCAAGAGTTACTAAACGCGGTCAATCAAGACCCCTATATGCGGTCGCACCCCACCAGCCGCGAGCGCCTGCGCGTGGCCGAAAGGTTTCTAGCGCAATCTGGCGACTGGTCCAAATCGGACCCAAATGCCGACTATTGGTTCGCACGGGTCAAGGGTAAGCTGTCGGCTTTCCTCCGATCCCCAACATGGACCATGCGACGCGCAAAAGAGGAAGACGCGCAAGACATCCGCCTGATGCGTGAGGCAGCGGCCTATCATCAGAACCATGATCTGGCCAACGCCCGCGCCGCCATAGATGGCGCCCTGGCCATTCGGCCAAATGATCCGTTTTACTATGAGCTTAAGGGCCAGATTTTACTGGAAAGCCGGCAAATGCAGGACGCCGTGAAAGCCTATGGCAAAGCTGTTGAAATGGCCCCGAATGACGCGTTGATCCTGGCTGGGTACGGGCGTGCATTGCTGGCGCAAGGTCAGACAAAGAACGCCTTGCAAATGCTTGTAAAGGCACGTCAAAGAGATTACCGAAATGCCCGACTGATGCAGGACCTCGGGGTCGCATATGCGAAGGTCGGCAATAATGGCATGGCTTCGGTCGTGACCGCTGAACGATATGCCTTGCGCGGCCGGTTGGCCGACGCGGGTATTCACGCAAAACGGGCCTTAGGGCAATTGCCCGAAGGCTCTCCGGGTTGGCAAAGGGCGCAGGATGTGCTGATTGCCTCGGAACGCGCTAAGAAAGCAAAAAGGAAACGGAAATGATCCTCAGACATGCAGCACCTGCCCTACTGGGGCTTTCCTTGATCACTGGCCCTGCGCAAGCGTTGGATTTGAACGCGCTTAGCGCCTCGGAAAAGGAAGAATTCGGCGCCCAGGTGCGCGAATATCTGCTGGAGAACCCCGAAGTGATCATCGAGGCGATCAACATCCTTGAACAACGCAACGCGGTTGCCGAGGCCGCCGCTGACCAAGAACTAGTGGCCGCCAATGCCGAAGAACTGTTCAATGACGGCTATAGCTGGGTGGGTGGCAATCCAGAAGGCGACATTACTCTGGTCGAATTCATGGACTACCGCTGCGGCTATTGCCGCCGTGCGGTGCCCGAAGTGGCCGACCTGCTGGCTGAGGACGGCAATATCCGTTTGGTGATCAAGGAATTCCCGATCCTGGGCGAAGCTTCGGTCCTGTCTTCGCGCTTTGCGGTGGCGACCAAACATGTGGCCGGCGACGACGCATATAAACAAGTTCATGACGCGCTGCTGGAATTTGGCGGCGAACCGACCGAGGTTTCTCTGCGTCGCATTTCCGATGGTTTGGGTCTGGACAGCGATGCAATCGTCGCGGCGATGGACAGCGATCAGGTGACCGATGAGATCACCCGCACCCGCGCCCTTGCACAACGGATGCAGATTACCGGAACGCCGTCGTTTGTTTTGGGCACTGAAATGCTGCGCGGTTTCCTGCCTGCGGATCAAATGCTTCAAATCGCCAAAGGCGTGCGCGCTGAACAAGGCTGAGTAAAGGGGCGGTTCACCCGCCCCCCCTCTCGCTTCTGACGCAAGTGTTCGGGCAATAGGTCGGACTTGTTCAGCAACCTATTGCCACGCACACCTTTCAAGGTTTGAAATCCAAATTTTTGTGTTGAACGAGATTTTGGTCTCGGGCATTGAACACGCTAATGTAATTTATCCAAAGTCAGAGGCACGCATGAGCGATAACAAGAAATCTGGACTGTCCCGCGCGGCGCGAAGCGTACGCGAAGCAGGTCGTGTTCTGCGTGGCAAGAAAAAACCGATTGCCAAGCCATTGCCTAAGGAAGACGGAACTTCAGTTCAATCTTTGTATCCCGAAGCCCGCGAAAGCATTATCGTCGACATCGGCATGAATGACGGTAAAGACACGGTCTATTACCGTAAAAGAGGGTTCAACGTCATCGCCGTAGAGGCCATCCCAGATTTGTGTGCTGCCGTAACCAAGCATTTCGAAGACCTGGGCGTGGATGGCGTCGATATCAGAAATTGTGCTGTAACCGACGGCACGGCGGATGAGGTCACTTTCTACGTGAACAAGTTCAATTCGGCCTGGAGCTCGGTAAATGAGAGAATCGGAAGCCGGAAGGATGGGGCCGAAAAAATCGTTGTTCCGGCAGTTGATCTTTCCGAGGAATTGGGGCCGGTTTCCAAGCAAATCCTTTACGTTAAGATCGACATAGAAGGCCTTGACAGCGTTGCGCTTTCGCAAATTATGAACCTGCCCAATCTGCCGAAATATGTGTCGGTTGAAAACGGAAGCCTGGATATGCTCGAGACGTTGCATAAGAACGGGTATGACAGGTTCAAGTTTTCAAACCAGAAATATGTCGAGTACCAAACCATCTCGCCTGCGTCACCGCACGGACCGGTTCCCGATCACAAGTTTGTAACCAGTGCATCGGGTGTGTTTGGTGAAGACATACCTGGAAAATGGATATCTTATGAAGATGCAGTAAAGGTTCAAGAAGGGCTGAATATTGCCGCGGGCCTATCCCCTGACAACCTGTTTGCTGTTGTTGTTGGATGGTTTGATCTGCACGCCAAGCGCTCATCCGTCAAGTAAGGTCATCCGCTATGCGGGGGAAACTGGGTCAGGGATGGTGCGAAATGCCAATGCCTTTGACCCTAAGGGTTCGGCCCTGTAAGCCTTCGCACTGGCCAGCCTACAGTGCGTCAATCGGAAGGTCCAAAACCCTGCCTACTTTCGGGCCATGAAACGATGACGTGCTTTAACGTCCGGAAACCGATATAAGATTGCCATGAACAGAAGGCATTTGATCCTGACCGGAGGGGCGCTGGGATTGATGGGTTGGTCCAATCGCTCTGCATCGCAACCGGACTTGGGCTATTTTGTACCCGCCGAGGAAACCCGCCATCAGCGCACCTTTATGCAATGGCCTAGCAGCCGACGGGTGTATTGGGATGCAGCCCATCTGGAAGACACGCAACAGGCCATCGCCGACATAGCCAACGCCATATCCGCATTTGAGCCCGTGGTCATGCTGGCTTCTGCGGCTGAGCATGCATCGGCAAAGCGAAAGCTCTCGCCAGCCATCGAACTCTGGGACATTCCGACCGAAGATCTTTGGTGTCGCGACTCTGGGCCGGTATTCGTCGTTAATGAAGGCGGTCAGTTGGCGATCCGTCAGATTCAATTCAATGGTTGGGGCAAGAAGCAGGTCCATACGCATGACGCGCGCATCGCTGGTCGCGTAGCGAAACACTTGGACCTGCCCCTGCTAACAAGCGGTTTACAAGGCGAGGCTGGAGGGGTTGAACAGGACGGGCACGGGCTGCTCATGGCGCATGAAAGCTCGTGGGTGAACAAGAACCGCAATCCCGGCCTATCGCGGGACCAGATCGAAACGCGCTTGCTGGCCGCCTACGGAGCAGATCGCATGATCTGGTCCGAGGGGGTATGGGGCGAAGATATCACCGACTACCATATCGACTCTTTGGCTCGTTTCACGGGGCCGGGGCGCGTTTTGATGAACCTGCCCGATGAGCCCGACATGCGGGACTCATTCCATCTGGCTGCACTGGATACACATGACCGATTGGCCGCCGAAGGGCTGCAAATCGAGGTGATCCCAGAGCCCCATTCACCGCGCATCAGAGACCTGGATTTCGTCGCGTCTTATGTGAACTATTATGTGTGCAATAATGGTGTGATCATGCCTGAGTTCGGCGATATTGAAACCGATCTACTAGCGCAAGATGCAATTGCTCGCCACTATCCTGGGCGCGAGGTCGTTGCCCTGAACGTGGACGTATTAGGGCAATCTGGCGGCGGGATTCACTGTGCAACACAGCAGATGCCTGCGATCTAAAACTGCCCACCCGAGGTTAAGTTATTCTGCCGCTTCCTGCGCGGCGTCCAGCTCGGCTGCCTTCTTTTCGACCTCTTCAACGATGTGGTCGATCATCTGGTCGTTGGACATCTTGTGGCTGGCCTTGCCAGCCAGATAGACCATACCCGACCCAGCCCCACCGCCGGTAAAGCCGACATCGGTCATCAAGGCCTCACCCGGGCCGTTGACCACGCAGCCGATAATGGAAAGACTCATCGGGGTCTTGATGTGTTCCAGCCGCTGCTCAAGCGCCTCGACCGTCTTGATCACGTCGAACCCCTGCCGCGCGCAGGACGGGCATGAGATGATGTTCACGCCGCGATGGCGAAGGCCCAGAGATTTCAGGATCTCATAACCCACCTTCACCTCTTCGACCGGGTCGGCAGACAGGCTGACACGGATTGTGTCGCCAATACCCATCCACAAAAGGTTACCCAGCCCGATGGCCGATTTGATGGTGCCGGACACCAGCCCTCCGGCCTCAGTGATCCCTAGGTGAATGGGGGCGTCGGTGGCCTCGGCAATACCCTGGTAGGCAGCGGCGGATAGGAATACGTCGCTGGCCTTCACACTGATCTTGAATTCGTGGAAATCGTTGTCCTGCAGGATGCGGATATGCTCCAGCCCGCTTTCGACCATCGCCTCGGGGCATGGCTCACCATATTTCTCAAGCAGGTGCTTTTCCAGACTCCCCGCATTCACGCCGATCCGGATCGAGCAATTGTGGTCGCGCGCTGCTTTGATGACCTCTTTCACGCGCTTTTCGTCACCGATATTACCCGGATTGATCCGCAAACAGGCGGCACCGGCCTCGGCAGCCTCAATCCCACGGCGATAGTGGAAATGAATGTCAGCGACAATCGGCACCGGGCTTTCGCGTACAATCTCTTTCAGAGCTTTTGATGACGCCTCATCCGGGACAGAAACACGTACGATATCGACACCGGCCTCGGCAGCGGCTTGCACCTGTGCCACGGTCGCCGCAACATCGGTTGTCAGCGTGTTGGTCATCGTCTGAACGGCAATGGGTGCGTCACCACCGACAGCAACATCCCCAACCATGATCTGACGGGACTTGCGGCGGTAGATATTGCGCCACGGGCGAACGTGATTGAGCGACATGAGGACGGTTCCAAGACAACCTAAGTTGCGTCTTTAGATAGTCCGCCTGCCAGGACACCGCAATGGCTAGATCACTCGGCGGGGTCTTCTGAAACCTGTGCCTGAAGTTCAGCCACCAATTGTTTCAGCGCGCTGTTCTGATCAGCCTCGAGATCGGCAACCGCATAGGTTTCGGCAACCGCGTCCTTGGACAGAACTACGCCTTTGGCGACGGTCCCCGGCGCGCCCGCCGGTCCGTAATGTTCGCCGTTCATCGAAAAGAACACCGAACCCGAAGCACCCGCTCGCAGTTGAGGCGGCTCTTCCGTCAGCGGAACCTCGAACACATTACCTTGTTCAACCGTGCCAAGGGTGCCTTCGAAGATTACGCTTCCATCAGCTGCGGTGACCCGCATCCAGGCTGGTTTCACGGCGACAATTTTCAAGGTGGTGTCGATCTGCTCGACCACCTGCGGCAAGGCCGGGCGTTCGACAGTGTGGACCTCGGCGACCTCAACCTTCGGCAATTCCTGTGGCAGGAAGGTGCCCACAGTGCGCGGGTCCAAGGTAGAGATCGGAGCATCACGGGCGACCAGAACAGGAACGTCCAGCGCCTGTGGGCGATACAGACGGTCCAACGCCTCGGCGCTGGGGGTGGTCGCAACGGCAACTTCAGTTTCGGCACTGTCGCGCGCCGCATCCAACGGATCGAGATCGGAAAGAACCACCGGGGCCTGTTCGACTGGGCTTACCTGTACCTGCTGAATCTTGTTCAGCACCGACCAGCCGCCATAGCCAATGCCGCAGATCACTGCGACCAGAACCAGTGACGAGCCGATAGCCCGCGGTTCAATCTGGCTGACAAGGGATTCGCGACCGGGAATGTATGGCGTGTTGGGCGAGGTAAACGGATCACGCCCCATCGGACCGCGCGCCGGAACCGCGCCCGTGGGCTTGCGAACAACCGAAGCCTCGGCCGACATGCCATGCGCAACCTCGAACCCGCTTTCCTTACAGAAGGCAGCAAAAGTCTCATCCGGGTTCATCCCCAGATACCGGGCATAAGAACGCACATACCCGGCAATGAAGCCGGGTGTGTCGAACGCGTCAGGATCGGCGTCTTCGATGGCAGCTATGTAGTTGGCTTTGATCCGCAGTTCGCGCTGAACATCCAACAGGGACTTGCCCATCGTTGCCCGTTCGCCGCGCATCCTGTCACCAAGCCGTACTTCGTAATCGTCAAAACCCTTTGGCCTGACGTCGGCTTCGTCCTTGGAATCGCGCTGAGATCTGCGCCCAATCATCCCTGCTGCCCCATTCTGCCTGCGCGCGTTTCGCGCTAACGGCGAATCATCCCATTAACGATTCGTCCGATACTTTTGTTAGCCTAAGCTTAACACGCGGCAAACGCGTTGCACACTTTAGCGTGAGGTTAACCGGCAAGTTCGGCGCGATTTAGCGCACAATGTGACCAAAGTTCGTCCATCGCCTGTACCAAACGGTTCATTTCGTCAGGCCCATGTACCGGAGATGGGGTAAAGCGCAGACGCTCGGTTCCGCGCGGGACAGTGGGGAAATTGATCGGTTGAACATAGATGCCATGATCATCAAGCAGCCGGTCGCTGAGGATCTTGGTGTGTACCGGATTTCCAACAATCACCGGCACGATATGTGTACCGTGATCGATCAATGGCATGCCCAGCCCCTTGAGCCGCAGCTTAAGGATCTTGGCCTGTGTCTGATGCTGCTCACGCAGATCGCTCGCCGTTTTCAGGAAAGCGACCGAGGCCGCTGCCCCTGCGGCCACTGCAGGCGGCAACGAGGTGGTGAAGATGAAGCCCGGTGCATAAGAACGCACGGCATCGCACATTTTCTCGCTGGCGGCGATATAACCGCCCATTACGCCAAAGGCTTTGGCAAGGGTTCCGTTGATAATGTCGATGCGATGCGCCAGGCCATCGCGCTCAGTCACGCCGCCACCGCGCGGGCCGTACATGCCAACTGCGTGGACCTCGTCGATATAGGTCAGCGCACCAAACTCATCGGCCAGATCACAAATCTCTTCTATCGGACCAAAATCGCCGTCCATCGAATAAACGGATTCAAACGCAATCAGTTTGGGTGCTTTGGGATCGTCGGCCTCAAGCAATTCGCGCAGATGGGCAACATCGTTGTGACGGAAGATACGCTTGGCCCCACCATTGCGGCGCACGCCCTCGATCATCGAGGCATGGTTCAACTCGTCCGAATAGATGATCAGACCCGGGAACAATTTCGGCAAAGTGCTGAGCGTCGCGTCATTGGCGATATAAGCACTGGTGAACAGCAGCGCGGCCTCTTTGCCATGCAGATCGGCCAGCTCGGCCTCAAGCTTTTTGTGGTAGACGGTCGTCCCCGAGATATTGCGGGTCCCGCCCGAACCGGCGCCGGCGGCGTCAACGGCTTCGTGCATTGCGTTCAGAACAACTGGGTGCTGGCCCATGCCCAGATAGTCATTGCCGCACCACACGGTGATATTCTGCTGCGACCCGTCCGGGCGGGTCCGCACCGCATGCGGGAAATGACCATTGCGACGTTCGATATCGATGAAGGTCCGGTAGCGTCCTTCATCATGCAGCTTGGCAATCGCTGTATCGAGCTGAGCAGTATAGTCCACCGGTATCTCCTTACATGCCCGACCAATTGCATTTGCAGCCGGACAAAATTTCTGACGCCCTCACCGGACGAATCCGATTATACGCCAATGCGTTCCCTTGTGCCCCGTACGTATAGACAACATTGGGATCACACATTTGATTTGCATCAAATATCCCCTCGCACTCGCATCGACAAGTAAAGTTACGGCCATCGGGCGCGAGGAAACGACGCAGGCGCCACTCGGAGTTTCCGATACTATATCATAATCCCGCCAAAGCGCACTGGACGGCGCCGATTGCGCTGATAGGTTCTGCCAAATCTTGAAAGCAGGAGAACCCCATGTCGCTGGACGCCGTTCTGAACCGCATCGACGCTGATCTGCAAACCTCAATCGATCGCCTGATTGAGCTGCTGCGCATTCCATCCATCTCAACCGACCCTGCGTATAATGCGCAGGTAGATCAGGCCGCAGACTGGTTGGTCGCTGACCTACAAAGTATTGGCATCGCAGCGGAAAAGCGTGAAACCACCGGCCACCCCATGGTCGTCGGCCATGTCGGAGAGGACAGCAACGCACCGCATGTGTTGTTCTATGGGCACTATGACGTGCAACCTGTTGATCCGCTTGAGCTGTGGAAACGCGACCCGTTCGATCCCGCCATTGAAGACACCGACAACGGCCCTGTCATTCGTGGGCGCGGGTCGTCAGATGACAAAGGCCAGCTAATGACCTTTGTCGAAGCTTGCCGGGCCTGGAAGGCCGTCAATGGCTCCCTGCCCTGCCGCATCACCTTTTTCTTCGAGGGTGAAGAAGAATCAGGATCGCCGTCCCTGGTGCCTTTCCTGCGGGAAAACGTGGCCGAGCTGAAGGCTGACTTGGCACTGGTGTGCGACACTTCGATGGTATCTCGCGGCGTTCCGTCAATTTCCTCGCAACTGCGCGGCATGCTCAAGGACGAATTCACCGTCACCGGCCCCCGCATTGACCTGCATTCGGGCCATTACGGCGGCCCCGGCCTGAACCCTCTTCGTGAATTGTCCAAGATCATCGCGTCGTTCTATGACGATGAAACCGGCCGTGTTGCCGTGGACGGGTTCTATGAAGGCGTCCACGAAGTGCCTGCGGAACAACTGCGACAGTGGCAAAGCTGTGGGTTTGACGAGGCCGAATACCTGAACTCGGTCGGTTACTCGCAACCCCATGGTGAAAAAGGGTATTCGACGCTGGAACAGCAATGGGCACGCCCAACGCTTGAGGTCAACGGCCTGTGGGGAGGTTACAATGGCGCGGGATCAAAAACTGTGATTCCATCGCAGGCGCACTGTAAAATCACTTGCCGTCTGGTTGGCGACATGGACCCTGACGCGTTGCGCACCAAAATCCGCAAACATGTGCAAGAGCGTCTGTCACCCGACGCCAAGGTCGACTGGGACAATGATCTAGAAGGGTCCCCCGCTTCGGTCATGAATCTGGACCGCCCCGAGTTCGAAGCCGCCCGCGGCGCCCTGTCGGACGAATGGGGGCGCGAAGCCGTGTTCACCGGGATGGGTGGTTCGATCCCCGTCGTCGGTTATTTCAATACTGAACTTGGGTTGGATTCGATGCTGGTTGGCTTTGCCAACGATGACGATGCAATTCACTCGCCGAACGAAAAATACGACGTGAAAAGCTTTCACAAAGGCATCCGGTCCTGGGCTCGCATTCTGGACGCGCTGACGCGCTGATGAGTCCAAGCGAAGCTCTGCCTCGCGCTCCGAGGTATTTTCGGCCAGATGAAGTTAAGGACCCCTTGCTTCATCTGGCTATGAATATCTCGGGGGAGTCGCCCGGAATGGGCGGCGGGGGGCAAAGTCCCCACCCACCGCAGATTACATGTGGATGACCTTTCCATAAGCGTCCAGAACGCTTTCATGCATCATTTCTGAGAGTGTCGGATGCGGGAAGACCGTGTTCATCAGGTCTTCTTCCGTGGTTTCCAACTGACGACCAACCACATAGCCCTGAATCAGCTCGGTCACCTCGGCCCCGATCATGTGAGCCCCCAGTAATTCGCCGGTTTTGGCGTCAAATACTGTTTTGATCAGACCTTCGGGTTCACCCAGCGCAATGGCCTTGCCATTTCCGATAAAGGGGAAACGACCGACTTTGATGTCGTAACCCAACTCTTTGGCTTTTGCCTCGGAGTATCCGACCGAAGCCACTTGCGGCTGACAATAGGTGCAGCCGGCGATGCTTTCGGGCTTTACGGGATGCGCGTGTTTGCCGGCGATTAGTTCGGCGACCATGACGCCTTCGTGGCTCGCCTTGTGCGCCAGCCACGGTGCGCCCGCGATGTCACCAATCGCATAGAGACCATCAACTCCGGTGCGGCAGAACTCATCCGTTACAACATGGGTGCGGTCGATTTTCACGCCCAAAGCCTCAAGCCCAAGGTCTTCGACATTCCCGACGATCCCCACGGCAGAGATCACGGTATCGAAATCGTGCTTTTCGACCTTACCCTTCACTTCGATATGCGCGGTGACCTTGCCCTTGGCCCGATCCAGCTGCTTGACCATCGCTTTTTCCATGATGGTCATGCCTTGCTTGGTAAAGGCTTTCTTGGCCAGCCCGCTGATCTCGGCATCTTCCACCGGCAGCACGCGGTCCATCACTTCGACAACGGTCGTGTCAGCGCCCAACGTGTTGTAGAAGCTGGCGAATTCGATACCAATCGCGCCCGAGCCGATGACCAGAAGTTTCTTGGGCATCCGCGGCGGTTGCAGCGCGTGCTTATAGGTCCAGACCAGATCGCCATCAGCTTCAAGCCCCGGCAATTCACGCGCTCGTGCGCCGGTGGCCAGTACGATGTTTTTGGCCGTCAGCTCTTCGGTTCCTTTCTCGGTTTTGACCGAGACTTTGCCCTTAGAAGGAATCGTCGCTTGCCCCATCACCACGGTGACTTTGTTCTTTTTCAGCAAGTGACCGATGCCGCCTGAAAGCTGCGCCGCCACACCGCGCGAGCGTTTAACGACAGCATCAAGATCGTATCCGACCTTGTCCGCCTTGAGGCCGAAATCCTTGGCGCGCTCCATCAGGTGAAACACTTCGGACGAACGTAGCAGTGCCTTGGTAGGGATACATCCCCAGTTCAGGCAGATGCCGCCCAGATGCTCACGTTCAACCACGGCCGTTTTCAGGCCCAGCTGCGCCGCACGAATGGCAGCGACATAGCCGCCCGGACCAGCGCCGATTACGATCAGATCAAAAGATTGTGCAGCCATGTTTCCCTCTCGGCGCAGGACGGTTGAAAATTTAGTTTACCATTAAACTAATTTCCGAAACGCATCAACACACCATTCCCGCGACAAATACGACGTGGGATCATCGGTATCAGTTTATGCGGTTTTCAGCCTATACCGGGCATCCTTCAATGGCTAGAACATAGATGTCGGGTTCGCCCGCCATTTCATAAACGCAAATCATTCGAGAGGCTTACCATGGCCAAAACACTTAAAGATCTGCTGCTTGCATTGCTCAACGCGACACTCATCCTCGTGGCTCTTTGCTTATTTCTAGGCTGGAAACTGGCATCGACAGTCGAGGGCGTCACCACGGTCTTCTCGGAAAAAGTCCAGGTTATCGCTCCCTTGAAGGACGAAATTCTCGGCGTTCGGGGGGAACTTGCGGCGCTACGCAATGATCTAGCCGAGGTGCAATCAAGCGGCTCAGTCACAGATATTGCCGAAAAACTGCGGATATCCACGGCGCTGGTAAAACTGGATAATCTGGAACAAAGAATGCAAGGCGCGCAAGCCAGCATTGCCGAGTTGACCGACTCTCCGGACAAGCTGATCAATTCCGCCATAGAGAAATCGGCCGACGTGGTCGCCGACCGAATTATTGCCATTCGAGGTTGCGTGCCGCAGTCCTAGAGGGACGCCTGCAATTCGCGTACCGTCGAACCATATCCACCCATGTCGACATAGGCGGCTTCGTGTTCGGTCATCGGACGGTCCAGTGCTTCGTTCCGATAAGGGAAACGCCCAAATTTGCGTATCACCTCACGATGTGCTCGTGCGTGCAGCAGATTGCTTTTATCGCTGTCACTCATGTTCTGGCACATCAAACGGACACAGCGTTCCTGATCACACAGATTTTCCGAATGCATCATCGGCAGGTAAAAGAACTGCCGCGCTGGTTCGTCGATCTTGAGATCCCACCCCTTGTCCACCGCACATTTCGCGGCCGACAATGCGGCGCGATCTGACGCGAAAGCCTTGGCGCTACCGCGGAACATGTTGCGCGGGAACTGGTCCATCAAAATGATGTAGGCTAGTGACCCACTAGGATACGTCAACCAAAGAGAGAATTTGCCTTCATTCGCGGCTTCCCAGGTGGTCAAAAACCGTTCGCGAATGTCTGCGTCCAAGGCATCGTCCTGTAGATACCAACCTTTGGGACCAATCTCATCTAACCAATAACTCAATACTTCTTCAGGCCCTACCATTGCCCTAACTCCGTCGTGTTGCCCTCCCCAGGGACGTAAGGTCATTTAAGGATGTTTTTCAGGATTGTAACAGTAAAAAATTGCAACATTCGCGACATATTCTTGTGTCTTAGGCAACATCTTGCGTTTCGGCCTCGGCTTCGGCGGCTTCAATGGCAACCTCTTGCGCCACTTCAACCGCAACTGGCGAGGCCGTCGGATAGACCGGGGACATGGTGCCCGTCTCATCCACCGGGATCGCCGCACGCTGTGTCATACGGTACAGCGCATAAACAGCCATCGTTGCAAGTAACGCGGCGATGAACAGGAAGAACCCCTGCGGGCCAAAGACGCTGTCCCCCATCAGCCAACCGGTGATCAGCGGGCCGGCAATCGCGCCGAGACCGTTGATGAACAGCAAACCGCCCGAGGCTGCGGCCATATCTTCATGATCCAGAAAATCGTTCGCGTGGGCGATCAACAGCGAATAAAGCGGGTTCGACATTCCCCCGATCACAAAGGCCGCGCCCAACAGGATCGGGAAAGTGACGCCGAATAGCATGCCCGCTAATGCAGCACACGTTCCCACCCCTGCAACCAACATGATCAGGAAACGACGGTCCATGCGGTCCGACATCCAGCCCAGCGGGTATTGCAGCACCAAGGCACCGACATAGAACGCAGCGATAAAGGTCGAGATTTCAACCAACGACAGGCCCGCGCGGGCACCGTAGACCGACGCCATACCGAACTGAGCCGAGAATACACCACCCAGAAGGAACATACCGACACAGCCCAGCGGCGAGCTTTTGAAAAGTTCGCGTAAGGTCATTGGTTTGGTTGTGTCGAACGCCGGTGTTGGTGAAATTGACAGCAGAATTGGCGCAAATGAGACGGAAACCAGGATGGAGGCAATCACGAAAGTGTCAAACCCAGCCGGGTCGCCCAACAATACCAGCCCTTGGGCAGTGATGATGCCCGTCATCTGGAAAATCATATAAAGCGACAGCGCCTGACCGCGGTTCTCGTTGCTGGCCGCGTTGTTCAACCAGCTTTCTGCCGTGACGTACACGCCGGAAAAGCAAAATCCGATCACGACACGACCCAAAATCCAGATGACGGGGTCGGTCATCAACGGGTACAGGATCATGACGGCCGAGATGAATGAGGCCAACGCCGCAAACACACGCACATGCCCAACCCGTCGGATCATCTCGGGCGCCAGACGCGACCCGCCCAGAAATCCCATAAAATAGGCTGACATCACAAAGGACATTTGCAGGGTCGAAAAGCCCTCGATCTCACCCCGAACCCCCAGGATCGTCCCTTGCAGGCCGTTTCCGACCATCAATAGGCCCATACCAAGAAGAAGCGCCCACGCGCTGGACAGGACCTGAATCATTGGGGCCTCCGAAAAATGCCGACCTGAACTCTGGATTCGTTTTTATATGAAAAACGGCTCTGATCGCGCTTGTCTACGACATTGCAATCAGACGATCCCGACAACGCGCCCCTTATGGGATCAAAAGCGACGCGTCCCCGTAAGAAAAGAAACGATATTTCTGTTCAATCGCATGCGCGTAGACATCACGCATCCGGTCCTGCCCCATCAGTGCCGAAACCAGCATCAGCAGGGTGGATTTCGGCAGATGGAAGTTGGTCATCAACGCGTCGGTGACGTGGAATTCAAAACCGGGATAGATGAAGATATCAGTATCACCCTCCCACGGCTCGATCTGCCCGGACCGTGCGGCGCTTTCGATCAGGCGCAGGGCGGTGGTGCCCACGGGGATCACCCGCCCTCCGGCGGCTTTGGTGGCGCGGATTTCTTCGACGGCCGAGGCGCTGACCTTGCCCCATTCGGCGTGCATCTTGTGGGTGGTCACGTCCTCGACCTTGACCGGCAGGAAGGTCCCCGCCCCCACATGCAAGGTTACATGGCTGATGGCGACGCCGCGGCCTTCAAGCGCCTGCATCAGCGCCTGATCAAAATGCAGTGACGCCGTGGGGGCCGCGACGGCACCTGAATTGCGCGCCCAGATCGTTTGATAATCGGTCTTGTCTTGTTCGTCCGCCGGGCGTTTGGCCGCAATGTAGGGCGGCAACGGCATTGCGCCGGCCTGTTCCAGCGCGGCATCGAAATCCTCGCCCGTCAGGTTGAATCGCAAATAAGCCTGGCCATCTTCGACCCGGTCCAGCGTGGCGCTGAGGTCATCGGAAAACCTGATGTCTTCACCCAGCTTGACCTTTTTCAGCGGTTTGATCAGCGCCGCCCATGTGCCGTCGGCCTGCGGGTCCAGCAAGGTCGCTTCGATCGCGGCCGAGACCGGCCCCTGTGCGGTGTCGCGATGGCGGCGACCGTTCAGGCGCGCGGGGATAACGCGCGTATCGTTCAGCACCAGCCGGTCACCAGGTTGCAGCCAATCCGGCAGATCAAACACATGGGCGTCCGTTACCGTTTCACCATTGGCCACAAGCAGCCGCGCAGACGAGCGTGGGCTCGCCGGGCGCGTGGCAATCAGGTCTTCGGGCAGGTGGAAATCAAAGTCGCTGAGTTTCATGGCCGCGCCATACAGCGCCCCACTTCCCAATTCAACGGTCTGATGGTGGTGCCCCGAAAGTTCGTTTCGGCTCATCCGGTTTTATCGGCTGTGCATTTGGCCCATCGGACACCGTGGGTGCTGGAGCCCTCAGTAGGTTTCGCAGAAACAGTGGTGCCAGCCCAGACAACGGATTGACCGAGACTTTTGGGTCTCGCAACGGTCCGGTCAGGGTATAGTTGAAACCAATGACGCCCTCACCTTTCTTAGTGAAAACACTGCCAATCGCGTTCACCAGATAGATCGGAGAAATCGCGCCACGCAGGTTCAGCGTTCCGGCAACCGTGTTGATGGTGCCGTCAAAGGACAATCCCATCGACGGCCCGACCGCACTGCCGCTGAGAACTTTGACCTCGGTCGGGGTGATGCGCATCCGGCTTTCGATGGACGAGAAAAAGATGCCCTGCCCGGCCATTTCATTGACCAGACCAACAAGGCTGATAGCGTTCAGCAGCGCGGCCATGGCCGGGGCATCCTTGATGTATGTATTGGTAATTTTCGCGATCACGTCATAGTTGCCAGGCCCCGCAACCGGTTCCAGTTGCACGTTCAGCGACCCGCTTCGCGCCTGTGTGATCATGCCCGCAGACCGCAAAACTGCCCCGGCATCCCCCGAGGTTAACGTCACTGCGCTGCGACCTGCGCGCGGAGAGACCTGTCCACGCACGGGGGCACCCCCGTTTACGTTTGCGGTGAAAGAGCCGTTGACGCCACCGGTGGTTTGAAACGCGCCCTTGAAACCGGTCAGGGCTATGGTCTCGGTCACTTGCAGACGGTCCAACGTCACGTCCATCCGGGGTCCCGCGCCCGAGCCACCACCGCTGCTACTGCCAAAGGTCGCACGGCCCAGGTTCATCACACCGCCCAGCACCCGGATATCCGGTACTGCCCCACCTCGATTGATCAGTTCGGCCGGAACCGCCAGCCAATTGCCCAGATCAAACGAGCTGAACTGAACCCGGTCGAAATCACCATCGTTGAACGAGATCGACGCGGTGGTACGCAATCCGGCTGCATCCAGCTTAAGTTCATCCACACGCAGTTTGTCGCCCAGGGTGGCCTCAAGCGTCATCGCGCCTGTTGTGCCCGCTCCCTTGAGCCAGCCCAGTTCGGGAATAGCCAGCGCAACGCCTTTCAAATCGGACGATGCGGTCAGCTTAGGCGGCGTTCCTGCGCCAATTCCCAGCGCAATATCAGCCGTCCCCCGTCCCGTCAGCATCCCCTGCGGAAGCCCAGCATTCAGCTCTGTCATCAATCGAGGGGATAGTTCGATCTGACCTGTCATCTCGCTGCGCTGCGCTTCGGTACCACCGATTGGTTGTCGCCAGGCAGCTTGGATGGGAACGTCGCCAAACAAACCTTCGCCGGAAATTTCAACTCCGGTTTGGTTGCCTTCAAGCGCCAGCTGATCGGCGCTAACCGAAAAACCAGGAACCAGTTTGTCACTTTCTACATTGTCGATATCACCAAGAAAGTGGAATTCGGTGTCTTCGAATTTCAACCCCTTCTTCATTGGCAGCGACAATGTTCCGGCAAGATTTACAGTACCTTCGACCAGATCAACCGGCAGGTTCGCTTTGGTTAGCAAGCTGAGCGGCGGGCGATCAAGCAGCGACAACGCAGCGGTCGCACTCCCTTTGGCCGTGATCCGGGTAATCGACGGGGAAATCCCCTTGATCTCGGTATCGGGGATGATGAAGGACGTGCCCGTGGCATCAACTGCGCCCCCCTCATCCGCGATGACAACACCCGATTCAGCGGTGGCGGTGAAACGGTGATTGATCAGACTGGCCTGTCCCTGCGCATTCTCAAGCGGCGGCAGGGTCTTGGCGAACCGAATCTTTGCCTCGTCAAAACCGAAATCCAGATAGATATCTGGTTTGCTGTCTGGCCGCAGCCGCAAAGCAAAGTCAACGTCCGAGAACCGCCCTTCATACAAATTCTCTTGGACCCAAAGCCGTGGTTTTGACGCCAGGCGTTCAGGCCAGTAGTTCAACAGTTCATCCCCGTTCATGCTGTCCAGATGTGCATCCAGTTGCGCCGCCCAACCCTCGGGTTCGCCGATCAGCGTGCCAGAACCCAGCAACCGATAGTTGGCGTCTTCGACCATGATCTGACCCAACCGCAATTCGAACGGGGCCAATTTCATCTTCATATCAAGTTCGGCGCGTGCCAGGTTCAGCGATTCTGGAAACAGGTTGGCCGGGTTGATATTGATGTTGCTGAGGCTCAGCTGCGAGGTCAGGCTTTCCAACGCACCGTTTTCAATTCCACGCAGGAACGCCTTGCCCTCGGCATGAAACGCGCCCCATGCGGACACCACCGAAACTTCGTTGAAGTCCAGCTCCTGCCGCGTGGGGTTGTAGGTGAAGTAGGTTCTGGCGGACTCGAATGGAATGGGGCGCGTTTCCTGCGTAGGCTGCACCGCGCCTGCTCCAAGGTTTAGCGTTGCAAACAGCGGCCCCAACGCCGCCCTGTCGTCAATGCTGCCGCGCAACGCCCCAGAGATCGGTGCCTTGAGAACCTGCAACCACGACAGGGCAAGACTTTGGCTGGCGATGTCTTCGGCTGGCAGGTCGGTGATCGAAATGCCGAACCGTGCCTGTGGCGTACCCAGAACACTGGTATAGTTCGCCTCGATCGAGCTTGCATAGTCGCGCCCGGTCAGCACGGAAAACCCAGTGGCCAGATGCATCTCATCGCCGGTGCGGGTCACAGTGATATGCCCCCCGTCGAATACCCAAGCCCGCCCAAGACGCAGATCCTGATAATCCAGCGTCAGCGATTCCAAGTCGACCGAACGCAACCCGGACAGGATAGGCGACAGGAATACATCATCCGATTGCTCGATCAGTTGAGCCAGGTCCGGTGCTTGCTGCACAGGGGCGCTGCCCGAACCAACTGTCAGCGACAATGCTCCGTCCAGGCCCCGGGTCAGCGCGATCTGTGCATCGCGAAGGATGATGCGGCGCGGGCGGATTTGACCCCGTAAAAGCCCGCGCATCGACAATCGGGTGCGCAGGTCCGAAACCTGCGCAATCTGCTGCCCGGCTGCGTCGCTGATCGTCACGTCGCTCAGCTGCAGACGGGGACGCCATTCCTCATTCACGATAAAGTTGACGTCGCCAAACCGGATTTTCAGCCCTCCGAGGCTGTGTTCAAGGCGCTGTTCAACCTGCTTTCGCAACCATTCGGGTGCATGAAGATTCTGGCCGATCAGAAAAAACCAGCCCACAAAGACCAACAGCCCCAGCGACAGGACCGTCCAACCGGAAAAATGCGCGGCAATACGACGACGGGACCGGCGACGCCGGGGCTTTTTGGGCTGCGACGCACTTTTGTCTTCGTGCTGCACCAATTTTCTATCCACGTCTTCCAACCCGCCCGCGCCGCCCTATGATGTCTGGCAGCCCTTAAAAAACTTTAGCGGAGTTTCCAATGCCCGACGTTTCAGACATCGCCCCTGATTTCACTTTGCCCCGCGACGGAGGCGGCGAGGTCACATTGTCAGCCCTGCGCGGCGGCACCGTCGTTCTGTTCTTCTATCCTCGTGATGATACGCCGGGCTGCACCAAGGAATCCATCGGTTTCTCGGAACAACTTCAAGCCTTTGGTAACGCGGGCGCTCACGTTTTCGGCATCTCGCGGGACAGCGTCGCCAAGCACGACAAGTTTGTTGCCAAGCACAATCTGACCACTCCGCTGTTGTCGGATGAGGGCTCGTCGGTCTGCGAGGACTATGGCGTATGGGTTGAAAAGAATATGTACGGTAAGAAATCGATGGGCATTCAGCGCTCGACCTTCATCATCGATGCCGATGGCAAAATCGCCAAGATCTGGCGCAAGGTTAAAGTGCCCGGTCACGTGGATGAAGTGCTGGAAGCCGTACGGGCGATGTAACGCCCCTCGACCACGCGCGCCATCCGGTCTAAGAGCCGCGCGTGCAATCAAGCGGAGAAACATGGTGCCCAAAACGCTGACCCAGATGGCTACTGAGGTTCTGACAACGGCGGATGGTCGGGAAAAAACCGCCCTGTCCAAAAGTCATGCCGCCGCGTGGTTCGCATCGCGCAGCGGTGACGCGCCAGAGATCGAGATCGGCACCGCTACGCCGCCGCTGCAACCCGCACGCCCGGATCAACCTGAACTGCTTTCCCCGCGCGAGGTACCGAAACGGAAACCGGGTACAGAAGCGGGCCGTATCGCCCTGCTACACGCCGTCGCGCATATCGAGTTGAACGCCGTCGATCTGCATTGGGACATCATCGCCCGCTTTGGTCATGTACCTATGCCTGTCGGGTTTTATGACGACTGGGTTAAATGCGCCGAAGAGGAATCGCGTCATTTCGAGATGGTGTGCGATTGCCTTGAGGCCATGGATAGCAACTATGGCGCTCTGCCCGCCCATGCCGGGATGTGGCGCGCGGCGGAGGACACCGCCGAAGATTTGATGGGTCGATTAGCCGTGGTTCCCATGGTGCTTGAGGCACGCGGGCTGGACGTGACCCCCGGCATGATCGACATATTCCGCAAGGCCAAGGACGAAAAAGCTATTGCTGCGCTGGAAGTCATTTATGCCGAAGAGGTTGGGCATGTGGCTTATGGCTCAAAATGGTTTCATTTCCTGTGTGGGCGCGAGAATGCCGATCCCAAGGATGTGTTTCACCAATTGGTTCGCCGGTACTTTCACGGCGTGTTGAAGCCACCTTTCAACGAAGAAAAACGCGCCGAGGCCGGGTTGCCGCCTGATTTCTACTGGCCCCTGACCGAGGAGCTGCCCGCGCCCGGCTCGGCGCAATAAACGCGCGCAAATTGATGTTATCGGCAATTTCCCGCCGAGATTTGGCGGGAATAACGCGGTTTCATGTGTGAACTAGTTTACAAACTTGCCCAAATCCCGCGTGCCCTCTATGCACTTCGCCAAAGGGACGGCTATCACTCACGACCGGTCCCGAATCTTGGGGATGAGAGGTGAAGACGCGTGCGAACACGTCTGGCAATTAAGTTACACTCACTGCTCGAGCGGCATTTTCCCGAACGCCGAGTCTTTCTTAAATCTGACAACGACACGCGGTTTATCCGGCTCAGCTCGGAAACGCAGATTTTCGCCGTTGCTGGCGTTGCAGTATTCGTTGGCTGGACCGCCGTCGCCACGGCGATCCTGCTAATGGACAGCATCGGATCGGGTAATTTCCGCGAGCAAGCCAAGCGCGATCAGGCGACTTATCAAGACCGTCTGAACATCCTGTCGACGGAACGGGATGCCCGGGCGCAAGAAGCGCTGGCCGCGCAAGACCGGTTCAACGCAGCGCTGGAACAGATCTCGGCGATGCAATCGGAGCTGCTGGCGTCGGAAAACCGCCGCCGCGAGCTTGAGACCGGGATCGAGGTCATCCAGACCACCCTGCGCGCCACGATGAAACAGCGCGAAGAGGCCCGCACTGAGCTAGCCAGCATGCAGGTCGAGACCGATGACGGCGACATTTATATGACCGCCGCAGGCGACCCGGAACAAATGAATTTCATGACCGACGCTCTGGTCCGGACGGCACAAGAGCGCGACCAAATCGCCGCCGATGCAAAGGATGCTCTGGCACAGCGCGACGATCTTGAGTTGGAAATCCGTTTGATGCAGGAACGCAGCGACGAGATTTTCCGTCAGCTGGAAGAGGCGATGATTATCTCGGTTGAGCCTCTGGACAAAATGTTCCGCCAGGCCGGCATGCCCACCGACCGTATTATCGAAGAAGTCCGCCGCGGCTATAGCGGTATGGGTGGCCCCCTCACCCCCATCTCATTCAGCACGCGCGGAGAGGACCTGACCCCCGACGAAATCCGCGCGAATGTGTTGCTGCAACAGATGGACCAGCTGAACCTGTACCGCATTGCCGCCGAAAAAGCCCCCTTTGCCAGCCCGGTGCATGATGTGGTGCGCTTTACCAGCGGCTTTGGCACGCGACGGGATCCAAAAACCGGGGGGCGGCGCATGCACAATGGGGCGGATTTTGCCGGTGCCCACGGAACCGACATCTTTGCTACCGCCGACGGAATCGTCACCCATGCGGGCTGGCAATCCGGGTTCGGCAGGCTGGTGAAAATCAAGCACGCGTTCGGGGTTGAGACTCTTTACGCTCATAATACCAAGATCCGGGTCAAGGTTGGCCAAAGGGTCTCGCGCGGGGATCATATTGCTGATATGGGTAGCACTGGACGGTCTACCGGCACGCATCTGCACTATGAGGTTCGCGTCGACGGTGTGCCAAGAAATCCAATGACTTACATTAAGGCTGCGAGAAATGTTTTCTAAGAGCAAAATCAACGAGCCCGCATCCGACGCCCCCGAGACAGCAAAACCTGCTGCTCCGGCGACACCGGCTGCCCCTGCACCGGCGGAAACCAAGGCCAGCACCGCACCCAAGCCCAAACCTCCGGCATCGGTTCTGTCCTCGGATCTGCACATCACAGGCAATCTGAAAACCACGGGCGACATCCAGGTCGAAGGCACAGTAGAAGGCGACATCCGCGCACACCTGCTGACCATCGGCGAAACAGCGACCATCAAGGGCGAAGTCACCGCTGATGACGTCGTGATCAACGGCCGCATCGTGGGCCGCGTGCGTGGCCTGAAGGTGCGCCTGACCTCGTCTGCCCGTGTCGAAGGCGACATCATCCACAAGACCATCGCCATCGAAAGCGGAGCGCATTTCGAAGGTTCGGTGCAGCGTCAGGACGACCCGCTGAATCCTGGCCGCAGCGGCAAGTCGGGCGCCAACCCGGCGGCAGAGGTCAAGCAGTAACACTGCCCCAAAATATGAATAAGCAAACGCCGCGGGTCAGCCTGCGGCGTTTTTCTTTTGCCCTTGCCGGTTGCTGTGGTCGGTATAGGGTTCTGACATGTTGATCTTTTTCTCTATCCTTCTGTTGATTGCGGGCTTCTTTCTGTACCGCCACTGGTCAAAGTCCCAAGCGCGGCAGGCCCTGCTGGCCACGCCCTTGACCGACCACCAGCGCAGGCTGATCGAGCAGCAAGTACCACTGATCCGCCGCCTACCCGCCGATCTGCGGGCCAAGCTGGACGGCAAGGTGAACCTTTTTCTGGACCAGGTGGAGTTCCACGGCTGCGACGGGCTGGAGGTCACCGAAGAAATGGAGCTGGCCATAGCCGCGCAAGCCAGTCTGCTGCTAGTTAACACCGACCTTTGGTACGATCACCTGACAACCATCCTGATCTATCCTAGCGCCTTCAAATCACGTCAGCGGCGGCAAGATGGCTATGTCGTCAGTGAAAAAGAGATCGTACGCACCGGCGAAAGCTGGGATCGCGGGCCGGTCATTCTGTCGTGGTCGCACAGCAAGCAAGGCGCCGCGAATGATCACGATGGGCAGAACGTCGTCCTGCACGAGTTTGCGCATCAGGTCGATGACCTGTCTGGGGGCACCAACGGCGTTCCGATCCTGAGCGACGGTCAGAGCTTTGCGGAGTGGGAACGTGTTTTCCTGACAGCCTATGAAGCCCACGTTCGCGCAGTCGAGCATAGCCAACATACGGTTATCGATCCCTATGGTGCCGTGGGTCACGAAGAGTTCTTTGCCGTGTCGGTCGAGGTGTTTTTTGAACAGCCCCGGCAGCTCAAGGCCGCTGTTCCCGATGTTTATAAACAGCTGTCAAAGCTGTTTCGACTGGATCCAGCCAGTTGGGACAACGCAAAGAAATGAAGCCAACAGGGACGTGAAAAGTCATCCCTGAACACAGTTGGAGAATTTTCTCCTTATCCTGACATTTCACAAATTGTAATTTTTGAATTACGCTTAAACCAGTGTTTTCAGGAGGGATTTTCATGGCACCTAAACTCATGGCCGAGTTCTTCGGCACATTCTGGCTGGTACTGGGCGGGTGCGGCAGCGCCGTTCTGGCGGCTGGCGTTGCTGACGTAGGCATCGGCTGGTTGGGCGTTTCCTTTGCCTTCGGCCTGACGGTTCTGACCATGGCATACGCGGTTGGACATATCTCGGGCGGGCATTTCAACCCGGCGGTCAGCCTTGGTTTGATGATCGGTGGCAGGTTCCCTGCGCAAGAACTGATCCCCTATTGGATCGCGCAGGTGATCGGCGCCATTGCTGCTGCGGCCGTTTTGTACCTGATCGTCAGCGGCGCACCAGGGTTCGAAGGTGTTGGCGGGTTCGCCTCGAACGGGTACGGCGAAGCGTCACCCGAAGGTTATTCAATGATGTCCGCATTGGTGATTGAGATCGTGATGACCGCGTTCTTCATTGTGGTCATACTGGGCGCAACATCCAACTTTGCACCTGACGGGTTCGCTCCGATCGCGATTGGCCTTTGCCTGACCCTGATCCACCTGATTTCGATCCCGGTGACCAACACTTCGGTCAACCCGGCGCGTTCAACCGGCGTGGCCCTGTTTGCTGATGGCCCGGCGCTGGCGCAGCTCTGGCTGTTCTGGGTCGCCCCACTTATCGGCGCAGCCATCGGGGCGCTGATTTGGCAAATGATGGGTGACGACTGAGACAAAAAAGCCCCGATGCCGATGCGCATCGGGGCTTTTTTTTATTCGGTGACGGTGACTTTTTTCATCACGTCCGGTTGACCGATCACAGCGCCGTTCGGGCCGTCACCGCGCTTAATCGCGTCCACCACGTCCATGCCGTCAGTGACCTGACCGACAACCGTGTATTGGCCGTTCAGAAACGGACCCGGTTCGAACATGATGAAGAACTGCGAATTCGCGCTGTCTGGATCCTGCGCTCGCGCCATGCCGACGACACCGCGGTCATAGTTGAAATCCGAGAACTCGGCAGGCAAATCGGGACGATCAGATCCGCCGGTTCCGGCACGACGCATGTCGCCACCGATACGGCCGAATTCAACATCACCGGTCTGCGCCATGAAGCCATCGATGACTCGGTGGAACACCACGCCGTCATACTTGCCCTCAGAGGCCAGAGCGCTGATCTGCTCGACATGTTTGGGGGCGATGTCATCAAATAGGTCAACGGTGACGGTGCCGTTGGCGCCCTCACCTTCGATCTCGATCTGCAGGCCCGTGGCCAGCGCAGGGCTGGCCAGCAGGGCAAAAGCGGCGGCCAGCTTATACATCAGACGCAACCTTGACGCTGATCATGCGGTCGGGGCTTGCAGGCGGCTCGCCACGCACGATGGCATCTACATGCTCCATCCCGTCGATGACGCGGCCGTAAACGGTGTACTGGCCATTCAGGAAGTGGTTGTCTTTGAAGTTGATGAAGAACTGCGAGTTGGCCGAGTCCGGGTTTTGCGAACGGGCCGCACCCAAGGTGCCACGGTCATGTGGCAGCTTCGAGAATTCTGCAGGGACGTTCGGCAAAGACGAGCCGCCAGTACCCGCCATACGCAGGTTGAACCCGTCTTCCATATCGCCGTGCTGCACGTCGCCGGTTTGCGCCATGAAACCGTCGATCACACGGTGGAAGGCCACGTTGTCATACTCACCACCACGCGCCAGTTCCTTCATCCGGGCGCTGTGCTGCGGGGCAACATCCGGCAGCAGCTCGATGACGACATTGCCGTCTTTCAGTTCCATGATGATCGTGTTTTCGGGATCCTTGATCTCGGCCATGAGGCCCTCCTGTCGTTTATCTTGCGCAAATACCTATGCGCCACGCGCGTGAATGCCAAGTGACGCATTGACCTGAAGGCAAAATGCAGGAAAAGAACCGCCTGAATCTGTTGTAATGGCAAGGATAGAGCGATGGGCTGGAAAACTCTGGACGATATGGACCTGAACGGCAAACGCGTGCTGGTGCGCGTCGATATCAACGTGCCGGTCGTTGACGGGGTTGTGACCGATGCGACCCGTATTCAGCGTATCGTCCCGACCGTTCGCGATATCCTCGCAGCCGGGGGCAAGCCTATCCTGCTGGCCCATTTCGGTCGCCCTGGTGGCGAGCGGCGCGAGAACCTGTCGCTCAAACAATTGATCCCCACGCTTGAAGCCGCCTTTGGCACCGAAGTTCTATTCGCCGCCGATTGCGTCGGCACCGAGGCTGATCTGGCCACCAAAGCCTTGAAGCCCGGTCAGGTGCTGCTGCTGGAGAATACCCGCTTTCACGCCGCTGAAACCAAGAACGACGCCGATCTGGCCGCCGGCATGGCCAAGCTGGGCGACATCTATTGCAACGACGCCTTCTCGGCTGCTCACCGCGCCCACAGCTCGACCGAGGCCATCGCGCGGTTGCTGCCCGCCTGTGCCGGTCGCCTAATGCAGGCCGAGCTGGAAGCGCTGGAAGGCGCACTGGGTGCGCCCAAGCGCCCTGTTACAGCGGTTGTTGGGGGGGCAAAGGTATCAACCAAGCTAGAGCTGCTGGGCAACTTGATCGACAAGGTTGATTACCTGGTGATCGGTGGCGGTATGGCGAATACGTTTTTGGTCGCTCAGGGAGTTAGCGTTGGCAATTCATTGGCGGAAACAGCGATGAAAGACACCGCAGCCGAGATCTTGACCAAGGCTGAAACCTCGGGCTGTAAGATCGTACTGCCTTCGGACGTTGTGGTCGCCGAGAAATTCGAGGCAAATGCCCCACATCAGGTGTTGCCAGCCGATCAATGCACCGAAGACGGAATGATCCTGGACGCTGGTCCTGAAAGCGTAACGACCATTACGGACATTTTTGGTCAGAGCCAGACCCTGATCTGGAACGGCCCGCTGGGCGCATTCGAGATCGAGCCCTTTGACACCGCCACCAACGCCGCGGCCCTAAAAGCGGCGGCGCTGACTCGGTCGGGACAGCTGGTTTCGGTCGCTGGCGGCGGTGACACAGTCGCGGCGCTGAATGCATCCGGTGCGGCCAAGGATTTCTCGTATATCTCGACCGCTGGCGGCGCGTTCCTGGAATGGATGGAAGGTAAAACCCTGCCCGGCGTCGCCGCCCTAGAAGGTCAGGCGTAAGGTCAAAATTGGTCGCATTTCGGGCCTCATGGTAGTCTCTCCTTGTTGAATCGGAGATTTTGTCATGAGGTTCATAGTCTGCCTGGTCGCCATATTGATACCTGCCTACTCTGCGGCACAATCCAGCTGCGAAGGGCAAACGCAACTCGACGCCAATTTCTGCGCCAAGGAAAAGTGGGAAATCGCTGATCGCGAACTGAACCGTATCTGGGCTGAGGTCAAACCAATGGCCGATGCACGTGGAAACGGTCAGGCCCTATTGGACGAACAGCGCGCCTGGCTGAAAGCGCGCGACGCAGCCTGCAACCCGGAACTGGATAGTGACGGCAGCGCGGCGCCCATGTTCTATTGGGCTTGCATGGAACAACAAACCCTGACGCGCAATCAGATCCTTAAGTCTGCGCGCTGAGAAACTTAATCCGACCATTCGCGAAAAAGTGCGAATCAAGGGATTCACAAGCCGAATCACCTGTGACATAGTGCGAACAGATGCCCGCAAAGGGCACGTTTTTGAGGCAGACTTCATACGGCGGTAAACAGAGTGTCCCGTTCCCATCGGCCCGGTTTGGGCGCAGTTGTATTCTTCATGGTGGCTTTCATGCTGGGTGTGTATTTCACCTTCGCCGCCGTGCAGGGCGACTATGGCCTATTCAGACGGGTCGAGATCGCAGCGGAACGGGACGCCCTGTCACAAGACCTAGCCAAGCTTAAGGCCGAGATCGCCGAGATGGATAACCTGACCCGCCGTTTGTCCGACACTTATTTGGACCTCGATCTGCTGGATCAGCAGGCCCGCTCGGTTCTTGGCATGATCCGTTCGGACGAAATTGTCATCCGCTAAGCCGGACCGACATTTTTCTTGGAAATCCAACTTTGCACGAAGGTTCCCCCGGCCTGAAGCCGCGCGAAATGACGATGCGTCATATTTACTCTCGCCAGATTGCCGGAAATGCTTTATGAGATAGTTTAACGCTAAACTATCTGTCCGGAAGGGGGAGATCGCCACGATGGCTGCGCGAAAAACCACAAAGAAACCAAATGTTTCTGCGGAAGAGCTTAAAACCTACTACCGCGAAATGCTTTTGATCCGCCGATTCGAAGAAAAAGCAGGTCAGCTTTACGGCATGGGCCTGATTGGCGGGTTCTGCCACCTGTATATCGGGCAAGAAGCTGTCGTTGTGGGCCTTGAGGCCGCAGCCAAGGAAGGTGACAAGCGCATCACCTCATACCGCGACCACGGCCACATGCTGGCATGTGGGATGGAGCCGGGTGGTGTGATGGCCGAACTGACCGGGCGCGAAGGTGGGTTGTCCAAAGGTAAGGGCGGCTCAATGCACATGTTCTCGAAAGAGAAGCACTTCTACGGCGGCCACGGTATCGTTGGCGCGCAGGTGCCATTGGGTGCAGGTCTGGCTTTTGCCGACAAGTACAAGGGAAACGGCGGCGTGACCTTCACCTATTTCGGTGATGGCGCAGCGAACCAGGGTCAAGTCTATGAGACCTTCAATATGGCCGCGCTGTGGGAACTGCCGGTGGTGTTCGTGATCGAGAACAACCAGTACGCCATGGGCACCGCTCAGGCGCGTTCGACGTCTTCCGCTGACATCTACCACCGAGGTCAAGCCTTTGGGATACCGGGCGAAATGGTCGACGGCATGGATGTTCTGGCGGTTAAAGCCGCAGGTGAAAAAGCCGTCGCGCACTGCCGCGCAGGCAAAGGCCCCTACATTCTGGAAATCAAGACCTATCGCTATCGCGGCCACTCGATGTCCGACCCGGCCAAGTACCGCACCCGCGAAGAGGTTCAGAAGGTTCGTGAACAAAGCGACCCGATCGAACATGTGCGCGAGCTGTTGCTGACCGGCAAACACGCGACCGAGGAGGATCTGAAGGCGATCGACAAAGAGATCAAAGAGATCGTCAACCAGGCCGCCGAATTTTCGAAAGAAAGCCCCGAGCCGTCGCTGGATGAGCTCTGGACAGATATCTACGCCTGAGAGGACGATTAAGACATGGCAACCGAAATTCTCATGCCCGCACTCTCGCCCACGATGGAAGAGGGTACATTGGCCAAATGGCTGGTCAAGGAAGGCGATACCGTTTCTTCCGGCGACATCATGGCCGAAATTGAAACCGACAAGGCGACAATGGAATTCGAAGCGGTCGATGAAGGCATCGTCGGCAAGATCCTGATCGCGGAAGGCACCGAAGGGGTCAAGGTTAACACCCCTATCGCGGTTCTGGTCGAGGAAGGCGAAGACGCCTCGGCCCTGCCCGCGGCTGCGCCTGCAGCCACAGCGGTGGCCGAGGCCGCCCCAGCGGCGGTTGAGGCCCCCGCTCCATCCACGGCACCGGCAGCACCAGTTGTTGATCTGTCACCCGATTGGCCTGCCGACGCCGAGATGAAATCTGAAACGGTCCGCGAAGCCCTGCGCGACGCCATGGCCGAAGAGATGCGCCGCGACGAAGATGTCTACCTGATGGGCGAAGAGGTCGCCGAATATCAGGGCGCTTATAAGATTTCCCAAGGCTTGCTGGACGAATTCGGGTCCAAGCGCGTGATCGACACCCCAATCACCGAGCATGGCTTCGCCGGTATCGCGGTTGGCTCTGCCTTTGGCGGGTTGAAACCGATTGTCGAGTTCATGACTTTCAACTTCGCCATGCAGGCAATGGACCAGATCATCAACTCGGCCGCCAAGACGCTCTATATGTCCGGTGGTCAGATGGGTTGCCCCATCGTGTTCCGTGGCCCTAACGGTGCTGCTGCCCGCGTGGCCGCACAGCACTCTCAGGACTACGCCGCATGGTACATGCAGGTCCCAGGCCTGAAAGTAGTGATGCCGTATTCTGCAGCCGACGCCAAAGGCCTGCTGAAATCAGCGATCCGCGATCCCAACCCTGTGGTCTTCCTGGAAAACGAAATCCTCTATGGCCGCTCCTTCGATATGCCACAGGTCGATGACCTAGCCATCCCTTTGGGCAAAGCCCGTATCTGGCGCGAAGGCTCGGACGTGACCATCGTCAGCTTTGGCATCGGCATGCAGTTCGCGTTGGAAGCAGCCGACAAGCTGGCCGAGGAAGGCATCAACGCCGAAGTGATCGACTTGCGCACCATCCGCCCCATGGATACCGGCGCGATCATCAACTCAGTGATGAAAACCAACCGCCTGGTGACCGTAGAAGAAGGCTGGCCGCAAGGTTCGGTCGGCAGCTACATCTCGTCCGTAGTGATGCAGGAGGCGTTCGACTACCTCGACGCGCCCATCATTAATTGCACCGGCAAGGATGTGCCAATGCCCTACGCCGCCAACCTTGAAAAGTTGGCTCTGATCACCACCGATGAGGTGATCGCCGCTGTCAAACAAGTGACTTACCGGTAAGGAGCGACAGATAGATGCCCACAGAAATTCTGATGCCCGCCCTGTCACCGACGATGGAAGAAGGCACGCTTGCTAAATGGCTGGTCAAGGAAGGCGATACCGTCTCGTCCGGTGACCTGCTGGCCGAGATCGAAACCGACAAGGCCACGATGGAGTTCGAAGCCGTCGACGAAGGCACCATCGGCAAGATCCTGATCCCCGAAGGCACCGAAGGGGTCAAGGTCAACACCGCCATCGCAGTTCTGCTGGAAGATGGCGAAAGCGCCGATGATATCGCGTCCACGCCCATCGCCGCACCTGCGGCTGCCCCCGCAGCCGCCGCGGGCAACGAGGCCGCCGCGCCAGCGGTGTCCGAGGCGCCCGCCCCTGCCCCAGCTGCTCCGGCCAAGGCGGATGGCGGTCGTATCTTTGCATCTCCGCTGGCCCGCCGGATTGCGGCACAAAAAGGTCTGGACCTGACGCAAATCGCAGGGTCCGGTCCGCATGGCCGTATCGTCAAGGCAGATGTCGAAAGCGCCACGGCTGCTCCGGCCACTGCTGCCGCTTCGGCCCCTGCTACGGCACCCGCACCCGCTGCGGCACCGGCTGGTCCCTCGGCAGATGCCGTGGCCCGCATGTACGAAGGGCGAGAGTATGAAGAGGTCAAGCTGGACGGTATGCGCAAGACCATCGCCGCGCGCCTGTCCGAGGCCAAACAAACCATCCCGCATTTCTACCTGCGCCGTGATATCAAGCTCGACGCGCTGCTCAAATTCCGCGGCCAGTTGAACAAACAGCTGGAAGGCCGAGGCGTAAAGCTCAGCGTCAACGACTTCATCATCAAGGCCGTCGCCAACGCCCTGCAGCAAGTACCGCAATGCAATGCCGTCTGGGCGGAAGACCGAGTTCTGCAGCTGAAACCTTCGGATGTGGCCGTTGCGGTTGCTATTGAGGGTGGCCTGTTCACTCCGGTCCTGCAGGATGCTGACACCAAATCCCTGTCGGCCCTGTCGACCGAGATGAAAGACCTTGCGGGTCGCGCCCGTGAACGCAAACTGGCACCGCACGAGTATCAGGGCGGCACATTTGCCATCTCGAACCTGGGTATGTTCGGCATCGACAATTTCGACGCCATTGTGAACCCGCCTCACGCCGGCATTCTGGCCGTGGGCTCGGGCGTCAAAAAACCGGTTGTCGGCGACGATGGCGAACTTACCGTTGCCACAGTCATGTCGGTCACCATGTCAGTGGATCACCGGGTCATTGATGGCGCGTTGGGTGCGGAATTGCTGCAAGCCATCGTCGATAACCTTGAAAACCCCATGGTTATGCTGGCGTAAAGCCTTTTGAACACAGGCCACGCCGGATCATTCCCCGGCGTGGCCTACCAAATCACTGCCATGTTGTGAGCAGTCGTGATCGCTGCGATAGTTGCTCAGACACACGCAACAAACCACCTTGATTGCATTGCTAGTTCTGATGCAAAGGTGCCCCATGACCCTCATGAACTCGACCAAGTGCTTTCTGGTGGTTTCATTGTTGGCGACGTCGCTGCCCGTTGCTGCGATCGCAAAACCCAACGGCTATCCGGGCGAGAACTCGACCTATAACCCGGATCCCGCCGAAGTCGCCAAGCGCAAAGCTGAGCGCGCCAAACGTATCGAGGCGCGCAAAAAGCGCCGCGAGGAAAAGCGGCTCGAGCGGTTGAACAGAAAGAAAAACCGCTCGAACTAAGGTTGAATTACTGGTCTTTGCCCAGCATATGATCCATCGAGATCGAGGGCTGATCGCACCCAGCCTCGCCGACGATCTTTGCGGGAATACCTGCCACGGTCTTACAGGCAGGAACTTCTTGCAGCACCACAGAACCCGCTGCGATGCGGCTGCAATGGCCGACTACGATGTTGCCCAGAACCTTGGCCCCGGCCCCGATCAGCACGCCGTTACCAATGGTCGGGTGGCGCTGCTCTTCTTCCTTACCTGTGCCGCCCAGCGTTACGGAATGCAGCATCGAGACATTGTCACCAACAATAGCTGTTTCACCAATGACAATCGAATGGGCATGGTCGATCATGATGCCCTTACCAATTTTCGCCGCCGGGTGAATGTCGATCCCGAAAATCTCGGACGAGCGCATCTGGAAGAAATACGCCAGATCGTGGCGCCCTTTTTTCCACAGCCAATGCGCCACGCGATAAGCCTGCATCGCCTGGTAGCCTTTGAAATAAAGGATCGGCTGCAACAATCGGTGGCATGCCGGATCACGTTCATAGACTGCCATCAGGTCCGCACGGGCCGCTTCAAGCAGCGAAGCGTCATCCGCATAGGCTTCATCCACGATTTCACGCAGCACCATCATCGACATTTCGTTCGAACACAGCTTGGCCGACACCCGGTATGAGAGGGCCCGCTCAAGGCTTCGGTGGTGCAGGATGCAAGCGTGAACCAGACCACCCATCAATGGTTCGCTTTCGACCGCGGCATGAGCTTCGGTCGTGATACGATTCCAAACCGGGTCGACCGGAGTAACCTGACTGCGCTTTTCCAACATGGCTTTTGATCCTTTGCTGCGCCTAGAATGCCATTTAGTGGGAAAAACGCCAAACGCAAACCCGTGATCGGCAGAGTAACGAAAATGAATGAAACAGATTTGGCAGACTATGAAGCGAAAATTCAGGCAAGATTGGCTGAACTTTCAGAACATTCCGCGGCGGAAAAGCAGGCTCAGGCCATTGTTGAGCTTGATCAGCAGGCCGTCGGCCGCCTTAGCAGAATGGATGCCCTGCAGAATCAGGCGATGGCCAAGGCACAACAGGCCAATCGGGATATCGAAACGCACCGGTTACAAGCCGCCCTGGACCGCATACATGACGGAGAATTCGGGTATTGCGAAGATTGCGGCGATGAGAATCCTGGCGGTCGATTGAATCTGAACCTTGCCGCCACGAAATGCGTCAGTTGTGCGTCCGGCTGATCTGAAACCGGATCAGATGCTGCAAAACCAGTTCGAAACAGCGACAATATTGCACATCATCAAATCCGGGTTCATCCGCCAGCCGCCTGTTTCGCGCGGCTGCCATCAAAGATCCATTCCCGAACAATGGATGAAGATTACCCGTCTGGCCGACATATTGGTCGGCCAGCGCTGCTTCTTGGATGAGACGTGTACAAAGGCGGTCGCGATCCTGCGGTAGCGCGGCCAGCAAGGCCCGCGCCGCCGCTGCGACATCTCCATGCAGGATAGGGCGCATTCAGTGGATCACCCGACTGTCACTTGGGCGAATAGTCCCGGCCCGTAGCTGGCTGAAACCTGTGCAATGTGGACTTCATAAGGCCCGTTGATCCCATCGTCTGCTTTCATTGCTGACGTGTAGGTCCAGTTTGGAACGCTCACGATCTGTTCCCGTACCAGGGTCCCGTTGGTTCGTATTTGCAGAAGGTAGGATTCGCTTTCCTCGGCCAGCGGAACCTCGATCCCCGCCCAATCGTCCCCATCCAGCCGGGTTCGACGTATCCACGAGAGTTGATCACCTGCGGCTGTTCCCATCGCCTTCAGATGCACCGGTGTGTATGGGCGCAACCCGTTGCCATCGAACGCCTCGACAAGATGTACATAGGACGGGTCATCATACCCGCGCGTTGCCGGACCAATGCGGTAGTGCTTGCTCACACGCCGCTCGGACCGCAACAAGCCGGTTTGGTAAATACGCTGATCCAACAGGACGAACATCGACCCATCGGGCCAGACATCGGGAATGATCGCATCCGTCCCAAGCTGACCGCGCAAGCGACCGGACAATGTATAGATGCCCGTTTCTTGCAGCGTGGCGTCGGCGAATTGGAACAGCTCCCAATTGCCGGGTGTTCCATCCCCGATCGCGGCCAGATTGGCCCCGTTCAGCAACGCATCCCGAGGACGCGATTCCAGCAGGCCATCAACCAGATTGACGCGCAGCGGCGTTCCTTCATCCCAGACACCGGCGCTTGCCCGTCTCAGCGGGGTTTCGGTAAATCCAATTATCGCTTGCCCCGAGATCACCTCTTGCAGAGCATAGTCTTCGTCGCTGGCCGCCGAATAGACGGCAACACTGCCGGGCCATGGGTTGGCCGAAGTAGCAAGGTATGGGGCATGCGGTGCCTCTGAGCCGGTCAGCAGCGGCAAATCCATGAACACAGGCAAAACAGGAACCGGTGCCACAAAGGGTTTGATCGACACTTGATCGTCAGGCAGATCAGATGGCGCATAGACGCCGGGTTCGATGCGCACTGCCTCGGCCAGTTGCAGATCGGCCTGCTCTAGCCGGTCGATGCGATAGCGCGCACTCTGCCCGTCTTTGGTCAGGCTCACGACGTCGCCCGCCCCCAGATGCAACATCGACGGCGGCAGTGCAAAGCGCGCTGTCTCGCGTGAGACCCGCGCCTCGCTTAGCCAGCGTTCAGCGGTTTGGCGGCCTTCGGCGCGTGTCAGCGATAGAGGCATCTCGTTCACGGCCACCGAATGCGTTCGAGTGTCCGGCAAGATGGCCTCTTCAGACACTACATCATGATCGGCGTCCGATTGTACAAAGCGCAACCGAACGCGGCCTGTCATTTCGGCCTCGGCTTCTCTGCGATATTCCACGCGGCCTTCGATATCAGAGCTGTCTGCCAGATCGTCTGTATCCAATCCGACCACTTTCAGACCGTCGCGCATCTGAAACAGCAGCACACCATCCCGTTCAATCGCATCAAACCCATAACGCAGCATCAAGGGCTGCAATGCCGCGCGCGCGCTGGAGACATCTTGAACCAGATAGCCCCGTACGACGCCCTCCAGACGCGATACGTCGATATCCTTTACTCCGGCACCGTAGCAGATTTCAGTGACCACGGAGGCCAGAGTCCGCGTGCCTGACCGTCCATTCAACCAATGACCTCGGGGATAGTTCGCCCCGTCGCTCCACTGGCTTCGCAGGTTCGGAAACGTTGGAAACGGACGCGCATCCCATGCCCAAACATAGGCGTTCGCCATATCAACCATGTGACCATCATATTGATCCGAAAGCGGGTTGATTGCCGGATCAGACCAGTAGCCATACATCGCTTTCAAGTACTGCACCTGCATGAAATCATCGCGCCGACCGGAAGAGTATTTCGGCAAGCTGGATTCCGAGGATTTCGGGTCAAGAAACTTGTTCGGCTGATTGGTTCCTTTGTCGATGGCCGCGCAACCCAGTTCCGTAAACCAGATAGGTTTTGAGCCAGGCACCCAATCGGTCGGGTTCGATTGACGTACACCGCCAATGCGTTCGTGATGCCGGTTCGACCACCAATTGCGAAGGTCTTTGTAACGCCAGACCCATGCCTCATCATGCTCCTCATCCGTGATCGGCGTTCTTATCTGGGCTTCGGCCTCTTCCGACGAGGCATAATACCAGTCATAGCCTTCTCCGCCTTCGATATTGCCTCGAAGGTAGTCGAGGTCATAGATCGCGTCTGTGCCGGCTTTCAGATCCACGTGATCCTCACCATCCCGCCAATCCGACAGGGGCATGTAATTGTCGATGCCGACGAAATCGATGTTTTCATCTGCCCACAGTGGATCAAGGTGAAAATAACGGTCCCCGGTTCCATCATTCGGCTGATAGCCGAAATACTCGCTCCAATCCGATGCGTACCCGATTTTTGTGCCTGGTCCCAAGATTTCGCGCACTTCGGCGGCCAAGGCTTGCATTTGGGAAACGGCTGGAAAGCCGGTCAGACCTCGGATTTGGGTCAGCCCACGCATTTCGGAACCGATGCAAAAAGACTCCACCCCTCCAGCAGCTTTACACAATGCCGCATAATGCAGAATGAAGCGGCGCAAACCCCACTCCTGAGGGCCGCTATAGGTCACTTCGCCATCGCCAACGGCAAAGTCACTGGCGCGTGCGTGTCCAAAGAACGCGGCCACCTGCGCGTCGGCCGTTGCCGTTTTATCCGGTGATCCTTTTCTACCGGGCGCGGTGCTAAGCGTGATGCGCCCCCGCCAAGGCAAATGCGGCTGGTTGGCGGCATCCGACCACGGGTCTGGCAAACCGTTGCCTTGCAATTGATCCATCAGGATAAACGGATAAAACATAACCCGTTTGCTAGTACTTTTCATATGCCGGATTGCCTGAACTACGGATTGATCCGCAGGGGTTGCGCCATAGACGGGGCGGTCATTTTCGCACCGGACAGCTTGGGCGGTCTGTCGGGTCACACCTGCCACGCGCCAGGGCATGTTCTTGCCTTCGATGTCTTTGCGCAAAACCTTGGGCTGAATTTGACATTGCCCGCACCGCAAGTCATCGCCAAACCACGACACGATCAAAGAGGCCGCCTCGCAGGAAGGCAACTCACGTTGCAGCGCCCGGGTCGAGGTCACCAGGTCCGGCCTCCCCGAGGCAGAGTTGACATTCGCCGCCCAGCTTTGCCCACGCCCTTTTGTGTAATTGATCTGTTCGCTGGCCAGCGCATATTCACCGGTGCCCGGCATCAGGGCAACGCCCCGGATGGTCTTGAACAGGGCATCCGGCGTATCCGGCAATCCCGGCTGTTCCTGACGTACGACTTCGAATGAAAATTGCGGCACCCTGTTTCCAAACGGCGCCAGTTGCAAACCTTCAATCACAACATAAGCCGTGCCACGATAGGCCGGAACGTTGCCCGCGCCCTCAATGGCTTCGATCAGAGGGTCCGGCAATTGATGGTCGTTCCCCCGATAGATACGCATGTTCAGGGTTGAGAGCTCCAGCTCCTCTCCATCAGCCCAAATGCGCGGGACGTCCGAAATTTGCCCCGCCCCTACCGCAATGGCCAGAGAAATCGAATAGCTGTAGCTGTGCGTGGTTGTTGTGACCTCGGGCGATTTCGGAGATCCCTTGCCACCTCCGCCACCCTGCGAGGTTGTGCTTGTGCTTTTGGTTTCTAGAAAATCCGACGCCCAGATAACCTGACCACCCACCCGCATACGCCCGAAAACCGTAGCGACCGGAGAACCCTCTCCGGATTCGGTCAGGCGGAAACGGTCCAAGCGCCCGGTCTCGACCACTTCGCTGCCGCCGCCCATGACCGACTGGCTCATTAACCGCTGGTCGATGACCCGGCCCAGCGTTGCCCCAATGGCACGGCCGATCACCGCGGTCGACAGCCCCGCAACGGTGCCGCCAATCGCTCCGCCGACCGCGGCTCCTGCTGCAGACAGAATTATTGTAGCCATCACACATCCTCCAGCGGGAATTCAAAACAGGCGACCACCCGGCGGCGCCAGGGATCACTCAGCGTGCTTTCGACGACGCCATAGCCGGAATAGGCGTGAATAAACCGCAGCGCGGGTGTTGTTTCGCTGACGATACCAACATGCTTGGCAACACGCCCATCGCGCATACGGAACAACAAAACATCGCCCGCCTTCGCAGAACTGGGGTTCTTTTCAATCAGGTGACGGCGGGCCGCTGCCCACATGCGCTCTTCGCCCTGCGGCTCAGACCAGTCCATGCTATAGCTCGGCACCGTTTCGGGTTCGTGCCCCAGCAGCGCGCGCCACACACCACGCAAAAGGCCCAGACAATCCGTACCCACCCCTTTGACCGAAGCCTGATGCACGTAAGGCGTTCCCAACCAACCGCGCGCCTCGTCGACAATATCCTGCCTATGGCCGCTCATCGTCTGCTTCCCCCAGTGTTGGGATTGCCTTGCTTGGGCACCGCCATTACCCAGTCTTCACCGGGCAGGTCAGGAAACCCCTGAAAGTTGATGATGTTATTAAATTTTTTCCGGCAGGTGTGCATACTTTTGTTGCACCCTGCTGTCAGCTTTACCCGGTCCCCGACGGCCAGGCCGCCGCTGATCCCGGACCAAAGCGTAACATTGCGCCCACCCACGATCCGGTCGTCCTGTTTGATTGCGGCCCACAACCCGGTTGCCCGCCCGGACAAAACATCCAATCTGCCCCGCCTGAACCAGGCTTCATTCGGTGCTTCTGCCCCTTTCAATTGCAGGACAGTGCCGGCAATTAAAGCGACCACTTCAGCCTCGGCCTGATACTCTGGCGCGCCGAGATTGAACTTGCAATCACCGTCCCCCAGAACTGCCGTACAAGGTTTCTGGTAAACCCTGCCCATCGGTCGGTTGAGCAGGTCGGTCAAACCGCGCAATTCGGCGTGAAATGCACCACCTGCGCGGCGCATCTCACCGATCGAGCCTTTGAATTGCAGAAAACGCTGTTCAGGCCTGGCCCAGTTGACCAGCCACGCCCGGACCTGAGCATTGTCGAACCGACCGGCTTCGATGTCTTCTTCTGTGACCGCGGCATCGGACAAGGCCCCCATGGCCTCAGAGTTGTCGACGGACAGTCCGGTGGCTTGTTCGATAGCCGTGGCCGTCAGGCCCGTGCTGGCCTTGAAGGTCATCCCGTCAAAGCTCAATACCATGTCATGATCGGTGAAACCGTATTCCTGCCCGTCCTCACGCCGGATCGCCCAGCATCGGCAGGTTGTGGTCAACCCTGTTTGCAGATGGGTCTGCAGCCCTTGCTTATCACCGCTCATCAGACACGTACCTCGACCACTGGAACGTTGGGTACGTCGCCCGCTTGAAAACTAGCGACACTGGTCTGAATCTTGTCGGTGTCAAAACGAACCGGGACGTCAAACTCAAACCCGGCGGTGACTTCCACCTCTTCAGGCGGCGGCGCTGTAAACGTGATCAGACCGCTGTTTAGATCCACTTCAAAATCTACGCCTTCGCGCATTTGATCCTGTTCTAAACCGATCCGCACGGTACCCAAAACCGGTTTGACGATTGGGCGGACATAGCTGAACCCGCCCGAGCTGTAGGTTTTGACCAGCTGAAACTCGGTGCTTGTACCGTCACCACGAGCAATGACCTGATCATCCATTGCCACGTCTGCGGTCGCAGCCCCGGATTTGTAATCCGACCAGTCTTTCCAGCGAAAACCGAACATCTGCCCCTGACGGGCTTCGAAAAACGAAACCAACGTCTCGATATCGTCCAATGATCGCATCCCCAGCCCGGCGTCATAGCGGCGACGGGAATGCGTCCAAGGCGTGTTGCGTTCTTCGAACCCGTTGGCCAGCGTCACGATATCTGTGCGCCGCTCGGGGCCGCCGACCGAACCAAAGCTCAGGCTGGCGGGAAATCTTACCTCGTGGAAATTCATGAGCTGCTCCCTCGTGTTACCTGTTGCGATTGCCGCGACCCAAGGCGCGGCTCATCTGAGCGGCGATCTGACCCTGACTGCGTCTGAATCCCTGCACGTCCGGCGTTGTGATATTCATCACCACGTTCACTGCGCGCCCTCCGCCGGATGTCCGCACGCCCAACTTGCCATCTGGCCCGCGCGCCAGAGGCATGATCGCCTCGGGGCCGGCCTCGCCCATCAGTCCGGTGCCGCCCCGCATCGGAAATGTCGTTGGGCCGCTGACCACACCGCCATTGGCAAAAGGCATCACCCGGCCCTGCGAAAAGCTGCCGCCATTGGCAAAGGGCAAAATTCCCTGCACCAGACTACCAACCGTATTGGCCAGCATGCCGCCAAAGTGATCGGTCACAGGCTTGATCGCTGCCGAATAGGCCGTGCGTATCATCGAGTTCTTCAGCACATCCAGCGCATCCGACAGGTTCATGCCGTCCAGCACCACGCCGTCAAATGCCTTGCGCAAACCGCCGGACATGCCGCGCTCCAACGTGGCGACGTCCTTGCCGGTTTCTTCAAAGGCTGCGCTGATCCGCTTCATCTGATTGTCGAATGCCGCAGCCATCGACGCCGCATCCCCCAACGAGTCGCCCAGCGCCTCACCCCGTTCCTGCAGGTCATCCAACCCGTCACGATCCGTCATCACGCTCTCCTTGTTGCTTGTCCGGATAGGCCGCCAGCAAAGCGTCCAACCCCGCCCGGTTCATCGCTGGCATCCCGGCCCCTTGCCCCAACACAAGCCGCAATTCAGCCGGTGTCAGACGCCAGAACTGATCCGGCGTCAGGCGCAGGCCGACGAAACCGGCCCGCATAAGAACGGGCCAGTCGAACCCGCTCATGCGCCCCCCGGAACCATGAAGGCCCGTGCCAGCAGTTCAGCCGCAGCTTTGGCGCCAGCCATCGGTCCGCCATCGATCTCGGCCCGCAGCAGATCCGATCGGGCGACATCGGCGCCCCCGCCTCGCAGCCCGGCCACGATCAATGCCAGCACATCACCGCTGGAATAGGCCCCACCTTCGAAGCGCTGCACCAGTTCCACCAAAGACCCGGTGCCCAACTGTTGTTCCAATTCCGCCAAAGCACCCAGCGTCAGCTTGAGCACCCGCCGCTCTCCATCGATGGTCAATGCCACCTCGCCCGTCCACGGATTGGCCATAGGATTACAGTGCCGTGAAGGCCAAAGCGCCGGCGCTGGCCAGGCTCATCTCATAAGTCGCCTCGCCATTGTGCGACCCCGCATATTCGATGCCGGTGACTTGAAACGCGCCTTCAACGATGCCGAAATCGGGAATGATCACCTGAAAGTTCGGTGTCTCACCGTCAAAAAACAGCTGTCGTGCGCGTTCGTCGGTGCCTGCATCCTTGAATACGCCCGAACCCGAGATCGCAGCGGACTTCACCCCTGCCCCCGACAACAGCTCGCGCCAACCACCCTGACTTTCCAGGCTGGTGACATCCACACTTTCTGCGTTGAAACTGACCCGCGTGGCCCGCAGCCCCGCGATGGTCTCGAACAGGCCCGAGCCGTTCATATCCACTTTGACCAACAGGTCTTTTCCGTTCTGGGCAGCCATATGTTCTCTCCGTTGATTGCTTAGTCGTCTTCCACGCGGGCGCGGAATCTCAGGTCGATCTGGCGGATGGCACCGCCGGTTCCCGTGCGGCGGGCCGAGGCGCGTTCGAACCACAGCCCCACCAGTCGCCCGCGATCCAGGGTCAGTGCTGCATCCTCAAGCGCATCGCACACCGCCCCCGCAAGGGCCTTGGCTGCGCCAAACCCGGCGGCCTCGGACATCACCGACACCGTGAACCGATGCAGGGCACCAGCGCCCGATCGGTCCGAGGCATCCCGCACCTCTTCCGGGCCCAGCGTCACATAAGTCTGGGGCACCGCCCCTGCCGGCACCGCGTCATAGATCGCTCCGCCCGACAGCGTGATGACCTGCGTATCGCCTGAAAGCTGCTGATACACCGCCGCTTGCAAAGCCGCTGAAACGCCATAGCTCATGCCGCCACCTCTTCGTCCGCGAAACAGGTCAAGTACTGGCCACGCGGATCACGCTCGGCGACCGCGCGAATAACAAAACGCCGTATGCCTTCGGCAAAACGCTGGTCCGGCGACGGGCGCATCAATGACCCCTCGGGCGCACCCCGCACAACGATGCGGTAACTCACGCGCGAAACTGGCACCCCGGCCACCTGACGCTCGGACCCGCTGCGTGCAGTGACTTCAGCCCAAACCGTGCCCAACGAGGCCCATGTTTCGATGTACCCACCTGCGCCGTCGGCAGTTCGGACTGGCGCTTCGAGAACCAGCTTTCGGTTCAATCGCGGCGCCTTCATTGCGTCACCCCTGCGCCAAAGCGCACGACGCGATAGCGTTGGATCAGGCTGGTTACGCCAAAGGGCATACAACCGGCACCCAAAGCAGTCTCGTCGCGGTATTCGTAGTAATGCGCGGCCAGCAACAAAACTGCCTGACCCAGATCAGCAGGTAGCCCACCCCAATCTGCCGACATCCCTGCAGCAAAGGTGATTTTCACCGAGCCGCCTGTCGCAATGTTCGGCAACATTGCGCCCTTTGGGCGCAGCCTAGGGCGCTGGCTGTCCTGTTCCAGCCGATAGGCATCGGGCGCGATTGTGCTTTCCAAACCCGCCGCATCGCGGATTGTCACCGCGCCCACAGTCACTACCGGGGTTACCGGCAACACCTCGCCTGCAGCATCGCGCCATTCGCTCAGGCTCCAATAAAATTCGCGTTCAATCAGCACCTTGCCGGTGCGCGCCTCGATCGCAGCGATCGCCGCCCGCAAAAAGCCCTTCAACACCTCGTCCTGCACATTGTCCTCGGCAAAGCCCGTGCCCAGCCGCAGATGCGCCTTGAACTGATCCACCGGCAGCGCCGCATCCGCGATGGCGGTTTCTTCGATCAACATCATCCATTCACTCCGCAATCTCGGCCCCCTCCGGGGGTCGTCACTTCAGGAATTTGACGGGCACGCGCCGCCCCACGTTGCTCGGACGGAGGGGAGCAGCTAGACAACGCAAGGGATCTCACCCCGGCCCGTACCCGCCGCCCGGAGGGCCAGTTGCCCGCCCCCCGGATTCGCCACCACTTAGGCGGTGCCGAATTTCACCAGCTTGATCGCGGCAAAGTCGCTCACGTCGCCGCCAACGCGCTTGGTTGCGTAGAACAGGACATGCGGCTTGGCGCTGAACGGGTCGCGCAGGACGCGCAGGTCGGGACGTTCGGCAATGGTGTAACCGGCCTGGAAGTCACCAAAGGCAATCGAGAAGCTGTCGGACGCCGCATCGGGCATGTCCTCGGCGATCAGCACCGGATAGCCCATCAGACGCGCAGGCTCGCCCGCTGCCAGGCCGTCGGACCACAGGAAGCGGCCATCGCTGTCCTTCAGCTTGCGGATCAGACCCGCGGTCTTCGAGTTCATCACGAAGGTGCCGTTCACGCGGTACTGGGCACCCAGCGCATAGACCACATCGACAATCGCATCCGCCTCGACACCACCGTCGATGCCGGTGGGAACATAGCCGATATTGCCCCAGGCCCAGACGTCATTATCGACCTTTGTGTGGTCCAGAATGCCCTTCGGCTTGTCGACACCATCGCCTCTGATAAACGCCGACGCCTCGGCGCGGGCAAACTTGTCAGCGATACGACCGGCCAGCCAACCTTCGACGTCAAACGCGCTGTCATCCAATAGGCGCTGCGAGGCCTTGGGCAGCGCGCTCAGCTCGTGCAGCGCGATTGAGATGCGGTCAATCGATGGAGTCGCAGTCTCGGTCGCGGTCGAGGCCTCATCCGCCCATCCCGCACCCACATCGGTGTGGTCGATCAGCACATCGAACGAGTTCGCTTCGACATTCACCACCGACGCAATCGAACGGATCGAGGCGGTGGATTTCAGCACCGATTTGATGATCTCAGCGGTTTGCGGATCAACCAGGTAACCGCCATCGCTGTTGACCGCACTGGTCAGCGACTTGGCCTCCATATCCAGCCCACGCAGGCCGTCATCGTCACCCGAACGCACATAAGCGTCAAAAGCCTTTTGGTGCGGTGCGCCTTCGGTGATCGAGGCAGCAAGATGCGGGCGTGCCGCGATGGTTGATTTACGATCCAGCATAGTCAGTCGCTCTTCTGTCTGTTGCAGTTTGGTTTTCACTTCAGCCTTCAGGCCCTTGAATTCATTCACGAAGCCAGCCATCGCCTGCTTCACCTCCTGAACCAGGGGCGCACCCTCTCCGGTCAAGGCCGGGGTCTCGGTCTTGCTCATCAGCACTTCCATTCTTGGGTGGGTTTGAGGCGCGCTAGGGTCGCGCCAGCTCCTGCCGGGCGTCGTTGAACACCTCGGCAATACTGCGCAGGGTTTCTTCGGCATCCAGGGTCGCCCCCTTTGCCGCCACCCGCGCACTGGGCAGCATCGGGAAAGTCACAAGCGACACCTCCCAAAGCTCCAGTTCCGTCAGGACCCGCTGGCCCTTGTCATTCTTCACGGCGCGCTTAGTGCGATAGCCAATCGACAGACCATCCATCGCACCCGCCCGGATCAACTCCGCCGCCTCACGACCCTTTTGTGTGCTTTCCAGCAGACGCCCCTTGACCCATAGGCCCTTATCGTCTTCGCGCACTTCGTCCCAAACGCCGATTGGTTGCGCCGGGTCGTGCTGCCACAGCATCTTAACTCGCTGACCAGCCTTCACCAGCCCATCCAGTGATGCACGATAGGCGCCTTTTTGCACCACATCACGGCCCTGATCGACCTGACCGAACAGGCTGGCATAGCCTTCGATCACTGCATCCTCGGACACAGACAGCCCATAGCCGAACCGCGCAAACTTATGCTCCAAATCCATGAACAACTCCTCGTAAGCCTCTGAACTCATGGTGTTACCGACAAAAACGACTGAAACGCCTGTGCCAGGATCACTGCGGCCACACCGTAGACCGTCAGCCACAACCGGCGCTCTAACCGCTCCATCATTTCTTCGATCTGATCCAACCGTTTGCACAGGTGCGCATGCTGAATCTCGGCCACCCGTTCATGCGCAGCCAGACGCAAGCCCGGCGCGCAATCGAATGGCGGATACCCTTCAGCCATCCGCATCCTCCGCCAGAGCCGGCAACCCCAGCAAAGATCGCTTCTCGGCATCTGTCAGGAAATCGGCACGGCTGACGCGGGTCCACTGCGCATCACGTTCGGTAGCCAACGCGGGCACCTGATCCAGATCGGGTTTCAGCATCAAATCCTCGCCAGAAAAGCCCGAGAGCCACTCTGACACTGCTGCCGCCACCCGCGTCACCAGGGGCAGAACGGTCAGGCGATAAAACGCCCGGTTGGCCTCCTGATAGTTCGAATAGGTCGCGTCGCCCTGAATTCCCAACAACATTGGCGGGACCCCAAAGGCCAGCGCGATCTCGCGGGCGGCGGCTTCCTTGGTCTTTTGAAATTCCATGTCCGAAGGGGAAAAGCCCATCGGCTTCCAATCCAGCCCCCCTTCCAGAACCATTGGGCGGCCAGCATTGCGCGCCCCGCGATAGTTCTGCTCAATCTCGTCTGACAAACGCCGGAACTGATCTTCGGCCATCACCCCATGGCCATCGCCTTTCCACACCAGCGCCCCCGAAGGCCGCGCCGCATTGTCCAACAGCGATTTCGACCACCGAGACGCGCTGTTATGCACATCAATCGCCATAGCCGCCGCCTGCATCGGCGAAAATCCATAGTGGTCATCCTGCGGGTGAAAGGACTTTATGTGACAGATGACTTCAGCCGCAAAACGATGCGTCTTGCCACCGACGCTATAGTCATACGCCTTGGGCCAGCCATCCGCTCCCGGCACCACGCTCATCCGGTCCGAGCGCAGCACATGTAGTTCAACCGGCAGCCCGTCTTCGGCCTGTACCGCCTCGATATAGGCGTTGCCGGACAGAAGTAGCTGACCGAACACGGTCTCCATCAACTCGGCCCGTCCCTGCGCTGCGTTCGGACGACGCATGAGGGTCAACATCGGATGCGTCTCATAGCGCTGTTCACGGTCCTGCAACACCAGTGGTAATGCCGCCGCTGCCTCAGCAATCAGCTTGACCGAGCGAAACCCCACCGGGTTCCCCGAAAACCCCGTCCGCGTCAGCGATACCGCATCCCGAGGGCTCCACGCCACGCGCCCCCCGGTCTGCCACGCCACCACTGGCCCCGCTACACTTGCCTTTGCTTCGGGCGCTTCCTCAGCCGCTCCACGACGCAAGAAATCGAATACCATCTGTGCTCCTTTCTGCCGCCGTTCTGCCCGGCTTGTTGAAAGGAGTTATGACGGAAAGAAGTTTAAGCCTCGGGAATAGGGCGTACGGCGGGTGGGCAACACACAAAAAAAGCCCCAGAAACTGGGGCTTTGTATCGAGTTATTTAGTTTTCCTAAGCAGCCAAAGCACCTATTAGTCCTCGCCCTTCGCTTTTGATTACTCTTTGAACCGTCTGTGCATTGTAAGGCGTGTACGTCTCATCTTTCTCCAAACGGCGTCCCAAAGAACTGCGGATCAAAAAGCGAGCTAACAAATTCTTGTTCGACACATACTGAAACCACGCATGCACGAGTTCCAGAAAGACTTCATCCAGTGGCTCACGTAGTTCAGTTGATATAGATCGGCGTCTCGTTGCGCCATTTGCATTTCGATCAGCCAGAACAGTGGCGAGTATAAACTCGATACCAGACTTGTCGGCACTCTTTACCATCCAAGTGGCGAGTTCCATTACTTTATCCGGTACATCTTGCTCAAACCGCTCTTTAGCATCGTGCAACGCAGTCCATTTAGCCAGCATCTCATCAACAGCGGCAGACATATTTTGTTGCGCACGCAGGCGCGCCTCGTTTCGTTTGTGCAAAACAAGCGTGAGGATCGCCGCAACGACGAGAGCAAAAATTAGTCCAGTCATGTTCATTTCCTCGGTTTGGCAGACGAGGAGGCCCTTGTCGCACGGACCCTTCTTTTCTCTTCCGCCACTTTGATCTTATTGTCTACAGTCTTGTCAAGGTGGTCGTATTTTCGACGTGTCTCGTATTTTTCTAGGTGAATACGGTATAATTTGGGCGCATTCCAAAGCACCATAACACCAAGAATCAAAACAATTAGTTGCCAAGGGGCAAAATCTGCCTCCCTGATTGCATTCGCGATGGTATTTGCGCTCTCTGTATCTAATGGGTTTTTCGAATTTGCCAATGACTGCTCGCTGAATCTTCTGTTCAATGAATCGCGAACATAACGAATTCAACCCAAAGCACTAGCTATTGTTCGCTCCGAATCAAACAATTTTTCAGCACTTTCACAAACTCCGCACCCTAGGCCGCCGATACGCCCCCGCTGGCCCTACAACCAACTCATGCAGCGCCCAGACCAGCGCGTCGACGCGGTCGGGCGAGCCCTGCCCTTCGAACCCGCGCGCGGTCATCTGGCACATCTGCTCCTCCAGCGCGTCCAGCCCGGCCACATGGCGCACCCGCCCCTGCTCGTACAACGCCGCCACAGGCTCCGCTCGCGCCACTTTGCCGCGTGACGCCCGCACCGCGCGATAAGGGACCAAAGGGTCCACCTGCCGCACCACCTCTTCCACCAGTTGCCCGCCCTGATTGACCTCGGCCACCAGCCGTTCGGCCCCAAACTCATCCATCGCGTCAATCGCCGCCTGCGCCCAGCCTGCCGGGCCAACGCGCTGCACCGTCCGGTCGGCCAGCACATAGGCCCGCCACTCCTCGGGTGGCCCCTGTAGCTGAGCCCCCACGACCACGATCCCACAGGCATCCGCATCTGAACCGGACGTCACAGCCGGATCTAGCGCCACCACGATGCGATCCAATTCAGGCACCTGCGCACCGCGCGCCGTCTCCAGCATCGAGCCCGTCCACAAAGCCCCCTCGGCATCCGACAGCAGCACCCCGTCCAATTCCTGCCGCCCCAGCCGCGTGCCTGCATAGCGCGCGCGCACTTCGTCCAGAAACGATGCGGCCAGATTTGCCCGGTTCGCCTCGGTCGGCGCGTGCGTCTGCACCGTTGAAGGCGACGCCAGCAACTCTTTCAAAACCTTCACATTCCGCGGCGTGGTCGTCACACAGACCCGAGGCCGCTCACCCAATCTCAGCGCAAATTGCAGCATATCCCACGTTTCCCCGGCCCTTTTCCATTTGGCCAGCTCATCCACCCAAGCTGCATCGAACTGGGGTCCCCGCAACCCTTCGGGATCATTTGCCGAAAATGCCTGAGCCTCGGCCCCATTGGGCCAGATCAACTTGCGTTCAGATGCCTTCCAACTGGGTCGCCTGTCCGGGGGCGAACATCGCAATATCCCGCTGTCACCAAAAATCATGACATCGCGCACCTGATCGAAGGTCTCTCCAACCAAAGCCACACGGCGGGCCTCACCCCGATCCAGCGGTTTCGCCCCCTCGACCATCGACCGCACCCATTCGGATCCAGCCCGTGTCTTGCCCGCGCCACGTCCGCCCATGATCACCCAGCATCGCCAATCACCCTCGGGCGGCAACTGATGCGGCAGCGCCCAAAACTCAAACAGGAAAGGGAGGGCACACAGCCCCCCCTCCCCGATCTCACTCAGAAATCTCTCCCGAACCGCAGCATCTGCGGAGGCGAGCCAACCTGCACCCGATTTCAAATCGAGCGCGCTCAAGGTCGAGCGCATACCCTCCTTGGGCAATTCCGGCTTGTCTGTGATGTTGTTCGACAAAGCTTGTCTCCACTTTCTGACAACTTCGGATCAGCCCCTCTAGCTGCCCCAGTTGCTTGCTTGCTCCGGCAAGGTCTGCATCCTCCCCGGCACCAATCTGCTGGCGCAGTTCTTCCGCTGTTTGGCGCAGATCGCGAATGGATCTTTCAAGGGACTGCAACAAGTCAGCCGTCTGAGAAATCCGCTCTTCCGGGGTAATCAAAGTCATGTTTGCCTGTGACCTCATGCGTGAGTTTTCTCCGCACGAGAGAAACGAAAAACGGCCACCGGGTCGCCCCGGGGCCGTCGCCCACCTCTTCTAGCATGACATAACTTCTACGTGATTAAGTACGCAAAGTCAATGTGTTACGCAACATCGAACGCAACAACAATCGTACGCTGTGTTAAGATTAACCGCCCGTCAAATCTTGCGCCAGCATCATCGCATTGCGATCCGGATCATAGAATGTGGCCGTGCTGACCATCCCCTCGATCGTTTCCGTCGGGCCATCAAACGCCACCCCGGCAGCTTCCAGCGCACCACGCGCCGTGGCAATATCACCAACTTCATAGACCGGAACGCAATTACCCGGTGACGGCTCGGCCTGTTCTCCCAGACCCAATGTCACTCCGTCCACATTGGTGCGCATTTCGCTCCACCCGGCTTCATCGATGTGATGGGCAAGTTCGAACCCAAGCATGTCACGATACCAATCCGCACTGGCGTGACGATCCCTGACTGAAATCGCAAACGTGATCGTGTTTTTTAACGAAACATGCGGCATTGAACTTTCCTTTATATTTAAATATAGTTACTATACTTTATGGACATAACTCTACTTGTCAAGCTCACCTCCCGCGCATGGTCACTGAACATTCTGGCCCTGATGCATTCCGGTGTTTCTGGGCGACAAGCCCCTTTACTCGCCGCAACCAGCGCCAGTCGAACGGCCTTCGCGGCCAGTCTCGATCACCTCGTTCAACTCGAACTGCTCGAGCGTAACCCCGGCCATGGCCATCCCCTACGCCCCGAGTTTCGCCTCACCCCCGCAGGCACCCAAGCCGCCCGTATCGCCAGCGCGATCATTCAGGTTGCCCCGGATGACGCCACGCACAAGCTTCTCCGAAAGTCGTGGACCGTTCCTATCCTGGCCCTAACCGGCACCCCGCATCGCTTTTCGGCGATCAGGTCGGATCTGATCACCATCACCGATCGTGCCTTATCCGCCTCATTGCATCAGTTAGAGGATCACGACTGGATCCAGCGCGAAATTGAGACCACGGGGCGGATGCCCTTCCCGACCTATCGCGCGGTCAAAACCGGTTTTGCCATCCATCAGGCCGTTGGGTTGGGTCAGTAATCAAGCAACACCGTCGTACAGGACATAGAAAACCCTGCCCGATAGCTTGACATTCGACCTCTCAACCCGCATGTGCCCATGAAACAGCGCTGCCGCGTGAGCATTCGGGCCATCAACAGCCCCACAGCGCCCGATCCACCCATAGTTCCCCATCACGCAGGGTTCTTGATGCGACGACCGGATGGTGCAGGAACCGCCTGCATTTCCCGAGGTCTCGTACAACCCCTGCCGGTCGCAGATGCGGCCCGTGACGACTTGCCTTTGGGTTAATACCGAGGGCTGCAAAGGATAGTTATTTGTTCGACTTTGACATGCTGGGCCTCGCGCCCGCCCTGAACGACGCGCTGAAACGCGCCAATTTTACCCAACCTACGCCGATCCAAAACCAGGCCATTCCGCTGGCGCTGAACGGGCATGATATTCTTGGGCTGGCCCAGACTGGCACCGGCAAGACCTTGGCCTTTGGCTTGCCTCTGATTGATCATCTGCTGGCGCAACCGGGCAAACCTGCGGCGAAAACGGTGAAGGCTTTGATCCTCGCCCCCACCCGTGAACTGGTGAACCAGATCGCGGAAAGCCTGCGCAATCTGACGCAAAAGACGAAACTGCGCGTGGCCACTGTGGTTGGCGGACAATCCATTGGCAAACAGATCTCGTTCCTGTCGCGAGGTACCGATATTCTGGTTGCCACTCCGGGGCGCCTGATCGATCTGATGGAGCGCGGTGCCGTTGACCTCAGTTCAGTGCGTCATCTGGTGTTGGATGAAGCTGACCAGATGTTGGACATGGGCTTTATCCACGCCCTGCATAAAATCGCACCTGCACTGGGCACACCGCGTCAAACCATGTTGTTCTCGGCCACAATGCCGAAACAGATGGAGGAGCTTAGCCAATCCTACCTGACCAACCCGCAGAGGGTGCAGGTTTCCCCCCCGGGCAAGGCAGCCGACAAGATTACGCAGTCTGTGCATTTCCTCAGCCGGGGCGAAAAGCCGCAAAAACTGCGCGAAATTCTGTCCGCTGACATGGACGCCCTGACGTTGGTCTTCTCCCGCACCAAACACGGTGCTGAAAAGCTGATGAAAGGTCTCGTGGCCGATGGCTTCAACGCGGCATCGATCCACGGAAATAAAAGCCAAGGACAGCGCGATCGCGCAATCAAGGCGTTCCGCGCCGGTGAGATCAACGTGCTGGTTGCCACCGACGTGGCCGCGCGTGGCATCGACATTCCCGGCGTTGCCTATGTGATCAACTATGACCTGCCCGAGGTGCCAGACAATTATGTCCATCGCATTGGCCGCACAGCCCGCGCCGGTCGTGAAGGCGAAGCCATTGCCTTCTGCGCACCGGATGAGCTGGACCAGCTATTGCAGATCCAAAAGCTGATGAAGATCGAAATTCCGGTCGCCAGCGGTACCATGCCTGAATACGCCGAGCCCAAAAAACCGCGCAATCGTGGTGGGTTCCGGGGGCGCAAACCGCACGGAGCGAACTCGACGTCAAAACCTGCGTCGTCAAAACGTCGCCGCCCCCGCAGACGTCCCGCTGCATAAGAAAAAGAAAGGGCCGCGTTTTTCGACGCGGCCCTTTTCTTAGTTGCTCGAGCTGTTTCTCTCAGCTTCTATTTCTCGCCATTTGGCGACGTTGCGGTTGTGCTCATCCAGAGTTTCCGCAAACGCGTGCCCGCCAGTACCATCCGCAACGAAGAACACATAGTCTGTATCCTCCGGCGCCACCGCGGCCTCAAGGCTCGCGAGGCCGGGATTGGCGATTGGTGTGGGCGGCAAACCGTCAATCACATAGGTATTCCAAGGGGTTGCACGGCGCAACTCACTACGACGCAAACCACGACCCAGCACGCCTTGCCCCTTGGTGACACCATAGATCACAGTCGGGTCTGTCTGCAGCTTCATGCCATTCTCAAGCCGGTTGACAAAGACGCTGGCCACTTGGCCGCGCTCATGTGGAACGCCGGTCTCTTTCTCGATAATCGAGGCAAGGATCAACATCTCCTCTGGGCTGCTAATCGGCAAATCGTTCTGCCGGCTTTCCCAAACCGCGTTGATCCGCAACTGTTGCTTCGCCTGCATGTCCTGTAACACAGCGGCCCGGTCATCACCTGGGGCCAGCTCATAGCTGTCGGGCGCCAACATGCCCTCGGCCGGAATTTCGGACACCTCACCGGTCAGGGCGTCAATGCCCTTAAGCGCCTCGACCACCTGCCAAGAGGTCACGCCCTCAGCCACCGAAACACGATACCGCGTATCGGAGTCCTGACGTTTTTCAACGTATTCAGCAGGGGCTTCCTCTTCACCAGCCTCGAAACTCGCAATTTCGACAAACTCCAAGGTGGCCGGGTTCAGCTCTCGCACGCGGGTTTGTACCCGTGTGACACCAACGCGATATTCAATCTCGGATCCACAGGTGCTGGCACCGCTGCTGGTGATATCGTCGATGATCTGCGCCATCGATGCGCCTTCGCGAACCAGAAAACTGCCCGCTTTCAGCTGCTGCGCCTTGTCAGTGTAATCCGCACCCATCCGGAAGATCATGGCGCTGCTGATGGCACCCTCATCTGCAAGCTGCTGGCTGACGCGAGTCATGTTCGAGCCGCTTTTCACCTGTAGGCACATGGCGGTGTCCAGCGGGCCTTCGGCCTTGTACTGCGATTGCCCCCAAAGGATCAGACCGCCGATCAAAAACAGGCCGACCACCAGGATGGTCAGCGCGTTTGATGCCAAAGCCCGCCACATTTAGCTGGCCTTTCCGAAGATCACGCTGGCATTGGTGCCGCCAAACCCGAACGAATTCGACAAGGCCACGTTGATCTCACGCTCGCGTTTGGCATTCGGCGCCAGGTCAATCGGTGTCTCAACCGCCGGGTTGTCCAGGTTTATCGTCGGCGGAGCCACCTGATCGCGGATCGCTAGGATCGAGAAGATCGCCTCGATCGCGCCAGCCGCGCCCAGCAAGTGACCCGTGGCCGATTTGGTCGAAGACATGGTTGCGTTGCCCGCATGATCGCCCAACAGACGCTCCACCGCGCCCAGCTCGATCGTATCCGCCATGGTCGAAGTCCCATGCGCGTTGATATAATCCAGATCCTTTGGCTCTAGCCCGGCACTGCGCAGCGCGGCTTTCATGGAACGTTCTGCCCCGTCGCCGTCCTCGGACGGTGCGGTGATGTGATAGGCGTCACCGGACATGCCATAGCCCAGAACCTCGGCGTAAATCTTCGCACCGCGCGCCTTGGCATGTTCGTATTCTTCCAGCACGACAATGCCTGCGCCTTCACCCATTACGAACCCGTCGCGGTCGACGTCATAAGGGCGGCTGGCTTTCTTAGGGTCGTCGGCATACTTGGTCGACAGCGCCTTGCACGCGTTAAAGCCCGCAATGCCAATCTCACAGATGCAACCCTCACCGCCACCTGCAACCATGACATCCGCGTCACCGGCACGGATGATACGGCTGGCATCGCCAATGGCATGTGCGCCGGTCGAACAGGCGGTAACAACCGAATGGTTCGGCCCTTTGAACCCATGACGGATCGAGACCTGACCCGAGGCCAAGTTAATCAGCGCGCCAGGGATAAAGAAGGGCGACACGCGGCGCGGACCCTTGTCACGGATCAGATTGGCCGTGTTCGCGATAGAACCCAGCCCACCGATACCCGAGCCGATCAGAACCCCAGTGCGCAGGCGATCTTCTTCATTCTCAGGCAGCCAATTCGCATCCTGGCAGGCCATATCAGCCGCAGCGATGGAATACAGGATAAAGTCCTCGATCTTGCGCTGCTCTTTCGGTGGCATCCAATCGTCGGGATTGAACGTCCCGTTCGTACCATCGCCACGGGGCACTTCGCAGGCATAGGTCGTGGTGACCCCGCTCGCCTCAGCATCGAACTGCGTGATCGGGCCCGCACCGGATTCTCCGTCCAGCAGCCGTGACCAGCTTTCCTCGACCCCACTGGCCAACGGAGTGACCAATCCCAGACCGGTTACAACGACTCTGCGCATGAAATGCCTCTTGCCTGCTTCCTATTTGAGAACCGCTCATACCCCGGCGTGGGGGCCGGGGGCAAGAGCCACGGCGCAATCCCTTCCGGCATCATCCCGCCAAAACCGATAGAAAATCCGCCTGTCACCCTTGGAAGGGTTCAGAAATGAAAAACCGCCTTCTGCCCGCGCGGGGCAAAAGGCGATTTCCGGGTGACTTGTCTTTTACTGGAACTGCGCCACGGGCTCGTGCGCGGTTTTGGCAACTTCCAGCGCATCTTCCAGGCTCAGCGATTTGCGGAACAGCGCCCGCCCGACAATCGCGCCCGATATGTTGTGGATATAGGCCAAGCGCGAGATATCGTCCGCCGTGCGCACCACACCGCTGGCGATAACGGGGGTACGGGACTTTTCCGCAAGTCCCGAGATCAGCCCCAACTGCGCTTCGACATCTTCCATGTCACTGTCGATATCCGTCACCACAATACCCGCGAACGGGGTGTCGGCGAACGCTTCGATAAAGGCTTCGGGGGTAAAGGCGCTTTGACTGCGCCAACCTTCGGTCATGACAAAGCCCTGCCAGACATCAACCGCCAGAACGATCTGATCCGGATAAAACTTGGCCAGTTCCTTTACCAAGATCGGGTCGCGCGCAGCCAAGGTACCGATGACGACCCGCCCGGCCCCTTTGTCGATCCAATGTTCGACATGTTCGCGCGCGCGCATCCCACCGGCCAATTGCACCGGCATTTCAGCCGAGCGGATGATTTCCTCGACCAGTTCGGCATTGGTGTCACGGCCTTCGATCGCGTCGAAATCCGTCAGCTGCATCCATTCGGCCCCGGCGGCCGACCAACTGCGCGCTGTTTCAACCGGGTCCACGTGCCAGATCATGGCATTGTCCAGACGGCCCTTGTCCAGCGTCACGCACCGGCCGTTCTGCAGTTCCATAGTAGGGTAAATCCTCATGAGCCCGCTCCTTCGCTCAATCGCATGTCAATCCAGTGTACCATACACACCGGACCGATCCCGGATTTTACCAGTTTCGGCAAACTGAGGACATTTTGCGGCATTGCCGCGATTGATAACTAATGGCGTTTCGGGGGGCCATTCCGGCGCAGCAATACAACTTCAGACCCGTTGTACTTATCTTCGCGCATCGGCACATATCCCAGCTTCTCAGCCAGTTTCTGCGAGACGGCATTGGCCGAATTTACCATTGCAACCAAGGGCCCAGGCATGATGCGGTCGAACCAATCATGCGCCGCTTGGGCCGCTTCTATGCCCAAACCCTGCCCCTGCGCTTCGGGTACCAAAATCCATCCGGCTTCGGGGTAACTGTCGAAATCTTCACCCATCGAGCGGTTGCCGTAGAAAAAACCAGCCTGACCGATCATCTGGCGATTCGATTGCTGCAAAACCGCCCAATGCCCGAACCCGGCCATCTGCCAGTGCCCGGCATTGCGCAGGAATGAATCCCACGCCTCACCACGCGACCTTGGTTTGCCACCGATATGCCGCACGATGCACGGGTTGCGCCAGATCTCGGCGAACCGGTTAAAATCTTCGGGACGCATGGCGCAAAGCATCAAGCGTGCCGTGTTTATCGTCGGGGTGGATCGTATCATGCCCTGCCCGCTCGGAAAAAATTGCCTCTGTTCAGACAGTGCTTAGCGGAAAAGCGTCAAGCAAGAGTGAATTTGTTTCGGGCATAAAAAACGGCGCCTCCGTTGCCCGGAAGCGCCGCTTTTAAGGATTTGAAACGCTTAGGACGCTTCAGAGATGAATTTGACGGCGTCGCCAAAGGTCTGGATGGTCTCGGCTGCGTCATCGGGGATTTCGATGCCGAACTCTTCTTCAAAGGCCATGACCAGCTCAACAGTGTCCAGGCTGTCTGCGCCCAGATCGTCGATGAAGGAAGCGTTTTCTGCCACTTTGTCTTCTTCAACACCCAGGTGCTCAACAACGATCTTTTTAACGCGATCTGCGACGTCGCTCATGTCTATTCCTCATTCCATTTCAGGGCGTAGCGCCCGGTTCTGCCCTTGCCCGCTCAGGCTGGCTTGATTTTGCCCGGTCCGGGCGGTTTGGTTTCCCGATTGCCGGGAAAGTAGAAGGCCGACCCACTGGCCGACCCCCGCATACATGCGCCGCCTATAGCACAGACAACGCCCGACGCAAACGCTTTCGCGCCTGCCCCGGTGTGCGCTCACAACATGGCCATACCGCCGTTCACATGCAAGGTCGTTCCTGTGATATATCCCGCTTCAGGGCTTGCAAGGTACAGAACTGCCGCAGCAATTTCTGACGGCTCGCCCATACGACCAGCTGGAACCTGACCCAGAATTCCCGATTTCTGATCGTCGGTCAGCTTATCCGTCATCGCAGTTGTGATGAATCCCGGGGCCACTGCGTTTGCCGTGATTCCGCGGCTTGCGACCTCATAGGCCAGCGACTTGGTCATACCGACCATACCGGCCTTGGACGCGGCATAATTGACCTGACCCGGATTGCCGGTCGCGCCGACCACGGACGAGATGTTGATGATCCGACCCCAACGCGCTTTCATCATGCCGCGCAATACGCCTTTGCACAGCTTTGCTGTGGCAGTCAGGTTCACGTCAATCACGCTTTGCCATTCGTCATCCGACATCCGCATAAACAGATTGTCCCGCGTGATGCCCGCGTTATTCACCAGAACGTCCACGGATCCCATCGCGTCGGCGGCTTGCTTCGGCAGCGCTGCAACTGCTTCGGGGTCGCTCAGGTTGCAAGGCAATACATGCGCGCGCTCACCCAACTCATCCGCCAGTGCTTGCAGCGGTTCGACCCGCGTACCAGACAACCCCACAGTGGCACCCGCGCCATGCAGTGCGCGTGCGATATCGCCCCCGATACCACCCGAAGCGCCGGTGATCAGCGCGTTCTTACCTGTCAAATCAAACATTCGGTTTCCCTCTTGGTACGTCCGTTGCGACGTTTTCAACTTACGATTCAGCCTGAATGACCTTTTGCACGTCTTCCGGCGTACTGACGGCCTTGCCCGCAATGGCCCGATCAATCTTGCGGACCATACCTGACAGCGCTTTACCTGCGCCAATCTCCCATGTCTCGGTCACGCCTTGCGCCGCCATGTATTGCACGCTTTCACGCCACCGAACCGAACCCGTGATCTGCTCGACCAGCAATTGACGGATCAGATCGGGGTCCGAGACTGCCTCGGCCCGCACATTGGCCACCAGCGGCACAGCAGGTGCCTTGATTTCAACCTCTGACAGCGCCTCTGCCATTACGTCTGCGGCAGGCTGCATCAGAGCGCAATGGAACGGCGCGCTAACCGGCAACATCACTGCGCGCTTGGCACCTTTTTCCTTAGCGATCTCGGCAGCACGCTCTACGGCGGCTTTGGAGCCTGAAACCACGACTTGTGTCGGATCATTGTCATTTGCGGCCTGACAGACTTCGCCCTGCGCGGCTTCCTCGGCCACGACGCGGACGGCGTCCAAATCCAAACCCAAAATGGCAGCCATTGCGCCTTCGCCTACCGGCACGGCGCTTTGCATGGCCTGACCACGAGTGCGCAGCAGGCGGGCAGTATCGGCAACCGACAAAGCTCCAGCAGCGGCCAGCGCGGAATACTCACCCAGCGAGTGACCGGCTACAAATGCTGCGTCAGTAACCGAAACACCTTCGGCATCCAGCGCGCGCATCACCGCCATTGACGTCGCCATAAGCGCAGGCTGCGCGTTCTGCGTTAGCGTCAGATCCGCTATATCACCTTCCCAGATCAGGCTACTCAGCTTTTCACCCAGCGCCTCGTCGACCTCGTCGAACACAGCCTGAGCAGCCGGATAAGCCTCGGCCAGAGCCTTGCCCATCCCGATAGTTTGGGCACCCTGCCCCGGAAAAACGAATGCGCGTGTCATTGCGACCTCTTGGATGACGTTAGGTTGCGGGCGGGTGTAAACCGAGTGCGGACGCGGCACAAGCATTGCCTGACCTCTGCACTATGGCACTTTTGATGTGCGCATCCCGCTATTGAGTCCTGATCCCATGGCTTTAGGTTGAACGCAGCCACCCCAGTACGGAGCAACCAATGCCCTCGACCAACACCTTTTCCAGCTATGGCAGTGTGGCCAAGACCTTTCACTGGTTGACCGCCTTGCTGATCTTTACCGCCCTGCCGCTGGGATGGTTCGCCAACAATCTGGCCCACGCAATCTATGATCCGTCCATCCCCACCACCGAAGAGGACCTTGTTCGGGCGGTTCAGTTGTTCTCGCTCCATAAAACAGTCGGGGTCACCGTCTTTTTTGTCGCGCTGGCCCGCATCTTATGGGCGATGACCCAGACCAAGCCCGGCCTGTTGAACGCAGACAACAAACCCGAAGCCTTCGCCGCCGAGGTCGTACACTGGATGCTCTATGCCTCGCTGGTTCTGGTTCCCCTGACTGGCTGGCTGCACCATGCCGCAGCGGAAGGTTTCGCCCCGATCCTGTGGCCCTTTGGGCAAAATCTGCCCTTCGTACCCAAGTCACCCTATGTCGCCGAGGTTACGGCGGGCCTGCACTGGCTGTTCATTCTGGTTCTGGCGGGATCACTAATCCTGCATATCGCAGGTGCCCTCAAGCACCATGTGGTCGACAAGGACAGCACTCTACGCCGTATGCTGCCCGGCCGTTCAGACGTGCCTCAGCCCCCAGACCAACATCACTCTGCCCTACCCGCTGTTGCTGCGCTGGCTATTTGGGGTGCGGTCCTGTTGGGTGGTTGGTCCACGGGCGTATTCTCGGATCACTCCGCCGCCGCAACCGACACCGCAGAACTGTCCGAGGTGCAATCGGACTGGCAGGTGCAAGAAGGCACACTGTCCATTACCATCACCCAACTGGGCAGCCCAGTGACCGGCACATTCGCCGATTGGACCGCAGCAATTGCCTTTGAAGACCCATCTGAGCCGGGCCTAGCCGGTACAGTTGACGTCACAATCGCGATCCCTTCGCTGAGCCTTGGAACGGTTACGGATCAGGCCATGGGGGCCGATTTCTTTGACAGCACCCAATTCCCGACCGCCCAGTTCAAGGCCGACCTCTACAAGACCGACACCGGGTACGAGGCCCGCGGTCCGCTGACCATCCGCGACAAAACTATGGATGTGGTGCTGCCTTTCACACTTGATCTTCAGGACAACACCGCCGCGATGTCCGGGGTGTTGGAATTGAACCGGCTGGATTTTGATGTTGGCAAGTCCATGCCCGGCGAGGACTCGCTGGCCTTTGTGGTTGCAGTTTCTGTGGAACTGGTCGCGCAACGAGCCGAATAAAAAAACCGCCGAGGCGACGTGCCTCGGCGGTTTTGTTCAGAAGATCGCGTGCGACTTATTCAGCCTTAACTGCTTCTACCGAGATCCGGACTTCGACTTCGTCACCGACAAAAGGCGCAAACTGACCTAGATCGAAATCGCTGCGTACCAGCGTGGTGGTCGCGTCAAAACCCGCCCACGGCTTTTTCGCCATTGGGTGTTCGGACACCTGGTTCAACTTGGCATCCAGAACGACCGACTTGGTCACGCCGTTCATGGTCAGATCGCCGGTGATGTTGGCCGTGTTTTCACCGGTGACTTCGATACCAGTCGAAGTAAAGGTGACCAGGTCACCTTCGGCGGCGCCAAAGAAATCTTCGGTCATGAAGTGATCTTCGCGTGGCTTCCAACCGGTGATCATTTCAATCACGGGCATCGAAACAGAAACGCTGGATGCCGCAGGGTCTTCTTGGTCAAACATGATCTCGCCTTCGAAGCCCGAGAACATGCCGGTCGTGGTGGAATAACCCAGGTGGTTATAGCTGAAGACGACCTGGCTGTGGCTGGGGTCCAAAACGTATTTCTCGGCGCTGGCAAACGCCGAAGTTGCCGAAACGGCCAGTGCAGCAGCAAGAAGGGTGGATTTCATAACAATCTCCGAAAAATTATGGATGCAACCCGAATGGGTTGCTCGATAACGAAAATGTGCTGCCCAAGGGCAGCACACAAGTATTATTCTCTAACAGTTTCTGTTCCTAGATGAACAGAATAAATTTCACGCGAAGATTGTTACGCTTCCACTGAGTTGCCCCTTGAGCGCTCGGCTGACATCCGCCGATTGCAGCGGCAGTTTCATCAGCAGGCTGCCATCGACATCGTACAATTCGACCTGATCGTCGGCAAAGCGGGCACCACCCAAGGTGTCATAGCTGCGGCGCAGAACGGTCTGCGGGCGGCCGTTTTCGTTCTTTTGCAGAACCCGAACCTCGCGGCGGATCGGATCGAAATAAGCATCCGGGCGGGCATCCAGCAGCTGAATCGTCAGCAGGCTAACCCCGACCAGCAGAAACATAAGTGACGCAGCCAGCTTGATTGGCCAGACTTCGGCGGCCATTGCGGAACCGGCCACCAACCACATGGAAAACGCCATCACGATCAGAAAGGCGCCCAGGACGCGGGCCAGTACCATCCGAACCTTCCAGTTCGGTGCAAAGGTGATCAGAACTGGTACAGATTTCTCATAGTTCGCTGAGGTTGCGGACTCTTCGAATGCATTCGTATTCATCGCGGTCATCTCTCTCACCCTGTTTTTCAGGTTGCCGTTCTGGGTCCGGTAATTCCGGATAGTCCCCGGTATGAAAAACAACTTTGAGCCGAAAAGCGTCAGGAATTGGGCAGCGCAATGTTAATTGGATGTTAATAGCACGACACCGCCAAGGCGTCTGTGGCGGGGCTTGCCCCTCACGCTCAAACGTGTATATGAGGCCATCCTTCGCAAATCTTATGAATCGCGCAGCCTCTCGTGGCAGGGTCGCGAAGGACAAAATGGCCCCGCCTATGAAATGCGCCTTGATAGAAACAGGAGTACACATGCCGCTGTATGAGCATGTAATGATCGCGCGTCAGGACCTGTCCAACGCGCAGGCAGAAAGCCTTGTCGAACATTTCGGCACCGTTCTGGCGGACAACGGCGGTAACGTCGTCGAAAGCGAGTACTGGGGCGTTAAGACAATGGCCTACAAGATCAACAAAAACCGCAAGGGTCACTATTCCTTCCTGAAGACCGACGCCCCCGCTGGCGCCGTTCAGGAAATGGAGCGCCTGATGCGCCTGCATGATGATGTTATGCGCGTTCTGACCATCAAGGTCGACGAGCATGCCGAGGGCCCTTCGGTCCAAATGCAGAAGCGCGACGAGCGCGAAGGCCGCCGCGAGCGCCGTTGATCAACGCCTGACGAAAGGACATAAACCATGGCCGCAAAACCATTTTTCCGCCGCCGCAAGGTCTGCCCGTTCTCGGGCGACAACGCGCCGAAGATCGACTATAAAGACACCCGTCTGCTGCAGCGCTACATCTCTGAGCGTGGCAAGATCGTACCTTCCCGCATCACCGCCGTTTCGGCGAAAAAGCAGCGTGAACTGGCCCGTGCTATCAAGCGCGCCCGCTTCCTCGCCCTGCTGCCCTACGCCGTGAAGTAAGGAGAGACTGACATGCAAGTTATCCTTCTGGAACGCGTTGCGAAACTGGGTCAGATGGGCGACGTCGTTGACGTCAAGCCCGGCTACGCCCGCAACTTCCTGCTGCCTCAAGGCAAAGCGCTGAGCGCGTCCGAGGCAAACGTCGCCTCGTTCGAAGCCCAGAAAGCGCAGCTTGAGGCCCGCAACCTGGAAACCAAAAAAGAAGCTGAAGCACTGGCTGAAAAGCTGGATGGTCAGCAGTTCATCGTGATTCGCTCGGCATCGGATGCCGGCGCTCTGTACGGTTCGGTCACCCCACGTGACGCCGCAGACGCAGCAACCGAGGCTGGTTTCACCGTCGACAAGAAACAGATTGCCCTGATCGCACCGATCAAGGAACTAGGTCTGCACTCGCTCGCAGTCAAACTGCATCCTGAGGTCGAAGTTGAAATCAAGATGAACGTCGCCCGTTCGGAAGAAGAAGCCGAACTGCAGGCGTCGGGCAAATCGATCCAGGAACTGGCTGCTGAAGAAGAAGCCGCTGCTGAATTCGAAATCGCCGAACTGTTCGACGATATCGGTTCCGCTGCTTCGGAAGATGAAGAGCTGGTTGCCGAAGAAGCTCCGGCTGAAGAAGACGAAGCCAAAGCCTGATCTGGTTCAATCGAATTTCGAAAAGGCCGCACCGATTTGTGCGGCCTTTTTTCATGCACACGCAAAACGGGCAAATTTCGGCCACATCTCAAGCCTACACTTGCAGATGGGCACTCGTTTCCTATCATCGCGCCCTGAAATTCGGAGTACACAGATGACCGCTTACCTGCGCCGCAGCGCTCTGGCCATGATGCTGATGATCCCCTTCGCTGCTTGCGGAGGGCCGGAGACGGTGTCGCAAGACGCATTCGATCCCCCTCTCTACCCCAACGAAACGCCTGAGTTACGGGCCTCGATCAATAAGTGGGCGGATCACTACGAAGTCCCCCGCGAGCTTGTACACAAGCTGGCGATCCGGGAAAGCACTCATCGCCCGTGGGCTGTGAACCGGCCTTATTATGGACTGTTGCAAATCCTTCCTGCGACGGCACGCTCTATGGGCTACAGCGGAAATGCACAGGGGCTGCTGGACGCCGATGCCAATCTGGAATTTGCCGGAAAGTATCTGCGCGGCGCCTGGTTGCTTTCGGATGGCGATCAGCAAAGGGCAATCTTCCTGTACGCCAAAGGGTATTGGCCCGAAGCCAAAGCCCGCGGAATGCTGGTTGAAACTGGGCTTGTACCCGAATGAATTCCCGCTCAACTTGTACAAAGAACGTAAACATCCGATGCCAATTCGCGTCAGAATCGGCGGAATTCCACCCAAATACCCCAGCTTCACGCAGTTCTGTTGCTCTAAGTACGCATTATGCCTGCGCGATATGAACAATTCCCTTGCGCTTAATACCTCGGTTGACGCAACGTAGGCTTGAATACGGACAGACTGTGCGCTTTCGGGGGGTGGAAAGCGCTATGTAAAAGGTTGGACAGGTGAAACTCATAGACTTGGCCGCGCTCGACCAACAGGAAAAGTCGACCGCAGACATAATCAACTCGGTCTGCGAGGAACTCGGCTTTGACTATGCGTCTTATGCCACTTTAAATCCTGTGAAAGGTGACGTTCAGGGGTATGCGAATTACCCTGACGAATGGAAAATCCATTACGGCAGCCATGGATACCACCATTTCGATCCAACAATATACCAGTCGGTTCTCAGCATTGCACCGGTCGATTGGGGCCGTTTCAATCACGACGAAAAATTTAATGCCGTTTTCCGCGATGCACATGACTTCGGCATTACCCCGCGTGGCTTAACCGTTCCTGTCCGCGGCCCTTACGGCGAATGCGGAATACTAAGCGTGACCCGCGATTGTTCAGATGCTGAATGGGAGTCGCTCAAAAGAGAAGTTATGGGCGACCTGCAAATGGCCGCTGTGCATGCGCATGATACGGTTATGCAGTCCGGGGTTCTGGCCAAAGCATTGTACCTGCCCGCCCTTTCGACACGCGAAAAAGAGATCCTTCAATGGGTCGCTGAGGGTAAATCGCAGCAAGATATTGGTGATATTTTGTCGATTTCCCACCGAACCGTCGAGGTTCACATGCGCTCTGGCCGCGAAAAACTGGGCGCGTTAACCACGCCTCAGGCCATTGGCCGGGCGATAGGTTTGGGCTTAATCGCCCCAGGATAAGCAAAAAATCGAAAAAAATACGGGAAACCCCCAATAGTTTCCGCCCGCGACATGGTTAACTCTCGAGTCACGGTAACCAGACTGTAGGGGGATGGAAATGATCATCGTAATTGATGGTATCAACCAGCATATGTTTAGTGATGTCCTGGACGAAATGTTCAAACTACGAGCCCGCGTGTTCGGCGATCGTTTGGGCTGGGAGGTCAACATAGTAGACGGCCGTGAACGCGATATGTTCGACGACCTGAATCCTGCACACGTGGTCAGCATCAACGACAAGGGGGAAGTCGTTGGGTGTATGCGCCTGTTGCAGACCACAGGTCCACACATGCTTGCGGATGTCTTCAATTCTATTCTGGACGGTGAACCGCCCTTGCGCAGTTCACAGGTCTGGGAAGCGACCCGGTTCTGTGTCGACACCAAACGACTGGGCCAAGGGCGCGGCAAAAATTCAGTGTCCTATGTGACCAGCGAGGTCATGATCGGCTCGTTCGAATACGCCAAAACCGCAGGCGTACTGGACTCGATCGCTGTGATTGACCCAATTATGAACCGTGTTCTGCAACGGTCGGGCAATGCCCCGTATGATTACCTCGGTAGTGCAAAACCAATGGGCAAAGTGGTTGCGATGGCGGCGTTGATGGATTGCTCGGATGAACGAATTTCGGGCATTCGGGACTATGCGGGAATCGAACATGACGTCTTCCTGACCGAAGAACAGGCGCTGAGTCTGTTCGCGCTCGGCAAGGCCGAAAAACCCGCTAATGTCGATCACCAACCGCTGACCGAGCTTGAGAAATACTTCGTCGAACAGATGCATTCAGCAAAATCGAAAGACGAAGTCAAAGACGTGCTTAAACTGATCGAAGCGCTGTCAGATCGTTTCACGCCAGAGCAAAAGACTGCTCTGCTGAGTACCCCCCGTGCTTTTGCTCATGAGGCCTGACCCCCTCACCTCATAAGATCAAAAGCCACCCACCGGAGCCGTCTGATTGTCAGACGGCTCCGTTTTTTTGTGCCCCGTGGGCAGGGGGCGGAAGAGGATTACTCCTCTTCCAGTGCCTCTACGGCTTTCTGCAGGTCGTCTTTGCTGACTTCTTTGTCGGCAACCTGAGCTAGTTCAACGATGTAGTCGATGACTTTGTCTTCGAAGATCGGCGCGCGCAACTGCTGCTGCATCTGAGCGTTCTGCTGCACGAACTCAAAGAACTGACGTTCCTGACCCGGGTACTGACGCGCCTGGTTCATGATCGCCTGCGTCATCTCGGCATCGGTGACTTCAACCTCGGCCTTCTGACCCAGCTCGGCCAGCAGCAGGCCCAGACGCACGCGGCGCTCGGCCAGTTTGTTGTGCTCGTCGGTGGGCTCGATCTCGGCGTGGTCGTGGCCTTCCACTTCCGGGTTTTCCTCGTGCCACAGCTGGTGAGCGATCTGCTTGGCTTCGGCTTCAACCAACGACGGCGGCAGGTCGAAGGAAACGATCTTGTCCAGCGCATCCAACAGCGCGCGCTTCATGACCGCACGCGACGCACCGGAATACTCTGCCTCCAGACGCTCAGCGATCTGAGCTTTCAGACCAGCCAGATCTTCGGCACCGAACTTGGTGGCCAGCTCGTCGTTAATCTCGGCAGCAACCGGCTCTTTCACTTCTTTCACCGTGCAGGTGAAAACAGCGTCCTTACCGGCCAGGTTTTCGGCGCCGTATTCTTCTGGGAAGCTGACGTTCACGTCTTTTTCTTCTTCGGCCTTCACACCGACCAGCTGCTCTTCAAAGCCGGGGATGAAGCTGTTCGAGCCCAGAACCAGCGGGTAGTCTTCGGCCGAACCACCTTCGAATTCTTCGCCGTCCACTTTGCCAACAAAGTCGATCACAACCTGATCGCCGTCTTTGGCTTTGGACCCCTTGCGGCGCGCTTTGAAGTCCTGCGCGGTTTCTGCCAGGCTTTTCAGCGCTTCTTCGACGGCCTCATCGTCTGCTTTGACAATCAGCTTTTCCAGCTCGACCGATTTCAGATCAACTTCGGGGATTTCCGGCAGCGCCTCATAAGACATCTCGACGTGAACGTCGTCGCCTTCTTTCCAGTCTTCGTTGGTCATCTTGACGTCGGGCTGCAGTGCAGGGCGTTCACCGCTGTCTTCAAAGTGCTTGTTCATGGCACCATCGATGCTTTCCTGCATCGCTTCGCCCAGCAGGCGCTGACCAAACTGCTTTTTCAGCAGGGCCATCGGCACCTTGCCTTTGCGGAAGCCCTTCATCTCGACTTCGGGCTGTGCTTCGGTCAGTTTTTCGTTAACCTTGTCGTCCAGCTCGGCTGCGGTCACAACGATGTTGTAGCCGCGTTTCAGACCTTCGTTCAGCGTCTCGGTAACCTGCATTATGGTAGTCCCCATAGGATTCGGGGCGCGCAAAACGGCGCGCCGGGCAAATTTGACGCCTTCTATTTGCCCAGCCGCCTGCGTGCAAGGGGGCAAAGCCCGGATCAGCCTTGTTTTACCGCCGATTTGAACAAAAAAAACGCCCCGGACTGACCCGGGGCGCCTATTCCCAAGAAGGTCGGGATCAGAACTTCCAGAGCGCACCCAGAACCCAGGCTTCGTTCTTGTCAAAGTCGACCGTGTCGTCGAAGTCATGGTTGCGATATTTCAGGTACGCATCAGTGTTGATGCTGTCGATCCGCTGAACGACGGCGACACCCCAGGATTTTGTGCTGGACCCGTCGTTTTCGAAATCCGAACCATCGAAATAGTCGATTCCGACACCGGTTTTCCCCCAGGACACCCAGTCCCCTTCATAGGCCAGTTTGGTGTACCAATAGTCCGGGTCGCTGGCACCGGTGGCAGTGTCGTCACGCGTACCCAAAGCCGCCGTAAAGCTGAAACCGCTGGGCAGCAAAACCGAAGCGGACCCGATCGTGTCTTTGCGTTCACCCGAGCTATTGTCGAAATCCCGCACCGCATAGGCCACGCTTGCGGCAAACTCCACGCCATTTGCGAAAGTATTGCCGTAAGAAACCGCGATGTCGTAGTAGTCATCATCGTCGCTGCTGGACAGAATGTTCTGACCATAGGCAATTGCCGCTGAGAAACCGTTGAAGTCGGGGGTGTCGTAACGGATCCGGCCACGGCGAGCGCCATCAAAGTTGCTGGCAGAGTCACCGACGGTGATACCGCTTAATACACCGTCCGTACCGCGATAGAAAAACGCACCGTTTTCGTCGTTCGTAAAGGAATACAAAGCCGTTCCAACATAAGACAGGTCAACCTCGGCCGCACCGTCCGACGCCATGCTCCCCTGCCCGGCCGAGAACTTGCCGTATCCCCCTTTTAACGAGAAATCGACATGTCGGATGTCTTCCCGTGACCACCCGTCATTGTTGGTTCCATTCTGGTTGGCCGTTCCCGTACTCGGCAGACCCAGTCCGGTTTCGAAACGGAACATGAATTCATTGCTGCCATAGGGCTGCATCAGCCGCAGGCCGACGCGGCTGTTGGAAAGGTCATTGTCCAGCAAGCGCGTTTCCGTTTCCTCGCCATCATCGACCGAGACGATCACCGGATCGAGCTGTCCGTACAACAGAACGTAACCGCCACTGTTGTTGTTGTATTTCAGTTCCGCTGCCGCGGGAATTGCCGTTGTCGCAACCAACATCGCAGCTATTGAGGACAGTTTTAGTTTCTGGGTCATTTCATTCACCTTGAAAATTCCGGCTTTCGTTGCTCATCAATCGCGCGCATGTCGCCATGGCTCCAGAGGCCTCTTGCGATACTTTCAAAGTATTGCATGTCCGCCACTCAGAGCAGGAAAGTCAGAAATAATTCCTATTTTAATCAACGCATTATCTGCAGGAAGACCGCAGCCGGAGACCCCCTCCAAGCGAATTCTGACGCCCGGCTATGCGTCTGGCAAACACTCGATTTGACGACACCGCAAACCCGTCGGCCAAATGCTGCCGAAGATCGGGTGGATCGGCCAAATCTCGCCTAAAAATCATATATTAAGTTGTTTGAAAACTTCAGGAAGCAACTCGGGCAAGTCTTCAGCGATAAGCCCCGGGCCAAACGCACGCGCGCATTCCACATGCAACCAAGCCGCTGTTTCAGCGGCCTGCATCGGGGCAAACCCACGCGCGAGCAGCCCGGTGATAAAACCAGCCAGAACATCGCCGGACCCGGCCGTAGCCAACCAAGGGGCCGCACGGTCGTAGACTGCTGCATTGACCGAACACTGTCCGTTCGGCGCCGCGATCACCGTGTCCGGCCCTTTGAACAAGATCACGCACCCTGCCCGCTTGGCGGCCTCGCGTGTTGCATCCACCTTGGAATAGGCCGGGCCTTGGGTTGCAGGGGCTGACAGCTTTTCGGCAATATCCGGAAACAACCGCGTAAACTCACCACCATGTGGTGTCAAAACGCAGTTTTCATGCAATTGCGCGAACAAGGCTGCGGGATCATCCGCAAAAGCCGTCAATGCATCCGCATCCAGTACAGTCGCGCGCTTGGCGTTCAGAGCAGCTGGCACCAATTCCCACGCACGCTCCAGCCCCAACCCGGGGCCAAGGCACAATGCGTTGAGCCGCTCGTCCTGCAGCACTTGTGTCAGGCCATCCGCTCCTTCGACCCTCTGCAACATGATGGCTGTGACCTGCGCAGCGACCTCCATCTGAGCCGCCGGAGGCACCCCCAACGTCACAAGCCCTGCCCCAATCCGCAGAGCCCCGCGCGCCGCCAATCGAGCAGCACCGGTTTTAACTGCGCCACCCGAAAGGATCAGAGCGTGGCCGTGGGTGAACTTGTGATGCTGTTTGGATTTTGGCAAGCGATAGAGCGGCAACCCACCCCATGTTCGCTCGTCCTTCACGCGGCCCGGTGCTTCGGCAAGGGTTAGAAAAGCAGGGCGGTTCGCTCTGCGAAAAGGCTTTGGGCCTAATGTGAACGCATCGTCATATGGTTCACCGTTAAAGCGGCAACGCTGAATGGAGATACCGATGTCTTTCACAACTAGCCTGCCACACAAATCCGGCCCTTGCGCCAGGAAATGCCCGGGCTTTGGGCTGTCGAAACAAACAGTCAGCCACGCAAAACGGTCGCGCAAAGCACGCGCGCCGCCCGCTTGGGCAGCCTTGCTCCGTATCTCTGCAGGAACACTGTCCAGCAACTTGCTAGACCATGGGTTCGGAGCCTCTTGATGCAACACACGCCCGCTGTCCAGACACAATCCGGACGGGGCGTCGATGCTGATTATGCGGTCGGTGTAGTGGTCCCCATTCACACCAGAAAGATGCCGAACGACCTTGAACAACTCACCGTCCAAACCGCGTTTCAGCCCCGTACCGAACAGTGCGTCAACGTATAGATCGGCAAAACCACCCTTGCGCATGTCCTGTTCAGTCAGCGGTACAACCTCCCCAAACTCCAACCATCGATCATAATTCACTCGCGCATCTGCCGGCAGCTTCTTGGGATCGCCATAGAGAAAGACCTCGACCTCCCAACCCCACTCTTTCAGCAGCCGGGCAACAACAAACCCATCTCCACCATTATTCCCCGGCCCGCACAAAACCACAGCGCGCCCCGAGGTCTTCGACAGTTCTGGCCACTCCTCGAAAATCGCCTCGACAACGCCGCGCCCGGCCCGCTCCATCAACTCCAGCCCGGTCACCTCGCCAGACTCAATCGCGGCCTGTTCGATGGCCCGCATCTGTGAAGCAGTCAGCAATTCCGTCATCTCAAATTCCCTCGATGATTCAATTTTGATTACTTTTTATGCAAGTCGATCAAAATTTCACCCACCGCTTAATTTCTCACCACAAGGGCCCGGCCATTTTCGCAATCAGATTGCCGACCGATCTTAGACGTGATCAGTGCCTTTCTGACAAGAGTTATAGGAGCCCGGGATGAAGAAGATCGAAGCGATCATCAAACCGTTCAAACTGGACGAAGTGAAAGAGGCGCTGCAGGACGTAGGTGTCCAGGGCCTCAGCGTGATCGAAGTTAAAGGGTTCGGCCGACAGAAAGGTCACACCGAGCTCTATCGCGGCGCTGAATACGTGGTCGACTTTCTGCCCAAGGTGAAGATCGAGGTCGTTCTGGACGATGACCAGGTTGACGCCGCCATCGAGGCCATCGTGTCCGCCGCGAAAACCGACAAGATCGGCGACGGCAAGATCTTTGTCTCGCCCGTTGAACAAGCCATTCGCATCCGTACCGGCGAGACCGGTTCGGAAGCCCTGTAATCGAACACCCAATAGAGGAATAAGAGTATGAGCAAGGACGCAGTTCTTCAGCTGATCAAGGACGAAGGCGCCGAATACGTCGATGTTCGCTTTACCGACCCGCGCGGCAAGTTGCAGCACGTGACCCTGATGGCCGACCAGGTTGACGAGGATTTCCTGGAAGAAGGCTTTATGTTCGACGGTTCGTCCATCGCGGGCTGGAAGTCGATCGAAGCATCGGACATGAAGCTTATGGTCGACACCGATAGCGCGTATGTCGATCCGTTCTACGCCGAAAAGACCATCTGCGTGCACTGCTCGGTTGTTGAGCCCGACACTGGCGAAGCTTATGAGCGTGACCCGCGCGGCACCGCTCAGAAAGCCGAAGCATACCTGAAGGCATCGGGTATCGGTGATGTGGCCTATATGGGCCCCGAAGCCGAGTTCTTCCTGTTCGACGATGTTCGTTTCTCTAACACTATCAACAAAGTATCCTACGAAGTTGATGCAACCGACGCATCGTGGAACACCGACACCGAGTACGAGATGGGCAACATGGGCCATCGTCCGGGCGTCAAGGGGGGCTACTTCCCGGTCAACCCGATTGACGAAGCACAGGACCTGCGTTCGGAAATGCTGTCGACCATGAAGCGTCTGGGCATGAAGGTCGACAAGCACCACCACGAGGTTGCCTCGTGCCAGCACGAGCTGGGTCTGATCTTCGACAGCCTGACTAAACAGGCTGACGAGCTGCAGAAATACAAGTACATCATCCATAACGTTGCCCACGCCTACGGCAAATCGGCGACCTTCATGCCGAAGCCGATCGCAGGCGATAACGGCACCGGTATGCACGTCAACATGTCGATTTGGAAAGACGGCAAGCCGCTCTTCGCTGGCGACAAGTATGCTGATCTGTCGGACGAAGCCCTGTGGTTTATCGGTGGTGTTCTGAAGCACGCCAAGACCCTGAACGCCTTCACCAACCCGTCGACCAACAGCTACAAGCGCCTGATCCCGGGTTTCGAAGCTCCTGTTCTGCGCGCCTACTCGGCCCGTAACCGTTCGGGTTGTGTCCGTATTCCGTGGACCGAAAGCCCGAAAGCCAAGCGCGTCGAGGCCCGCTTCCCCGATCCGGCTGCGAACCCTTATTTGGCGTTTGCCGCACTGCTGATGGCCGGTCTGGACGGCATCAAGAACAAGATCGATCCGGGCGAAGCCATGGACAAGAACCTGTACGATCTGCCCGCCGAGGAACTGGCCGATATCCCGACCGTTTGCGGCAGTCTGCGTGAAGCTCTGGAAGCTCTGGCATCGGATCACGACTTCCTGCTGCAAGGCGACGTGTTCACCAAAGACCAGATCGACGGCTACATCGCACTGAAGATGGAAGAGGTCGAAACCTACGAGCATACTCCGCACCCGGTTGAGTACGGCATGTACTACAGCTGCTAAGCGGCGGTTGAACTTAAGAAAAGAAAAGGGCGTCCTACCGGGCGCCCTTTTGCCGTTCAGGGTAACACTTCTTGACTGACACGCACGAACGTCCGAGCCTCGTCCCAAAGTATTGATCAGAGGATTTTGGGAGGGCGCGATGCGGTTGATGTTGAAATTCACAATACCGGTTGAAAAAGGCAATCAAGCAGAACGGGACGGATCGCTGGGAAAAGCCATCGAAGCGCTTGTGAAAGACGTCAATGCCGAGGCCGCCTATTTTGCGCTGGAACACGGAAAACGCATGGGCATTGTCATTTTCGAGGAAAGCGATCAGGCCCGCATGCCGAAAATCAACGAGCCCCTGTTTGCCGCATTGAACGCCAATATCGAAATTCAGCCCGTCCTGACGGCCGAGGATCTGCAGCGTGCATTATAAGTGCCACTCGGATCGCGGGGTCGGTTGGACTTAGCTTATTAAGGGATTCTTTTCATGAAGCGATTTGCAATTTTACTGACCCTTACGCTGGCTCTGCCCACAATTGCGGCCAGCGCCCCTTGCGGCAATACCAGCAGCGGGTTTGAGGTTTGGAAGAAGGACTTTGCCAAACAGGCTAAACGCGCGGGAGTCAAAAAGAAGGGATTGCAGGCGCTGGCGCAAAGCCAATACGCCACCCGTACAATCGCGGCAGACCGCAATCAAAAAAGCTTTAAATACTCGTTGGACAAATTCATGCGGGTACGCGGCGCCGACGCAATCGTGTCGCAAGGACGCAAGCGCAAGGCCCGCAACCCGCAGTTCTATGCCGCGCTGGAGCGCCAATACGGCGTCCCCAGCGGAGTGCTTATCGCCATTCACGGAATGGAAACGGGTTTCGGAAATTTCATGGGGGACAGTCAGGTTGTTTCCGCGATCACAACACTGGCCTATGATTGTCGCCGTTCTGACTTCTTTATTCCACATGCCATCGGTGCGCTAAAACTGGTCGATCAAGGCAGTATTACGACGGCAACCCAAGGGGCCAAACATGGCGAATTGGGGCACACTCAATTCCTGCCGGGCAATGCGTTGACCTATGGGGTCGATGCAACCGGTGACGGCCAGGTCGATTTCTACAATATGACAGACGCGCTTGCCTCAACCGCCAATTTTCTACGCCAAAAAGGGTGGAAACCGGGGCGTGGCTACCAGCCGGGGCAACCCAACTTCGCTGTAATTCAGCAATGGAACGCTGCCACGGTCTATCAGCAATCCATTGCGATTATGGCAGCCCGAATCGACGGCTGAGACCTGCCACAAATCTGCGCCTGCGCACCCCAATCCGGCCACATTGTTGCCACAGACATTAAGTGGCCCCCAAAATGTCTAGGTTTCCATAGAGTAATCAATCCTGCCAAATTTGGATTTTTTTCCATTTCTGCCAAATTCTGCCCCATATCGCTTGTTAACCTGTTTGGTAAGACAGGATGCGACAAGGGACAGCGCAGTGACTACGAAGCACAGCTATCATGGTGGTCTTCAATTCGACGGTGAGACCGACGGCGCGATCGAGCGGTTCGGTGCCATCGTCGCCACGACATTGGAAGACTATGGCCATCTGGTCGAGCGTAAGACCATGCTAAGCGCAACCGAAGCCAGCATCGTATCCAGCCAGTATCTGGTGCGCCTGACTTTGGAAACTCAGGCGACCGGAGCAGAAGACCGGTTTGAGCGGTTGGACCGTGCCGCCGGGTTAAAGACCGCCCATCGGCCGATCGTGACCCTTCCGCAGAGCCGTTTGGCAATTACAATCTCTCCGGTATCAGCGCTGCTGGATGACAGTGAAATCTCAGAGCTTATGTTGGTGGTCATCCTGTATCGGATGGTTGATATCTGCGCGACGCAGCGCGTCGAATGGCTGTCGCCCAACACAGTTCTGACCGTGGAACAGTTCATGAGCGCGTTCAACACGCTGACGCCTTCCAAACCACGCAACAGACAACAGATTTTCGAGGCAGTGACAGGCCCGTTCGCGGGGCTGGTCATTACTGAAGAAGACCTGGATGAGCCACAAAAAGAGGCGCTGAAACCAGCAGCCCGGCCGATCCAGCTGTCGGATGAGCAGTTGCTCAGCATCGCTTTCCGGACAGAACCTATCGAGCAGCCTACTGATCGGGACGAAGATACGCCCCCCCTCGACCACGATAAGCCCAGCGATATCCTGCGACTGTCCAGTTGGGGATTGACCGGGGCCGTGGCAAGCGTGTCAGTTCCGATCGCGGTCTCTCTGGCCGCAGTGAACCTGATCAAAGGTGAAGATTTTCGCCTTAATACTCAGGTACTTGCCTACTCCGTCGCAATCTCCGCTCTCAGCACAAGCGGGGCAATTGCCGGTGTCGCAAACGCGTTTGGCATGTAGCACTAAACCGAAGACCCTCCTTGGAAGCCCCGCCACTTAGGCGGGGTTTTCCGCTTTGCGCAGGTGCTTTGCCTCAAGCACATAAGTATGGATTGAAAAGACCACGGCCTTCGTTTCAGGCAGACGCAATAGCGTCTGTCGTTCGCTGCGCAGATACCGCGCGACCCCAGGTTCTTGGACATCACGCGGTGCGCTGGCACTGCGGGGTTGGTGCAGTTCCGCGTCCTCGTACCACAAGGCATTGAAGCGCCAAAGCGGACGTTCAGATTGTATTCCATCAAACAGGCGCTGCACGCGGCGGGCGATATCGGCATCATAGCTGGCGACGGGCCCATGAATGTCGATCAAGGGGCGCATGAATTTTTCAGACAAACGCCAACTGGCGGGAAAACACAGGATGGCACCGGTCAGAACGTGTTCATCCCCGTGCTTTTGAAGGATGCAGAAATCTTCCTGCACCAGACGACACAGCATATCCATGGGGTTGGAGCGGTCGATTTCAACACCCTGCCCGTCCGGGCGTATGACCCGGTCCAAACACCCAGGGTAAGCGTGCTTTAGGACAAGGTCAAACAGCTCCTGCGCCGCAGGTTCGGCACTTGGGTCCAGCGCCAGAACCTCTGCCCGTCTTTCGGTCAACAACGTCGTGCGCCGCTGCATCTGCGCGGCAAACACATCATCACAATGCAGCCAATCATCCATGCTGCCCGGTTGGATACCGGGCAAAGGACGTGGGGCAAGCGGATCATAAGGAATTGAGGTCTGGAGGATCGTCATGCCTTTGACCTAACACCAGTTTACTGGATTGTCGGTCAAAAAGCGACGGATGCCCGGTCGCAAACCTTCAAGACGTGGGGGAAATGATTCTCCACGCTCGACGGCAGGCAGGGAGACCCACTATGAACCGGCACTATCGCGACACCCGCAAGATTGACCCGGCAAAGGGCGCTACGCTTGGCGACGGCACCCCGAACGAGAATGATCGGATTGAGATCGGGCCGACGCAGCTGGCCTTTGCCGAATGGGAAGCCGCCGGGCTTGCCCTGCCCGATCTGGCGCGGATGCGGGAATACCGGTGGAAGCGCCTGACGAAGGCCATCGTCGATCGTGGCTATGGTGGGCTGATGATGTTCGATCCGCTTAACATCCGTTATGCCACGGACAGCACCAATATGCAGTTGTGGAACACTCATAACCCGTTCCGCGCCGTGCTGCTGTGTGCCGATGGCTACATGGTGATCTGGGACTATAAAAACTCTCCCTTCCTGTCGAAATTCAATCCTCTGGTACGTGAACAACGCTCGGGAGCAGACCTGTTTTATTTTGACCGTGGTGACAAGGTGGATGTTCAGGCCGACGTGTTCTCGAACGAGGTACGGCTGCTGATCGACGAACATAGCGATGGCAACAAACGCCTGGCCGTCGACAAGATCATGTTGCACGGCCTACGCGCGCTTGAGGCGCAAGGGTTCGAGATCATGGAGGGTGAAGAGGTCACCGAAAAGACCCGCGCCGTAAAAGGCCCGGATGAGATCCTGGCCATGCGCTGTGCCAATCACGCCTGTGAAACCGCGGTGGCCGAGATGGAGAAGTTCGCGCGCGCCAATGTGGGTGACGGCAAGACCTCCGAGGACGACATCTGGGCCGTACTACATGCCGAAAACATCCGGCGCGGTGGGGAATGGATCGAAACCCGCCTGCTGGCCTCGGGGCAGCGCACCAATCCTTGGTTTCAGGAATGCGGACCACGCATCACGCAAAAGAACGAAATCATCGCCTTTGATACCGATCTGATCGGATCTTACGGTATCTGCATCGATATTTCGCGCACGTGGTGGATCGGGGATGAGAAACCCCGCCCTGACATGGTTTATGCCATGCAGCACGCCCATGAACACATCATAACCAATATGGAGATGTTGAAACCCGGCGTGATGATTCCGGAACTGACCGCCAATGCACACAAGCTGGACGACAAGTTTCAGGCGCAAAAATACGGCTGCCTGATGCATGGCGTGGGTCTGTGTGATGAATGGCCTCTGGTTGCCTATCCGGACAAGGCGGTTGCGGGCTCATACGACTATCCGCTTGAGCCCGGCATGGTGTTGTGTGTCGAAGCCGCCTGTGGCGAGGTTGGGGGCGATTTTTCGATCAAGCTGGAAGATCAGGTGCTGATCACCGAGGACGGGTATGAAAACCTCAGCACATACCCGTTTGATCCTCAGCTTATGGGTCTAACATAAAGGATTAGTCCGGCCAGGTTGAGCGGCGGACGTTACCATGCCAGTCCTCGTGTGGGATGGCGGCTTCGGTTGTAGACGGTGCCGCCTGTGGCCAATTTTGCCCCACTGAGAACCCCAGAATTCCGGTCAGGGCAATGATGATTAAAAGATCGGGACGAATAACAACGCCACGCGGGGCGGATGCAGTATGTGCCATTTGAGCCTCCTTGGCTGACTGTGTGTGACACCTGCAAGATGGACATCAGAGAGAAATAATTAAAACGAATATTTGATTGACCAAGAATCACAAATATTGAACCTCGAATTCTCCCAAGAATCCGACCCAAATATCTGTATTCCCCTCACCTTCCCGTGACGCTTCTTACAATGGGGTTGAGTGCCTAGACCGAAGCACACACTATTGGGGCCATCCCGATAGGTAAGGAATTGTCATGCCCACCGAACGCATCACTTTTGCCGGTCACGACGGCAACCAGCTGGCTGCGCGCCTTGATTTGCCGGATGGACCGGTACTTGCGACCGCGTTGTTTGCGCATTGTTTTACCTGTTCCAAAGATATTCCCGCCGCCCGCCGTATTGCTGCGCGTCTGGCGGCTATGGGCATTGCTGTATTGCGTTTTGACTTCACCGGTCTGGGTCATTCGGGCGGTGAGTTCGCGAACACCACCTTTACCTCGAATGTAGAAGACCTGATTGCCGCCGCGCATTATCTGGCCGGGCGAAACATGGCTCCCGCCTTGCTGATCGGTCACTCATTGGGTGGGGCTGCCGTTCTACGCGCGCGCGCAGGTATCCCAAGCGTCAAGGCAGTGGTCACGCTGGGCGCGCCTGCTGATCCCGGACATGTCTCGCACCATTTTGAGGCTGCACTGCCCCAGATCGAACAGGAGGGATCAGCCGAGGTCATGCTGGGCGGTCGCCCGTTCCGCATCGGCAAGGCTTTTGTCGACGACATTTCAGAAACGGCTCTGTCTCCTGCCATTGGCGACCTGAAAGCTGCCCTGCTGGTCCTGCACGCCCCCCGGGATGAAACCGTCAGCATCGACAATGCCAGCACCATCTTTCTTGCTGCCAAACATCCCAAAAGCTTTGTTACGTTGGACGATGCCGATCACCTGATCACGCGGGCCTCGGATGCGGAATACGCGGCGGATGTGATCGCCGCATGGGTCAAGCGATACGTCACTCTCTGCCCACCGGCACCACCGCCGGGCGCGCCCGAGGGCGTGGTGCGCGTGACAGAAGTTGATCCCTCCGGGTATTTGCAGGACATCCAATCCGGCCCCCGGCATCACGCGGTTGCGGATGAGCCTGAATCCTATGGCGGTACGGATCGGGGCATGTCGCCTTATGGCTTTGTTTCCTCGGGCCTGGGGGCGTGTACGTCGATGACGATCCGCATGTATGCGCGGCGCAAGCGGTGGCCACTGACGGGTATCTCGGTCGATGTCTGCCACAACAAAGTACATGGTCAGGATGCCGGTCTTGCAGGAGACGGCAAGATCGACGTGTTCCGTCGCAAGATTCGCTTGGAAGGACCGCTGGATCAGGAACAGCGTACCCGGCTGCTGGAGATTGCAGATAAATGCCCTGTACACAGAACGTTGGAAGGGTCAGCCCATATCACTACGGAACTTCTGACCTGACCCTCTGAAACTATCTGCGCGGTCGTGGCGCCGGGCGATGGATCGGCGGTCTGGCTGTGGGTGGTCGCGCCACTGGCGGACGCGGTCGCGCAGGTGGTTTTGCAACCGGCGGCTTTGGTCTTGCCGGAGGTTTGCCAGCAGGCGGTTTCGGCCGCGGAGGCCGGTCGACGTCAATATCTACGTCAACATCGCGTCGATAGTAGTCATTCCACAGCATCGAGTCATAAAACGGGTCGTAACCGTATCCATAGCCGACACCAACTGAAACACCATCACATGCAGAGAGCGTAAAACCTGCAGCCCCAAGCCCCAGCGCAAGGATTGTACGTTTGATACGTTTTGTGATCATCAGCACATCTCCTTACTGCGAGGCCCGAAACGACGCGAAAACGGCATTCAGGTCGTCAACATATGCCGGATCAGCGCCATTGCGCAGGATCGCGACAACAACGGCCACGCGACTGTTTGGCAGGTCAATGACCGAGGCCGTAAAGTTAATGCCACGCCCGTCGCGGGTACCGGTCCCCCGGATCACCCGCGCCGGTAAACCGCCAATTCGTGTGTCGGACGTGTTGGTAACTTCGGGATCTTTTACAAGAAACTTATCAATATCTTCAAGATATTGCAGTCCATCCTTAATTGACTTTACGCCAGCAGGTGAAACGAACCCCATCCAGACGTTGTCATCGGTCAAAGGCCGTATGGCCATGACACGTGCGACAGCGCGAAGATCACCCAGTTCGGTATCCTCAATCTCACGCGGGCCGCCCGTTCGTACGACCCAATAGTCGGGCACCGAAAAGCCAAACAGGGCGCGCCCTGCTTCGGTGTATGTGACAGGAGTATCTGCAGACGCCGGTGTCACAGCCCCTAACCACAGGGCGGCACAGGCGGCCAGAGTCGAGCCAGTAAAAATTCTCATTTCTAAATAACCTGATGTTTTCGTTGAATGCAGCTTGGACTGCGGTGGCCGGTTTTGTCCAGCATCTCTTGGAATAGGCCACAAAAAACCGCGCCCGGATTGCTTTGGGCGCGGTGTCATTCACAAAGTTATTCGGAAATCAGTTGCGGGCGTCACCAACCAGTTTCCACAGGCCGGGGATCAGCAGAGCGGCCAGCGCCAGTTTGATCACATCCCCCATCAGGAAGGGCGTCAGACCCCATTCCAGGATCGGCTTATCCCAACCATAGAGCTGACCCAGCCAAAGCAGGCCGGGCACATAGATCAGTACATTTGCCAGCACCAGCGCCAGCGCCAGTTTCCCGACCGAGCGATCCCAACCGCGCGCGGCCAACGCACCCAGCAGTACGGTAGCCATCAGGTAGCCGACCAGATAGCCGCCAGTGCCGCCCATCATGTAAGTCAGCCCAAATTTCTCGGCCGAGGACCCGGCGAAGACGTCAAAACCCAGCGCGCCGATCAACAGATAGCCCAGCATGGTGATCAGACCCAGACGCGCACCATAAGCGGTACCGATGGTCAGAACAGCAAAGGTACCCATAGTGATCGGTACCGGCCACATCGGAACCTTAATCTTTGCGGCAATCGCCAGCGTAACGATACCCACCGCGACCAAGGCCACCTGTTTCACGCGCAGCGCTGTGCCCTCGCGCGGACCGATTGCCTCGGCCAGAACATTTGTAGTCATTTTCGTTTCTCCACGTTCGGATGGAAATTGGGGCACAGGATGGCCCATTTCACATCGAGACTTCAAGATGATTGCGCTATCGAGGGCGGTATTCGGTTTTCATTTCATAGGCTTTTCGCGGTCCGTTCACCGTCCAGTGGACGGACCAAATCGGCCAGGCTGAGAAATCATAAACCGCGTCATAGCTGTCTGGCGGACAATCATGATGATCCCTAGACTGCGAATGCTCCAGCTTCAATGTATGAAAAAACCGTCCGTCTTCGAAATGAACCGCAATCCCTTCGCCTTCATCCCGCCACAGGTAGCGCCGGGTGCCTGTCATCTCGGCCTGACCCGGAATACGCAGCGTGACCTCTTCATCATAGATTAACCCATTTTCAGCCGGGCGCAGAACCGCGTGACCTTCGGCTTGCACGAACTGCCCTGCCCGCGCGTCGTTTATGGTTCGGCTCAGACTCCAGCTCCCTTCGAACTCGGATAGGCTGCGAGGCTGGGTCATTCGGCATAGGTCCCGTCGGTGGTGCCTCCGCTGTCATCGACGAACCGGATCACGTCACCCTTTTTCTGAACGTCATAACAGGCCCACAAATCAGAGGGCGGCCAGACCGAGCAATACCGATCCTCGCGCACCGCCCAACGGCCCGCGCTTGGGCGACCCGAGTAATACTGCGTCAGCATCGTTTCATCGAATGTCTGCCAGACGCCGTCCCCGTAATCGAGCTTCTGGCCGGTCAGGGCATCCAGAATCTCGTCTCCGGTCAGTGTCCGGAACTCTTCCGCGGCCAAAAAACCGGGCCAAACGGCCAAAATCAGGGCAAACCGTCTCATACTTGCACTCGTGCCTTGTTCCCTTGTGCGGCTGGGTTTAAACCCCGCGCCAACGCTCTATCCCAAACACAAAAAGGTCTCACCGCCAATGATTCCACGTTATTCCCGCCCCGATATGGTTGCCATCTGGTCGCCCGAGACCAAGTTCCGCATCTGGTTCGAGATCGAGGCTCACGCCTGCGACGCCATGGCCGATCTGGGCGTCATCCCGCGCGAAAACGCCGAGGCGGTGTGGAAGGCCAAGGACGTGGAATTCGACGTGGCCCGCATTGATGAGATCGAGGCCGTCACCAAGCACGACGTTATCGCCTTTTTGACCCATCTGGCCGAGCATGTCGGCAGTGAAGAGGCACGCTTTGTCCATCAGGGCATGACCTCTTCGGATGTACTTGACACCTGCCTGAACGTACAGCTTACCCGCGCCGCGGACCTGCTGATTGCTGACCTCGAAAGCCTGCTGGCCGCCCTGAAACGCCGCGCGATCGAACACAAGAACACCGTCCGCATCGGTCGCAGCCACGGCATCCATGCGGAACCCACCACAATGGGTCTGACCTTTGCCCGATTCTATGCTGAGATGGACCGCAACCTGTCACGCATGCGCGACGCCCGTGCGGAAATCGCCACCGGTGCGATCAGTGGTGCGGTCGGCACTTTCGCCAATATCGACCCCCGCGTTGAAGAGCATGTCTGCGATCAGCTAGGTCTGGTGCCTGAACCGATCAGCACGCAGGTCATCCCGCGTGACCGCCACGCGGCCTTCTTTGCGACCCTTGGCGTCATCGCCAGCAGCATCGAAAACATCGCCATCGAAATCCGTCACATGCAGCGGACCGAGGTGTTGGAGGGTGCCGAGTTCTTCTCGATGGGCCAAAAAGGCTCCTCGGCCATGCCGCACAAGAAAAACCCGGTCCTGACCGAGAACCTGACCGGTCTGGCGCGCATGGTGCGCGCGGCTGTGATCCCGGCAATGGAAAACGTGGCGCTCTGGCATGAGCGCGATATCTCGCATTCCTCGGTCGAACGGATGATCGGACCGGACGCCACGATCACGCTGGATTTTGCGTTGGCCCGCCTAACCGGCGTGGTCGACAAGATGCTGATCTTCCCCGAGAACATGCTGGATAACATGAACAAGTTCCCCGGTCTGGTGATGAGCCAGCGGGTTCTGCTGGCGCTGACGCAAGCAGGGGTCAGCCGCGAAGATGCTTATGCCATGGTTCAGCGCAACGCGTTGAAAGTGTGGGAGCATCGCACCGACTTCAAAGAAGAACTGCTTGCCGACGCTGATGTCACCGCAGCGCTGAGCCCTGATGAAATCGAAGAGAAGTTCGACCTCGGTTACCACACCAAACACGTCGACACGATCTTCGCCCGCGTGTTTGGCGAATAAATCCTGACCGTTCAGTCAGTTCAAAGGGCCCGGTTCGCACAACGCGATCCGGGCCCTGCTCTTTTGCCAGACCGGTCAAAATCAGCTATGGTGCGCGTATATTTCCGAACGGGAGAAATAGCATGATACGCACCATTCTCTGCGCCTTGGCCCTTACGTTTTCAGCTTCGGTCGCTTTGGCCTGTACTGGCCATTCCAAGCAAACCCAGTCCTGCGCAGAAGGGACATATTGGGATTCCGAAACCCAAACCTGCGCGAAAATCGTAAACAGCTGAGAATTTTATTTCCTACTTGTGAATAAAAGCGAAGCCGCGATTGTTAGCTTTTTATCAGATCGCACTATGCTTGATCAGAGCAGCCGAGAGAACGGAGTAGGAAAATGCGTCTTGTATTAGTTTCAGCTATTGCCCTTCAGGCCTTTGTCTTTCCACCGGCGGCATACGCTGCGGGCGGTGGAAGCGGCGCCGCACCCAAGCCAACGAACACAACCAAGAAATGCCTGTTTGGCCGCGTTTACGACAAGGATGCCGGGCGCTGTGTCAAGCCGGACAAGACCAACTTCACCCAAGATGAGCTGTATGAAGCCGTGCGGGAATTGGCATATGACGGCCAGTTAGAAAACGCTCAGAATATTCTGCGCATCATGGATCAAAACGATGATCGTGTGCAGACCTACTGGGGCTTTACCTATCGCAAAATGGGTGAGCTTGAGCTGGCCAATGTCTTTTATTCCAACGCCATCGAAACCAACCCCGACAATATCCTAGCACGCAGCTATATGGGTCAGGGCTTTGTGGCCGAAGGGAAAACCGATTTGGCAATTGCACAATGGCGCGAGATCAAGGCGCGCGGTGGTGAAGGTAGCTGGGCCGAGGCGTCGCTGCGCGAGGCAATCCGCACCGGGCTGACCTATAACTACTAAGCTTCAGCCTTTCTTTACCCGACTCTCCGTAATCTGCCTGTGGAACGCAACTATGGCACCGCAGGCAGATGCAGGATACAAACACTTTGATACAGGTGGCACCGGGGGCGGCTCCGGTGACAAATCAGGCGGACAGTGAAGCGCCTCGCGTCATTCCTCGCGCGCTCAGCAACCGACAGAAGGCCGCCGTGGTCGTGCGGCTGCTGCTGAATGAAGGCGCGGATATCCCGCTGGAAGACCTTCCCGACGATTTGCAGGAAAAACTGACCCATCAGCTGGGTGAGATGGGGCTAGTGGATCGTGTAACATTGGACGCAGTGGCGCAGGAGTTTGCACAGGCGCTGGACAGCGTCGGCCTTTCTTTCCCGCACGGTCTGGCCGGTGCTTTGGACGCGGTGGATGGTAAGATTGCCCCAGCTACAGCCGCGCGGCTGCGTAAGGTGGCCGGAGTGCGCCAGATTGGTGATCCCTGGCAACGGCTGCGCGAGGTACCAAATGAAGACCTGGCTGCCATGGCACAAGCAGAAAGCACCGAGATCGCCGCCGTGATGCTATCAAAACTGGATACCGCAAAGGCCGCGCAGCTTTTGGGAAACCTGCCCGGTCCTGTTGCCCGTCAGATCACCTATGCGATTTCGAAAACCGCCAATGTCACACCCGAGGCGGTGGAACGCATCGGCTGGTCGCTGGCGGCTCAGCTGGACCAAAGGCCGTCGCAGGCGTTTGCGGATGGTCCCGGGGCGCGCGTGGGCGCAATTCTGAACCAGTCGGCGGCCTCAACCCGAGACGGGTTGCTGACCGCGCTAGACGAAGAGGATTCGGATTTCGCCAGCGTCGTGCGCCGTTCGATCTTTACCTTTGCGCATATCCCAGCCCGTATTCTGTCACGCGACGTCCCGGCGGTTCTCCGCAGTGTGGATCAGGCCGATCTGGTCACCGCGTTGGCCGGGGCCACTGCTGAGGATGACCAAAATACAACCGAATTCCTTTTGTCCAACATTTCATCGCGAATGGCCGACAACCTACGCGAAGAAATCGGCGAACGCAGCAAAGTCAAGCAGTCCGAGGCTGAAAAGGCCATGACACAGATTGTTGGCGCTATTCGTGCCCTGGTTGACGAAGGAACGATCGCCCTGATCGAAGAAGAAGATGAGGAATAGGCAAGCACCACGACTTAAGCCATAGGAATGCTTGTGGTCGCGGAATGTGCCTTGTATGTCTGACCCGGCAAAATGCAACAGCCGGTGAGACCAGATTATGCCCGTCGAAAAGTCGGAACTAAGCCGCGGGGCGCTTCGAAAATATTATGTCACCGGCCTGTTTCTGAAAGGTGTAATCGGGGCAATGCGGCTGTTGCCGTATGAACGGCGTATCGCAACGATGGGGGCCATCGTACGCGGGCTTGCCCCTTTGGTCGGGTTCACCAAGCGCGTGCGCAGCAACCTGAAACTCACCCGCCCCGACCTGTCGGACGCCGAGGTAAAACGCATCTGTCGTGCTGTACCCGACAATGCAGGTCGCGCCATCATGGAGCACTTTTCGCCAGAAGGCTTCACGGAACGGCAGGCCAGCGCCAAGGTGTCCGGCCCCGGCATTGCTGCCTTTGACGCCGCCGTGGCCGAAGGGCGACCCGTCATGATGATAACCGCGCATTTCGGTCACTACCTGGCAGCGCGGATCGCCCTGCAAACCCGCAGTGGACAGCCCATTGGATGCCTCTATCGTCGCATGGCAAACCCCTATTTCAACGACATGTATGTCGACGCGTTCTACAAAACCGGCGCGCCGATGTTCGAACAGGGCCGCCGCGGCATGGTTGAAATGGTGCGCTCCCTTAAGAGCGGCGGTATCATTGCCATCGTCTCAGACCTGCACGCCCACGGCGGGGAAGAGCTGACGTTTTTTGGCAAACCGGCCGTGACATCCGTCTTGAACGCCGAATTGGCGATGAAATACAAAGCCGAACTGATCCCGTGCTATGCGATCCGCCAGCCTAATGGCATTGATTTCGAAATCGTCCTGCATGACCCGGTTCCGCATACTGACGCCAAGACCATGACCCAGTTCACCAATGATGATCTTGAGGCCGTGGTACGGCAGCACATGGGACAATGGTTCTGGATTCACCGACGCTGGAAAGCCTGGAACGGACTTGGCGTTCAGCCCGAGGATATGCCCTGATCACTTGACCTTGGTGGCGGCAACGATTGGGCCATGCCCAACCTTCTGCACAAGTACGACCGCTGGCAGGTCCGAGGTCAACACCGCCGAAAACTTCTGCGGCGCCACCCCGTCCCACTGCCCGGCGACCTCCCAGGTATCTACAACATTTGCATAGTCCAGCTCATGCCCTGCCAGCTCTCCTCGGCGGATCGAGGCATGGCGCATCGGCGCATACTGCACCACGCGCACGTCAAAAAGCTCACCTTCTGGCAGTTCGACCGGCGTAACATCGACCGTGACATCGTTGCCCGAACGGGTCGCCACCACTTCGGCCTCGGGCGCAGCTTTGAGATGGGCATCGATCAGATACTCCAACTCCTGCGACTTTGCACCGACCACATCCTGCTGACCGTTGATAACCATCTGCGGCGTGTAGATCATCGACCGCCCGCCCTGACGCGCATAGGCGCGCTGACGCAGGGTGTGATTGGGATCGGCATATTCGTCCTTCCAACCAATATAGTCCCAATAATCCACATGCAGGGCCAGTCCGATCACATCGTCACGTTGTGCCAGATCATGCATCAACTCATCGGCTGGCGGGCAGGACGAACACCCTTGTGATGTGAACAGTTCAACCACAACCGGGTCATTCTCGGCTAGGGCTGAGGTGGCCAGAAACAGGGAAACAAACACAGTGACAGGAGCAATTCTGAACATATGAAATCTCGGGCTTTTGGGGTGCTTATCCGGTTTAAACGGATCGACGCTCAACCGCCAATCAAGGTTTCTTGAGATTTAAAACAATCGCCCTTGAATTGTATACTTTAGCATACAACTTAGAAGTCAAGGTATCTAAGCCTTGAATGCACGGCAATGATGCTCCAGAAAACAATCAGCAAATCCCCAAACCCAATATTTTGAAAGGGAGGCCAACAATGCCCATTACCGTTGGAAAGGATAGCGCCAAGACACGCCGCAGCCTGAGCGTGAACGGCAAGTCCATTGCCTATTACTCGATTCGCGCCGCGCAAGAGGCCGGTCTAGGTGATTTTTCCAGACTCCCTGCGGCACTGAAAGTGGTGTTGGAAAACATCCTGCGGTTTGAGGATGACGGGTTTTCTGTCTCGGTTGATGACATCAAAGCCTTTGCCGAATGGGGCGCAAATGGTGGTAAAAACCCGCGCGAGATTGCCTATCGCCCTGCCCGCGTATTGATGCAGGACTTCACGGGCGTTCCGGCCGTCGTTGATTTGGCCGCAATGCGTGACGGGATCAAGGCGCTGGGTGGTGACGCACAAAAGATCAATCCGCTGAACCCGGTGGATCTGGTCATCGACCACTCAGTCATGATTGATGCGTTTGGCAATCCGCGCGCGTTCCAGATGAACGTGGATCGCGAATATGAACGAAACATGGAACGCTATCAGTTTCTGAAATGGGGGCAGTCGGCGTTTGACAATTTCCGCGTTGTGCCACCCGGCACCGGCATCTGCCATCAGGTAAACCTTGAATATCTGGCCCAAACCGTCTGGAGCGACAAAGACCAGAACGGTGAGGAAGTTGCCTATCCCGATACTCTGGTCGGCACCGACAGCCACACCACCATGGTCAACGGCATGGCCGTTCTGGGTTGGGGCGTTGGCGGGATCGAGGCCGAGGCCGCGATGCTGGGCCAGCCGATTTCGATGCTGATCCCCGAGGTTGTTGGCTTTGAGCTGACCGGCGCGATGGTCGAGGGCACTACCGGCACCGATCTGGTTCTGAAAGTGGTCGAGATGCTGCGCGAAAAAGGCGTGGTTGGCAAATTCGTCGAATTCTACGGCAGCGGTCTGGATCGCCTGCCATTGGCTGACCGCGCGACCATTGCCAACATGGCACCGGAATACGGCGCGACCTGCGGTTTCTTCCCGATTGATGGCGAAACCCTGCGCTATATGCGCAATACCGGACGCGACGAGGATCGCCTGGCGTTGGTTGAGGCTTACGCAAAAGAAAACGGCCTGTGGCGGGATGAAAACTACGCCCCGATCTACACGGACACACTGTCGCTCAACATGGGCACTATCGTTCCAGCCATATCGGGTCCGAAACGTCCACAGGACTATGTCGCGCTGACTGGCGCCAAAGCCGCTTTCACCAAGGAAATGGCTGAGACCTTCAAACGCCCGATGGCCAAGGAAGTCGCGGTCAAAGGCGAAGACTACACTATGGAATCGGGCAAGGTGGTTATCGCCTCGATCACCTCATGCACCAACACATCGAACCCCTATGTGATGATCGGGGCCGGTCTGGTGGCGAAAAAGGCGCATGAACTGGGCCTGAACCGTCAGCCTTGGGTCAAGACCTCGCTGGCCCCCGGATCGCAGGTTGTGACCGAATATCTTGAGTCTGCAGGGCTGCAACAGCATCTGGACGCCATCGGATTCAACCTTGTGGGCTATGGCTGCACCACCTGCATCGGTAACTCGGGTCCGATCCAGAAGGAAATCAGCGAAGCGATTGCCGAGGGCGATCTGGTCGCTACCTCGGTTTTGTCGGGCAACCGCAACTTCGAGGGTCGGATTTCGCCGGATGTGCGCGCCAACTATCTGGCTTCCCCTCCGCTGGTGGTGGTCTATGCGCTGGCGGGCACCATGGATATCGACCTGATCTCGGAACCGATCGGTCAGGACAAGAACGGCAATGATGTGTTCATGAAAGATATCTGGCCGGACCAGAAGGAAATCGCCGATTTGGTGCAGGAAACCGTCACCCGCGAGGCATTTCAGTCGAAATATGCCGACGTGTTCAATGGCGACGACAAATGGCAGGCGGTCGAAGTTCCGCAACAGGAAACCTATGACTGGCCGCCGACCTCGACCTACATCCAGAACCCGCCATATTTTCAGGGTATGAGCCCCGAACCGGGCACCATCTCGAACATCGACGGCGCCAAGGTTCTGGCCATTCTGGGCGACATGGTCACCACCGACCACATCTCACCTGCGGGGTCCTTTGCGGCAACCTCGCCTGCGGGTAAGTACCTGACAGAGCGTCAGGTCCAGCCGCGCGAGTTCAACTCGTATGGTTCGCGCCGGGGCAATCACGAGGTCATGATGCGCGGCACGTTCGCCAATATCCGCATCAAGAACGAGATGCTGGATGGCGTCGAGGGCGGCTATACCAAAGGTCTGGACGGTCAGCAGACCTCGATCTACGACGCGTCGATGGCCTATCAGGAACAGGGCGTTCCGCTTGTGGTGTTTGGGGGGCAGCAATACGGCGCCGGGTCCTCACGCGATTGGGCGGCAAAGGGTACCGCGTTGCTGGGCATCAAGGCCGTGATCGCCGAAAGCTTTGAACGCATCCACCGGTCTAACCTGGTTGGCATGGGCGTGATCCCCTTCGAATTTACCGGCGGCGACACCCGGAAATCTCTAGGGCTAAAGGGGGATGAGACGGTCTCGATTGATGGTCTGGATAAGGTTGAACCATTGCAAGAGGTGCCCTGCACTATCACCTATGGCGACGGCACCACAAAGACCATCACCCTCAAGTGCCGCATAGATACCGCGCCCGAGATCGAATACGTCGAAAACGGCGGTGTGCTTCAATATGTGCTGCGGAACTTGGCGAAAGCTGGTTAAATCTGCGCGCTATAAAATTAAGGGCGTCCGATTGGACGCCTTTTTTCATTTCTCATTTGGTTAAACCATCGCGGCTTTAGTTGCCTGCCGCTTTTTCCAACGCCGGACGGATTGTGCTTTCGATCACGCGCTGAGTTATCGGCCCGGCAAAGCGCAGGATGATCGTGCCCTCACCATCGATCACATAGGTCTCGGGCACGCCATAAACGCCCCAATCCAATCCCATACGCCCCTGCTCGTCCCGGCCGATTCCGGCATAGGGGTCGCCCAGTTCGGTCAGGAAGGCTTCGGCGTTTGCCAGCTTGTCCTTGTAATTGACGCCGTAAACGGGGATGCCCTCATCTGACAGGGCCTGCAGGTTGGGATGTTCAACCCGGCACGGCGCGCACCAGCTGGCCCAATAGTTGACCAGCTTGACTTCTCCGTCCCGCAGCGTTGCGTCATCAAATCCCGTCTTTCCCGCGAATTCCGTCAGCACCACCGGCGGCGCGGGTTGGCCTTCGCGGGCCGACGGTAACGCGTTGGGGTCATCGCGGAACATGCCGATGCCCGCTAGAACGGCGAAAGCGCCAAAAATCAGCGGCGGCGCAATCATCAGGGGTGAGATTTTAGCCATTGCGCGTCATCCTTTGTTCGACCTTTTCCATCTCGGCCCGGACCTTGCGGCCACGTACGATGCTGAACACAATCAGCAGCGCCAGCAATCCGATCGAGGCCGCATAGGACCAGAGAACCGTATCGGCATATTTTCCGAGATCAGGGATCATCCGCTTACCCTTTCCCGCGCCAACAGCACCTTGACCCGGCGCGCGCGAATTTCCGTGCCCGTGCGGTACAAAACAAGAGCAATGAACAGCAGTACAAACCCGATGATGCACAGCAAAAGTGGGTAGAAATAGATATTGCTGACCTTCTCTTCGGTATCCGCCCCGGTCACGGCGGCGGCCCGCATCACGGATGCGCCCTGATGCAGCCCCTGATTCCAAAAATTCACGGCATAGCGGCTGAGCAGCGCAAAGACAGACCCGACCAGACACAGGACCGAGGTCAGATCGGCCGCCGTATCAGGGTCTTCGATAGCTTCCCAAAGTGCGACATAGCCCAAATAGAACAGGAACAGGATCAGGAACGAGGTCAGGCGCGGATCCCAGGCCCACCAGGTGCCCCACATTGGCTGCCCCCAGATCGCCCCGGTCGCCAGCGCGATCAGTGTCATCACAATACCCACTGGGGCCGCTGCACGCGCCGCCAGCGCGCTGACATGGTGGCGCCGCACAAGCCACACCAGCGAGGTCGCCAGCATCATCAGCCAGCAATTGATCGCCATCAGCGCAGCAGGCACATGCAGATAGATAATCTTGACCGTCGATCCCTGCTTGTAGTCATCCGGTGTGAAGAAGAACCCCCACACCAGCCCTACCACGATGCAGGCAAGCGATGATGCCCAGAAAAATGGCATCACCCGTTCACTGGTGGCAAGGAACTTGCGCGGATTGGCGTATTCCCAGAGGGCGTTGGCTTTGGCTGCGATAGACATGGGCCTTATCTAGTCCGAGTCGGGTTCGTTCTCAATTGACATCAATCAAAGTTTGACCACGTCAGCGAAGGTTAATGCGCAGCACCGCTGCGCTGGCAAAGGGCAAAAGGGCGATTGTCGCGGCGGTGATCCCCGCTAGCATAAACAGCGGGGTCTGGGTTTCCATCCCCGTCGCCCCACGGCGCGCGACTTCGGCCCCAAAGATCAGGGTCGGCACGTACAGCGGCAGGACCAGCAGGGATAGCAGCAATCCGCCACGTTTCAGGCCCACGGTCAGGGCCGCGCCAAAAGTGCCGATGACACTCATTGCCGGGGTGCCGATCAACAGCGATACGACCAGCCAGAAAAACCCCGGCACCGGCAGGTTCAGCAACACGCCCAGAAACGGAGCGGCCAGAACCAGTGGCAGGCCAGTGGTTAGCCAATGGGCCAGCGCCTTGATGGTCACTACCGCCTCCAACGGCAGCGGCGCGGTGGCCAATAGGTCAAGCGAGCCGTCCTCCCAATCCAGTGCAAGCAGGCGGTCCAGCGACAACAGACAGGCCAGCAGCGCGCCCAACCACAGAACACCCGGCGCGATGGTCGACAGCAGCGAGGATTGCGGCCCTACTGAAAATGGCACCAAAACAGTCACGATCAGAAAAAAAGCCAGACCGAGACCAAACCCCCCGCCCGCGCGGAAGGCCAGTTTCAGGTCACGCAGCAACAGGGCGATCACAGGAAGCCTCCGTCGAAATCTTCTATGGGTTTGGGTTTCGCCTTGTTGCGGCCGACATCCAGAACTTCTCCGTCCAGGCCAAGGTCGATATGAGTGGCGATCAGGGCCGAACCGCCCTGCCCCAGATGCGCGCGAACGGCATCAGCGAACATCTGCACTGCATTACGGTCCAGTGATACGGTGGGCTCATCCAGCATCCAGATTGGCCGCCCCGTGACCAGCATGCGCGCCAGACCCAACCGCCGTTTTTGCCCGGCCGACAGGTTGCCAGCATGGCGATCAGACAATTCGTTCAGCGCAAAGGCGTCTAGCGCGGGCTGAATTTCATAAGTGCCAAAGACCGAGGCCCAGAAGGTCAGATTCTCAACCACCGTCAATGTCGGCTTCAACCCGTCGGAATGCGAGGCATATGCGATCTGATCCTCAGCCCCGTCAATCTGCCCCGCCAGCGGCGGCTGCAATCCGGCCAGTGTGCGCAGCAAGGTCGTCTTACCGATCCCGTTCGGCCCGCGCAGAATCAACGCCTTGCCCGGCGGCAGAGCAAAGCTCAGCCCTTCAAGCACAGGAACGCCGCCACGGGCGATGGCCAGATCGGTCACAGTCAATGTCATGGGTCCCGCTTATCTCATTGCCGTCAGGCGCAAAAGGTGAGATTTGACGCAGGCCCTGCCGACAGATCAGACCGGCAATAAGGCCAGCGCAACGCGCCGCCCTTCGGACAACAACACGTTATACGTGCGGCACGCAGCCGGAGAGTTCATGATCTCAACTCCGATCCCGGCATTTTCCAGGGCCGTGCGCAGATCAGCAGGAATGTGATTCAGTTCAGCCCCTGTGCCGACGAACAAAACGTCCACGGTATCGGAAAGTTCCAGCAGCGGCGCGTTGTCCTCATACCCGTCCCAGGTCATTGTTCCGGCGGGGCCTGTCAGAACGGCTCCCTCATAAACCTGCCCACCGATCCGAAAAAAGCCCGGGCCATACCCGTCAACCGGGACTGCGTTGGTATAGGAAATCTCATTCAGGCGCATGGCCGTGTTCTAGCCCCAAAGCGGTAGGCCCGACAAGGCCGCAACCGCAATCGCCAGGTAAGCCGCAGCGCGATACAGCTTTTCATACGCGGGCCGGAACAACCAACCGCCCAGCCAGTTGCCCAGCAAATTGGGCACGGCCAATGCAAGACCCAATGCCGCCGCCGCCCAAGTGATCCGCTCCATCCCGGTCAGGAACCCAAGGAGGAGGAAATCGAACCCGAAGAGGAACAATAAAATCGTGGCGCGGATAACTTCGACCGGTATGGGGCGCGACATGTAAAACAGGATTACCGCCGGGCCGGGCAAGCCCGCCACGCCGCCCAGAAACCCGGCCGCTGCACCAATTCCCGCAACCATCCCCCGGCCAACATGGCCGTGATACCGCAAGCCAAGGATCAGCACGGCCAGCATAAACAACGCCAGCAGACTGACGGCATAGCGGAAAACCTCGGGTTCAACCTTGGTCAGCACCCATAACCCTACAGGAAGCAACAGCGCACAGCCCACCAACAGCCGCAACAGATCCTTGCGATGCACAACATGCCAAGCACGACGCAGGTTCGGCAATGGGCCGAAGATGTCCATTATGGTCAGGCCGATGATGGCTCCGAATGGACCAAGGAATGGTGTGGAAAGAGGAAGGAAAATCAGTGCGGTGCCGAATCCGGAAAACCCGCGAACAACGCCGCCGAGGAAAGCCGCTAAAATGATAACGGCCAGCCCCATTGGGGACTGGCCGAATATATCAGGCGTCGATGTTGGCAAACTGATTGCCCGCCGTATTGGACGGCTTGGACCAGTCGCGTTTGACCCCCAGCCACAGCAAGATGGTCGAAGCCACAAAGACCGAAGAATAGGTTCCCACGATCACACCCCAGATCATCGCAAAGACGAAACCTCGGATCACATCCCCACCCAACACGTAAAGCGAAATCAGCGCCAGCAGCGTGGTCACTGAGGTCATCACCGTCCGGCTGAGCGTTTCGTTGATCGAGATGTTCAGAACCTCTTTGAGATCTTTCTTCTTGTACTTCCGCAGGTTCTCACGCACGCGGTCGAACACGACCACAGTGTCGTTCAGCGAATAACCCACGATGGTCAGAAGCGCCGCGATAATGGCCAGATCGAACCGAATCTGTAGTTCCGAGAAAATACCGATGGTCAGAATCACGTCATGGACCAACGCGGCAACTGCTCCCAAAGCGAATTGCCATTCGAAGCGCAGCCAGATGTAGACCAGCACGGCGCCAATCGCCAAAACCACCGCGATCACGGCAGTCTGGATCAACTCACCGGAGACCTTTGGGCCGACGGATTCGACGGACACAAATTCTATATCCGGCGCTGCCACTTTCAGCGCCTGTTCCACGGCGGTAACCGTCGCGGCCGAGACGGCCTCGGCATCTGCTTGCGCCTGAATGCGGATCATGGCGACGTTTTCATCCGGCCCAAAGGTAGGGTCGAAAATCTCGGTGATGCTCACGTCGCCCAGCGCCAGCGGAGAGATCGCGTCGCGATAGGCGCCGACGTCGATTTCCTGTGCGGATTGGGTCCGGATCGTGGTCCCGCCACGGAAATCGATACCGAAGTTCAGCCCTTGCAGCATGAAAGACGTAAACGCCACAACCATCATCAGGGCCGAGATACCCAGCCAGACCTTCCAGCGGCTGAAGAAATCGAACGAGGTGTTCTGGGGTACGAGTTTCAGTCTCATGTCAAACCTCGATCATTTTCGGACGACGGCGTTCGAACCACATCACGATCATCAAACGCGTCACGAAGATCGCGGTAAAGACCGAGGTCAGAATACCCAGGCCCAGCGTAATCGCGAACCCGCGCACCGGCCCGCTGCCCATGGCAAACAGAATCACGGCGGTGATGAAAGTGGTAACGTTTGCGTCCAGAATAGCCGACAGGGCTTTTTCATAACCCAGCTCAATGGCACGCGCCGGGCCTCTGGCGGATTTCAGTTCTTCGCGGATACGCTCAAAAATCAGCACGTTGGCGTCCACCGCCATACCGACCGTCAGGACAATCCCCGCAATACCCGGCAGGGTCAGCGTGGCCCCGATCAGCGACAGCAGGCCGAACAGCAGCCCGACGTTGATGATCAGCGCAATGTTGGCAAACACGCCAAACAAACCATAGCTAAGCGCCATGAAGGTCAGCACCGCGACAAAGGCCACGATGGTTGCCACCTTACCAGCATCGATGCTGTCCTGCCCCAGTTCAGGACCGATGGTGCGTTCTTCAAGGAACTCCAGCCCCGCAGGCAATGCACCCGCTCGCAACAGAACCGCCAGATTGGTGCTTTCTTCAACGGTGAAGTTACCGGTGATGATACCCGACCCGCCCGGAATATGGCTTTGGATCACCGGGGCCGAGATCACCTCGTCATCCAATACAATCGCAAAGGGCGCGCCGATGTTTTCCAGCGTGTAGTCGCCAAACTTGCGTGCGCCGGACGTGTTGAACCGGAAGCTGACTGCCGGGCGACCGTTCTGGTCGAACGAAGGCTGCGCGTCGACCAGTTCCTCACCCGTCACAACCGGGGCGGATTCGATGATGTAATAAACGCCATCTTCGTCAATGGACGGGACGACCTCTTGCCCTATCCCCGGAACAGCGTCCGGGTCGGTGCCGCGACTGACGACCGAGTTGAAAGTCAGTTGAGCGGTGGTGCCGATGATCTCTTTCAGTTCACCTGCACTGCCAATGCCCGGCACCTGAATCAGGATGCGGTCTGCACCCTGACGCTGAATTGTAGGCTCTCGCGTTCCGACCTCGTCAATCCGGCGGCGGATGATTTCCAGAGCCTGCCGCACGGTGCGATCATCCGAGGCCAGCTTTTCGGCCTCAGACAACTGCACGACGATGGTGTCACCGTCTGCGCGAGCTTCGATATCAGTGGCACCAACACCGGTCAGCGTTTGCACTTGACGGGCCAGACCACGCACAACCTCCAGCGCGCGGGACATGCCCTCGGGCTGGCTGATGCGAACGCGAATCTCATCCGGTGCCGAATCCTGCCGGCGGATCGTACCAACAGTCGCGCGTTCATCGCGTAGCGCGTCACGGATTTCCGGCCACATCGCCTCCATCCGGGATTCGTAAACATCTTCGACCTTCACTTCGGCCAGCAGATGCGCACCACCCCGCAGATCAAGACCCAGATTGACCAGCGACGACGGCAACCAGCTGGGCCATTGTGCGGCCTGGGCCTGCATCTCGGGGGTGTCGATGCCAAGCTCAATCGCGGCTTTGGCATCGTTGGATTGCTCGACGCGCGTGTAAAACGCATTCGGCAGGGCCATCAGCAGACCGATCACACAGACCGACCAGATCAGAACCCGCTTCCAGGTATTAATTTGCAGCATTACCCTGCCTTTTCAAGGAATTGTCGCGCGAAGTTACTTCGCCGGTTCGGTCTTGTTCAGAACCTGCGCAATAGTCGACTTGACCACACGAACCTTGACGTTTTCGGCCAGTTCAACCTCGACTTCGTTCTCGCCTTCCTTGACTTTCGACACCTTGCCGATCAGACCGCCCTGGGTGACAACTTGATCACCCCGGCGCACGGCCTCGACCATGGCCTGATGTTGCTTCATCTTCTTCTGCTGCGGACGGATCAGCAGGAAATACATGATCGCGAAGATCAGGATCAGCGGGAGAAACTGGGCGAATGCGCCACCTTCCATGGGATATTCCTTTTGCTTTGGATTGCGGCACGGTTCCGCAAATTTGGCGGGAACCTATGCCCTGAGATGCGCCTTTGCAAGCAAAGGCGGTGCTGTGACCCACCTGAACCTGATCCCAACGCATGAACTCGCGTCAAAGCGTTGCAGATATGTCCTAGCCAGAGGCCTGAACTCAGCTATAGTCAAACCTGAGGAGGGACAATGACAGCTCGTTACAAACCATTCCAATCGTTGACGCTTTTGCTGTCATTGCTGACCTTGATTTTGTGTCTTGCAGCACCGCTTGGGGCACAGGAAACGCCCGCCGATATCGTTGAACCAGAGGCCGAGGAAACAGACAGTTTCAAAGCCCCCGTCATCGTGGACGGCGATATGCTGTTCTTCCTGCGCGGCTCTAGCGCCCTGCCCGCGCCGGAACGGGCGGAAAGTGTCCAGAACAAGATCATCGAGGTTGCCGAGGCCTCAGAAGACCCCTCGGTCGACATTTCATTCGAAGAGACCGAGCTTGGCATCCGAATTCGCGCGGATGGTGTGATCGTGTCCATTGTGACCGTGGCAGATGCTGATCTGGACCAGATGGAGCTGGATGTTCTCAGCTTCCTACACGGTCAGGCCATCGAAGAAGCCATCCTTGCCTATCGAGCTAATCGCACGGAACAGGCCCGCGTATCCGGCGCGATCGAAGCCGCAGCCTGGACACTTGGGTTTGCCGTTTTCATCGTTGCGATCCTTTGGCTGCATCGTAGGATCAGACGGCGCACGCTGAAATTTGTCAAACGCCACTTGCGGGATGTGGAAACCGCCACGGCCAAAAGCGTTCAGGCCGAGGCGATTGCCGCACTGGTAAGGTATGGTCTGAATTTCGTTCTGCTCATTATCTTCTTCCTGGGCTTCTACTACTACCTGTCCTTTGTTCTGCTCGCCTTTGCCGAAACCCGCTATTTTGCGCAATTGCTACTGACCTACCTGACCGAACCGGTTCTGCTGATCTTCAAAGGCATTCTCTCTTACATCCCCAACATGATCATGCTGGCCCTGATCACCTGGGTCACGATGTACATCATCAAGGGCATGCGCGTGTTCTTTGATGCCGTTGAGGCAGGGTCGTTCGATATGGGCGATTTCGAGAAGCACTGGGTCAACCCGACCTTCAATATCGCCCGCGTCGTCGTCATCCTCATCGCGCTGGTTTTCGCCGTTCCTTACATTCCGGGGTCGGACTCGGCCGCGTTTCAGGGCCTGACCATATTGGTTGGTGCTATGCTATCGCTGGGGGCGAATTCGGTCGTGTCCAACATGTTGGCTGGATTATTCGTTATTTACCGCCGCTCAACCTCGATCGGGGACCGTATTCAGATCGGGGACCACATTGGCGATGTGGTGCAGATCAAGCTAATGGAAACCCACCTGAAATCCATCAAGAATGAGCTGATATCGATCCCCAATGCGCAATTGATGAATTCGGATGTCGTGAATTTTTCAAAGAAAACAGATGGTAGTGGGCTTTTACTGCACACCACAGTCGGCATCGGATACGAGGAGCCACCTGAGAAGGTCGAGGCCATGCTGATCGAAGCCGCCAAGCGCACCAAGGGGATCAAAGCCAAGCCCGAGCCGTTCGTGTTGTGGACTGCACTGGCCGACTACGCGATAAATTATCAGATCAATGGCTATACGACGCGGGGCAGTATCATCCCCAAAATCCGCTCGGATCTGCACCGCAACATCGTGGCGGTATTCAACGAAAACAACGTGCAGATCATGACGCCGTCTTACATGGCCGATCCGCCCGAACCGAAGATACCCGTCGAAGAATGGGACGGGCATCTGGCGCATGAAACACACGAGGACACCAATAAGTCGTAACCGGTGCTACACCCTGCCTTTCAGATGGTGCATAAGCGATCCTAGTGATTCACGCATTAAGGATCTGAACCATGCACGACATCCGCGCCATTCGCGAAAACCCTGACGCCTTCGACGCCGCCCTTGCGCGCCGTGGGGATGCGCCGGTGTCGTCAGATGTGCTGCGGCTGGACGAAAGCCGCCGGGCCAAGATTCTGGCCGCCGAAACCGCTCAGGCGGAGCAGAACAAGGCCAGCAAGGAGGTCGGTGCCGCCAAAGCGCGCGGGGACGAGGATGAATTCCAGCGTCTGCGCGCATTGGTGTCTGAGAAAAAGACCGAAATCGCCCGCATGCAGAACGAGGCCAAGGATCTGGACGCGCTGCTAACCGACCAACTGGCACGCATCGCCAACCTGCCCGCCGAGGATGTGCCGCAAGGTGTGGATGAGAACGACAATGTCGAGGTGAACCGTTGGGGCACCCCGCGCGAACTCGATTTTGCTCCGAAAGAACACTTCGACATTCCCGCCGTTGCCGCTGCGATGGACTTTGAAACCGCCGCCAAGACCAGCGGCAGCCGTTTTGTAAACCTGTCGAAGGGTGTCGCGCGTATCCACCGTGCGTTGGCCCAATTCATGCTGAACACCCATATCGACAAGAACGGTCTGACCGAGATGCAGACTCCGGTTCTGGTCCGCGATGAGGCGATGTACGGCACTGATAAACTGCCGAAATTCGGCGATGACAGCTATCAGACCACCAATGGCTGGTGGCTGATCCCCACATCCGAAGTGACGCTGACCTATTCAGTGGCCGGTGACATTCTGGACGAAGCCGCCCTGCCCATCCGCATGACCGCCCACACGGCCTGTTTCCGGTCCGAGGCCGGCAGCGCGGGCAAGGACACCGCCGGGATGCTACGCCAGCACCAGTTTGAAAAGGTCGAAATGGTTTCGATCACGCATCCCGACAAGTCGGATGAGGAACAGAAACGCATGCTGCGCTGCGCCGAGGACCTGTTGGAGCAAATGGGCATCCCCTACCGCACCGTCGTTCTGTGTACGGGCGACATGGGTTTTGGCGCGCGCCGCACCTTTGATATCGAGGCTTGGCTGCCCGGGCAGGACACGTACCGTGAGATCAGCTCGGTCTCGACAACCGGTGCTTTCCAAGCCCGCCGCATGAACGCACGTTTCCGCCCCGAAGGTGGCGGTAAGCCGGAATATGTCCACACCCTGAACGGTTCTGGGCTGGCGGTTGGACGCTGCCTGATTGCGGTTCTGGAAAATGGACAGAACGAGGATGGCACCGTGACCCTGCCCGAAGTGCTGGCGCCATACCTGGGCGGCAAACGAACACTGCAGCTGGACGGCACGCTGGCATAAAAAAACCGGCACCCGCATTGCGTAGAGCCGGTCTTGCAGAACGTAAGGCGAAGGAGGATTACTTCTTCGTCTTTTTCTTACCCTTCTTCTTTTTGTCTTTCTTGGGCTGGTCTTTTTTCTTACCGCCCTTCTTGGACTGATCTTTTTTCTTACCGTCCTTTTTGGACTTTTTGTCTTTCTTGGCCTTGGCCTTCACCTTGTCCTTGGCCTTTGAGATCGCGGCTTCCATCTCTTGCAGCTTTTTGGCGGCCTTTTCGGCCTTGGCCTTGGCTTTCGCCTTCTTGCGCGCCTTGGCTTCCGCGGCGGCTTTTTCCTCGGCAGCTTTGCGCGCGGCCTCTTCGGCACGTTTCTCGGCAGCGGCGGCTGCAACGGTTTTCCGGGCGGCAGGCCTGCGCGTCACAGGTTTGCGCGCGGGCGCGCGTCTGGCAGTCTTGGCCGCAGTTGGCTTTTTGGCTGCAGGTTTTGCCGCAGCCGCTTTCGCTGCGGGCTTGGTTGCAATCGCCTCTTTCGCCGCGGCGATCAACAGAGGCGCGCTAGAGGCACCAATTCGGGGAACCTTGACCAGGTCGGCAGGGTTGGCTTTGGCAAGGGCTTCAGCGGTTTTGTACCCATTGGCGATCAGCGCCTGCCCAAGCGCCTTTCCTACACCTTTAACATCGGTCACTGCGGTCATTACTAAGCCTTCCTTTCTCTCCCTACATTTTCAATTGAATGCACGCTGGGCCCAGACGCCTACTAATCTGCGAGCAGTTTCGGCGACGTCTTTGCGTCAATTGCCGTGAGCCAGAGTGCCGGGTCTATCCTCTTTGGGGAATGGCACGAGACGCTTGGCATCTTCGTCCCAGAGTTTCAAATTCAGCGCCGCCACCGCCTCGGGGAACTTGATCCGACGCGGGGTGAATTCAGGCGGCAGGTTATAGTGGCACGCCCGCAGCCGATAGGATGGAATACGGGCGTTGAAATGGTGGATGTCGTGCAGCGTGATACACGCCACCGCATTGTCGAACCACCAACCAAAATCCAAAGCAGAAGACCCCTGCAAGGCTGCCAATTGCGGATCAAGGTCCGGACGGCGGTCCCAATACGTATCTTCGAAATTATGCTGCAGGTAGACCAGGAACACACCCAGCATCCCCCCCAGCAACGAGAACACCAGCCAGACCAGAATACCGGTCGTGCCCGCGATCAGATAAAGCAGCCCCAGGAAGATCACGATCGACAGATTGTGCAGCAGAACTCCGGTCACACCAAACCGTACCGTGTTTTTGGGCCAGCGGTAGCGAATGAAGTAGGTGAAAAGCGCACCAACCGGAACCAGAATGAACGGGTTGCGGTAAAGCCGGTAGAACAAACGCTTTTTCCAGTCTGCAGCGTTCCATTCCCGCAGGGTCATCGTGTGAATCTCACCCGTTTCGCGGTGTTCCAAATTACCGATCCCCGAATGGTGCAGGTTGTGGTTCTGCTTCATCACTTCGAACGGCGCAAAGGTGAAGGGCGACAAACCGTGCCCGGCCCATTCATTCTGCTCGCGGGTCTCAAACAGGGAATGGTGGCCGCAATCATGTTGCAAAACGTAAAGACGCACAGCTGAAAAGGCAAAGACGATCCCGGCAGGGATCATGATGTACCAGCGGTCGACATAGATAATTGCCAGCGTCAGCGACGCGAAATAAACGGCGAAGGTCCCAAAATAGCTTAGCGCGGCCAGCCGATTGTCCTGTACCGCATATTGTCGCGTATATTCCCGCAAATTCATTCAGCCTGTCCCCACGTTTGGCCCAATTAATATCACCACGAAACTATTTGCGTTTTGCTTGTAATCAAGCAGCGCGCACAAAAAACAGATGCACACAGGCGAATGCTAGCCTGCGGCAGCGGGACTGTCACGCCTTTCAGCCGAAAGTGCTGAAAATTGGCGCAGTTACGCGCGACCCTTGAGATGCTTGGCCAGAGCGCCCGCGTTTTTCTTGCGCCGCCCCTTATAGGGATTTTTGTCACCCTGCCCACGCAATGTCAGGCGGATAGGCGACCCGGGCATATCGAAATCTTCGCGCAGGCCATTCACCAAATAGCGGGTGTAGCTGTCTGGCATCTTGTCGGGATGTGAACACATCACTACAAATCCAGGGGGACGGGTCTTGGCCTGAGTCATATAGCGCAGTTTGATCCGGCGGCCCTGCGGGGCTGGCGGCGGGTGCTGCTCCAGCATGGCCGTCAGCCAGCGGTTCAGTGCTGCTGTGGGTACACGACGGTTCCAAACGTCATGCGCACGCAGGATGGCAGCGCGCAGACGTTCCAGCCCCCGACCAGTCTTGGCAGATACGGTGATCAGCGGTGCGCCACGCAATTGCGGCAACAGACGATCAAAGGACTCTTTCAGATCGCGCAGCTTTTCCTGCTTGTTCTCTTCGATATCCCATTTGTTAACGGCGACAACGACGGCGCGGCCTTCGCGCTCGGCCAGATCAGCGATGCGCAGGTCCTGCTGTTCAAACGGAATGGCTGCGTCCAACAACACCACCACGACCTCGGCAAATTTTACGGCGCGCAGACCGTCGGACACCGAAAGCTTTTCCAGCTTTTCCTGCACCTTAGCTTTTTTGCGCATGCCCGCCGTGTCGAAAATCCGCATCGGGGTGCTGTCGCCATCGGGATCGGCCCAGTCAATCCGCAGGCTGATCGCATCGCGGGTGATACCAGCCTCGGGGCCGGTCAACAGGCGGTCTTCGCCGATGATCTTGTTGATCAGTGTGGACTTTCCGGCATTTGGCCGCCCAACTACCGCGACCTGCAGCGGCTTGGCGGCTGTGATCAGCGGCGCCTCGCCCTCGCCGTCTTCGTCCAGTTCGATATCGGTTTGCGGGGCATCATCCTCGGCCTGCTCAGCCGCGGCATCTGCCAGCGGCATGAGTTGCGCATAAAGGTCTGTCATCCCCTCGCCGTGTTCACCCGACAGGCGCACGGGCTCACCCAGACCCAGATTATACGCCTCAAGCACACCCGCATCCGCCGCGCTTCCTTCGGCCTTGTTGGCGGCAAGGATCACATGTTTCGAGCGTTTGCGCAGGATCTCGGCGAACATCTCGTCCGTTGGGGTTAACCCCACCCGCGCGTCGATCATGAACAGGCAGACATCGGCCATATCCACCGCGCGCTCGGTCAGGCGACGCATCCGCCCCTGCAGGCTGTCATCGATCGCGTCCTCAAGACCCGCTGTGTCGATTACGGTAAAGCGCAGATCGCCCAGACGCCCTTCGCCCTCGCGCAGGTCGCGCGTCACGCCGGGCTGGTCGTCGACCAGGGCCAAGCGTTTGCCCACAAGGCGGTTGAACAGAGTGGATTTGCCCACATTCGGGCGCCCCACGATGGCGAGGGTCAGCGACATGATACTCAACTTTCAAGACTCAGACGCGCCCTTTAGCGCATCTTGCGATCAACGGAAAGCGTGTAGATCACCTTTGGTCGAAACGACATACAACGTCTGCCCGGCCACTACCGGGGCCGTGGTGGCGCCGCCGGGAACCTCGACGCTGTTGACCAGCGTGCCGTCGACCGGGTTAAAGAACCGCAGGAAACCGTCATTCGACGCGACAATGATGCGCCCACCGGCCAGGATCGGGCCATAGTGTGCAACGATTGGACCACGGCGTTTGGGCTTGTCCTTGACAAAACCGGGCAAATCCTGCGCCCAGATGATCGAACCATCTGCCCTGTTCAACCGGACCAACTGACTGCGGTCACTGATCAAAAACAGGCTGTCACCGGCAGGCCAGGCCGTATCCACAGCCCCCTCATCCGCCGTCCAGATCCGCTCACCCGAGGTGGCGTTAAACGCCACGGTGCGGCCCGAGTGATTGCCGATATAGATCGTATCGCCCACCACCATTGGTCCGCCGGTCACATCCACGATCTGTGCGGTCGCACGTCCCCGGCGCCCACCCGCGACCGAAGCGTTCCAGCGCCCGATCCCCCCCTTGCGGAAAGACGCGGAAATATCGCCCGAACCAAAGGCAAAGACGGCAAACTCCTGTGCAATCACAGGGGCCGGAGCCCCCAGAACATTGCCCACGCTTGGCGTACCCTGAACTTGCCACGCGATGCGGCCGTCCTTGGTGTTCACGGCCCAGCCGGTTTCATCACCTGCTACCAGATACAACAAACCATCATTGACCAAAGGTGCGCCGTTTCCTGGGGCATTCAGGCGTTTTTGCCATTTGATCGCCCCAGTTTTCGCATCCAACGCCGTCAGACGCCCAAACCCGGACGACACGTAAAGCACACCATTGGCATAGGCCAATCCGCCGCCGGTCGCGTCCGCGTCGCCATCATTGGCCGGGATAAGATTCTTGCTCCAGGCCACCTGTCCCTGTGGTGTAACCGCGGAAACGGTCGCGCCTGCATCCAGCGTATAAATCAGGCCACCGGCCACAACAGGTTCTGCGGTGATGCGACGCTTGCGCGAATCCCCATCCCCGATCGAGGTCGACCACACACGCTGAGGCGTCGCGCGCAGTGCCGCGTTGCCGGTGCGAAATGCGGGCGTCCCGGCGCTTTGCGACCAATTGGCGTTGGCTTTTTGCGCAGGCAGGCTGATCGGTTTCGAACCCTGGGTTACCAAAGTCACGTTGTCAGAGGTGGGCCGAATGTCTTCACGGGCACCTGGCAGGATGACCTCGGGTTCCTCACATGCGGCAAGAACACTCAGCGATAGGGCCGCAGCCGTCAATCCAATGCGGGAGAAAAGACTTGTCACCATGATACTCCGAACTCGCCTGTCATTCTAATTGCCGCCGGTTCAGCCCTGCTGGGCCACCAGTGGTTCCGGTTCGCCGCCAAGCGCGACAATCAGTTGCGCGGCGCGTTGCTGAAGGTCCACGCCAATCTCGGCGTCCTGCCGCATCGCCTGTAGACGCTCGATTGCTGCGTCCGCATTCCCCTCGGCGACATCAATCAGTGCCAGTTGTTCTTCGGCCAACAAGCGCAGCGGTGCGCCCGGCGCAGACAGCGCCTCGAACTGCTGACGGCGATCCGCCACGGGCAAAGTGTCACTTTGCAGCAGCAGCGCCTTGAATGTAGCAATCGCACGATAAATTTCCGGCAGATCACCCTGAACAGCGATGGCGTTCAGGCTGTCCACAGCCTCTTGCCGCGACCCGGCCTCAACCTGCGACGAAGACAACAACATGTTCAGAACCGCATCACCGCCGGGTGTTACCGCATCAATGCTGGCCAGGCTGCTTGCACGTTCGGCCGAGTCATTCTGCGCGAGCGCGCTGAGAATCTCGTCACCCAGCTTTTCAGCCTGACCGGTGGTACGGGCCTTGCGAACCTCGTTAAACGCGGCCCCGCCAACGATGAGAACCACGGCCAGAACGCCGATCCAACCCCAACGACGCAGCAGCAGATACAGGCGATCACGGCGAACCTCTTCGGTCACCTCATCAATAAAACTGTCGACGTCGCTCATCCCTGCTCCCTGGGCTGTCACATTTTCTATGGCGCCATGTCATACCCCGGCGACCTTGCCAAGCCAAGGGCCGGAATTCGCACATTTTCGCGGCGTCACGCTGCCCTTGCGAAAAAAAGTGAACCGAACTATTCAGTTTAGTGTAGAAAACGCGCGTGCCTGCCCCCACTTTTAAACATGCACGCCGAAGGACAATCGGCAAAGAATTTTTAGAGAGGCCCCGTATGCGATTGATTTCATTCGTGAATGCGATTCTGGTGATTGCCGCATTATTCCTTTTGGTCTTTGAACGCGACGCATTGTTTGCATTTGCCGGTCGCGGCGACTCTGAAACAGATACGTCATCCGAAACAGAATCTGTATCCGATCCCCAGACGGCGCAGAATGCAATCGGTGTGGTCGTCTTGCGCTCTTCCGCACGGGAAATTGACAGCGCCGTGTTGTTGCGCGGCCAGACCAGAGCCAATCGCCAGGTCGAAGTTCTGGCCGAAACAACGTCGACCGTGATTTCGGAACCCAAGCGCAAGGGTGCGTTCGTCGAAGCAGGCGACCTGCTGTGCGAGCTTGACCCAGGCACCCGCCCCGCCAGTCTGGCCGAGGCTATGGCCGCCAAACTTGAAGCCGAAAGCCGCATCCCTGAGGCCGAAGCCCGCCTGGAAGAGGCGCATGCCCTGGTTGCTGAGGCGCAAATCAACCTGACGGCCGCACAGAAACTGTCGGAAACCGGGTTCGGGTCGGAAACGCGACGGATTTCCAGCGAAGCCGCGATGCGCTCTGCCGAAGCGGGCGTCAAAACCGCCGAGGCCGGACTGGAGGCCACCCGCGCCGGGATCGAAGCCGCCACTGCCGAGGTTAAAGCCGCCCAGCGCGAGATTGACCGTCAGACCATCGAAGCCCCATTCAAGGGCCTGCTGGAAAGCGATACCGCCGAACTGGGCAGCCTGATGCAGCCCGGATCGCTGTGTGCGACCGTGATTCAATTGGACCCGATCAAGCTGGTGGGGTTCGTGCCCGAAACGGATGTAAACAAGATCATCGTCGGTTCGGAAGCATCGGCGCGCCTGATCACGGGTCTTGAGGTCAAAGGCCGCGTGACTTTCCTGAGCAGGTCGGCGGATGAAACGACCCGCACCTTCGAAGTTGAAATCACCGTTCCAAACCCGGAACTAGCCATTCGCGATGGTCAGACGGCCAATATCCGTATAGCCGCCGACGGGGCAAAGGCCCATCTGCTGCCGCAATCCGCCCTGACCCTGAACAACGAAGGGCAGATCGGTGTGCGCACGGTCGGCGCTGACCAGATCGTGGAATTCATGCCGATTCTGCTATTGCGCGACACCGCAAAAGGCGTCTGGGTTGATGGGCTACCGGAAACCTCTGATGTCATTGTGATCGGCCAGGAATTCGTGACGCAAGGCGTTAAGGTCGAACCAACCTACCAGGAAGCTGCACAATGACAGGATTGGTTGCATGGGCCGCCCACAGGGCCCGTATGGTGTTGGCCTTCATCGCGATCTCGCTGATTGTCGGCGGGTTTGCATATGTCAGCCTGCCCAAAGAGGGTGAACCGGATATCGAAATCCCGGCGCTTTTCGTCTCGGTCCAATTTCCCGGCATTTCCGCCGAGGATTCTGAGAACCTTCTGATCAAGCCGATGGAGACCGAACTGGCGGATCTGGACGGTCTCAAGGAAATGACCGCCACTGCTGCCGAAGGCTATGCCGGTATCGCGCTGGAGTTCGAATTCGGCTGGGATAAGACCGCGATCATGGCGGATGTGCGCGACGCGATGAACAGCGCTCAGGCCGATTTCCCTGAAGGGGCTGAGCAGTATTCGCTTTTCGAGATTAACTTTTCGGAATTCCCTATCGTCATCGTCAACCTGACTGGCGCAGTCCCCGAGCGAACAATGGCGCGTATCGCCAAAGACTTGCAGGACGATCTTGAATCGCTGGATTCCGTTCTGGAAGCCGGGATTGCGGGCAACCGAGACGAATTGCTCGAGGTGATTATCGATCCGCTCCGGCTGGAGGCTTACAACGTCTCGGCCGACGAATTGATCACAGTTGTCCAAAACAACAACCAGCTGATCGCTGCTGGTGAGGTGGATTCAGCACAAGGCACTTTCTCGGTCAAAATCCCGTCTTCATTCAAAACCGCTGAAGATGTCTACAGCCTACCCGTCAAGGTCAATGGCGACCGCGTGGTGACGATGGGTGAGCTGGCGCAGATCAACTATACTTTCGAAGACCGCGAAGGCACCGCGCGGTTTGACAACCAGTCCACGGTGGCACTTCAGGTGGTCAAACGCAAAGGCTACAACCTGATCGACACAGTGGACGACGTCAAAGCGACTCTTGCCGCAGCGCAAGAGAAATGGCCCGCCGAATTGCAGGCCGCCGTAGATGTTGGCACCTCGAACGACCAAAGCCGCATTGTCGATTCGATGGTGCGTCAGCTTGAAGGTTCGGTCCTAACCGCGATCGCGCTGGTGATGATCGTGGTTCTGGCCTCGCTGGGTACGCGCGCTGCGCTGTTGGTCGGATTTGCAATCCCAACCTCGTTCCTGCTGAGCTTTGCTTTTCTGGCGGTCATGGGCGTCACCATCTCGAACATGGTGATGTTCGGGCTGATCCTTGCGGTGGGGATGCTGGTCGACGGTGCTATTGTTGTGGTTGAATACGCAGACAAGCGCATCAAAGAAGGCATCGGCCCGATGCACGCCTATGTCGAGGCGGCGCAGCGGATGTTCTGGCCCATCGTGTCCTCGACCGCGACGACGCTGTGTGCCTTCCTGCCGATGCTGTTCTGGCCCGGCGTGCCCGGCGAATTCATGAAGATGCTGCCGATCACGTTGATCTTCGTTCTGTCCTCTTCGCTGATCGTGGCGCTGATCTACCTGCCGGTCGTCGGCGGCGTATCCGGACGAATGAGCCGCACGTTCGATCGAACTTCGAATTGGCTGCGCAGTGTGGCCCCGTGGTGGGTTCGCGCAATTATGGTCCCCCCATCGCTGTACATGATCTTCTTGGGCGCGATGCAGATGCTGAACCCTGACTATCTGCTGCCCGGGGGCGTGCTGTCGGGTGCCTTGCTGTTCGTCTTCGGTGGCTTTGCAGGGTCGGTGACCCTGAGCGCCGCCAAAATCGAGCGGCAAAAGCAAGAACGCGTCCACACAGCGCGTGAACACTCTGTGTTCGGTTATCTGATAAAGTTCCTGGTCGGCAACCCGGTCATGCCGCTCGTATCAATCATGGCAGTCGGTTTTTGCGTCTGGCAGGTGATGTCGTACTACGGAGAAAACAACCGCGGCGTTGAGTTCTTTGTCGAAACCGAACCGGAACAGGCCACGGCCTATGTCCGCGCACGGGGCAACCTGTCATTGCAGGAAAAAGACGCGATGGTGTTGGCCGCCGAAGAGGTAATAGGCGCACACCCAGCCGTAACCAACGTGTTCGCTTTTGCCGGTGAAGGCGGCCTGAACCAGAACAACGGCGGTGCCGAAGCTCCGGCGGATACCGTCGGTCGTGTGCAGTTCGAAATCACTCCGTGGGAGGACCGCCCAACGCTGACCGAACCCGCGTTTTTCGGTCTGTTCGATCGCGAAATCATCGCCCCGGAGTACGACGGTGATTTCGTTCTAGACGAGTTGAATGCAGAACTTGCCAAACTGCCTGGTTTCATCGTGGAAATCCTGCCGCTGGAACAGGGTCCGGCCTCAGCTAAACCTGTGCATCTGCGTATCAAAGGCGACGGTTGGGAGGAATTGACCACAGCGACCGAAGCCGCGCGGGCTGTGTTTGACGAAACGCCCGGTCTGATCAAGATCGAAGACACCATGCCCCTGCCCGGCATCGACTGGCAGATCGACGTGGACGTCGCCAAGGCCGGACGTTTCGGGGCTGATGTCGCCACGGTTGGCGCAATGGTACAGTTGGTCACCCGTGGCATTCTTCTCGGCGAGATGCGTCCGGACAACACCGATGAAGAAGTCGAGATTCGCGTGCGCCTGCCTGAACAGGACCGAGTTTTGTCCACATTGGATTCGCTCAAGGTCCGCACCCCTGACGGGCTAGTGCCGCTGTCCAACTTTGTCACCCGCCAACCGGTGGCCAAGCTGGCCGAGATCAACCGGATCGACCAGCAGCGTTACTATGACGTCAAAGCAGATGTCGAGCCGGGCCTGTCCAAGGTGATAGTCGACGGCCCTGACGGAACCGAACAGAGACTGGCCGTTGTGCGTGCGGTCGAAGAAGGCGCGGACGCCAACGGGACAACCATCACCAGCTCCGATGGCACGGTATTTGAGCTGTTCCAACTAACCGGTGCCGAAACCGTCGAGGACTTGAGCACAGCTATTGCGGAAGAAGGGGCGCGGTTCGCGCTGGTCAACCCGAATGAACGGATCGCAGTGCTGACGGAATGGCTAAACACCAGCCCCTTCTCGAACACGATAGCCTGGGAGTGGACCGGCGATCAGGAGGATCAAGAGGAATCCGGGGCCTTCCTGCAAAGCGCTTTCCTGGGTGCTTTGGGCCTGATGTTCGTGATCCTGCTGGCGCAGTTCAACTCGTTCTACAACTCGGTACTGGTGCTGCTGGCGGTTGTTCTGTCGACCACCGGGGTTCTGATCGGAATGATCGTTATGGGGCAACCGTTCTCTATCATCATGACCGGCACGGGCATCGTGGCGCTGGCAGGGATCGTTGTGAACAACAACATCGTTCTGATCGACACCTATCAGGAATACAGCCGCTACATGCCCCGGATCGAAGCCATCATCCGCACGGCTGAGGCGCGTATCCGTCCGGTTCTGCTGACCACATTGACCACGATGGCTGGTCTGACACCCATGATGTTCGGCCTGTCGCTGGACTTCATCAATGGTGGTTATTCGATCAACAGCCCCACCGCGTTGTGGTGGAAGCAGCTGGCCACGGCGGTGGTCTTCGGATTGGGCATTGCGACGGTTCTGACGCTGATCGTGACGCCTTCACTGTTGGCGTTGCGCGTTTGGGTTTCGACCTACACGATATGGCTGGGCCGGGCACTGGCGCGCGCGACGTCCGGTCGATCCAGCCAATTGGCGCAGGATATGGCGATTGGCAAAGCCGTCCGTCAGGCACAAGCGACCGAGGTGGTCTGGGGCGACGAAACGCCCCCTGCGTCCAAAGATGCCCAAGCGCCCAAACATCCGCCGGGATCACCCCTAAAAGCGGCAGAATAAAAGAATGGCGAGCCCAACGGTTCGCCATTTTTCGTTTCAGACAGGCTTAGTCAGTAAAGACGTATTCACCCAGATCGCACAGGTCTACGCCGTAATCCTCGGCGCTGGACCCGTCGGAAAACGCGCCGCGAATATCATAGACGCAGGTGGTCAGACCGTCAGCAATCAACACGTCTGCTTCGTATCCCGGCGCGATGTAATCGCCTTGCAGCAAGTTTGCTTCCCATTCATTGGACGCACTTGCCGAGACATTGAATTCGACCAGATCGACGCTGCTTTCATTACCCAGCAAAAATACCAGATCCTCGGCGAAGGCGGTCGACGCGAACAGCGACGCCAGAACGATCGGCGCAGCAAAGAACTTCTTCATTAGTGTTTCCCTGATTTATTGCCCAACACCACTCGGTTGGTACTGCCCGTCATAACGACGCAATATCATCGGTCAATCGGCAATCACCCACGGTCAGAGTGGTGGTCGTAGCGCAAGACTCAGTTGCAACAAATTCTTGTCAGAAGGAGCGGGTCAATTGGACAGACGGGTCCATTTCTGGTGGCCGCACACAACATGCTCGCATCCGCGCACGGTCAGAGTGTCTCCGCTCAGCGTCATTTGCGGCACCACATCCACATTGACCATGGGAATCCAGAAATCACCACCGCCATATTTGCCGCCCCCTTCGCTGGCCACATCCCAGAATAACTTTTTGCCGATGTTGGGGGTCTGCACCTCTTTCCCAGATTTGTCATAGGCCGATTGAATCTGACCACAGAACTTGTCTCCGCAGGCAGATATCTGGATATGCGAAATCAGGTTCTTGCGATCCGGTTCGGTTTTCCAGACACCGACAATGGGATCAGCCGCCGCCATCACTGGCATGAGCACGGCAATAACGACCAGAACAACAGAGGTTCTTTTCAATCTGCGCATCAAAACAACTCCTCCAAAAACCCATTCAGTATATCACATAGTCCAGTCGGAGGCCGGTTTCGGTTCAGGCAGCCTGCGCATCCGATTGCTGACGGCTCCACAGCTGCGCATAACGACCCTCGCGTTGCAGCAGCTCATCATGGGTGCCCTGCTCCAATATCTCGCCTTGCTCCAAAACAACGATACGGTCGGCCTCGGCGATGGTGCTGAGACGATGCGCGATGGTCAGAACCGTACGCCCCTCTCCGGCCCGCGCCAAAGCATCCTTGATGTCCTGCTCGGTGTCAGTATCCAGTGCCGAGGTCGCCTCATCCAGCAACAGGATCGGGGGATTTTTCAACAGCGTGCGCGCAATGCCGACACGCTGTTTTTCACCGCCGGACAGTTTCAGCCCACGCTCACCAACCTTGGTGTCATACCCTTCGGGCAGCATTACAATGAATTCGTGAATCTGGGCTGCCTTGGCTGCGGCTTCGACCTCTTCTTGAGTGGCGCCATCGCGGCCATAGGCGATGTTGTAGCGGATCGTGTCGTTGAACAGCACCGTATCCTGTGGCACCACACCGATGGCGGCATGCAGACTGTTCAGGGTCACGTCGCGCACATCCTGCCCGTCGATCCTCAGCGCTCCGCCAGTCACATCATAGAACCGGAACAGCAGCCGCCCGATGGTGGATTTACCCGAACCGGTGGCCCCGACAATAGCCACGGTCTGCCCCGCCGGAACGGTCAGTGAGATGCCTTTGAGGATTTCACGATCCGCATCATAACCAAACCGCACGTTGTCCAGCGTCACCTCACCGCCATTGATCGCAAGGTTCGGCGCGCAGGGCTTGTCTGTTACCTCGGTAGGTTGTTCCAGCAGATCAAACATCTGCCCCATATCGACCAGCGATTGACGGATTTCACGATACACCGTGCCCAGAAAGTTCAACGGCACGGTGATTTGGATCATGTAGGCGTTGACCATGACAAAATCACCCACGGTCAGCGTACCATTCTGCACACCGATGGCGGCCAAAACCATCACGCCGATCAGTCCGCAGGTGATCAGAAAAGACTGCCCGAAATTCAGGAAGGCCAGCGAATAAGCCGTTTTCAGCGCCGCGCCAGCATAGGCTTTCATCGAGACATCATAGCGTTCAGCTTCGCGCTGTTCAGCGTTGAAATATTTGACAGTTTCAAAGTTCAGTAGACTATCGATAGCGCGCTGGTTGGCCTCAGTATCTTGATCGTTCATCTCGCGCCGCAATTTAACGCGCCACTCAGTCACCGCGAAGGTGAACCAGATATAAAGCGCAATGGTCACCGCGACGACGACCAGATACCAGACATCGAACAGCCACATAAGGATGATCGCGACCAGTAGCAATTCCAGGATCAGCGGCCCGATGGAAAACAGCAGGAACCGCAACAGGAATTCCACGCCCTTCACCCCGCGCTCAATGATCCGGCTGAGACCGCCGGTTCGGCGGGTTACGTGATAGCGCATCGACAGTTGGTGGATGTGCTGGAAGGTTTCCAGCGCCAGCGCCCGCAACGCCCGTTGCCCGACCGGGGCAAAAGACGCGTCGCGGAGCTGCTGAAATCCCACGGTCATCATCCGTGCAACACCGTAGGCTACTGTTAATCCTACCGCACCCAGCGCCAGTGGCGGCACGCCTTCGCCCGCCAGACCGTCGACCGCGCCCTTGTACAAAATTGGCGTGTACACCGCGATTAGCTTGGCCAGAACCAACATTCCCATTGCCAACACAACACGGCGTTTGACCCAAGGTTCGTCCTCGGGCCAGAGGTATGGTGATACCTTGCGGATCGTGCGCCAACCTGAGCGGCGCTCGTTCGTTTCTGGCGTATCGTCTGAATGCATCGGGGCTGATCGTCTCATCACGTTCCTGGTCTGCGGTCAGAGATAGCCCCCCGCCCCCGCAGGGGCCAGAGGCTAAAGCTTATTCGGGGATCGTGAAGATCTGTCCGGGGTAGATCAGGTCCGGATCACGTATAGCAGCCCGGTTGGCCTCGAACAGCTTCACATAAAGAACACCGTCGCCAAACCGTTCGCGGGAAATGGCCCAGAGCGTGTCACCCTTCTGCACAGTGACCGACCGGATCGGTGGGGCATCCTCTGCTGCCTCGGGGCTATCCGTCGCCTCGGCGGCGCGCAGCACTTCGGTGGCCTCACGTTTGAATGGCGTTTCAATACGGCTAACGACGGTACCATCCGGTGCAACCTCGTCAGCGCGCAGGGTGTAGACGCCGGGTTCGACCCCGTCCAACTCGCTGCGCCATTTGCCGTCATTGGCCGGGGACAGATCATCGACCAGCCGGTTGTCCAAATACAGGCGCACAGCCGATCCATCCGGTACCCGGCCTGTCAGTTCAACCTCGCCAGCATCGGAATACCCAATGGTGTCGAGTGCGATCTGTTCCGGTTCCTGCGGTTGGCTTGTTGGACCTTGCACCAGTTCAACCCCGTCCTCCCCAGACCGCAGGATAGCGACCTGTTGGTCCGGCGTGTCCTCAGCCGGAGCCTCGGCAACCTGTTCCGTTTGATCTTCGGACGACGGCGCGTCAGTTTCAGCCGTTTCGGAAGAGGGCAAGTCAGTGGAAACTGTGTCGGTCGACGCCGCCTGATCCGTTTCGGTTGCCTGCGCCACTTCGGGTTCTTGCGTTGCATCGTCAGCAGTATCCGCGACAGAAACAGCGTCATCCGCAGCTTCAGGTTCGGGCAGTGCAGCAATCACGTAGTCGTCCGAGCGCACCGGTTGATCGCCCTGCGTCTCCAACGTCAAACCGCGCGCTGTATCGGCGAATGGAATCGAAACGAATTCGGCAAACTGACCGCTAGGATCGACCGTGAAACTATGCACCGCTTCTCCGTCCAGCAGCACGTTGACCTCGGAACCCGGTTCGGCAGAACCTGACAGAACCGTATTGCCGTCCGATTCAACAAAAATTTGATCCAACAGCGGTTTCACAGGCGGCTCAGCTTGGGCTGTCTCTTCCTCAGCCGGTGTTTCAGGCACCGCCTCTTCGGCAGCAGGTGGGGTCGCAGCCTCGACGCTTTGCTCATCTTCTGCGGCAGGTGGTGTGGAACTTTCGGCAGGTTGCTCAGCGGGCTCAGCGCTGTCCTCCTGGGTCTGAACTGCGACTTCGACCTCTGGTGCCGGTTCTTCCGAGTCCCCCCCGACCATACCGGACCAGTACAATCCACCCGCTCCGATTAAAACTGCGATACCGGCGATCACCCCCCAGGTGAAGGTGCCAGAGCTTCCGCTTCCCGACTCGGCGTTCATTCTTTTCCTTTCACTCCGCAGCGCAAGTGCCGTGCCTTCAACACATTCTGCCCGGCGGTTGAGCCAATCTATCAATCCCGCTATCAGGGGTCAAAAGCCCAGGCACAACCCCGGAGAGCGTTCACGATGTCTCAGAAATCTGTTTGTGTGTATTGCGGGTCACGCAATGGCGCAAATTCCGCCTATTCCGAAGCCGCAAGGGCCTTCGGAACGATGCTGGCACAAGAAGGCTGGCGTTTGGTCTATGGCGCCGGGGATGTCGGCCTGATGGGCGAAGTTGCCCGTGCTGCGCAATCCGCTGGCGGCGACACATTCGGCGTGATCCCCGTTCACCTGCTGAAACGCGAGGTCGGCAAAACCGACCTGACCCGCTTTGTGGTCACCGAAACGATGCACGAGCGCAAAAAGGTCATGATCATGAATGCAGATGCTGTGGTCGTGCTTCCGGGCGGCCCGGGGTCGCTGGATGAGCTGTTCGAGGCGCTGACATGGCGGCAGCTGGGCCTGCATGACAAACCCATTCTGGTCATGAATGTGGGTGGCTACTGGGACGCGCTGCACGAGCTGGTGCAGCGCGTCATCGGTCAGGGGTTCGCGGATGAGTCGTTGGCGGATTACATCACTTGGGTTGATGATCCGGCCTCGGCGATGTCGACACTGCGCGGGTTCCTGACCTGACCGGTGGACGGACGGCTGAGACCGCCCACCGGGGGACAAATCGGTCAAACTGCCGGGTTCAGGCGGCTGGTCAGAAGCTTTTCGACCTTGTGCATTGGGTGGTTGGTCAGGGTCTTGTCCACCTCAGCCACGACCTTGGCAAGTACCTCGCTGTGCAGGCGACGGCGCAGCAGGCCCAGCACATGCGGGCTGGCAACCAGAACCAACCGATTGAAGGCCCCTTTCAATCCCTTACGGTTTAGAAGATTGGCAACATCCTGCACGAAAAGGGATTTGGCGTGGGTTTTCCAGTTCGGCTCTTCAACCGACGATTTCTGGTTCGGCCCGGTATCAAAGCGCCGCCCGGCCCGGTCGGTGGGTCGGCTAACCCCATCCTGTTCTTCCACCGATACAACCACCAGATTGGGGTCTTCGGCATCGGTGATGTTCTCGACGAACAACGCCTTTTCCCCATCGGCAATAACAACCCAGGTTCCCTGTTCAAGTGCGACCATCGTGATCTCCTGTCATGTTTCTACGGCCATCCCTCAATTAACAGGCATAGGTTTACCCCGACGCAACCATAGGTTTCCGGCGCGTTGCCTGTGCATTTTCATATGGTTAGCGGTTCTCTCCCTCCGCCACACCCAAGGTAGGCACTGCGAGGTTGCGTGCAAACCCGTCTCAGTATGAAACTTTGTTCATAGGCGGGTTTTCTCCTGTCAGGCTGACAGTTCGATCACCGTGATCTCGGGCGTTACCCCAAAGCGCACGGGCAGGATCGAACACCCGATCCCACCAGACACGACCAAATCGCGCCCGTCTTCGTGTACATGCCCATAAGCATAACGATTGCCGTACTTGGACGGCACCACCGGCGACCAACCAAACAGCCGCACCTGCCCACCATGCGTGTGGCCGGACAAAGTCAGCGCCACATTTTCCGGGATGTCGGGGAAGATATCAGGCTCATGCGCCATCATTACCACGGGCGCGTCGTCGGTCACTTGCGCCATGGTTCCCGGCAGATCATCCAGACCCACAAGCTTGCCATTGCGTCTGAAGGCAAGTTGATCCTCAAGCCCGGCCAGCCAGATGCCCAAATCGTCCAGGCGCATTGCCTCGTTGGACAGCACTGTGATGCCCTGCCCGTGAAACGCGGTGGCGAATTTGTTCGGCCCACCGCCACGCCGTTGGGCATCCTCATCATCCCACCAGTCGTGGTTTCCGAGAACAGCATAAACTCCGCTGCGCGCCTCAAGCTGTCCAAGAACCGGAGCCAGATCTTCAGCTTCGACTTTAGCGGTGATGCCGTCGTAGTGACCCGCATAATCCCCCAACAGCAAGACCAGATCGGGGGCCAGTGCATTGGTACGCCGCACTACCTGCCGGACACGATCAAGGCCGACATAAGGCTCACCAACGTGCAGATCGGACAGAACCGCGATCCGTAGCGGCTGCGCTGTCCAATCCTTGCGCCGCACGCGCCACTTGCGCACGCGCAATCGCAGCGAGGGCTCGATAAAAAACCCATAGGCTGCAACAAACAGGCCTGCCAGCGTGGTCGCCAGCAGGCCCTTTATGAACCTTCTGCGGTTCAAGGATTACATCCGCGATGCAACGTTTTCCCAGTTCACCAGATTGTCGAGGAAGTTCGACAGGTAAGCCGGGCGTTTGTTGCGGAAATCGATGTAATACGAGTGCTCCCAGACGTCACAACCCAGCAGCGCTGTCTGACCAAAACACAGCGGGTTCACGCCGTTTTCGGTCTTGGTTACAGCCAGCGAACCGTCCGCGTTCTTGACCAGCCACGCCCAGCCCGAACCGAACTGACCAGCACCAGCAGCGCTGAACTGCGACTTGAATTCGTCAACCGAGCCAAAGCTCTCTGTCAGGGCTTTTTCCAACTCACCAGGCATGGCGTTGCCTCCGGGGCCCATCATTTCCCAGAACTGGTTGTGGTTCCACAGTTGGCTGATGTTGTTGAAGATGCCGTTCTGCGCGACTGCGTTTGCGTCGTAGGTGCCAACGATGATCTCTTCCAGCGATTTGCCGTCCCACTCGGTTCCGGCGATCAGCTTGTTGCCGTTGTCGACATATGCCTTGTGGTGCAGATCGTGGTGATATTCCAGCGTTTCTGCGGACATTCCCTTGGCTGCCAGCGCGTCATGTGCATAAGGAAGATCAGGAAGTTCAAAAGCCATGTCGGCCCCCTGTTATAAATGTAAGTTGCGGTTCCCAAGGTTAAATGCTTTGACAGTCGCCATAGGTCAAGGCCCGTGACAATAAAACCCGGAGGTCCGCGATGCTGACACAGGCGCGCAAGATGTTTTACCGCGCCCGCGGGTACTATGCAGGCAGCCTGAATGGCGAGCCGTTTCATCTGGACCCCTATCATTCGAAATTCTGGCGCAAAGCCTCAGCCGGTGCGTGGGAGCCCGAAACTTTCGCCATTCTCGACGAATATCTCTCGTCCGACAGCGACTATCTGGATATCGGCGCCTGGATCGGCCCCACCGTGCTTTACGGTGCCCGCCGCGCCCGGCACGTGTGGTGTTTTGAGCCCGATCCGACTGCATTTAGGTATCTGGCGTGGAATCTGGACCTGAACGACATCCACAACGTGTCGGCCTTTGGGGTGGCGCTGTCCAACCAGTTCGGCGTGGCCCGCATGGCCTCTGTACGCGGCGAGCCGGGCGATTCTACCAGTTCCTTACTGCATGACGGCACGCATGGCAGCGACGCCCTGACAATTGCATGGGATCAGTTTGAGGCCGCAACTGACCTGTCCGGCGTTTCTCTGGTCAAAATGGATATCGAAGGGGCCGAATATTTCGTATTGCCCACTCTGATTGCCTGGTTGAAGAAACAGCGCCCCGCCCTGCTGCTATCACTGCACGCCCCGCTGTTGGCAACGGATAATCGATTGGAGAAGACGAAAAACCTGTTGGATCTTTTGGGTTTCTATTCCGCGGTCGCTGACGAAAACTCCCAACCAATTACAGCGGAACAACTATTGAATCCGAACGCTCTTGCGCAATACAAAACACTGTTGTTGCGCAATTGACAGTATCCCAAAAACGTTCTGAATAACTGCTTGGAACCTCTTGTTCTTTCTGCCCGTTTTTGAAATTTCCTGTACCCGGATACAAGGAAATCGGAAAAATATGAAATATCTCAGCATTGTTGCTTTGGCCGCATTTTTTGCACACGGCGCCATGGCGGAAACAGTTACCTACAATTGCAAAATGACCAAACAGGACAGCCACGGCTGGATCGCGCGGAACTATGCCTTTCAAGTGGACGCCGAAGACGGCTGGGCAAAGGTAGCGGGCAGACCTGAATGGATCGACACAAAATACAAAAGTCGTGGTAACAAAGGTGTTCGGATGGTTTGGACCGAAACACGCCGCGCCTCTGCCGGTGGTAATTTGCGTGTCAAGTATCAGGCAAACCTAAATCCCGCTGATAACAGCCTCAAAGTTCGTATGTCTTTCGTCAGTACAAACGCCGCTAACAAACCTTACGGTCTTGGCACTTGCAGCGTTGAAAGTTAAAAAAAAATCCCCGGAATTTCCGGGGATTTTCTTTTTTCGAGTACACAAAACCAGCGAGCTTGCAGAACTCAGGAAGCGTAAAGCGACTCGATCGTGTTTACTGAACACTCCCCAAAACCCGATGGCCGGTTCAGCACATTGGCTTGCGGAAATCTTGCGATCATGTCCAGGCGCTGTTTTTCCGGGTTCAGTGTGGCTGTATAACTTACATACGCAAGCCCGCTATTTCTGGCGGGAATTTTCATTTTCCACATGAGCCTGTATTCGCCCTTGCGGGTTGTTTTGAATTTCACATCTTTGGGCTGCTTATCCTCATAGTGATGAATGTAGGCGTCATAAGCCCGCGCACGCTTGTTTTCCGCATCAACACTCAGGATCACACGCTCGGCGATCCATCCTTCTTCCATCCGGTGCAAGTTGCAGTCATAGGTGACGACTTCAGCTTTCGCTGTGGTTGCAGCCAAGGTCAAAGCCAAGGCGGCTATCGCTTTCTTCATCTTCTTACGCTTTCAAGTTTTACCAATAACACTATAGCTTGCAGCCTTATCCCACTTAAAATTCAATACAATCTTAAGGGGAGACTGCCTTTGCACCTCTCTCATAAAAGGGCATCGAAATGTTGCGCAAGATGAAAAAGAAAACAGCCGCCTTTTTTGGGAAAGGCGGCTGTTATTTGTAACTTTTCTGCGGTGTTTATGAGGTCAATAAAACCCAACCTCACTGCCTGGCTGCGCCGCAGCCTTGAGCAGTTTGAACACGTAATCCGCAGCCGACCGGAAACAGACAACACGGAAGGTCTCGGCGTCGTCCATCCAGAACGCCCCTGCCACCTGCGCCAAGCGCGAGCGGCGGATTTGGCCAGGTTGGAACGCCTCGACCGACAGATCGACCGGGGCCAATTTGCCAACCACCTCGCGCGCGCTGGCGCCCGAGATGCGGAACACGGCCCGCGCGTCCGAGACATTGACCGCCAACGCGTGTGTGCCGCTAAGCGCATTTACCATTGCGGCCAACTTGGCCTCCACCTCGGCATACGGCACTAGCACCAGCAATTCGTCCGTGGACATCCAGCAAACGCCGGTGTCACCATTGACCAGAGATTCACGCTGGCCGGGTACTTTCTGGCCTGTGGCATCCTTGACCGCTTTGACCAGCACCTTATCGGACAGGTCGCCCCGCAGGGTGATCATACCCTGCAGGCCACATTCCTCGACTTTGACAATACCGTCATAGCCGGCGTGATTCAGTGCGCTGATGGGTTCAGACATTCTGCTTCTCCCCGTCTTTGTCATAGAAGATCGGGTCCACGATCTTGGCTTTATAGGTTTTGCCGTCGGTACCCGGGAACTCGACGATCTCACCCATCCGGTCGGGTCCGTGCTTGATCAAGCCCATGGCGATGCCTTTGCCCAGATTGGCCGAGTAATAGGTCGAGGTAACGCGACCGATCATATTACGCTGGCCGTTGGCGTTGACGCCGTCGCCTACTGCGTAAGCCCCGTCAGGAATAACGGAACCATCCACAGTCTCAAGCCCCACCAGTTTCCAGCGGTCCGGATCGGCCATATGGGTGCGCGAATGGGCGCGTTTGCCGAGGTAGTCCTCTTTCTTCTTGGACAGTGCCCAGTGCAGCCCCAGATCTTGGGGGATCACGGTGCCATCGGTCTCATCCCCGATCATGATAAAGCCCTTCTCGGCCCGCAGGATGTGCAGACATTCGGTGCCATAAGGCATAACTCCGAACTCCTGCCCTGCCTCGACCAGAGCATCCCAGAACGCCTGCCCCTGAGACGCAGGAACGGCGATCTCATAGGACAGCTCGCCCGAGAACGAGATGCGATAGGCACGGCAATCGAAGTCGCCGATCTTGCCATCGCGCCACTCCATGAACGGCAGCGCCTCTTTGGACACATCCATGCCGCCCAGCTTCTCCAACACCTTGCGGGCATTGGGGCCAACAACGGCCACCTGAGCGTATTGCTCGGTCACGTTGGCGACATAAACTTTCCAGTCCCACCATTCGGTTTGCAGCCACTCTTCCATATGGCCGTGGATACGTTCCGCACCGCCGGTGGTTGTGTGGCATAGCCAGGTGTCCTCATCGATGCGGGCAACAACGCCGTCGTCGATCAGAAAGCCGTTTTCCGAACACATCAGGCCATAGCGGCATTTGCCGACCTTCAGCGTGGACATCATGTTAGTGTACATCATGTCCAGGAACTTGCCTGCGTCCGGGCCTTTGACGATCAGCTTGCCCAGCGTCGATGCGTCCAGCAGGCCGAGGTTTTCGCGCGTATTCTTGACCTCGCGATTCACCGCGTCATGTACGGATTCACCGGGGCGGACATAAGCATAGGTCCGGCGCCAGTGGCCGACTGGTTCCCAATCCGCGCCGTTCTTGTCGTGCCAGTCGTGCATCGGGGTTTGACGGATCGGTTGGAACACGTCGCCCCGCGCTTCGCCGCCAATCGACCCCATCGAGATCGGAGTATACGGTGGACGGAATGTGGTGGTGCCGACTTTCGGAATTTCGGACTCCAACGCATCAGCAAGGATCGCCAGACCGTTGATATTACTCAACTTACCTTGATCCGTTGCCATACCCAGCGTCGTGTAGCGCTTGGTGTGTTCAACGCTTTCATAGCCTTCACGCGCCGCCAGTTGGACGTCGGACACTTTGACGTCGTTCTGGAAATCCAGCCAGGATTTCATGCGCAGTTGAACCTCGGCATTGGCGGGCATCAACCAGACCGGCTCCATCGCGGCCTCGGCCGTGGTTTCACCCTTCGGCGCGTCGGACGTCTTGGGTTTGAAACCTGCGCCATTGGCTGCGGCCTCACCTGCGGTTTGTGCGTCAGCCAGAACATCGCCCAGCGCCAGCGGGCCGTTGGCAGAACCGGCGGCCACGACAAAGCCTTCGCCGTTCGCGCCCAGCGGTGGACGTTCGGGGTCAGGACGGAAATGGGCGTTCGCGTCGTCCCAGATCAGTTTGCCACCGCAATGCGACCACAAATGAACGACCGGAGACCAGCCGCCCGACATGGCAACGGCATCGCACTCAACCTCTTCGCGAGCGCCACCGATACCTTCCTGATTGCAGATCGCGACCTTCTTGACGCGCTTGCCACCTTTGACTTTGGCGACGGCTTTTCCGGGGTCCACCCGGATACCGAGCTGACGCGCCTCTTCGGCCATCGGGCCCGCAGCGGCGCGTGCATCTATCACGCGCAGGACGTCCACTCCGGCCTGTTTCAGGATGATCGCGGTGCGATACCCATCGTCATTGTTGGTGGCAACGATCACGCGCTCGCCCGGGGTGACACCCCAGTTCACCATATAGTCGCGCATGGCCGAAGCGAGCATCACACCCGGGACATCGTTGCCCGCGAAAGACAGCGGACGTTCAATTGCACCGGTTGCGGTCACAACCTGCTTGGCACGGATGCGCCACAGGCGGTGGCGTGGGCCCTGAATGCCCGGAGTATGGTCAGTCAGACGCTCGTATCCCAGCACATATCCGTGGTCATAGACACCCGCGCCCATGCAGCGCAATCGCATGGTAACGTTATCCATTGTTTCCAGTTCGGAAACCAATTGATCCACGAACTTATCCACAGGTGCGCCATCAACGGTGCCCCCATCGACCGGGGCGCGACCGCCCCAGTGTGCCGTTTGTTCGATCAGCATCACCTTGGCACCGGACGCAGCCGCCGCCTTTGCGGCCTGCAGACCAGCCACACCACCGCCGATTATCAGAACATCGGTGAAGGCATAAAAATGCTCATAGGTGTCCGCGTCGCGGTTGTCTTTGTCGGGCGCTTTGCCCAGACCGGCCGACTGGCGGATGAACGGCTCATAAACGTGTTTCCAGAACGGCTTGGGGTGGATGAACATCTTGTAGTAGAAGCCAGCCGGCAGAAAGCGAGACAGATGCGTGTTCACCGCCCCGATGTCGAATTCAAGGTTCGGCCAGTGGTTCTGTGAAATCGCGGTCAGACCGTTGAACAACTCGGTCGTGGTGGCGCGCTGGTTCGGCTCGAACCGGTTGCCCTGCCCCAGACCGACCAGTGCGTTCGGCTCTTCCGCACCGCTGGCGACAACGCCGCGCGGGCGGTGATACTTGAACGACCGGCCCATCATCATCTGATCATTGGCCAGCAGGGCCGAGGCGAGCGTATCGCCCTCGTACCCCTGCATCGAGGTGCCGTTGAAGGTAAAGGTGACCTGTTTCGACCGGTCAATCAGCCGGCCTTGTTTTGCGAGACGGGTGCTCATGTTGCGGACCTTTCGCAGGCGGAATTACGGGTGGTGACGCGGGTCATTCGAACTCTCTCCAAGTCCAGCCGGGGCGTTTGGCCGAGATGGCATCCTTGATCTCTTTCGGAGGTTCGGTGACCTGTGCGGAATACGTGCCAAACACCTCAAGCGTCTGGGTACAGCGCGCGGCGTGGAACCACTTGCCACAGCCATTTGCGTGGCGCCAGCGTTCCAAATGGACGCCTTTGGGGTTTTCGCGCATGAACAGGTAGTCGTGGAACTCGTCATCCGACGAGCCCGGACCGAAACGCTTCAGATGCGCCTCGCCACCAGCGGCCAGTTCGGTTTCTTCGGCGTCGACGCCGCAATACGGGCAATTCAGGATCAGCATGTGTTCATCCTTTTGGCGGTCGGTCGGCACAATGGCCGACCTGAATTCTGTTTGTGGGCAACCTCGAGCAGCGCCCTTAGTGCGCCACCCCGGCGGCAACGCTTTCGTCGATGAAGCGGCCCTCTTTGAAACGGTCCAGCGAAAACGCTTCGGTCAGCGGCGAATGGCCGGTGGCCATCAACTGCGCCATCCCCCAGCCGGACCCCGGGATTGCCTTGAAGCCACCTGTGCCCCAACCACCGTTGATGAAGCAGCCTTGTAGCGGCGTCTTCGACAGGATGGGCGAGCGGTCACCGGTCATATCCACGATACCACCCCACTGGCGCAGCATCTTCAGACGCGAAATCATCGGGAAGGTCTCGACCAGCGCGCGGACGGTTTCCTCGATATGGTGGAAGGACCCGCGCTGAGTGAAGTTGTTATAGGCATCAGTACCGCCACCAATCACCATCTCTCCCTTGTCGGACTGAGACATGTAACCGTGCACGGTGTTGGCCATCACGACCACATCCATGCAAGGCTTGATCGGTTCAGATACCAGCGCTTGCAGAGCGATCGCCTCAAGCGGAAGACGGAAGCCCGCCATCTCCGCCAGCTGACCTGAATGGCCTGCGACCACGATACCCAGCTTTTCGCAGTCAATCGCGCCTTTGGTGGTATCTACGCCAACGACACGGCCGTCCTGAGAACGCACACCTGTGACTTCGCATTGCTGGATGATGTCCATACCCATGGCCGAACACGCGCGGGCATAGCCCCACGCCACAGCATCGTGCCGCGCGGTGCCGCCGCGTTCCTGCCACAGCGCCCCCAAAACCGGATAACGCGGACCGTCGATATTGATGATCGGAACCAGCTGTTTGACACGTTCAGGCCCAATCCACTCCGTCTGCACGCCCTGCAGCGCATTGGCATGGGCGGTGCGCTGATAACCGCGGATTTCGTGCTGTGTCTGCGCCAGCATCATCACACCGCGGGGGCTGAACATGATGTTATAGTTCAGGTCCTGGCTCAGGTCCTCGTACAGACCACGCGCCTTTTCATAGATCGCCGCCGACGGGTCCTGCAGATAGTTCGACCGGATGATGGTCGTGTTGCGCCCGGTGTTGCCGCCGCCCAGCCAGCCTTTTTCGATCACGGCGACGTTCTGGATGCCGTAATTCTTGCCAAGATAATAGGCGGTCGCCAGACCATGCCCCCCTGCGCCGACGATTATCACGTCGTACCGCTTTTTCGGTTCGGGCGAGCGCCACGCGCGCTCCCATCCGGTGTGATAGCGCAGGGCCTCCCGCGCCACAGCAAAGGCTGAGTAGTGTTTCATGAGCGAATCCATCCGGTTCGGTGATTGGCGCAGATATGCCGTGCGCGAACACTTTACCCCTGCCGCACAGCGCCACAATATCGAACTATTGCGACATCCGCCCTTTTATTGCGACATGACGTCCTCTCGCGGCCATTTGTCCCTTTTGTCGCCCCGCCGAGAGGTCTAAGTCAGGGCAGCCATATCGGAGAAACCATGTCGTTCCTGGTCGTCAACATTCTAACCGCACTGCTGATTGCCCTGTTCCTGGGCTTTTCCCTGCTCCGCAGCCGCAAAACGCGTGAGCCTGCGGCGGCATATGATCTGCGTGTCTATCGCGAGCAGCTGGCGGGCGTGGACAAGGATCTGGCCCGTGGCGTTATCGGCGAGGCCGACGCAGACCGGGTCCGCACGGAAATCTCACGCCGCATTCTGGCCGCCGACGCGCAGATGCAGGCCGGGGTTGATCGCGCCGGACCGCCTCGCTGGGCCAGCGTTACCGCCTTTGCTGTCATCGCGCTTGTCGTCGTGGGCGGTGCGATCTGGATGTATCGCCAGATGGGTGCCGCAGGGCTGCCGGATCAGCCCTTGTCGCTGCGGCTGGAGCAAGCCGAAACTCTGCGTGCCGAACGCCCCAGCCAGGCCGAAGCCGAAGCAGCCGCCCCGCCCGCACAATTGCCGCAGCTGGATGAGAGTTATGCCAATCTTCTGAATCAGTTGCGCGAGACTGTTGCAGCACGCCCCGATGATCTGCAGGGCCATATCCTGCTGGCTCAACACGAGGCGAATGCAGGCAATTTTCCCGCCGCTTACGCAGCCCAGCAACGTGTGATCGAGCTGTCTGGCGACGATATCCCCGCCGATGCCTTTTCACATCTGGCCGAGATGATGATTCTGTCCGTGGGCGGCTATGTCTCGCCCGAGGCCGAAGAGGCATTGAGGCAGGCGCTGAAACGCGACCCGCGCCATGGGCCGGCGCAATACTATCTAGGGCAGATGATGGTGCAGATCGGACGCCCCGACGTTGGATACCGGGTCTGGGTCGATGCCCTCCGCGATGCCCCTGCCGGCGCGCCATGGGCCGATGCCATTCGGGCCCAATTGGACGAGCTAGCTTTCCGCGCCGGAGTATTCAACGCGCCTGAAATACCTGCTGCCCCCGGCCCCAGTCAGGGTGACGTCGACGCCGCAGCCGAACTGACACCGGAAGAACGGCAAGAAATGATCAAGGGCATGGTCAACCAACTGTCTGAACGTCTGGCCTCTGAGGGCGGTTCACCCGAGGAATGGGCGCGTCTGATTGCAGCCCTTGGCGTGTTGGGCGAAGGTCAGCGGGCCATCGACATCAAAAACGAGGCTATGGAAGTCTTTGCCGGAAATGCCGATGCCATCGAACTGATCGACGCCGCCGCATTGCAGGCCGGAATTGCACAATGATTCACGACGCATTCGAAGAATTTGCTACCGCCCTGCCGCCGATGACCGCGCTGATGGGTCTGGATCTGGGTGAAAAAACCATCGGGGTCGCCGTCTCGGACCGGATGCGCGGTGTGGCCAGCCCGTTGGAGACCGTGCGGCGCAAAAAATTCACCCTGGATTCTGCGCGATTGCTTGAACTGATCGCTGACCGCGAGATTGGCGGTGTCATTCTGGGTCTGCCAAAAAACATGGACGGAACCGAAGGCCCCCGCTGCCAATCCACCCGCGCCTTTGCCCGAAACCTGTCGCGGCTGACCGAAGTTTCCATCGGGTTCTGGGACGAACGGCTCAGCACGGTTGCGGCAGAAAAGGCACTGCTTGAGGCGGATACGACACGAAAACGTCGCGGACAGGTTATCGATCACGTCGCGGCTGGTTATATTCTGCAAGGGGCGCTGGACAGGCTGCGCTTTCTTTAGTTGCAACGGGATACGGCAATGACGAACATGGTTTGGAAAAGGAACGAGGTCGAAAGCCCCTGTATCCAGATCTGCGTCGTTCACCCGACCGAACGTATCTGTACCGGTTGCTACCGCACGATCGACGAAATCTCGCGCTGGTCTAAAATGGACAGCAACGAGCGTGCTGAGATCATGGAAAACCTGCCCTCACGCAAACCCCAGCTGACCAAACGCCGGGGTGGTCGTGCCGCACGCCTGAAAAAGTCTTAAATTCTATCCAGATCGAGGACATGGACTGAATCTGCGCCGCTGCAGGTTGGTCTGAACTTCGAGGGGGATCAAGTTCGAACACTTGTGGTGAGTGAGTGGCAACCCACAGCGACGCGCTTCAGTTTTCAGGTTCCTCCGAAGTGGTTACGCGGAAGAACAAGACATTGCTAATCGTTTTTTGACCATTCAATCAAGAAAAACAAAGCCTGACCTAGCATGACCTGACGTAAGCGTCAGGTTTAGTCTTGGCCTACCCGGCAGCCAGCCAGGATTTGGCATTTTCGATATCCTCAGATGCAAAGAACTGAGTTCTCGTGCCCAGAACATGACTGGCCGCCCGTTGCGCCATATGTTGCCACGTTTTGTCCCCAACGATGGCCGCGCGATCCAGCATCCCGGCATGATTCCGAACCAGTTTGAAATGCGATGCCAGCGCTGACAGACCCTGCCAGCCGTCAAATTCCCGCAAGTCGATCAACAACCGGAACCCCTCCTTGGCTTGCAACAGGTTATCGAGGTCCCGTTCCGCCCGGCTGAATTCGTCGGGGTCCAGCTTTCCCAAGAGGCTGATCTGAATGCACGGCCCACCCAGATCAACCACGTGAATCGACCCCAAAGATTCGCGCATCCAGCGTCTGGCGGCTTCTAGATCGGAAAGGGCAAAGACTTGCACCGGGCATGGCAGGATCGGGGCAGCCAGGCGGATACTGGTCTTTACCCAACCCTGATCCGCCGCCACGCCAATGCGATCAAATCCGCGCCAGTGGCTCAGCCCCAGCTTTGTATCGGCCCAAGCGGCATTCAGATCGTAACCCTTGAATTCCGGCTGAACGACGGCCAGCAGACGCACGTTGTCATGTTCGGTCAATGCGGCCTCGATAGCGGGCACCAGAACCTCGCTGTAATCAGTACTGGTCACCTCGCCGGACAGTTCGACTTCCAGCAATGCTCCGTCCGAATTCCTGTGGACCGTAATCATCAAAAAACCTCCAAATCCGAATAATGGCAGGAGGTTAGGCGGATTCGATCCATTCGGCTACTCCCCCGGCGCACTCGGGGCGGAAATAGGCGATCATGCGTCCATCCGCCCCGGCCGAGGCATTGGCGCCCCATGGGGCCACCCCATGCAGGCAATGACGGTGCAACAGGTAGGCCTCACCGGGTTTGGCGGGCAATTCGATGCGTGGACAAGTGTCGAAAACTTCGCGGCGCGCAGCCTGATATGCCTCGGTTATATCCACCTGATGCAGACTATTGCGTGGGTGCCCGTCCAGCGCGTGTTTGAACGCGGCGCGCAGGATTTTATGACTGCCTTCCCACAGCACCATGGGGGCGGCATCAATACTGGCATCGTTCAGAGGAATGCCCAATATCCACGCATGCGGCTCATCCACGCGCCGCCGCCGATCCGGTCCCGCGGGCCGCAACCCGTCCACATGTGCCGCGTCCCGCTTCAACCGATACTGCCCGGCGCTGGCGCTTTCGCCCTGTCGCGGGCGTGGATAGCCGGGGTAGATGACCGAGACCTGCCCCTTGTGTAGCGGCAGTTCTCCGTACTGATCGGTGATGAAATCCATGGCCTGGCCGGACAACACCCCCGATTGCCCAACCCTGCCCCGCGGGTCATTGTCCAACGCGTCGACGCCAATAAACCATGTCCCCTCACAATCCAGCCATTGGGCATGGGCTGGGTCAGTGACAGATGCACGGGCAGCGGGCAGCGCGTGCCCTACCCACTCGGCCAGCACCGGATCGAAGGGGAACCTGATCCAGCCATTTTCGTGAAAATCGCTCATAACCCCAGTGCCTTACGCAGCATGTTCAGGGCGACCAGCGTCAGGAACACCGCAAACACGCGTCTGAGGGGTTTGGGGTTCATCGCATGAGCCAGCTTTACCCCCAACGGTGCGGTGATTGTCGTCATGGCGACAACGATACCAAATGCGACCAGATTGACCGCCCCGATGGTCAGAGGCGGGCGGTGTTCCGGCGGAACGTCCAGAAACAGAAAGCCCAGAACCGAAGGCACCGCGATGATCACGCCAAAACCGGCAGCAGTTGCCACGGCGCGGTGAATGGGCGTGTTGTAAAGGCTCATCAGTGGCACGCCGAAACTGCCGCCTCCGATCCCCATCAACACCGAAAGAAAGCCCACGGGGGGCGACAGTACGGCACGTTTGATCCCTTTGGGCATGGCGTCACCCAACCGCCATTCAGATTTGCCTAGCCCAAGATAGGCCCCGATGACCATCCCCAGCACGCCAAACAAAATCTGCAGAACCTCGGTCCGCAGCGCCGAGGCCACCAGAACGCCGATGATCGCCCCGACCGCAATCCCAGGCCCCCAGCCGCGCAGGATATCCCAGTCCACTGCGCCTTTCTTGTTGTGCGACAGCACCGATCGTACAGAGGTCACGATGATCGTCGCCAGAGAGGTCGCCAGACACAGCTGCATCAACTGCGGGCCGCCATAGCCAAGCGTCTGAAACGCATAGAAAAAGGCCGGAACCAGCACGATGCCCCCGCCAACGCCCAGCAATCCGGCCAGCACACCGGCCAGCGCCCCGATTACAAGCAAAAGGCCCAGCATCTGGGCCAGCAACATCGTCTCGGGCATCTTCCCCCCATAACGGCCTATGGCCGTATCTTGATCCGCTCAAACCTCGACCAGAGGCGCCACGTGCTCCAGTGCCTGCAACATTACCTCGGGGCCCGCGCCCTCATGCACCGCGCCTTCGGACAAGGCCCGCCGCCAGGCCCGCGCACCGGGGCGACCGGCAAACAAGCCCAGCATATGACGAGTGATCTGGTGCAACCGGCCCCCTTCGACAAGGTGAGCCTCAACATAGGAAACCATTTCCTGCACAACTTCGACAGGATCAGCGGCCTGCCCGGTGCCGTAGATCAGCGGGTCGGCTTCCGCCAAAATGTCGGTCGGCTGATGATAGGCCGCGCGCCCGATCATGACGCCGTCCAGCCCTGCCTCAAGATGCGTTCGCGCTTGATCCAGAGAGGTAATACCCCCATTGATCGAGATATGCAGATCGGGAAATGCCGCCTTCATCCGGTGAACCAGATCATAATCCAAAGGCGGAATATCGCGGTTTTCCTTGGGGCTGAGACCCTGCAACCAAGCCTTACGCGCGTGGATTGTCACCCGTTCGCAACCGGCCGCGCGGATTTGGTCCAGAAATGTTGGCAGAACCTCTTCGGGGTTTTGTTCATCCACGCCGATCCGGCATTTGACCGTCACGTCAACATCCACAACCTCACGCATAGCAGATACGCATTCGGCAACCCGGCCCGGGTCCTTCATCAAAACCGCCCCAAACGTGCCGGACTGCACCCGATCCGAAGGGCAGCCGCAGTTCAGGTTGACCTCATCATAACCCGCCTCGGTCCCAAGCCGCGCTGCCTGCGCCAATTCCTTTGGGTCGGACCCGCCCAGTTGCAGCGCTACGGGGTGTTCCTGAGGGCTGTATCTCAGCAAATGCATCGCCCCACCGCGCACCAGCGCTGGGGCCGTCACCATTTCCGTGTAAAGCAACGCCTGCCCACTGAGCAGCCGGTGCAGATAGCGACAGTGCCGATCCGTCCAATCCATCATGGGGGCAACGGACAGACGGGCCGCGCGCCTAAGTCCACCCCCTTTCAGGGCTGTGTTTTCTGCTAAATTCGACATACTTTCCGCGCCCGTCTTGGCCTTGTTCCTCAAGGGATCTTTTCAGAACAGCCCTGTAGCACTATTTCGGGATCGAGTGCCACTCGGAATGCCAAATTGTCAGTTTCGAGACGAATCTCAGCCAGGGCGGATGATATATGACGGGTTTTGACCCTCACACCGCATAACGGCTGATCATCATTTCGACGCTGTTTTCGATGGTTTCGGCCATTTCGGCCTTGCTCAGCACAGACCCGGTGAACAAAAGGGGCCAAAATGCGCGCGCTTTGATCAGGCCGATGAATTCGCGCCCCGCCTGTTCCGGATCGTCGATCCGCAATTGCCCGTCCTCGGCTGCATCCCGCATCATGCCGATAAAGGCGGCAGTTTTGTCTAGTTTGCCTGTCGCCTCGGCAGCAAGGGCCGGGCTGCGCAAGGTTTCGCTGATCACCATCCGGGACATCGCCATCACATCCGGCATCATCAGGATGCGTCCTTCGGCCCAGGCCAGTTCGGTCAGTTGTTCGCGAATATCACGGCCTTTTTTGTACCGGATTTCGACCACTTCGGCAAAGCGGCTGGACAGCTCGATCACAATCGAGCGAAACAGGTTTTCTTTGCTTTCGAAATACTTATACAGCGTACGCTTAGACACCTCGGCCTGCGCCGAGATGCGATCCATGCTGGCTGCGGCAAAGCCCTTGTCCTGGAACTCGGCCACAGCAGCTTCGATGATCTGCGCGTATTTGGTCGCATTCGGTGCGCTGCATTCGGTCATGTCAGAGCTATAGACCTATTGACAGGGGGCGGTCAAATCCTAGGTAAACGCAGGAGTTTACAATGGCGATATTCTGTGCCACTAGTAAACGCGCCAGTTTACCGACTCAGGTAACCAGCCCAACACGGAAGGTCCCCTCATGGCACTGACATTGAAACTGAATGGCGAAACCCACACGGTTGACGCCGAACCCGGCACGCCCTTGCTGTGGGTAATCCGGGATGAATTAAAACTAACTGGAACCAAATTCGGCTGCGGCGTCGCCTCGTGCGGTGCCTGCACCGTACACCTGAATGGCGAGCCCGTACGCTCGTGCCAGACCTATATCGAAGACGTCGAAGATGCCGAGATCACCACAATCGAGGCCGTCGGCAATGACAAGATCGGCGCCGCCGTTCAGCAGGCCTGGGTTGAGTTGGACGTCGTTCAGTGCGGCTATTGCCAATCGGGTCAGGTGATGTCGGCCGTTGGGCTGTTGTCCGAAAATCCCACCCCATCCGTCGAAGAGATTGACGATTACATGCACGGCAATGCCTGCCGCTGCGCCACCTATCAACGCATTCGCGCCGGCATTCAGCGCGCGTCCGAAATTCTGGAGGCCTGATCTATGACCATCAACACCTCTCGCCGTGGGTTTCTGAAAGGGGCCGCCGCTGCCGGTGCTGTTCTGCTGGTTGGTGCGCGTGCCGATGGCGTGCTGGCTGCGACCTCATCCGAGACTGCGCAATTCAACCCCTTCGTCAAGATTGATGCGAATGGCACAGTGACGGCCATCGTCAAACACTTTGAAAAAGGTCAGGGCCCCGCAACCGGCCTGCCGACGTTGATCGCCGAAGAAATCGGTCTTCGCATGGATCAGATCGACTACGAATTCGCGCCATCTAACGCGCAGGTTTACAACAACCTTCTGTTCGGCCCCTTTCAGGGCACCGGCGGGTCGACCGCGATGGCGAATTCGTGGATGCAATATCGTCAGGCTGGTGCCGCCGCGCGCGAAATGCTGATCGCCGCCGCCGCCCAAAGCTGGGGCGTGGATGCCGCGGGTATCACCATCGACGAAGGCATCGTCAATGCGGGCGACCAATCCGCCCCGATTGCCGAGTTTGTGGCTGCGGCCTCTCAGCTAGACGCGCCCGCCGAGCCGCGCCTGAAAGACCCATCGGAATTCCGTCTGATCGGCAACGAATCCGTGCGCCGCAAGGATTCCGCCATCAAAGGCAACGGTCAGGCCATGTATGCCATGGACGTTCACCTGCCAAACCAGATGGTCGCCATGATCAAGCGCCCTGAGTCAAAAGGCGGTATCGCCAACGGCTTTGACGACAGCGCGTCGAAAGAAGTCAAAGGCTATATCTCAGCCGCCGTTCTGCCCAATCAGGCAGGGGTCGCGGTTTACGCCGAAAACACCTGGGCCGCGATCCAGGCGCGTGACGTGCTTGAGGTTGATTGGGATATGTCGGGCGCGGAAACCCGCCATTCGGATCAGATCAAGGCCGAGATCATGGCCGCACTGGATGCCGAACCAACTTATAACGTGAACAAGGCGGACTTCGCAGCAGTCGCAGCAGCAATCGACGGGGCAGACAAGGTCATCGAAAAGACCTTTTACTTCCCGCTGCTGGCGCATGCTCCGATGGAGCCTCTGAACTGCACCATCGAACAAACCGCCGAGGGCGACATCGTCTTGCATGACGGTGCGCAAATGCCGACCGGCCCGCACATGGCGTATCAGCAAATCTTCCAACTGCCGCCCGAAAAGATCCACATCAAGACGATGCTGGCAGGCGGGTCGTTCGGGCGTCGCGCGACACCAGATGCGGATTACCAAGTCGAGGCAGCGCTGGCCTTTGTGGTCACCGACCGCTCGCGCCCGGTTAAGCTGGTCTGGACGCGTGAGGATGACATCCGCAGCGGCTATTACCGCCCTGCCTTTGGTCACAAGGTCCGTGTGGGCCTGAATGCCAATGGCGACATCGTTGGCTGGCAACATCAGGTAGCTGGACAATCGGTCATCAAGGGCACTCCGTTTGAATCCGTTCTGGTGCATGACGGGATCGACCACAGCTCGATCGAAGGTATCGCCGACAGTCCTTATGCCATCCCCGGAATGGCGCTTGGGCTGACCGACACGCCGAAGGCAACGACGGTACTGTGGTGGCGCTCTGTGGGCCACACCCACACCGGCTATGTCATGGAGACGATGATGGATGCAGTTGCCGAGGCCGCAGGGCGCGATCCAGTGAAGTTCCGACTTTCGCACCTTGCCGACGCCAGCAACCCGGATCAGGCACGCAAAGCTACGGTTCTGAAACTGGCGGCTGAAAAAGGCAACTGGGGCAACGCGCCTGCAGGTCGCGCGCAGGGTATCGCAGTTCACAAGTCTTTTGGTTCCTATGCCGCTCAGGTTGTCGAGGTATCGGGCGATCCGGAAAACGGCATCAAGATCGAAAAGGTCACTTGTGCAGTCGATTGTGGCATTGCGGTGAACCCCGATGTGGTGCGCGCGCAGATGGAAGGCGGCATCGGTTACGGCATCGGACATGTCATGCGCGATCAGATCACGCTGACAGATGGCACTGTGGATCAATTCAACTTCCCGGATTATGAGCCGCTGCGGATTGGCGACATCGCCGCGATTGACGTACATATCGTTCCATCAGCCGAGGCACCCACAGGTGTTGGCGAACCGGGCACCCCACCCTCGGCCCCGGCGTTGGCCAATGCAATCAACGCATTGTCAGGCACGCATGTAGCCGAACTGCCAATGGCTGAAAACGGCGTCAGCTTCGTTTAAAGCCCCTGCTCCGCGCCGTTCCCCTCTGGCGCGGAGCAACTTGCTGCAAAACCACCACGGCAATAATTTGATCAAATTTAGTGACAAGGCGCGTTTAACCCATTACATCTCGGGTAACTCGAAGGATGGAGACCCCGATGGACCTGAGCGCCCTGCACAGTTTTCGCGTTACTGCCTGTGACCTGAACGGTCAGATGCGCGGCAAGCGAGTGCCGCCCTCATATGCCGACAAGCTGACTAAAGGCGCGGTGCGGATGCCCTTTTCCGCGTTGAATGTGGATCTATGGGGCGCGGATATCGACGGCAGCCCGCTGGTCTTTGAATCCGGTGACGCCGATGGAATGCTACTGCCGACGGACCGCGGGCCGGTGCCGATGCCTTGGCTGGAAGCAGACACCGCACTGGTCCCGATGTGCTTGCATGATGACGCAGGTGTGCCCTTTGCTGGGGATCCCCGGCACGCGCTGGCCGCTGTGCTGGAACGCTATGCCCAGCGCGGTTGGTCTGTCATCGCAGCGACCGAACTGGAGTTCACTCTGCTGGACGCATCCGGCCCCCAACCGCAGCCTCCAATCAACCCGGTCACAGATCGGCGGCTGGCGGATGAGGCAGTTTTGTCCATGGCCGAGATGGACGCGTTCGACGCGTTTTTCACCGATCTCTACGACGGATGCGCAGCCATGGGCATACCAGCCCAGACAGCGATATCCGAAAGCGGCATTGGCCAGTTCGAGATCAACCTGAACCACCAGGACGCCATGCGCTGCGCCGATGATACGTGGCTTTTCAAGACCTTGACGCGTGGCCTTGCCCGCAAACATGGGTTTACGGCCACATTCATGTCGAAACCGTACGCCGATGACGCGGGCAACGGGATGCACGTGCATTTTTCGGTCGTTGACGAGAAAGGCCGAAACGTATTCGACAGTGGCGGGCCTGAGGGCACTGATCTGCTGCGCTGGGCCGTTGCCGGATGTCTGTCGGCGATGCCGGGCTGCACGCTGATATTTGCGCCCCACGGCAATTCCTACACGCGCCTTATACCCGGCGCGCACGCCCCGACCGGTGCCAGTTGGGCCTATGAAAACCGCACCGCCGCCCTTCGCATTCCCGGCGGTGCCCCTGCCGCGCGGCGGATCGAACATCGCGTCGCGGGCGGCGACATCAACCCTTATCTGATGCTGGCGGCCGTGCTGGGTGCCGCGCTGAACGGGATCGAGGACGAGACCGAACCCCCCGCCCCAATCTCGGGCAATGCATATGAGATCGACAACCTGCCGCAACTGGCAGCAGATTGGGGTGCAGCCATTACCGCGTTCGAAACCGACGCGAACGTGGCGCGCATCTTCCCCGCCGATCTGATCCGCTTTTTCGCCATGACCAAGCGGCAGGAAATGCGCCGCTTTGCCGACCGCCCGGTGGAAGAACACTGGCTAAGCTATCTGGAAGCGGTATGACCCTCTTGCCCGCGTGAACCCGGTGGGCTAGAATAAATTTGATCAAATTTGGTGACCCATGAAAATCGGCATCCTACTGACCGGCCACCCTCCTGACGTATTGCAGGACCAGTTCGACGAATATGACGCGATGTTTCGCGCGCTTCTGGACGGCAATGGCTTTACCTACGAAACCTTCGCCGTCGTGGACGGGCAGTTCCCAAAAGATGAGCTTCAGGCCGATGGCTGGGTCATCACTGGCTCGCGCCACGGCGCGTATGAGAACCACCCGTGGATACCGCCTCTTGAAGATCTGATCCGCGCCATTCGCCAAAGCGGACGCCCCTTGATCGGCGTCTGTTTCGGCCACCAGATCATTGCGCAGGCGCTTGGCGGGAAAGTCGAGAAATTCAAAGGCGGCTGGGCCGTTGGACGCACGGACTATGAATATGACGGCCAGACCATAACGCTGAACGCCTGGCATCAGGATCAGGTGATTGATTTGCCCGAAGACGCACGCGTGTTGGGCACAAACACTTTCTGCCGTAACGCGATGGTGGCCTATGGCGACAACGTCTGGACGGTGCAGGCGCATCCGGAATACGGCGATGCCTTCATTCAGGGCCTCATGAACACGCGCGGAAAAGGCGTTGTGCCCGATGCACTGATGGAGGCGGCAGCCAACCGCCTGCCCGCCCAGAATGACAATCCGAAGATCGGGCAGTTGATGGCCGAGTTTCTGAAGAAAGAGAGGGCCTGATGGCCGACTGGAAAGATCAACTGCCACAGGCAGCCCGAACTTATATCGACGGCCAACGGCTGGATGAGGTTGAATGCATCATCTCGGACTTACCCGGTATCGCCCGTGGCAAGGCTGTGCCCGCCTCAAAATTTGCAAAGCAGGCCTATTTCCACCTGCCCGACAGCGTTTTCTACCAGACCATCACAGGTGATTGGGGTGAGGCCGCCGGCGAGGACGGGTTTATCGAACGGGACATGATCCTCAAGCCTGACTTTTCGACCGCCTCGGCCGCGCCCTGGACGGGCGACTGGACACTGCAAGTGATCCACGACGCCTATGACCGGGATGGAGAGCCGATCCCCTTCAGCCCCCGCAACGTGCTGAAACGGGTGGTGCAGATGTATCACGACAAGGGCTGGAAGCCGATTGTCGCGCCTGAAATGGAGTTCTTTCTGGTCGCCCGCAATGTCGATCCGGCGCAGGGGATCAAGCCGATGATGGGTCGCTCGGGCCGTCCGGCGGCGGCTCGTCAGGCCTATTCAATGACGGCAGTGGACGAGTTCGGCCCGGTGATCGACGACATCTATGATTTCGCCGAACACCAGGGATTCGAGATCGACGGCATCACGCAAGAAGGCGGCGCGGGTCAGCTGGAAATCAATCTACGCCATGGCGATCCGGTCAAGCTGGCGGATGAGGTGTTCTACTTCAAACGCCTGATCCGCGAGGCCGCTTTGCGTCACGATTGCTTTGCCACCTTCATGGCCAAGCCGATCGAGGATGAGCCGGGCTCGGCCATGCATATCCACCACTCGATCATCGATACTGAGACCGGGCAAAACATATTCTCTGGTCCACAGGGCGGTGAGACGGACGCGTTCTATAACTTCATTGCCGGGCTGCAGAACCACCTGCCCGCCGGGCTGGCCGTGATGGCGCCTTACGTGAACTCCTACCGTCGCTACGTGAAAGACCACGCCGCACCGATCAATCTGGAATGGGCACGTGATAATCGCACCACCGGTATCCGCGTACCCCTGTCCGGGCCTGAGGCGCGGCGGGTCGAAAACCGTATCGCCGGGATGGACTGCAACCCTTATCTGGGCATCGCGCTGTCGCTGGCCTGTGGCTATCTCGGCCTGACACAGCAGGAACGTCCCCGCCGTCAATTCTATGGCGACGCCTATGAAGGCGAAGGCGATATCCCACAGGTTATGGGCAGCGCGCTTGACCTGTTTGATGAGGCCGACGCCCTGCATGAGGTCCTTGGCCCAGAATTCGCCCGCGTCTACAGCATCGTCAAACGCGCAGAATACGAGGAATTCCTGCAGGTGATCTCTCCGTGGGAGCGTGAGCATCTGCTGCTGAACGTTTGAGGTGCGCGATGAACCTGCTCTATTCCAACGACCGCAAGGCCGAGTATCCGGCCAGTTGGTATGCGGCGACGGCCAACCCGGTGGATCGGTTTCCGGCACTCCGCAAAGACGAGACAGCCGATGTCTGTGTCGTTGGTGCAGGCTACACCGGCCTGTCCGCCGCGCTGCATTTGGCCGAAGCCGGGCTCAACGTGGTGCTGCTTGAGGCGCACCGTGTGGGGTTCGGCGCGTCCGGTCGCAACGGTGGTCAGTTGGGAAGCGCCCAGCGTATGGACCAGGAAGACCTCGAGCGGTTGGTTGGAAACGATGATGCGACCAAGCTATGGGATCTGGCAGAGGACGCAAAAGATCTGGTCAAATCTCTGATCGCTAAGCACCAGATCAACTGCGACCTGAAACCGGGCGTTGCCGTTCTGGGCCTCAGCGCAGGCGAGCAGCAAGATCTGCACGAACATGCCGCACATCTATCCGGCCGTTACGGTTACGATCAGATCGAATTGTTGGATAAAGCCGCCGGTCACGCGCTGTGTCCATCGCCCTCGTATAAAGGGGGATATCTGGACATGGGTGCGGCACATCTGCATCCGTTGAACTTTGCCTTGGGTCTGGCACAAGCCGCGGCAAAAACCGGGGTGCGCATCTTTGAAAGCACCGAGGTTACCGGGATTGAGGAAGGCCAACCTGCCAAGGTGCAGACGGTGAACGGAACGGTCACCGCCGACCACGTTATTCTGGCCTGCAATGGCTATCTGGGCGATCTGAACCGCAGGGTGGCGTCAAGGGTCATGCCGATCAATAACTTCATTGCGGCGACCGAGCCATTGGGGGCCGACGCCGCCCGCGTCCTGACGCAGGACGTCGCGGTCGCCGACACGAAATTCGTGGTGAATTACTTTCGCCTCAGCGCAGATGGTCGCCTGCTGTTTGGCGGTGGTGAGAGTTATGGCTACCGTTTCCCCGCCGACATAGCCGCCAAGGTGCGCAAACCTATGACAGAGATTTTTCCGCATCTGCATGATGTGAAGATCGACTATGCCTGGGGTGGCACGCTGGCTATCACCATGCGCCGCATGCCCTACCTGACGCGAGTTGCGCCGAATATCCTGTCGGCCTCGGGTTATTCAGGCCACGGTGTCGGCACGGCCACCCATGCTGGTCAATTGATGGCACTGGCCATACAGGGACAAGCCGAAGGCTTTGACACCATGGCCCGCGTCCCCGCCCTACCCTTCCCCGGCGGCTCCGCCCTGCGCAGTCCGCTGCTGGTTCTGGCAATGACGTGGTTTGCGCTGCGGGATCGGTTGGGGTTTTGAGGGCGAAGAACACCAGCGAATTTACTTTAACTCTCTCAAGATACGGAAACCGTTTGATGTTGATCTCGCGGTTGGCTCCACCCTGCCCCGTGTGGCCACACGTGAAAAATCCATTGCTAGCCAAAAGGCTCCATTGCGCCCTGCTCTTGCCTGACATCCTGGCTCCAACGCCTTATTCAAGTAAACGCTTGACGTGCTCCAAAGTTGATGTGTTTCCGTCCAACAAGACATCGTTAACTCAGCCACATTCCCCGACATGTGTCGCAACCCCCAATCATTGGCGGAGTCAAGCTCGTCAACCGGAACCGGGTGACCACGCCTCGCTAGGTCTGGCCTCTTGACCCCAAGCATTTCTTCGGTGGGTTTCCCGTGGAAATTTACCTGATCCGTGGTGACATCTTCACCTTGCGCAAACGGGGTTTGTGTCCCTGCACGAGCTGCGTATTCCCACTCGGCCTCTGTCGGAAGGCGGTAAACATCTGCCCCAACTTTATTGTTGAGCCATCGCGCGTAGGCCAATGCATCCAGATAGGACACATCAATAACCGGATGATTTCCGCGAATGTCAGCGCATCGGTCTCTGTAGGGTAGAGAGATACAATCTCTTGGGTAATGCCCCCCACACCCTCCATCATCTACACAGGCCATCCATTGCTCGTGGGTAACTTCATTTCGCCCCATGGCCACAGGCATATCGACCGTTACTGGATGCACCGGCCCTTCGTGATGCGCGATATAGGGCTCTTCGGGCGTTGCAAGTCGAAACCCTTTTGCGTCCCAGTGAAAGTTTCGTTTTGCTTCCCCCGGAGGGGCCCCCATCAGAAACTCACCCAAGGGCAAGGCAATCATTTCAGGGCATAAATCGCATTCCTGAAAAATCTCAAGCGGTGTAACTTCGGTACCATCCGAAAGCACATATTCCGCATGTACTGCCGAAGCGAACGTTGAAAGCGCCCAAAAGCAGGCGAAACGTGCGAATGTCAAAGCCGTGATCCAACCCATCAAACAAAAAGCGTAAAGGTTGGGTCATTGGCACCTTACTGCCCCCGAAGTTGCAAGCTCAAAATACTTTTTGGGACCTGTCGCAGGCTGACCTGCGACCTTTCGACTATGAAGGATTGGTGAAATTTCGCCAACATGGCGATTGAGGGGTTTTATTGCCCCCCATTTAGCTTTATCTTTCCCAAAGTTAGAATTTGGGAAAATCAAATATGACGCTTCCTCCAAACGTTCATGACGCCGAACCCATCCCCGAAGCAGCAAAAGAAGCCATCGACGCCCTGATGCAGTCGGGCGACCTGTTCCGCTATACCGCGCCGCAGGATGCGCCGGTGGCTCTGCTCGAGGCGGAATTTGCCGCTTTGCTGGGAACAAAATACGCGTTGGCCGTGTCATCGTGCTCGGCCGCATTGTTCCTGTCTCTCAAAGCGTTGGGCTTGCCGCGGGATGCACGGGTTCTGATCCCCGGCTTTACCTTTGCTGCTGTGCCCTCGTCTGTCGTGCATGCGGATTGCATTCCGGTGCTGTGTGAGGTCGGCGAGAATTATCGCATCGACATGGAAGATTTCGCCACCAAGCTGGACGGCGTACAGGCCGTAATCATCAGCCATATGCGCGGCCACACGTCCGACATGGATGCCATCATGGCGCTGTGCAACGAACGCGACATCCCGGTGATCGAGGATGCGGCTCATTCGCTGGGCACAACCTGGCATGGGCAGAACATTGGCACCATCGGCAAGGTGGGGTGCTTTTCATTCCAGTCCTACAAGATGATCAACGCGGGGGAAGGCGGCATCCTGATCACCGACGATGCCGACCTGGTGGCCCAGGCCGTGATCATGTCGGGCGCTTATGAGCACAACTGGAAGAAGCACAAAACCCCGCATGGCGACAACTCGCCCGAGTTGGAGCAAGCCTTTGCCCGCTGGCAGAACCAGTTGCCGCTGTATAACCTGCGGATGAGCAACCTGAGCGCTGCCGTGATCCGCCCCCAAATCCCCGAACTGGCGCGACGCGTGCGTGATGGCCTGTCTAACCACGACTACGTGGCCGAACGGCTGAACACCTCGTCCCATATCGACGTCCCTGCCCCCCTGACACCCGAACGTCGGGCACCGGATTCGATCCAGTTCAATCTGGTCGGAATGAATGAGGCCGAAATCCGCGCCTTTGCGGCTGCTTCAGAGGCACGCGGTGTCAAAGTTCAGGTTTTCGGCCTGAGCGAAGACAACGCCCGCGCCTTCTGGAACTGGCAATTCCTGCCCGAAAAGTTCGACTTGCCGCAGACACGGGACATGCTGATGAAAGCGTGCGACGTCCGTCTGCCTGTACGGCTGACCAAGGAAGAACTAGACGTGATCGCCGATATTCTACTGGCTTCGGTCGGCGAGGTGACCGGCCCGGTTCCCGTCTACGGAACTTGATAAGGCTTACGGATCGAGGTCAAACAACTCGGTCGACAGAAACAGGGCTGTAATCCCCTCGGGGGTTACACCCACACGCGACAGGATCGCCGCGACTTGGGGGCCGGTCGGCGTGTCCACTAAAAGCGGCGCACCGGAATCTCCCATCATGACCGGGCACAGCGACAAGACCATTCCACCTTCAAGGGGACGCGGCGCACAGGTCAAAGTCCGACTGAGGACATGAGGCCGAAGACCGGAATACCCCGCAACAAACGACGAAGGCGTCAACGCAGATGCCAACGGCAGATAACCAACCGTTTGACCAATAGGCTCGGTCAATTCCAGAACCGCCCAGTCCAATTCGGTACGGTCGTCGAACGCCCCGTCAGCGCCTTGTTCCGGATGCAACTTATACCCATCGATACCCGCAACGGCCGCGGCCTCTCCGCGTTGATAGCCAGCGGCAAACCGGATGCTAGACGGCGGTATCCAGCGTTTGCGTGGGGAATTGTACAGGCAATGCGCAGCAGTCAGGACCAGCCGGTCAGACACCAATACGCCAGTACAATGTGATCGCCGGTCCCGGCTGGCGAAATTGAGGCGCCCAATGGCACGCCATGGGGGTTGATCCGCATCCAGGATCTCGCGCGCACGAATGGCATCGCACCCTTCTTCGGATTGGGTGCCCATCGTGCAGACCGCAGACCAGCCTTCCGAAAAAACGCCCTGTGATAGCGCCGGGTGGGCCCAAAGCACCGCAACACTCAGGACCAGCCAGCGCAACACAACAGACGTCAGTTCAACTTGGAGAGCTTTTTCTGCAACTCAGCCAGCTGCTTTTTGATGTCATCCAGATCTTCTTTCGATTCCGAATTGGCATCTTCACCTTCTTCTGGGCCTGACCAATTGCCTGACAGCCCCCCGGTCATCGCCTTGAGGAATGCCTGTTGCTGCGCCTGCATGGCTTCGAAACCCGGTATCTGCGACATCGGGTTCATGGCATTCATATTCTCCATCATCTTGCTCTGGCTTTCGCGCAGCATCTCAAACGAACTTTGCAGGAATTGCGGCATCATCCCGCCACCCGGAATCATGTAGCTGCGCACCAGATCGTTCAGCACGTTGACCGGCAGCACATTTTCACCCCGGCTTTCGTGTTCGGCGATGATTTGCAGTAGATATTGCCGGGTCAGATCGTCGCCAGATTTCAGGTCAATGATCTGCACTTCGCGCCCATCGCGGATGAAGGTCGCGATATCTTCGAGCGTAACATAGTCGCTGGTCTCGGTGTTATACAGCCTGCGGCTTGCATAGCGCTTGATCAACAGCGGTTTTTCTTGTTCTGGCACCGTTTGCCCTCCCCAAGGATGATGCGTTGCAGCAGAGATTATGCGACCGCAGAACAAAAAGAAAGGGCAGGTCCTAAGACCTGCCCTGCGCGATTGCACCAAATGGGAGGAGTGGGTGCGCCTCGCGCCCAAATTTTACTTGGTGGCTGCAGCTTTTTTGGCAGCAGCAGTCACGTCGTTGGTGGCTTTCTGAACAGCAACGGTTGCTTCTTCAGCAGCGTCTTTACCAGCAGCCATCAGCAGCTCGACGGTTTCAGTCTGCAGTTTTTTCGCGATTTCAGCGAAAGCAGCCATGTTTTCAGCGGCAACTTCAGCCGACGCGCTTGCGAAGTCGGTTGCGGCTTTTGCGTATTCAGCAGGCTCGGCCTTTGCTTTCGACATCTCGGTCAGCTTGGACAGTGTGTCTTTGGTCCATTTGTTCGAGATTTCAGCCGACTTCTCTGCTGCTTCCAGAGCAACACCGGAAAGCTTTTCGTTCAGCGAAGCGGTCGATTTGAAGGCACCTTCCAGAGCGGTGGTGTCAACGGGGAATGCACCCATCATGTCTTTCAGGGTCGCGGTAAAGTCTTGAGTCTTTGCCATTGTCCTAATCCTTTTTGCCGAACCGGGCCCACCCCGGCTTTCATCAGCTTGAGGACAATATGATTGCTGCAATGCAGCATTGCAAGTTTTTTCTTGCTGCATTGCAGAAATTCTTAAGTTTCAAAATGAAATCAGTTGTTTGGATCGGCCACCACATAGGTCCCGGGTGCTGGTGCAAGCCGTGGGTGATCCGAATCGCCGGTATCGCGGGCAGGAACCTGCTTGCCGGATCGCTTCTTCAACCAGGCCTCCCACAGGGGCCACCACGAACCTTCGTGGAAGTCGGCCTCTTTCATCCAGGTGTCCGCGTCCACCTTCAGATCGGGGTTGGTGTAATGGCCGTATTTCTTCTTGCTGGGCGGGTTGATGATGCCTGCGATGTGACCGGATTCCGAGACGACAAAAGTCTTGGAACGTGACCCCATCTTTTGCACACCACGATAGCAGTCTTTCCAAGCAGCAATGTGATCCGTCTGACAGGTGATCGCCATCAACGGCACGTCCACGTCACTGACATGCAGCTTGTGCCCGAGAAGTTCGAAACCGCCTTCGGCGAACTCATTGCGCTGGCATAGCCCGCGCAGGTATTGCACCGTCATCTTGGCAGGCAGGTTGGCCCCGTCCCCATTCCAGTACAGCAGATCAAAGGCTGGCGGCATCTCGCCCAGCATATAGCTGCGGATGGCTGGACCGTAGACCAGATCGCGCGAGCGCAGAAAGGACATGGTGCGCCCCATGATCCATGAGCGCAGAATGCCTTCTTTGTTTACCTCTGCCTCAACCCCGTCAATGAAGTCGTTCTGCAGAAATGGCGTAAACTCGCCCTGTTCGGAAAAATCCGTCAACGCAGTAAACATGGTGGCCGATTTGATCGACTTGTCGCCGCGCTGCTTCTGCAACGCCAGGGTCAAACTTAGAGTAGTACCAGCAATGCAATAGCCAATCGCGTTCACCTGCTTGACCTTGCAGATTTTCTTAGTTTCTTCGATCGCGGTCAGAAAGCCATCTTCGATATAATCTTCCATCCCAACATCCGCATAGCTTTCATCAGGATTGATCCAACTGACCACAAACAGTGTATAGCCTTTTTCAGTGATCCATTTGATCAGACTGTTTTGGGCCTTAAGGTCAAGGATATAGAACTTGTTGATCCAGGGCGGGAACAGCACGATTGGTGTTTCATACACCGTTTCAGTCGCGGGTTTGTACTGGATCAGTTCCATCATACGATTGCGATAGACCACATCGCCCGGAGTGGTCGCCAGATTGCCGCCGACCTCAAACGCGCTATCATCGGCCAGTTTGACAACCAGCTCGCCGTCATTGGCCTCAAGATCCGAGACAAGGTTTTCCAGCCCTTTGATCAATGACTGCCCTTCGGTTTCAACCGCCTTTTGCAGGGCGTCTGGATTGGTCGCCAGGAAATTCGTGGGGGACATCATGTCGACAATTTGCTGCGAGAAGTACTTGAGGCGGCGTTTGTCCTTGGCATCCAGATCCTCAACCGAGGCCACGGCCTGCGCAATGGCTTCTGCGTTGGTCTGGTATTGCTGCCGGATCAGACGGAAATAGGGGTTGGTTTCCCATAAGGGGTTGGAAAAACGCTTGTCCTGAGGTTTGGGCTGGTCATCGTCAGCCTCGCCCGTGGTCATTGCTTTTTGGGCTTCGGCGAAGTTCAGAACCGACTTGCCCCAGTATTCTATCTGTTGTTCCAGCAGTTTTGCCGGATTTTGCCAAGCTTCGGCCCAATAAGCTGTTGCTGCTCGTGCGAAAAGCTCTTGATTCGGGCCATCCAAAGCGGGGGTATGAGGCTTTTTGGCCGACATGACTTCGATCAGCCGCTTCGAAAGCGCCTCGACCTTTTCCATATTTTCTTTAAGGCGTTCAACGTTTTCTTCGGTCAGTTCTGGCATCTGATCTTCACTTGTTGTCATTTTAACAATTCCCCCCTAACCTCGCTGCTACGCAGAATAACGTCGTGGGTGTCGGGGGGCAAAGCGGCGAATGGTCCAATCTTATTGGCTGACATCTAGGAGGCCCCTTTTTCCATGCGCTACATGATGACATACGACCTGATGGAAACGATGCGCAACACCAACCAATGGATGGGCGCAACTGCCAGCGCAATCGCATCCTACCCCGCGTTTTCCATGATTCCCAACCCCGCAATTAGTATGATGGCTGCCTGGGGTGATGTCACCGAACGTACTTTCCAACGGATGATCGTCAAACCGGACTGGGGCATCCGCACTTTTACATGCGAGGATGGCAAAGACCATCTGGTCGATATCACGACCGTTGTCGAACGTCCCTTTGGTGATCTGGTGCATTTCCGGGTCAATGGGCGCGAGGAACAGCCCCTCAAGGTGTTGCTGGTGGCGCCGATGTCCGGGCATTATGCGACGTTGTTGCGCTCGACGGTGAAAAGCCTGCTGGTGAATTGCGAAGTCTATATCACTGATTGGCATAACGCGCGCGACATTCCTGTTTCCGAAGGCAAGTTCGATGTAGAGGACTATACACTCTATCTTGTCGATTTCATGAAAGAACTTGGTCCCGACACTCATGTGGTGGCGATTTGTCAACCTGCACCGCTGACTCTGGCCGCCACGGCCTATCTGGCCGAGGTTGAGCCCAAAGCGCAACCCAGCACGCTGACCCTGATAGGTGGACCGGTAGACCCCGATGCCACCCCGACCGATGTGACCGATTTTGGCCGCCGCGTCACCATGGGGCAGCTGGAAGAGACCATGATCCAGCGTGTCGGCTTCAAGTACAAAGGCGTTGGCCGCATGGTCTACCCCGGCTTGTTGCAGCTAGCGTCCTTTATGTCGATGAACGCAGAGCGTCATTCCAAAGCGTTCTCAGAGCAGATTCAGCGCGTTATGCAAGACGAAGCTTCGGACCATGATGCGCATAACCGTTTCTACGATGAATATCTGGCCGTTATGGACATGACCGCCGAATTCTATCTGTCGACGGTTGAGCGTGTGTTCAAGAACCGCGAAATTGCGCGGAACGAATTCGTCGTCGCGGGCCACAAGGTGGACATCGGCAAAATCACCAATGTTGCGGTCAAGACGGTTGAAGGCGCAAATGACGATATCTCGGCCCCCGGCCAGTGTATCGCTGCGTTGGACCTTTGCACCGGTTTGCCCGCATCGAAGAAGGCCAGTCATGTTGAACCAGCAGCCGGGCACTATGGCATTTTCGCCGGACGCAGCTGGCGTGACAATATCCGGCCACTGGTGATCGACTTCATGACCGCCAACGCCCGCAAACCACAACGCCGGGCCGCCAATAAGAACAAGATCGCCTGACAAAATGAGCGGGAGAGCGGCCCACCCAATGCCCTTCTCCTGCGAATGCGGTACTTTGCACGGGCATATCACCGCTGAAGGAGTGCATTCGGGCACCCATGTCGGTTGCTTTTGCCGCGACTGCCGCGCAGCACAGCTGTACTTCGGTCAACCCGACCCAGCCCCCGGCCCTGTCAACATCCTACAGATGAGCCCAGAGGAGATCTGCTTCGAAGGGGGCTCGGAAAAACTTGCGCTGATGCAGCTAAGCCCCAAAGGGATGTTGCGGTGGTATTCCAGTTGCTGCAATGCGCCGCTGGCGACTACCGCGCGGACCGCGAAGTTTCCTTTTGCCGGGTTCGATGTCAAACGCATTGCTGACCCTAGCGGGCTTGGTCCGATCACAACCCGTGGCTTTGTTCCGCAGCCGAACGGTAAGCAATCGCATGAAAAACTGCGCTATGCAGCGGTTGGGATGCTGACGCGCCTCAGCAAATCGTGGCTGTCCGGAAGATGGAGAAACACGCCGTTTTTTGACCTAGGCGACGGCAAACCTGTGGTCGCACCGACGATACTCAGCAAGACTGAGCGCGCGAAATTCTACACGTAAGCTGCGCGAGCGGGTGCGCTTAGCCATTGTGTCAGCGCGTCATTCACGAAATCTGGCGCTTCGAGCGTCGGCAGGTGCCCGGCCTCGTCAATAACTTTCAAATCGGCACCCGGTATCAGTTCGGACATAAAGGTATGTTTGCGTAGCGGTGTAAGGGTGTCATGCGCGCCGGACAGAACCAGTGTTGGCACCTTGATGCGCCTCAGCTCACTTTGCTGATCGGGACGCCGTTGCAGAGCGCGAATCTGACGTTCGAACACCTCGGGCCCCAGATCCAGCGCCATTGCGACCAAATCGTTCAGAATGGGTATGCGCCGCGGTCCCGGTGCCAACGTGTTCGAGCTGATTATCCGACGCATCACCTCTTCCAGCCGACCCATTTTCGTGGCGACCAACAACTCTTCACGCGCCGCCGCGGTCTGAGGTGTATCGGCCTGCGCATCCGTCGCCATCAGGCAAAGACGCGACACCCGATCCGGCGCGCGCCGAACCAGCTCCAGCGCAACCACGCCCCCCATACCCGACCCAGCCAGCGCAAATCGTCGCGGCAGTTGGTCCAGAAGGAACGACGCAATCTCTTCGATACGTTCGCCCAGTGAAATCGGTGCAACCGTAACCGCGCGCTGCCGCGACAAGCTGTTGATCTGGGGTTCAAACAACCGTGCGTCGCACATCATTTCAGGCAGTAAAACCAGCGGCTCAATCACGCGGGGCCTCGCAACACTTCAACTTTATAAGCAATGCTCTTTGCACTCAGGATGAGGGGTTTTGCAGGTTCGGGCAAGTTAAACTTCAGGGATATTTGATGTCCCGGAAAGGCGGGAAATCTGCATATCGGTTGCGACGGGTTTTCAGGTCTTCGCCCGGCTCAGCCCCGGGGCGCAGCAAACACCCGCGCGGCGCAATATAGCTGTCGATCCGGCGATGGGGGTGTGGCCTCCACACCAGATTAAAGGCGCAGAGCTTGGGAAAGAACCAGATTTCGGAATAGTCCAGATGATCGTGCATCCACCACGCCAAATCACGCCAATCACGTCCCGTATCGTATTGATCGGCGAACCAAGGGATGACGATTGACGCCCCGGCGATCCGGGCATCCCCTTCGCCCCGATCCCAGATATGGCATTCCAACGGGTTGTCGTTGCGGGCGCAGTTCAATCGGTTCTCATTCCCGAATTGATTCAACGAGGGTGATCGATACCCGGACCGGACCGCGATACGTCCAAAGGTTTCCTCAAGCGGGTCCAGCAGGGTCTGGCAAAAGGCGCGCCCCGTTTCGATGGCAAGGTCAGGATTGTCTGGAAGGTTTTGCTTTTCATGGAAATTTCCAATCTCAGAATACAGGAATTCCCGCATGAAGAAATGCCGGGACAGACGTACACGCCCAAGCGTTTCAAGGCTCCACATGCTGCCCGGCTTGCGCATTACCCATACCCGTTCCAGCAAAAGGCACCGTCCGGTGCAAGCGCTGAGAACGGATTGAAGGCCACTTCCCAAATTGTCCCATCGGGGGCGCGGAAATACCCGTGATGCCCGCCCCAGAAAACATCAGATGCCGGTTTCAATATCTCGGCCCCGGCTTCCCCGGCCTTGTCCAACACCCGCGCAACCTCGTCCTTTGACCGGCAATTGTAGCTGAGCGTCAGCGCACCATGGCCCAGAGAGTCAACGTCAACTCCGATCTCTTCAGCCAATGCAGACAACGGATACAAACCTAAAGTCTGACCGATAAGGTCAAAGGCAATTACCCCGTCGGGGCTGCTGACCCGTTTCCAACCCATGTCCTCATAGAACCCGGCGGCAAGCTCGGGGTCATCCACCCCAACTGTGATCAAGCTTACTCGCTGGTCCACTATTCGATCCCCTGCTCACTCAGCCAGTCCAGAATACCTGCAACAGTAGCGTCCGTCTGCCCCGGGGACATCAGCCGACCCGCGATCACATGCGACGCTGGATCATCCCCTGGCCCCATTGTCACCAGATTGACCGTCTTCGGTCCACCCCATCTTTCGGCCACTTTATGCGTCAGGTCAGGACGCACGACCTGATCGTCATCCGAAAACCAGAACAGCGCCGGAATCTGCGCGCTCGAGAAGTCCAACGCATAGACAGCCTCGACCAACAGGGTCATCGGCACCACAGCCTCCCACGGGTAAACCGAGGTCCAATAGGTGTTTACCTCCGGGTCCGGGCCAGAGACATCCCGTTCCTCCCCCATCACCAAGGGCAGCCACTTCCGCGCCCAGGGCAAGCCGGGAATCCACGCGCCCGGTGTGTTCACCCCGAAATTCGGAGACACAAAGACCAAAGCCGCCACGTCTTGGCTCAGTTCTTCATCCAACGCTGCTGCTGCGGCCAGCGTTCCGCCGGTCGAGGTTGAGATGACAACAACCTTGTCGCCAACGGCCCGCGCCGCGGCCAACCCCTCGGCCATATCCTGCATCCAGCCCGTAGCCGTCCCTTCGGCCATTGCCGGGCCATCGCGACCATGTCCCTTCAGGCGCGTATAGACCAGATTGGCCCCCAGCGCGTCAGCCACCTTATCCGGCACCGGACGGATTTCCTCGGACGAGGCCGAAAAGCCATGCACATAGAGAACCGAAACAGGCGTGCGTTGTTCTTTGAATCCGTCCTGCCAGACCACGCGCTTTTCCACTCCGGGCACGATGTCGTCATAGGCGGATTCTGTGCTTTCAAAGTGGACCTGAACCCCTTCGCCGAATTTGCGAGGATCAAAGCGGGGATGCAGGTCGACCTGTTCACGCGGCCCGAACCAATAGATCAGGCCACCGACAACAATCAGTGCCAGCAGCAGACGCCCAAGAAACCACCCAAAGCGCTGCATCAGCTGGCCTCCATCACCTCAAGCACTGCGTTTTCGATCAACCCCAGACAGGGGCCGTCCGAGAACCGGTGATCTGCGTCTTTGACCAGCAATAAACGCATATCTGGCCCACTGGCGTGTTCCAGCAACCGCACAGCCGTTTTGGTGGACACCGCCGTATCCGCCGTGCCCTGCAGAAAGCGCACCGGGAAAGGCAGGTCTAGCGCGTCGCGCAGCACCAACCGTTGACGCCCGTCTTCGATCATCCGCTTGGTGATGATGTAGGGTTCCATATAATCCGAGGGCAGTTCCACATGCCCAACACTATCTAGCGCAGCCTTTTGTTCGGCGCTGAACGACGCCCAATAGCCGTCCTCAGTGAAATCAGGCGCGGCGGCAATGGTCACCATACCAGCGATCCGTTCGGGTATCGTTCTGGCAAGCAACAGCGCCTGCCACCCGCCCATGGATGATCCGACAACGATTAACGGCCCTTCGGTCAAGGCTGCCACAGCCTCAATCGTATCTTCGTGCCAATCGCCGATACAGCCATCGGTGAATTTCTCGGAACTTTCACCATGACCGGAATAGTCGAACCGCAAAAACGCCTGCCCGCGCGCCTGTGCCCAGTCTTCCAGGTGCACCGCTTTGGTGCCTTCCATGTCAGATTTGAGCCCGCCCAGAAAAACGACGGTCGGGCCATGGCCCTCACTTTTGTGATAGGCCAACCGCCGGTCTTTTGCGGTGATCAGAAATTCCGTAGCTGCCATGAAACCCTCTTTCCATTTGCATCACATCATGCACGGCAGACCAGTGGTCGCAATTCCCGATTTTTGCAGTCTCGCAGCGTCAGTCCTGCTTCCTTCGACACTTGACAGGTTTTGCTGCACCTGCCACATGAGCCGGACACCATAACCCGCAACCGGGCGTTCAGTGGGCGCCAAACCGACGAGGAGAGCCGATATGGCCCTGGATGCAAAATCCGTCTCACTCACCTTTCCCGATGGCAATGCACGTTCTTATGACGCAGGCGTAACGCCCGCGCAGGTGGCTGCCGATATCTCGACCTCGCTGGCGAAAAAGGCCATCTCGGCCACGGTGAATGGCCAGCACTGGGACCTGCAATGGCCCATCGAATCCGATTCCGATATCGCCATTCACACCATGAAGGATGAGGTTCAGGCTAATGAACTGATCCGCCACGACCTGGCGCACATCATGGCTCGCGCGGTGCAGGAAATCTGGCCCGATACCAAGGTCACCATCGGCCCCGTCATCGAAAATGGCTGGTATTATGACTTTGATCGGGCGGAACCTTTCACGCCCGAAGACCTTGGCCTGATCGAAAAAAAGATGAAGGAAATCATCAACAAGCGCGACCCCGTGACCACCGAAGTCTGGGACCGTCAGCGTGCGATAGATTTCTACACCGCCAATGACGAGCCCTATAAGGTCGAACTGATCGACGCCATTCCGGGCGACGAGCCGCTGCGCATGTATTGGCATGGCGACTGGCAGGACCTGTGCCGCGGCCCGCATCTGCAGCATACCGGTCAGGTTCCAGGCGATGCGTTCAAGCTGATGTCCATCGCCGGTGCCTATTGGCGCGGTGACAGCGACCGCGCGATGCTGCAGCGTATCTATGGCGTGGCCTTCACCGGCAAGGAAAAGCTGAAAGCTCACCTGCACATGCTGGAAGAGGCCGCCAAGCGCGATCACCGCAAGCTGGGCCGCGAGATGAACCTGTTCCACATGCAGGAAGAGGCCCCCGGCCAAATCTTCTGGCATCCGAACGGCTGGAAAATCTACACCACCCTGCAGGACTATATGCGCCGGATGCAGGAGCGCGATGGATATGTCGAGGTGAACACGCCTCAGGTTGTCGACCGCAAACTGTGGGAGGCCTCGGGCCACTGGGACAAATATCAGGAAAACATGTTCATCGTCGAAGTCGACGAGGAACATGCCCGCGAAAAGGCAATCAACGCGCTGAAACCGATGAACTGCCCCTGTCACGTGCAGGTGTTCAATCAGGGCCTGAAATCCTATCGTGATCTGCCGTTGCGAATGGCCGAATTCGGGTCTTGTGCCCGTTATGAGCCTTCGGGCGCGCTGCACGGAATCATGCGCGTGCGTGGATTCACACAGGATGATGGTCACATCTTCTGTGCCGAGGATCAGATCGAATCCGAGACCGCCAAGTTCATTGCCTTCCTGTCTAAGGTATATGCCGATCTGGGCTTCCATGACTGGACGATCAAACTGTCTACTCGTCCGGAAAAACGGATCGGGTCGGATGAAAGCTGGGATCTGGTCGAAAAGGCGCTGGGCGATGCCTGTAAGGCCGCCGGATATGAGTATGAGCTGCTAGAAGGCGAAGGCGCGTTTTATGGGCCCAAGCTGGAGTTCACTCTGACCGACGCGATCGGCAGGACATGGCAATGCGGGACCCTGCAGGTGGACCCCAACCTGCCCGAGCGGCTGGATGCCAGCTTTATCGGTGCCGACGGCGCCAAGCACCGCCCCTTCATGCTGCACAGGGCTACGCTGGGCTCGTTCGAACGCTTCATCGGCATTCTTATCGAAGAACACGCAGGCAAGCTGCCGTTCTGGCTGGCCCCGCGTCAGGTCGTCGTCGCCTCGATCACGTCAGAAGCCGATGATTATGTGGCCGAAGTGGTTGAGACGCTCAAGGCCGCCGGTGTCCGCGCCGAGGCAGACATCCGCAACGAAAAGATCAACTACAAGGTTCGCGAACATTCGGTCGGCAAGGTTCCGGTCATTCTGGCCGTCGGTCATCGCGAAGTTGACGAACGCACCGTCAGCGTTCGCCGGCTGGGCGAAAAACAAACGCAGGTTCAATCGCTTGAAGCTGTAACAAATGAGCTTTCACAGGCCGCGACACCGCCGGATCTGTTGTAACATTCGGCATGGAATTGCCATGAATTCGGCCCCGCTTTTGGGGCCGAATTGAAATATTTCCTCTTTTCTTATTCAAAAACAGTATATTAACTTACAAGGGGGCATTGTGCGCCCTGACGGGCTTGTGAGACACGGGCTCGTGAATTCAACTCTGGGCCGCAAGCCACTACCTTTGTCATTGTCACAAGCAGACATACGCAGTCATCAAAAGGGATTACCGAGATGTCGAACACCGCAAAATCACTGGTTATCGCAACCGCAGTCGCAGCCGCCGTTTCGGGCGCAGCCACAACTGCCACCGCACAAGCCAAAGAGAAATGCTATGGCATTTCGCTGGCCGGTCAGAACGACTGCGCCGCGGGCCCCGGCACAACCTGCGCGGGCACCTCGACCGTAGACTATCAGGGCAACGCCTGGACTCTGGTCGATGCAGGTACCTGCGCCGATATCGAACTGCCGGCCGAGGCTGACGGCACACCGCGCAAAGGCTCGCTGGAAGCTCAGGACCGCGATCTGCCGGCATAAGTCTGGCCTAAGCTAGTCAGGGGGCGGGCGACTTCGCCCGCCCCTTACTTCTAGAACAAGGAGCTGCCAAATGTTGGATGACACACTCCGTTCGAACCGCCTGCCTCTGGCACCGGGCGTCGGGTACAAGCCGCAGCATTTCGCACAGATCCTTGAACACGCACAGCCAGTTGCCTGGCTGGAAATTCACGCCGAGAACTACATGGGTGACGGTGGTCGTCCGCTGGCGCAATTGCGCCATCTCTCGGAAAAGTTTCCGATCTCGGTCCATGGGGTTGGCCTGTCCATCGGCAGCGAAGGCCCATTGGATGCCGACCATCTGGCACGATTGAAACACCTGGTTGGCTGGCTGAAACCGGCCAGTTTCTCGGAACATCTGGCATGGTCGACCCATGACAGCCATTTTCTGAACGACCTACTGCCCCTGCCCTATACCAATGCCTCGCTTGCACGCATTTGCGAGCATATCGATCAGGTACAGGAAACCGTCGGTCGCCAAATGCTGTTGGAGAATCCGTCCAGCTATCTGGCGTTCGAAGAAAGCACCTGGTCCGAACCCGATTTTCTGCGCGAAGTTGCACGTCGCACTGGGTGCGGCCTGCTGCTGGATGTGAACAACGTCTTTGTCTCAGCCACCAATCTGGAATTCTCACCGCAGGGCTATATCGATGCCTACCCTCTTGAGAAGGTGGGGGAAATCCATCTAGGCGGGCATGATGAGGATGAGGATGACCATGGTCGCCCCCTACTGATTGACAGCCATGGGCGCAAAGTCGTTGATCCGGTTTGGGCGCTGCTGGACTACGTGCTAGAGCGATCTGGTCCCAAACCCGTGTTGGTCGAGTGGGACACGGACGTTCCAGAATGGCCCGTGCTGCGGGCCGAAGCAGACCGTGCGCAAGCGGCCCTGGACCGCGTCCCGGCATGAGCGTTTCGCAAGAAAGTTTTCACGCCGCGCTGATGAACCCGTCAGCCGCCATCCCTAAAGGACTGCTGGACGCGGTCGCACAACCTGCCGGGCGGCGGTTCAGTGTGTATCGCAACAACGTGGCGGTGTCGCTGACCGAAGCGATGCATCAGGCATTTCCGGTCATCACCAAATTGCTGGGGGCTCAGAACATGGATGGGCTGTCGGGTATTTTCCTGCGCAAACATCCCCCCTCATCGCCGTTGATGATGTTTTACGGTGAAGAATTCCCCGAATTTCTTGCCGGAATGGAGCAGCTCTCGCATATTGGATACCTGCCTGACGTGGCGCAATTGGAGCTTGCCTTGCGCCGTTCCTACCACGCCGCTGACAGCGAACCAGCCCCGGCGGACGCACTGGCTGTTCCGCCCGAAGACATCATGCGGGCACAGCTGGGATTTGCCCCGTCGATGCGGGTTCTGCACTCGGACTGGCCGATTTATTCGATCTGGCGTTTCAACACCGAAGTCGACGCCCCCAAACCCGATCCCACCGCCCAAGACGTTCTGATCACCCGGGCCGAGTATGACCCGGTTCCACATCTGCTGCCCGAAGGCGGCGCGCACTGGATTGCGGGCCTTCAGGCCGGGCAAACCATTGGTGGCGCGTTTGAAGATACTGTAAACCATTTCCCCGAATTTGACCTTGGGGCCACTCTGGCGCTGCTTTTACAAGGCGGCGCAATAACCTCTGTGACTATCGAAAGGCTGGCAACATGACTGCCCTGATCTCATTGCACAACAACACCCTGGGACGGTTAGAGATGACCTCTGGCTGGTTGACACCGACCTTGGCCAGGCTGGTCTTTGCGGCAACATTGCTGGTGTATTATTGGAATTCGGCGACCACCAAACTGGGTAGCGGATTCTTTGGGTTCCTGTTCCCGTCCGACGGTGCCTATGTGCAGATTTTCCCCAAAGCCATGGAAGCCGTCAGCTATGACAGCTCGCAATTGGGGATCATGCATTGGGCCATTGCTGTTGCGGGGACCTGGGCTGAGTTTCTTCTACCTACGCTGATCGTGATCGGCCTTCTGTCGCGGTTCGCAGCATTGGGTATGCTGGCATTTGTCTGGGTTCAGACGATCGTAGATGTCACGGGCCACGGTACGGAATTGGGCAGCTACTTCACCAACGCCGTAAGCCTGCTGGATGATCGGACACTCTGGTCCTTCCTGCTGGCAGTGATCGTGATCAACGGCGCAGGGCCGCTGTCCGTTGATCGCATCCTGCACATCAAGTGATCTAGAAATGCGCCTTGGGCTCGTCCGGTTTACCCGCGGCCAGTCCAAGGAGGCCCGCAACACCCGCAAATGCCACCGGGAACATAGTGAACACGTTAAAGCCAAAGGCGTAATACATCCCGGCCGCTGAGATCAGCAACAAGACCCCTCCGATCAGGGCCCGTGCATGGGCCATTGCACCTCCAGCAATCGCCAATAGCGGCGCAATGATCGACGCGAACTGTATGAGTTGCGCGTTGTCCACCTGCTCGGCCAGCCCGTCGATCTCACCAAACCGATCAATCAGTTCGACATAGCCATAGCCGAAAAAGCCAACAATCATCCCGATCAAACCGGCGATGACACCCAAAATCATAGCAGCGTTACGCATTCAAAATCCTCTAACTTGCGTCAATTCAGATAGTCATCCGGTCACGCAACGCCAAGCCCTGCCTTCGTTTCCGCCGTCCATCCCAGATACAGGGTTCCGTCTTGCTCGATCAGGGGGCGCTTCATCAGGGTCGGGTGATCTGTCAGCAGTTCCAGCGGAGGCCGCGCGCGTTGTGCATCGTCTAATCCACGCCAGGTTGTCGAACGGGTATTGAGCAAAGCCTCGCCGAAGCGATCCAGCGCCTGCGTCAGCATCGCTTTGGGTACGCCATCGGTCCGAACGTCGACAAACTCAGTATCTGGAAGTGATTTCAAAGCCTTGCGGCACGTGTCACAGTTTTTCAGACCATAAAGGCGCATTTCGGGTGTCTCCTGTATCTGGTTCAATTTTCAGCAAATTTGCCTGCACGTTTCAGAAATTCTTGATTTTTTACTTCACCATGCAATGTTGAAAAAGACGAAACTCGCAATTCGCGCTGTATCGTTACGGCGATACGGTAATCAATTGCGGCGACGTCAATCACTGCCCCCACCAATTATGTGGGACAACGCGTAAGTAGAAGGAGACACGGGAAATGCCAACTGGCACCGTGAAATGGTTTAATACCACGAAAGGCTACGGGTTTATTGCCCCTGATGAGGGCGGCAAGGACGTATTTGTTCATATCTCGGCCGTTGAACGGTCCGGTCTGACCGGGCTCGCTGACAATCAGAAAGTCTCGTATGAGTTGGAAGACGGACGCGACGGCCGACAAATGGCATCTGATTTAAAGCCACTGTAAAACAGTCCCGCATGCTGCGGGTGATCAAAACAGGCCAACGGCCAATTTCCGGCCGTTGACCAATATTCAAAGGTTAGAAACCTTACCCTCGCGCCGGGTCGGCTTAGGCGCGAGAGGATTAGCTTTTTCCATCACTATAATGCGCAATGCGCGAGATCAGCTTTTGCGAATGACCGCTTCGAACTCGCGCCATTCCCGAGCGGTCATGCCCGAGTTTTCCTGCGTGACATTTTCCCCGACCAGCATTCGGCGCAGGCTGTCGACCATCTGAGCCGAAAGGTTCACCGCACCCAGCCGATAATCCTCGAACGCTTTGTAGGCGAAGGGCACCCAGTCGGCGACGATCTTGCACATGGTATCCGCATAGACCCGGATCTCGTACTGCGCATGCGGGTCGGCACGCAGGCGCAAGAAGTGGAACAGGTTGTGCAGATCAACCTTCCAATACCACTGCGTATAGATATTCGCGGGCAGGTTCATCCGCGCCAGTTCACGCGCCAGACCCTGTTGGCCGTCTTGGTTGATCATCGATTCATAGTTGTCATAGCACCGGGCGCTATCGGCCTTGAGGATATCCAGAACTCGCGCGGCCTCTTCCCCTTGCAGCGCATCACCCCGGCCTTGGTTGTTTACCTCGGACTGCGCGGCAACGTGATCGGGTGCGGGGATATAGAACTCGCGGTCCAGAATCGAATAGCGCGCGGAATACTCGTTCACATTTGCCGTGCGGTGACGAATCCACTGCCGGGCGACAAAGACAGGTAGCTTGACGTGCAGCTTGATCTCGCACATCTCGAACGGGGTCGAGTGCCAGTGACGCATCAGATAGCGGATCAGACCCTCATCGTTCTGCACCGATTTTGTGCCTTTGCCATACGACACCCGCGCCGCCTGACAGATCGCCGCATCGTCACCCATATAGTCGATCACGCGCACAAAGCCGTGGTCCAGCACCTGATGAGCGGTATAAAGGTGATCTTCCATACCCGCAGCCACAACGCGGCGTGTTGGATGCGATTGCGCCCGTTGCGCTTCGATCTCGGCCAGTTGGTCAGAGGACAGCGGCATAAAAGTTCCTTTCCAGCAATGAGTCGCCCACCACTATATATCGGCAATTCCCCGACCGGAACCGCGACATGTACACCCAGCGGCGCATTTTCAAAATTGTGTCCGCCCTGCCCCTCGACACGCATTTTCCGCGCGCTAAGCTGCAGCCCATCACCTGAACGGAAAGGAAGCCACAATGGGGCTGAGATATCTTCACACCATGATCCGCGTGAAGGATCTGGAAAAGTCGATGGCGTTTTTTGAGTTGCTGGGCCTGAAGGAAACCCGCCGCTATGACAGCGAGGCGGGGCGGTTTTCGCTGATCTTCATGGCGCCCCCGGGGCAAGAGGATCGCCCAATTGAGCTGACCCACAATTGGGATGGTGACGATGCGCTGCCCAGCGACAGTCGGCATTTCGGGCATTTGGCCTATGGCGTCGACAATATTTACGAGGTCTGCCAGCACTTGCAGGACAATGGTGTGGTGATCAACCGCCCGCCCCGCGACGGCCGTATGGCGTTTGTACGGTCGCCCGACAATATCTCGGTCGAGTTGCTACAGAACGGTGACGCGCTGGAAGCCGCCGAACCCTGGGTCAGCATGGAAAGCACCGGACACTGGTGATCCGCTGGCTGACAGCACTGGGACTGGCCGGACTGGCCAGCCCGCTTCGGGCCGAAACCTGTCGCCTGGCCCTGGCGTTGGCTATGGATATCTCAAGCTCAGTGGATGCAACCGAGGATACCCTGCAGCGGCAGGGCCTGGCCGCTGCCCTGATCGCCCCTGAGGTGACCGAGGCGTTCTTTTCCTCTCCTTTGCCCGTGGCATTGGCTGTGTATGAGTGGGGCAGCCGCTCGACCCAGCGCATGATCCTGAACTGGACGATGATCAACACGCAAGCTGATTTGCTAACGGCGGCAGAGACCATACAACGTTCAGTCCGATCTGACGGTGACTCGGCCACTGCCATGGGGCAAGCTTTGGCTTTTGGTGCGACCCTGATGCAGCAAGCACCACCATGTTTGTTTCAGACCATCGACCTGTCTGGGGACGGCGCAAATAATGACGGTTTCCAACCTGCATCCGCTTATCGCCACTTTCCGTTCGAGGGCATTGTGGTCAACGGGCTGGTTATCAATGCTGCCGATTTCGAGGGCGAAGTTCATCTGATTCCCTACTTCGAAAACAATGTTCTGTACGGGCCTGGCGCATTTCTAGAAGTCGCACAGGGGTTCGAGGATTTCGAACGCGCCATGCGGCGGAAGCTGGAACGTGAACTGACAAGCTTGCAAATCGGCGTGCTGCAGGACATCGCGCCCAGATGACGCGGCTATTGGCATTTGTCATTAGTTTGATCGCTGGTTCGGCCACGGCAGAGTGCCGACAAGCTCTGGCGCTGGGGCTGGATGTTTCTGGTTCGGTGGACAGTCACGAATACCGGCTGCAACTTGACGGTGTGGCAGCTGCTTTGCAGCGTCCTGAAGTGGTGCAGCTATTGCTGTCAAACCCTGCTGCCCCTGTGCGGCTGGCGATTTTCGAGTGGAGCGAGCCGGGCCATCAACGTCTGTTGCAAGACTGGATCGCCATACGTTCTGTCAGCGATCTTGAACAGATCGCCTTTCTACTGAACCGAACCAAGCGCAGTGCCGCCCCGCAAGGTACGGCTGTTGGCTCAGCGATGCTGTTCGGGGCTGACCTGCTGTCCGACCAAACAAGTTGCTGGAAACGAACACTCGATCTGTCCGGCGACGGCAAACACAATCTGGGCACTCACCCGCGCGAAGCCAAAAGCACGCTTGAAGCTTCGGGCATCACCATCAACGGCCTGGTCATCGGCGCGGATGATCCCAGCCACGGCGACAAACGCTATGTGCAGGTTGGAGAGCTGTCTGCCTATTACACCGCTTGGGTCATCCTGGGGCCAGATGCCTTTGTCGAGGTTGCCCTTGGGTTTGACGCCTACGAGGACGCCATGACCCGAAAGCTGATCCGAGAACTCGAAGGGTTGATCCTGTCAGACCTGCACCCCTGATCAGTAGATATAGCGGATCTGATCCGTCCAGTACCGCTCAACCCGGCGCAGAGAGGTTGTGATGTCGTCTATCCCCTCCAGTCCAAGCACGCCACGGGTCTGCAGCCCTTCGGCATGGCGCAAGAATAGTTCGGTCACGATATCCCGAATCTCGCGTCCTCGTGGCGTTAACCGAACCCGGACCGAGCGTCTGTCGATCTCACACCTTTGGTGGTGCATATAGCCCATTTCGACCAACTTCTTGAGGTTGTAGCTGACGTTGCTGCCCTGATAATAGCCACGGCTTTTCAACTCGCCCGCCGTCACCTCATGATCGCCGATATTGAACAGAAGCAGGGCCTGAACGGCGTTGATTTCCAACACGCCCACGCGCTCGAACTCATCCTTGATAACGTCCAGTAGCAGACGGTGCAGCCGCTCGACCAAAGCGAGCGCTTCAAGATAGCTGGTCATGAAACCCTTGGTTTCCGGCGCGGAGACCTGCATTTCCATACTCATCCGATCCTCCGATTCAGTCGCGCTGTTTCAGGCAGCATGAATCGAAATCCCCAAGAATCGGTTAAGCTGGATTTTCTTTATTTTTGAAAGGTCTGCGCGATATCCGAAACCAGATGGACAAACCCCTCGGGCGGCTGGGCCTGCCCGGTGACCCACTGATACAGATCCTGATCATTTTCGTGTAGCAGCGCGTCGAACTGATCCAGACCCGCTGTATCCATCGCGTCGAGATTACGTTCGGCATAGGCCGAAAGGATCAAATCCATCTCTTTGATCCCGCGTCGCATGGACCGCATTTTCATGCGTTTGATCCTGACTTCCCGTGTTTCGGTCACTTTCCCTGCTCCGACATCAAGCGCAGCTTCTTTTCAAGCCGCGCGGCCCGTTCGGCGCTGGCGCGCATCTCGCCCCGGATTGCGCGTAGCTCGGCCACCGCATCTGCCAGCTCGATATTGGCCTCGCCGTCTTCGACGGGGGCGTCCATACCTTCGCCTTCGCCGGTCAGCAACCACATGATCGAAACGTTGATCATACCCGCCATCATCGACAAACGGTTGGCACGCGGTTCGGACAGATCGTTTTCCCAGGCCACAATAGTCGCTTTTTTGACACCCAGCCGACGCGCCAGTTGGGTCTGAGTCATACCAGCGGCCTCGCGCGCGCCTGCCAGCCGGTCCCCGAATGTCGCTGCCTCTGGGCTATACCAGTCATTTTCGTCGGTCATCAGGGTCTCCATGTCTCGGCCTCATATCGCTTGATCGTCATTCGGGCGCACCCTATGACAGACAGGTTGAACATACAAACTGAGGCCATCATGACTTTCCTGTCTGCGACACTGTCACGCGTAAAACCATCACCAACCATCGCGATGACCGCCAAAGCAGCCGAGTTGAAGGCGGCGGGACGTGATGTGATCGGCCTGAGCGCGGGTGAACCCGATTTCGACACCCCCCAGAACATCAAGGACGCCGCCGTTGCAGCCATTGCTGCCGGCAAGACCAAATACACCGCGCCCGACGGCATCCCCGAACTGAAGCAGGCCGCCTGCGCCAAGATGAAGCGTGATCACGGGCTGGACTACACGCCCGCACAGATCTCGGTCGGGACAGGCGGTAAGCAGACGCTGTATAACGCGTTGATGGCGACAATGAACGACGGGGACGAGGTTGTTATCCCCGCGCCATACTGGGTCAGCTACCCGGACATGGTTCTGCTGGCCGGAGGTACGCCAGTCGTGGTCGAGACGACGCTGGAAAACAGCTTCAAACTGACCGCCGAACAGCTTGAGGCGGCGATCACGCCCAAGACCAAGTGGTTCATCTTCAACTCGCCGTCAAACCCTACGGGGGCGGGCTATAGCCGTTCGGAATTGAAGGCCCTGACAGATGTACTGATGCGCCACCCACATGTGTGGATCATGTCCGACGACATGTACGAGCATCTGGCCTATGACGGGTTCGAATTCTGCACTCCGGCCGAGATCGAACCGGGCCTCTATGACCGTACCTTGACCTGCAACGGCGTATCGAAAGCCTATGCTATGACCGGCTGGCGCATTGGCTATGCGGCGGGACCGGTCGAGATCATCGCCGCCATGCGCAAGATTCAATCACAGTCGACCTCGAACCCCTGCTCGGTCAGCCAATGGGCGGCGGTCGAGGCGCTGAACGGAACGCAAGCGTTCCTGGCCCCGAACAACGAGACGTTCAAACGTCGCCGCAATCTGGTGGTTGACATGCTGAACCAGATCGACGGTATCACCTGCCCCACGCCCGAGGGCGCGTTCTATGTCTACCCGTCGATCGCAGGACTGATCGGCAAGTCCACTCCGGCCGGCACCAGAATTGACTCGGATGAGGCCTTCGCCACCGCTCTGCTGGAAGAGGCCGACGTGGCCGTTGTATTTGGCGCGGCCTTTGGCCTGTCACCGAATTTCCGGGTCAGCTATGCGACCTCGGACGAGGCGCTGACCGAGGCCTGCACCCGCATCCAGCGCTTTTGCGCGTCCCTGACCTGATCCGGAGGCCTCTGATGACCGCAGAACTGCCTGAATACTACTTTCGTGTCCGCGAGAATGGCGCGGCGGTTTTTCGGATCGATACCGAAAACCGTCAACGGCGGATCGAGATGGATCAGATCGCGGTCATCAACATCCGTAATGGCGAGGTCAAGCCACAGGGCCAGCGCACCCTGACAGCGGCGGATCAGGCGGAAATCGCACGATGGATGGACGCGCGCAAAGCCCTGCTGGCGCAACGGGATATCGACGACATACACCGCGCGGTCGACTATCTGAATCTGACCACGCAATGGGCACAATCCAAGGCGTCGGACGAACAGCTTGAGGATGTCACCGACCGGTTGTTGCTGGCGATGCACGACCTGCGTAGCGTTCTGGTGCGCAAAAAGGCAGATCGCCTAAGCAAAGGCTGAAGCCGCGGCTATTCCGCAGGCACCCCTACGGTCTGAACCGAGCGCATCCAGAAACGGGCCATCAGCAAGACGGCCGCGCAGGCAAGCCCAAGTACAAGACCCATCCAGATGCCGATCCCGTCCATCCCCTGCACAAAGCCAAAGTAGTACGACGCCGGTATCCCAATCACCCAATAGCTGAGCCCGGCCATTACCATCGGCACCTTGGCATCTTGCAATCCGCGCAACAGGCCCAGTGCAATCACCTGTGCCCCGTCGACCAACTGGAACAAAGCGGCCATGGCCAGCAGGCCCGTTCCGATGGCCAGGATTTGCGGGCGCTGCGGATCGTCGGGTTCGACAAACACAGAAATCAGCGGCTCGGCGCAGGTCACAAACAAGATAATCGTCAGAACAGACACCAGCAGAGACATCACGGTCACCGCCTTCGCACCTTTTTCCAGATGTGGTCGATCCTTGCGCCCAAGGGCGTTCCCCGCACGGATCGTGGCCGCGTTAGACAGCCCCAGATGCACCATGAACGTGGCCGAGGCCAGATTCAGCGCAATCCCATGCGCCGCCAGCGGCACCGGCCCGATCCAACCCATCATGAAGGCGGACATGGCGAACAGCGACACCTCGGCAAGCAATGTAAATCCAATGGGAATGCCAAGACGCAGCACGCTGTACAGCATCTCCCAATCCGGGCGCCAGAACCGTTGGAACAGGTTATGTTCGGGCAATACGCGCACGGCGTAGACCACAACCGCGACCAGCGACACCATCTGCGTCACCACCGAGGCAATTGCCGCCCCCATAACGCCCAGTTCGGGCGCACCCCAATTGCCGAAGATCAGCGCATAGTTGGTTAGTGCGTTGACGACAGCGGCCGTAACAGTGATCCACAAAACGATCTGAGTGCGCTCCAAAGCGGCCAGATAAGATTTCAGCACCATAACCACCAGCGCCGGGAACAGGCCCCATCCTGCGACACGTAGATATTGCGACGCGGTCTCGGCCACTTGCGGGTCCTGCCCTGCAGCAATCAAAATCGGGTGGGACCACCACAGCAAAGGCATAACCAGCACCGCGTATAACAAGGACAGCCACACCCCCATACGGGTCGAGCGGCGAATGCTGGTCTCATCCTCTTCGGCGGCCGCAGTCGCCACCATGGGCATCACCGCCAGTCCGAAACCGCCGCCAAACAGGAACAGCACGAAATAAAAGCTACTGGCCAGCGTCACTGCGGCCAATGCTTCCACCCCGTACCAGCCCAGCATGATCGTGTCGGTCAAACCAATGGCAAACTGCGCCAGATGCCCGCCGACCAGCGGCAGGCCCAGAACTGCAATGGCCCGGAAGTGGGCGCGATATGTCATTACCTTATTCATTTCACCAGCCTTATGCCCGGCCAGAGGCCGGGACAAGAGGTGATCAGTGAAATTTCAAGGTGAGACTAGTTCTGCCGGCAATTGGTCGCTTGATTCATCGCGCGTCAGGATGCAGGGAAGTGCCCAGAATATGCTCGGACTGATGAATGACGTGATGCGCCTGCCCTACGATCATGGGATCGGGCTGGCCCACGAAATTGTGGTCCTTGTCCGGGTAATCCAGCGTCGACAAAAAGTGGCGCATACAGTTCAGACGGGCACGTTTCTTGTCGTTCGACTTGACGATGGTCCAAGGCGCGTCGGCGGTGTCGGTATAAAAGAACATCGCCTCTTTCGCTTCGGTATAGTCGTCCCATTTATCCAGGCTCGCCTTGTCGATGGGCGACAGCTTCCATTGCTTCAACGGGTCGGTTTCCCGGCTTTTGAAGCGGCGCTGTTGTTCCGGCTGCGTGACCGAGAACCAATATTTGTAGAGCTGAATACCCGAGCGGACCAACATCCGCTCCAACTCGGGCGTCTGTCGCATGAACTCAAGGTACTCGTTGGGCGAACAAAAGCCCATGACCCTCTCAACGCCCGCACGGTTGTACCAAGAGCGGTCGTAGAACACCATTTCACCGACCGTAGGTAGTTCCTGAACATAGCGCTGATAATACCACTGGCCTTTCTCTTCCCAGGTCGGCTTGTTCAAGGCCACGACGCGGGCTTGCCTTGGGTTCAGGTGTTCCATAAACCGCTTGATCGTACCGCCTTTGCCTGCTGCATCACGCCCTTCGAACAGCAGAACAAAGCGTTGCCCCGTCTCTTGCGCCCAAAGCTGCACCTTAAGCAATTCGGCCTGCAATTGCGCCTTTTGCGCCTCGTACTTGCCCCGCGCCATCTTGCGATCATAGGGATACTTGCCGCTTTCGAACGCCTGCCGAATTCGCTCGGGGCTGGGTTGCGATGGCTCAGGATTGGGTGTTGGGACAATTTTGACAGAGGATTGTTTTTGTTCAATTTGCGCCGCTGCTTCCATTCAATTTTTCCTTTTTCACTATCCGCAGGAACGTCTAGCAAAAGGCGCAGATTTTCGCTTTGACACGGGTCAAATTTTTGAGCCGTAGCGTAGGAAATTTTCCACTAATGAAGTTCAACACGCTGCGGCAGATTTCTAGCTATGCCCCCAATCCGCCGGATCATCCGAGTTGTTGGGTGAAAGACCCAGAACGTCGCCTGTGGTAGAACATCCAAGCCCAAGAACCGTTCTGTTCGCGTATGAGAAATACGCGCAGACCTGATTGATCTCGAGGATCTCGCCATCGTCCCACCCGGCGTCCCGCAGGGCGCGAACATCAGCCTGAACCATCTGCGCAGGTGCTTCGGTTAGCTTGCGCGCATAGCACATAGCAGCGATCTGGGCGTTGTCCAGCGGTGCGGAATCCGGCGTTCCGGCCTCAATCGCGGCGCGGATGGCATCGCCCCGCTCCGCGTCTGCCAACAACCGCTGCAACCCGCTAAAGTGATGCTCGACGCAATAGCTGCACTGGTTCAGGGAACTGACCCAAACCCCCAGCACCTCAAGAAACCACTTCGGGACTTTATTGGCCGAGTGATGCAGGACGTTCTTGTACAGCGCCATGTGACCTTCCATCGAATGCGGCCGCAAAGAATGCACCATCATTATGTTGTCCACGTTGTTGTCAGGCCCGGTTACCCGCTCGTAAAGCTTTCTCAGCTTGCCGGTGGCTTCGTCAAATGGAACAGTCTTAATCCAGCTCATATGGTCCTCGCCCTGTTGTCGTGTCGCGTCTTCGCCTCCCAGTTTCGCACTCGTATCCTTCTGAGACAAAACTGGATCGCCCCACCATGTCAGGCTAAGCTGACGAAACGCAAGTAAGGGAGTATCTCATGGAAATGGCGGAGAAAACTGTCACTGAGTTCTATGCCAACCACCCAATTTCTGCGCCGCATATTCTGACCAAGCTGACAAGCCTTCGCGGATCGCTTGAGGATGTGACCCCGCAAGAGCTCTACCCTTATGATCAGGATCACTATGACGGCCTGAATGCCAACGCCCGACTGGCGGACAAGGTCCGGATGAAATCTGGTGATCGCGTTCTGGATGTTTGTGCCGGGCTTTGTGGACCTGCGCGATGGTACGCCTCTGAGCATGACGTTGACGTCACTGGCCTCGATATCAGCCCCAACCGCGTCGACGGTGCCAAGGAACTGAACGCGCTTGTCGGACTACAGGATCAGGTGCATCCAATTCTGGGCAGTGCGATGGATATACCCTTTGACGATGCGCATTTCGATGCGGCGGTCAGTCAGGAATCCTTCTTGCATATCCCCGACAAGCTCAAAGCCCTATCCGAAGTGTTCCGCGTTCTGCGCACTGGCGGACGGTTCGCCTTTACCGATTGGGTGATGCATGAGCCCCTGCCCGATGATGAGATGGAATTGTACCACCAACGTTTTGCCTGCCAGTCCCTGCTGAGCATTCCCGAGTACGAAACTGTGTTGAAAAAAACTGGATTTTCGGTTGCCTCAGCCAACGATGTAACGGCGTCCTGGGGCGAAATTCTGGCGCGTCGGCTTAGCATGTATCAAACCTTGGATGCCGAGGCCGAACGCGCTGGCAACCCGTCCAAGGGGGATACTTTCCTAAAAATGTACGCGCAATTTGTCAGCGACGTGAAACAAAGAAGGATCGGCGGGGTACGATTGACAGCGGAAAAACCTTAATAACTTCGGCTTCGTGCAGGGGTGTCACTCATCAAGATCACAGCCAATCGCCCACAACACCTCGCGCCCCTCTTCCCCCGGACCACATCACCTGCCATAATGGGTCTCAACCTAAAAACAAGAGCAGCCCCGATGCCCGACGATCTGTTGACGCCAAGCGCGACCACCACTTACGACGCCTCTTCGATTGAGGTACTGGAAGGTCTTGAGCCGGTCCGAAAACGCCCCGGTATGTATATCGGCGGCACTGATGAGCGCGCTTTGCACCATATGGTGGCCGAAATCCTCGACAACTCGATGGACGAAGCCGTCGCGGGCCATGCCAACCGGATCGAAGTTGAACTGCACGCCGACTACGCCCTGACCGTACGCGACAACGGGCGTGGCATTCCGATCGACCCGCATCCGAAATTTCCCGACAAATCAGCGTTGGAGGTGATCCTCTGCACCCTGCACGCGGGCGGCAAATTCTCGGGCAAGGCGTACCAGACCTCGGGCGGTCTGCATGGCGTGGGCGCATCTGTGGTAAACGCATTGTCGGATTCGATGGTCGTGCAGGTGGCGCGAGATAAAACGCTGTTCGAACAACGGTTCTCACGCGGCATTCCTTTAGGCCCGGTGGAAAAGGTCGGCGCGGCCCCGAACCGACGCGGCACCACAGTCACTTTCCACGCCGATGCCGAGATCTTTGGCCATCACAAATTCAAACCGGCGCGGCTGTTCAAATCCATCCGCTCCAAGGCCTATCTGTTCTCGGGCGTCGAAATCCGTTGGAAGTCCGCCATCGACGATGGCGAGACCCCGACCGAAGCGACCTTCCACTTCCCCGGTGGCCTGTCCGATTACCTGAAAGAGACGATGAATGGCTCGTCCACCTATGCTGAGCAACCCTTTGCCGGTACCGTGGACTTTAACGAGAAATTCGGCACTCCCGGCAAGGTCGAATGGGCGATCAACTGGACGCCTTCACGCGACGGGTTCATCCAGTCCTACTGTAACACCGTCCCTACGCCCGAAGGCGGCACCCATGTGGCGGGGTTCTGGTCCGCGGTCCTCAAGGGGATCAAAGCCTATGGCGAGTTGATCAACAACAAGAAAGCCGGTCAGATCACCCGCGACGACCTGATTACCGGCGGCTGTGCGCTGGTGTCGTGTTTCATCAGTGAACCGGAATTCGTCGGCCAGACCAAGGACCGTCTGGCTACGGTCGAGGCGCAGCGGCTGGTCGAGAATTCGGTCCGCGACCATTTCGATAACTGGCTGGCCGCGGACACGAAATCCGCCGGCGCTATCTTGGACTTCCTCATCCTGCGGGCTGAGGAACGCCTGCGCCGACGGGCCGAGAAGGAAACACAACGCAAATCCGCCACTAAGAAACTTCGTCTTCCCGGCAAGCTGGTGGACTGCTCTAGTTCAACACGTGACGGCACGGAATTATTCATCGTCGAGGGGGACTCGGCGGGCGGGTCCGCCAAAATGGGCCGGGACCGCAAAACACAGGCCCTGCTGCCCCTGCGCGGCAAAATCCTGAACGTGTTGGGCGCGGCCAGTTCGAAACTGGGCACCAATGCCGAGATCAACGATTTGACGCAGGCTTTGGGAGTGGGGCTTGGCACCAAATTCAACGTCGACGACCTGCGCTATGACAAGGTCATCATAATGACCGACGCAGATGTGGACGGGGCGCATATCGCCTCGCTGCTGATGACGTTCTTCTTCACCCAGATGCGTCCGATGATCGACGCGGGACACCTGTATCTGGCCTGCCCGCCCCTCTACCGCCTGACCCAAGGCGCAAAACGCGTCTATTGTCTGGACGAGGCCGAGCGCGACGAATGGCTTGAGAAAGGTCTGGGCGGCAAGGGCAAGATCGACGTGTCACGCTTCAAGGGTCTGGGCGAAATGGACGCCAAGGACCTGAAAGAAACTACGATGGACCCGGCCTCGCGCAAGCTAATCCGCGTCACCATCGACGAGGACGAACCCGGCGAGACCGGCGATCTGGTCGAGCGCCTGATGGGCAAAAAACCCGAACTGCGGTTCCAGTACATTCAGGAAAACGCGCGGTTTGTGGAGGAGTTGGACGTCTAAGACGATCGAACGCGAAAGACATCAATCAGTGCAGAGGCCAAATGTTCAAATCACGTAAGGCAAGACTGTGCTGGTCAACTGGTATTCTTGTTCTCGCTGGTGTGATTGTGATGTTCGCGGGTCGCTACCGCGAACCGGCCACTGTTGAAGACATCGTCGAGTCCTTTCTTCAGACACATAATATTCCGGGGGCTGTGCTGGCCTACGGCCCCTCGGATGCAGAGCCCAAAGTCGTGGCGTTTGGCGTGTCAGACCCGATTGAGAACACGCCCATGTCGACCGACCAGCCATTTCGCCTGGCCTCGGTCACAAAACCCATCGCAGCCAGAGCACTGATCAAAGCCGAGGAACGTGACCAAATCGACCTGGATCGTCCCATAGCCGAGCTTGCCGACCTGCCCCCGCCGCATGACCCGCGGGCCGCACAAGTATCGGCGCGGCAGCTTTTGGCGCATACGGGTGGGTTCGATAGAACTATCAGTTTTGATCCGATCTTCGCGCCCGATCGGCTTGGCCTTGACTGGTCGGCCAGTTGCGCCAAAGTGGCCCGGACCGTGTGGCAAACCATGCCGTTGGATCACACGCCGGGCAGCAAGACGGCGTACTCGAATGTTGGCTTCTGCCTTCTGACCGATCTGCTGGGGGCGGAAGCTGAAGACGCCCTGCAGCAGGTTGCCGACATCCATCTGGAGGGGCCCGCCGGGGCCAATTGGGAACTTCGCAGCGACGGTTGGACCCGTGTGCTGAGTTCTAAGGACGATCAAGGCTGGCTTTCAGGCTTGGGTATCGCTGGTGGGGCAATCGGCACGGCCGAGGCGGTCTGGACCATGGCCTCAGCGCCCCAACCGTTTTTCGAGGCGACGGCATCACAGGACGACAAAAGTGATTTCTACGCGTCGGGCTGGCATGTCTGGCCGGAAGAGAACGGCCAGCACCTGACCCATTGGGGCGGGGTCCGAGGCATCTTCACAACCGTCTTTCGATTTTCGGACGGAGAGACTGTTGTCGTGTTGTTCAACGCCTCACCTGTTGAGCCCAATAGTGCATTTGTGTCGCTGCATAACGCGTTGTATGAGTTCAATAAATCGAATAGGTGAGATCAAAATTGACCACACTGAAGAGCAAGCGCCTGATGAGCGAAAAGCCCGAAATGCGGTCCAGTACATTCAGGAGAACGCGCGGTTTGTGGAGGAGCTGGATGTTTGACCTAAAGAGCCTCCAACACTCCACGTTTTGGACGACAATTTGGCTTAGGCCTATTGCGTGAGTCTATTTTGTTGGCGTGATGACATGAGTTCCCACTACTTTGAACTCATCTGATATGCCCAAAACAATTTCGTAGCTATATATCAGGTCAAACTCAAATAAACGCCAAAATAGCGTAGGATTTCTTTCCCTATACTGTTCTACGGTCCAATAGCCTGCGACATTCCCGACAGGTTGGTTTATTCTAGTAGGAACAAAGTTCTCACTTCTGTATCTGCTGTATCCCACCACTCGGAAGTCGTGATAACTCATCCAGCTTTGAATTCTATCTAGAGTACCCAGACTTCGCGAAATACGGAAAATGCAAACCTCTACGCCACTCCCGTAACCTACTCTTTTCCAATCCAGCTTCAGCAAGTTTGGGCTTTCTTTCTTCTGTTCCTCTTTGATCAAACAGCTTTGTACATCTGGATAGTTACGAATAGCTTTTCGGAACTGTTTCCATCGCGCCTGTTCACTATCCATAACGTAACCCAAGAATAAAAATGGCTCGGCGGATTGGTTGGAAAGATGATCATATTCGATCTCACACGTATCCGTCGGTCTGCAGTCCGTCCATACATCAGCCTCAGGCCCTTCCGCCGCCAAAGGCATAGAAGCGGCAAAAATTGCAACTGCAAGAATCAAAAATTTGGTAATTGAACTATCTTTCATTTCACGCAAAAACTTTGGGTGCGCATTTGTTCTCTAAGAAGTTGAGCTTAGCTAACAGGCTTCGCCAAGTAGGGTTTCCCTGACCTCCAGCGGGCCTGTTTAAGAGAAATCAAAAAAAACAACCGGACGGTCGTAAATCTGATAGTAACCTGACGAGCCTCGTGCCCCTCCTATGGGGGCGAGTCGGGCGCGTGCTTGATGCGTCGCATCAAGCATTGGGTGGATGGCGTGAGATCCTCCTCAAACAGCTCCCAAACACTCCCCTTGCCTAACCTGTTGATCTCGTTCACACTTACCCTCAAACCGTCATTCAAGAACGACATTTGAGGTTCCGAGCGTCCAAGACGCAATGAAACCAACTGCAGATTTTCGAACGGGAGGACGACATGAAAACACTAACCCTTGGGCTGGCCGTTGCACTGCTGGCCAGTCAAGCGACCGCGCAGCAGACATTGACCACCGCATCCCCCATTCCGGACGGGGCCGAGACCAAGTTCTGCTACTACAACGGCATGGCCTATTCGCAGGACGCCTTTGTCCTGCTGGTCGGTGACAACACCGTTACTCAGACGGTCAGCACGATCCAGGAACGCCTGCTGCGTTGTCACCGTGAGGACGACGGCACGATGAAGTGGAAACCGCAGAGCACGTTCTCGACCAATAACTGAACGCTTAAGGTGGGCGGGCTAGCCCACCTTCTGCTCCAGCCATTTCGCGATCTGCGCGGCAGGCTTTTCCCAGCCGGGCTCCATGAACAGGAAATGCGCGTGGTTCTCGACGGGCATGAAAGTCGCTCGGTCGCCATACAAATCGGCCAGGGCGCGGCAGGTGTTGGGGTTCACCGCCCTGTCCTCGGTCCCTGATACGACCAGCACCGGGCAGTCGACCTTGTCGATATCGACCTTCATCGCGTGGTGATCGTCGAACATCCAAAAAAACATCTCGAACATCACCCGCCCGCTTTCGGCGCCCAAACGGTCGAACACCGCGTGCTGTTGCGCCTCGGGCATTTTGTTCAGCGCGAAGGGGGCCATCAGGTCGAACTCGACCCGCATGGGCTGTTTCCAGAACGCCCCGCCCTCCATCAACGCACGCGGGATGGCACGTTCGTCATCGGTTTCGGGCAAGGTGCCCCAAGGCGCGTTCGGGTTGATCAGGACAATCGCACTGGCCAACCCACGTGAGGCCAACTGCTGCGCCACAACCCCGGCGATGGCATGGCCCAACAGAACCGGTTTGCTGTCCAACCCCTGCACGAACTCCACGATATCGTTGGCATAGTCCATTACGCTGATATCGGTCAGGCGCGGGTCAGGATCTGCCTTGGGATCCCCGCCGTGATAGCGCAGCGCGGGGGTGTGAACGGTCCAGCCCCGGTCGCGGAAAAACCCGGCATAATCCTGCATACACCATGGCCCTGCAAAGGCACCGTGGATCAGAACAATCTCTTTGGTCATGAAAACGCTCCCTTTTCTCTCGCTACTATGAGAGATCGGGGGCGACTTCAGCAAGGCTGTGTCGCAGGCCTATCAGACGGACAGGCCTATCAGCGCCACTCCGACAGCCATAAGAACCGCTGCACCAAGCCGCCGCATCCAGTTCCCCTCTTTCAGGAAAACAAACCCGATCAGCGCCGCGAAAATAACAGAGGTTTCCCGTAGCGCCGAAACTGCACCAAGCGGTGCGAAGTTCTTGGCATAAAGCACAAGACCATAGGCTGTCATCGAAACAAGCCCGCCCAGAATGCCGATCATCCAGACTTTGGCAGGCAATTCAGCCAGGGTCTTCCGTCGACGGATACCAACAAACCCCGCGATAAACAGATGCAGAAACGCACCCCAGGCCCAGTAGCTAAGCGTATTGCCGGACAAGCGCACGCCAATACCGTCCACGACCGAATATATCGAGATGCAAAAGCCCGTACCCAGCGCAAACCCAAGGGCCCAACGGCCCACACCAGAGCGCAATGCCTTCCAACTGCTGAGCTGGATACCAACAGCGATCAGCGCGATCCCACCCCACGCTTGCAGCGGCAGCACCTCGCCCACCAACAGCATCGCCCACAGCGATACAAGCGCCGGAACGATACCGCGGGCAATTGGATATACGACACTTAAGTCTCCGTGTTGATAGGCTTTGCCGAGCATGAAATAATAGCCGAAATGCACCACGGTTGAGATCAGGATGTATGGAAAGCTTTCGGTACTGGGCAGTGGCAGCAACAGGATCATTACCGTTGCTGGAATGACATGCCCCAACGCCACCAGACCCAGAGTGGTGGTCCGATCAGCCGCGGTTTTCACAATCGCATTCCAAACCGCGTGCAACACCGCCGCCGTCAAAATGATGGCAATGACAAACAGGGTCACATCCGAACCTTTCGTAAAGGAAGAAACTGTCCTGCAAATCGGACCGGCTAAGTTATTTGCACAGGTTGAGGCCGATCACAACGCAGCTTCGATCAGTGTTTTGAGAATGTTTTCGGTGAGTCTGTTTGGGTTTCCACCGCAGGAGGAAGCGGTGATTGTGCCGTTGACCAGCGCAAGATAGCTGCCCTGCAGGCAAAGCCCTATTGATGCGGAATCTCTACAACTGAACGTGAGGAGTGTTGCCAGCGCGCTGGCGCGCGGTCACTTTGATGTCATGACATTTGTGACCGAAAATCAACTGCCCTTGCTGATCTTGTTCTTTATTATTGGCTCGGTTGGCACCGCGTTTCTATTTCGCAAACCGGCCGGGCACCGGGCATGGAAGCTGGCCGACCTTGTCTGGGTCGTTCTGGGCGGGATCGGCGCACTGGTGGCGGTTCTGGCCGGGCTCTACACCTCGGACAGTTCGCGGTTGGACCGGCAAATCGATGTGGCTTATGCCGCGACGCTTGCTTTTGACCGCGACGCCGCGCGCTTCCGACTGCGGTTCTGCGATCCGGCCTATGACCCGGACACCGCCGTTTTGTGCGATAAGGTTGAATTCCTTTCGGCCTCAACCGCCAGTAATGCTGACCTGCCCTTGTTCATCGCTGTGACCAATGAGGTGGCACCGCTACAGGGGTTGCATTTCCTGCTTGGCGGGCAAGCGAAAGATGAACAGCAGGAAATTCGCGCTATGGCCGCCAAGGCCGATGCGTTCAGCATCGATCAGTTCCTTGTTTTCACAACGTTGGACGATGCAACACAGGTTGCGATCGACAACATGCGCCGGAAAGTGCCCGCCATTGCCGGGGATTATCTGATCCTTGCCCAAAGCTATGATGACCTGGTTGAACAGGTCGGAAAGCTAAAAGACGAATGGGAATACCTGCAGGAAAACGCGCATATACTGGTGTTGCAAATCGTCGCCCTGTGTCTGGTCAGCTTTGCCGCGCCCTTCCGGTTGGGCAAATCCATTGTCGAACTGCGCACAACGCTCAGCGTCGGTACGCCTGCGCCAAGCGTTCCGGATCAGCCCCAAGAAAATAACGTGTCAGGGTCCACAGATTCCGTGCCCCCCGACGCACCCACCCCGCCCGTGCATAGCGGTCCGCGCTCGTAACCGCGCGGGTGCTCAGCAGGGTGATGTGGGGCAAGGCGCGCACCAGCGCCACGTCCTCCATCAACGGCTGGTCCGGGTAGCCTGCGGCTTTGTCATAGGCGCGACGTGACACCAGAAGCCCCTGATCACCATAAGGTAAGCTAAACACCCGGCTGCGCATGTTGGCCCAGCCCGCAACCCAGGCTGGCCAGAACCCGCTGGCCTGAAAGGTCAGACGAAAAGCCGCGGGGTTGCCCGTGGGCAGATGCTCTCCCACGTCCTTGCTCCACCCTTCTTGCAGGACGGTATCGGCGTGCAGGACCAAAAGCCATTCACCTTTGGCTACCGCGCAGCCCCGCAGCAACTGCCCCCCGCGTGAGGGCGGCCCGGTCACGATCTCAGCCCCTGCCTCTTCCGCAATTTCAAGGGTCTGGTCGGTTGAACCGCCATCGGTAACGATCAGCTCTCGGACCAACCCCGTGTGCAAACCCTCCATCAAAGCCGGTAAGGACTCCAACAAAGCCTCTGCCGCGTTCAGGGTCGGGATGACGATGCTGATTGGTGCTGGCAAGGCGGATATCCTCTGGTCATGGCGACGCGATCTCCTATATCACGGGGCCAAGGGAAAAGACGAGGACCACCCCATGCCCAATCGCCGTATTCTGCGCCTTAGCGGGTCGGACACTGACAGCTTTCTTCAAGGGCTGGTCACCAATGATATTTCCGGGCTGGATCAGGGACTGGTTTATGCCGCACTGCTGACCCCGCAGGGCAAGTATCTGGCGGATTTCTTTCTGAAACGTGACGGCGATACGGTGCTACTGGATGTCGCCGAGGATATCGCCGACGGGTTCGTCAAGCGGCTGGGCATGTACAAGCTGCGCGCCGATGTTTCGATCGAAGATAGCGGCCTGAATCTGCAACGCGGCACCGGCCCGGCACCCGCAGGCGCCCTGCCCGACCCGCGCCATCCAGATATGGGGTGGCGGGCGTATACGGTCGAGGCCGAAGGCGACGATGGTACGGATTGGGACGCCATCCGCGTGCGACACTGCATACCGGAAACCGGTATCGAGCTGACCCCCGACAGCTATATCCTTGAATCTGGATTCGAGGGCCTGAACGGCGTCGATTTTAGAAAAGGGTGCTATGTCGGGCAGGAAGTCACCGCCCGGATGAAGCATAAGACCGAGTTGCGCAAAGGGCTGCGTAGCGTTCGGGTTAATGGCACCGCGCCCGTTGGGACCGAAATTACATCTGGCGGCAAACCGGCCGGTACCTTGTTCACCCAATCGAACGGTCAGGGGATCGCCTATCTGAGGTTTGACCGCGCCAACGACGATATGCATGCCGCCGAGGCCACCGTCACGCTTGACGCCTAACATGTTGCTATTCCGGCACGGCTGAACCGTTGCGCGGCCCGGTACCCTTTGAACCCTTTCGGGGCGCTGCCACACTGCGGTCAGTCCACTGAACGGATGCGCATATGCTTAAGTTATACGCTGCGATCTGGCGTGCCAGCGCCGGACGGCAAATCATTCTTATTGTCCTGTCCATCGCCATCGCAGGCCTTGCTGCGGTGCCATTAGAGTTTCAGCGCGATATCGTTAACCATCTGACCTCGAACGATATCAGCACCGAGCGATTGCTATATCTGGGTGCAGGCATGATGTCGGTCATCCTGCTGAGCCTCGCCTTAAAGTGGCTGCTGGGCTATCGCGCCGGGACGCTGGGCGAGGATCTGATCCGCATGATCCGCCAGCGGCTTTTGTTGCGCTCATCGGACCTGAGTGAAACCGGTGAGAAAATGCGCTCGGGAACCATGACCACGGCTATTTCCGCCGAGGCCGAGGAGTTGGGAAAGTTCGCCGGTGGCGCCTTTTCAGATCCAGTGGTGCAGATCGGCACGCTGATCAGCGTCATCGGCTATATCTCATCCACGCAACCCGGGTTGGGCATGATCGCCTTTTCGATGATCGTACCGCAGATCGTGATTGTGCTGGTCTCGCAGCGAAAGGTGAACGTCTTCGTGGCGGAGAGGGTCCGCATATTGCGCAGCTCTACCGACAGGCTGACGACCGAAGACATTGACGCTGTGGCGCGCGATATCGAAGCTCAGTTCGACGACATCTACAACACCCGCCGCCGCATGTTTTTGTGGAAGCTGTCGGCCAAATTTCTGCTGAGCGTAATTAATGGCGCAGGCACGGTCGGTGTTCTGATGCTGGGCGGGTACCTGGTTCTGAATGGCAAAACGGATGTGGGCACCGTGGTCGCCGCCACCAGCGGTCTTGGCCGCATTCAGGGCCCCACGGCCTTTTTGATCGCCTTTTACCGACAAGTCAGTGCCAACCGCATCAAATACGACCTGATGCTGGAATTGTTCGGTCCGAACCCAGAACGATATCGTCGGCCTAGAAAGCTAAACTAAAAAAAGACCGCGCGGCCCCTGCCGTCGCGGTCTTTTCGTGTTTTGCCAAAGCACCGATTTACGCGCGTTCGGAATATTCCATGCTTTCGGTGTTCACCACGATCATCTCATCCTGACCGATGAAGGGCGGTACCATGACCTTGACGCCGTTATCCAGAATGGCTGGCTTGAACGAGTTTGCAGCAGTTTGACCTTTGACCACCGGCTCGGTCTCGACGATCTTGCAGGTCACTTTTTGCGGCAATGTGGCGTTCAGTGCTTCGCTTTCATAGAATTCGACCACGATGGTCATGCCGTCCTGCAGAAACGGGCGACGTTCACCCAACAGTTCAGCGGGCAGTTCGATCTGCTCATAGGTCTCAGAATCCATGAACACCAGCATGCCGTCAGATTCGTACAGGAACTGCTGATCTTTCTGTTCAAGACGCACGCGCTCGACCTTATCCGCCGAACGGAAACGTTCGTTCAATTTCGAACCATTGCGCAGGTTGCGCAGTTCGACTTGCGCAAAAGCACCGCCTTTACCGGGCTTTACATGGTCGACCTTAACAGCAGCCCACAGCCCGTCGTTATGCTCAAGCACGTTGCCGGGGCGAATTTCGTTCCCATTTATCTTGGGCATCACATAAATCCTTCACAAACGGTTGATGCGTCAGTTCCCGTCCCTATATCTGGCGTAACCACACCTGACAAGACAACGAGACCTAGTGCTGCACTTGCAGCAAGCTATGCAAATGACGCAACGCAACTATGCATTTTAGCTGTATCCGAATCACATCTAATAGGTCATAAGGACCGTCACGCCGAAAATGCAAGAGCAAGAACAACAAGGAAGACGAGATGAGAGATTTCGTTGACGGCACTGCCTTTAACAATGAGCAAGGCAATCGTGCACGCAAACTTTTCGCAGCCGTTGTGCTGGCTGCACTGGACGACGCTATTGCCGATGACAAGAAATACGGCAACGGCCCGGAACAGATCGCCCGTTGGGCCCGCTCGCGCGATGGCCGCGAGGTGCTGTCCTGCGCAGGTATCGACCCCAACGAGCGGGTTGTCGGCGGGTTGATGGAGTTCGTTGGTCGTGGCGTGCGTACCTCGGTCGCGCTGTCGCGTGAAGAAAGCGAGCGTCGTAATGCCGCTCAGCAGGCAGAAGCCGCTTAAACCAAGGCAACATCTGCAGGAAAAAGCGCGCCCACTTTCCGGGCGCGTTTTTCTATTTCCGGGTCAGAAAAACAGCAGCCATTGGCGGGCAACCCAAATCTCGGCCCCTAGCAATGCGGCAAAGAATAGCTTGGCGGGCGCTGACAGCCCCCTGTTCCATAGCACCACATAAGAACCAGCACATATAACGACAGAAACAGGCGTTACCAAAAGCGCGTGATACGCACTGTCCCAATAGCTGACCGGGCTGTGAAAGACCCAATCGCTCAGCGGCCAGAATTGCGGCCGACCGTCACCGGCATGCAGTAGGAAATCCATCGACAGATGCAGCAGCCCTGCGGATGCGGTGACCGTCAAAAACCGCCATCCCCGCCAGTACCCAAGCATCAACGCCAACCCCCACAGGATGAATGAGTTGTCGATGGCAAACACCGTCTGCCAGGCTGGTGAGAAGTATAGTTCGTCAAAGACGACCTGTGGCGGGATGCTCAAGACGTGCAAGGACACCCCAGCCATGACGTACAGCGACAGATCGGGCAGAACCGAGCCCAGCACCGCAGCCCACAGAATGGCCCCCCGCGCAGGCCGCGCAAAAGCGGCAGCGCCGATCAAAAGATGCGCGGGCGTGTTCATCCGGGGCTTTCCCTTTGGTGTCAAATCAGATCATCTGCGCCCTAACGTATAGGAGACGACCATGGTTCGCGCCATCATGATTCAGGGCACCGGCAGCAATGTCGGAAAATCAGTTTTGGTGGCCGGGCTTGCGCGCGCCTATACGCGGCGCGGGCTGAAAGTGGCGCCGTTCAAGCCGCAGAACATGTCCAACAACGCCGCCGTGACCGAGAATGGTGGCGAGATAGGCCGCGCCCAGGCCCTGCAGGCACGTGCAGCCAAGCGTCCGCCCCATACGGATATGAACCCGATTCTGTTGAAACCGGAAACGGACACTGGCGCTCAGATCATCGTTCAGGGTCAGCGTGCAGGCACGATGAAGGCGGGCGACTATCGCAAGGACAAGTCCAAACTGTTGGATGCCGCGCTTGAAAGTTTTGACCGGCTTTGCAGCGATGCCGATCTGGTGCTGATCGAAGGTGCCGGCAGCCCGGCTGAAACCAACCTGCGCAAGGGCGACATTGCTAATATGGGCTTTGCCTGTGCCGCTGACGTACCGGTCGTTCTGGTGGGCGATATCCACCGAGGCGGAGTCATTGCGCAAATCGTCGGCACGCAGGCGGTTTTGGATGCCGGTGATCTTGAGATGATCACAGGTTTCGCCGTCAACCGGTTCAAGGGCGACGTCTCCCTGTTTGACGAAGGGCGCGACGACATTGCCGCGCGCACAGGATGGCCATGCATGGGCGTAGTTCCGTGGTTTCATGACGCCTGGAAATTACCCGCTGAGGATATGATGGACATTCGCTCGCACAGAGGCGGGGCCTGCAAAGTGGTTGTCCCGCAATTGGAACGCATGGCGAATTTCGACGATCTTGATCCGCTGTCCGCCGAACCGGGGGTCAGCGTTGAAATCATCCCAGCCGGGCGTCCTTTGCCGGGTGATGCCGATCTGGTGCTGTTACCTGGCAGCAAATCCACCATCGGCGATCTGGCCTATTTCCGGGCGCAGGGCTGGGATATCGACCTATATGCCCATGTTCGCCGGGGTGGCCATGTGCTAGGCCTGTGCGGTGGCTATCAGATGCTGGGCAAAACCATCGCCGATCCCGATGGCGTCGATGGCCGACCCGGCACTGTTGACGGGCTGGGCTTGTTGGACGTGACCACCCTCATGGCAGGTCAAAAGCAGGTCACCCTGCGCACGGCACGCACCATTCCGGGACATGAGCCAGTCACCGGGTATGAAATTCACATGGGCCGAACCGAAGGTCCCGATTGCGACCGCGCCTGGCTTGAGATCGAAGAGCGGCCGGAAGGTGCCGCTGACAGCACAGGCCGCATTCGTGGCAGTTATCTGCACGGTATCTTTTCATCCGACGCTTTCCGCGCCCGTTACCTGGAGCAGTTGGGCACAGAATCGGACCTGTCATATGAGGATGGGGTCGAAGATACGCTGGACGCGCTGGCGGACCATCTGGAACAGCATATGGACCTGGATCGCCTGCTGGGTATGGCCCGGCCGCCGAAGCGGCCTTAAGGGTTAATCGACCTCGCGCTCGGCCAGTGCGCGGTAAATCTCACGCCGCACCATCTTGCGAACGTTGCGAGTGATACGCTGGCCTAGAACGCCCTGCAGCTCTTCCCGAACGACCTGTGCGATCAGACCGCGCATTGCGTCTTCGTCCAAGGTCAGCGCGCCTTGTCCGGTAGCCAGAGGAGCTGTGTTCATCACTGGCAAGTCTTTGCCTGCAGTCTGCGCATTTTTGCCCGTTGGCTGCACGTGCAGTTCTTTTGCTTCTGACTTCACCGCCTGCGCAGACGCCACGACCGCAGGGTCCCGGACGAAGGTTGCCTTTGTGGCTGAGTCAACGTCTTCGTGTATCGTTTCAGCTTGGCTGATCTTTGCCGAGTAGGTGATGTTGAACTCATCTTCTGCGGCCCACTCCAGCGGTTTTGCCGGTGTCTCGACCTCCGCCGCCCACTCCAGCGGCTTCGTCGGCGTGCCGGAATAAGCATCTTCGCTGTCGCCGTCCGGCTCCCACTGATCTTCGGTTCGGGCAATTGCGGTTTCCAGCGCTTCGATCTTGGCGCTCAGACTGCCGGTCAGGCCGTCCTCTCGCTCAGTCGTGGTTTGCTGTTCGACCGCGGGTTCGGCATGTTTCACGATATCACAAGCCCGCAGAAGCATCGGTTTGACAGAATCTTCGGCCTTGTAAACCGGTTCCGCTTTTTCTGGCTGAGGCTTCTCTTTCACGGCCACTTCACCGACTCGCAATGCGTCGGTCAGAACCAGCCTGCCGGGCTTTCGCGTGTTGGATGACGCCATAACACCCGGAATTTTACGATCTTCTTCGGTGACCAGACGCTTAATCGAGGACAAGACGTCCTCGATTCCCGCTTTTACGACTTTATCCGTCATTGTTCTCTACCGCTCTATCCTCGGGATCGAGTGTAGCTAAACAAACCGGTCCTAACAACAGGTAGTATTGGCCCTTAGTCGCGACGCAACGCTTTGAGGACGCGATCCAGGTCTCGACTTTGTCTGCTGATCTGCGCCGGAGCCTTTTTAACCAAGTTGTAATACAGGGTTGGATCATAAATCTGGACAGCCAGACCCAGACGTTCAGCCGTCAGCAAACCCTGCGCATCCAGCAGTTGATAAGCGGCACGCGATCGTTCGGTGCGCGATGCAACCTCGGCCAGTTGCGCGTCCAATAGATCCTGCTGCGCGTTCAGCACGTCCAGCGTGGTCCGCGCACCCAAGGTTGCTTCTTCGCGGATACCGTCAAACGCCACTTGCGAGGCCCGAACCCGTTCCGTAGACGCCCTTAGGCTGGCGCTGGCGGCCTGGTAAGCTGCATAGGCGTCCGCGACCCCCTGGGTGATATCCTTTTGCACGTTCAGCAAATTGGCGCGCGACGCATCGCGTGTTGCCATTGCCCGACGGACCGTGGCGGCCAGACGGCCACCGGCATAGATCGGCTGGGTGAACCTCAGCGCAATAGTCGCATCTTCAAGACTGTCATCATTGTCATAGCTTTCGCGCAGGCCCGCGTCAGCATTCAGCCTGACATCCGGACCAAGGCTGGCACGCTGCTGTTGAACGAACAAATCCAGCGCCCGCACTTGGTGCTGTGCTGACTGAATGGCTGGATGGTTGCGCTGTGCAAGGCTAACGGCCTCACCTTCGGATCGCGGCAAGCTCGGTAGACTTGGTTGACCGGCAGTACGGCCTGGCGCCTTGCCCACGGCGTTCACATATTCCGCCTGCGCAATGCTCAGGTTACCGCGCGCAACCGCCAGATCTGCTTGCGAACTTGCCAACTGCGCTTCGGACAACGCGACGTCCGTCCGGGTCACCTCACCCACGTCAAAGCGGTCCTGAGAGGCGCGCAGTTCTTCAGCGGACACATCCACGTTGTTCAGGCGGATCTGCACGGTTTCTTCCTGCAAAAGAACACCCAGATATGCGTTCAAACCGCGAAACAAGACATCCTGTTCAACATCCAGCAAGGTCTGACGTGTTGCCAGCACCGTTTCCTGCGCTGATTGCTTGCCAAGAACCGAGAATCCGCCGTCATAAATCAACTGGCTCAGGGTAAGCCCGGTGAAAAAATTGGCTGGTTCATCACGAACAACACCAGCGCTCGTGCTGCTGCGACTGTAATTCTGACTGACTTCAACCGCCCAGTCGATGATCGGGCGCAGCGCCGACAGCGCGATTGCGACGTCTTCATCAGCCGCGCGCAACAAGGCGCGGTTCTGTTCCAGTAGGCCACTTGTATTGTAAGCCCCGATAAATGCGTCGGTCAGGTTATCAGCCCAGACCGCACGCCCCGGCACAGCACTAAGCGCGAGTCCCGCCGTCAGTGCCATCGCCTTAATTAGCTTTCCCCCTGTCCTTGAACGCATGTCGAAATCCTTCTCAAATCAAAATTACGCTGCCCTGAGCGTAGTTTGCGCCGATGTTTTCAACTAATCAAGGTCACAGAAAAATAAGCGATGAAATTATAGCGAAAATGCACACTCGGCGGAAAATGCCTGCAAAACCGGGGCATTGGCGTTGAATGCATGACGCCACGTCACCCGACCGCCGGATTTATGCCCGATCCGAACGGTTCCAAGCTCTCCTTCGACGAACAGGCAGGCAATGCGTCCGTGATCCTTCAACTGGGCGATCAATGCCTCGGGAACCTGCTCAACCCCGCCTTGTATCATGATGACGTCATAGGGGCCGTGTTCGGTCGCGCCCTGCGCCAGCGGCCCAACATGTACAATCGCGTTGTCGGCGTCTGCTTCCATCAAGATCGTTTGCGCTTCGGCGGCCATATCTTCATCTTCTTCCACGGCAACCACCAACTGCGCCATACGCGCAGCAACCGCAGTGGAATAGCCCAGAGCCGGGGCGATATCCAAAACAGCCTCGTCATTCGAGATATTCAGCGCATCCAGCATTTTGGCCAATGTCCGCGGTTCGGGCAAGCAACGGTCGCCACCAAGGTCGATCACGCCTTCGGCGTAAGCCGCTTCACGCTGAGCGTCAGGTACAAAATTCTCTCTCTGAACGGTCAGCATGGCGTCAATGATGGGGAATTTCGTTACATCCGAAGGTCGGATCTGCGTATCGACCATCGTGCGGCGCCGGGTTGCGAAATCTGTCATTGGATCGCCCATGTTTTTCCCTAGTGTTCCCGGCTTTTGCCACATCCAGAAGAAACCGGCAACGGCTGCAACGTCGAAAGTTTCACCAGATCGCAGAGACTTGGTGTCGCGCCGCGCCATGCCGCAACACATGGAGGTGGATTTTTGCAATCAACCCACTGGACGCCCCTGACGAAAGGTGTTAAAACGCCTGCCACACCACAGCAAGTATTTGATTTTACTTGAAAAGGCGAGTTGGCGGAGTGGTGACGCAGCGGATTGCAAATCCGTGTACACCGGTTCGATTCCGGTACTCGCCTCCACTTCTTTGATTATCTAACCGGTATTCAACTGCGCTCGGTGTGCGCTATTCGGCCTGACCTCTCTGTGGGATAACTTCATAACCCGGCTCTTCCGGTTCATCATCGTGCATCTCGGTCGGGAAACCGGGCGCCGTGATATCCAGCCCGGTCGCGTCCTCCAACCGCTTGATAATATTCGGGGACAGTTCGCGTTCACCATAGCGGGCGATACCGTCGTCGAAGATGCGGATCATTACCGGGTTGATTTCCAAGGGTACTCCGGCGCGGTCGGCGACGTCTTGGAACAGTCCGATGTCCTTTTTGACAAGGTCCATGGTGAAAGAGATATCGCGGGACCCGTTCAGAATGACCTGGCTTTCTGTTTCATGCACGAACGAAGTACCCGACGAAATCTTTATCGCCTCATAAGTGGTGTTCAAATCCATCCCGGCCGCTTTGGCCGTTACCAGCGCTTCGGCACAGGTGATCAGGTTGGCGGTCGCCAGATAGTTGGTCAGAACTTTTAGGACCGAGGCTGAGCCCAACTCCCCCGTGTGCAGCACGCGCCGCCCCATCGTGGTTAAAAACGGCAGAATCCGCTCAAAGGTTTCGCGATCACATCCGGCGAAAATCGAGATATTGCCAGTAGCCGCCCGGTGGCACCCGCCTGAAACCGGGCAATCCACCGCCGCTCCTCCTCGCTTGATCACCATGGCGCCCAGTCGTTTAACCTCGGCTTCGTCGGTGGTCGACATCTCCATCCAGATCTTGCCCGGCCCGACCGCGGGCAGCATATCTTGCATCACTGCGTCCGAGGCCGCCGGGGACGGCAGGCAGGTTATAACGGCATCGCAGTCCCGCATCATCTGCGCCGGGCTTTCCGCGGCTTCGGCCCCCTTGGCCACAAACTCGGCCACCAGGTCTGGGTTAAGGTCGTGAACCGTCAGGTCAATCCCGTTGCGCAGAAGCGAGCCGGACAGTTTGCCGCCCACATTTCCTAAACCGATAAATCCGACTTTCATGTTTCCCTCCTGACGGTCGTATTCGGGCCGAGTATCTGTGTTGTCTGTTAGAAACGAAAATGATTAATAATGCCAATTATGGTCAAAATAATTTGGTGATATATGGATCGCCTTCCAAACCCCACATGGTTGCGCAGCTTTGAAACCGCCGCGCGGCATCTGAATTTTACCACCACAGCAAAAGAGCTGGGCCTGACGCAGACGGCGGTCTCATTGCATATCCGGTCGCTTGAAGCCGAGCTTGGGCAAAAGCTGTTCACCCGGAATGCCCGCCGGTTGGAACTGACTGAGCTGGGGCAGTCTTATTCGTTGACTGTGCGGCGTGCGCTTGGCGACATCGCCCTGTCCACCAACAGCCTGTTCGGCCCTGCCTCGCGCCAGACCCTGACGATCCGTGCGGCGATATCGACAGCCACCTATTGGGTCGCGGCGGAACTGCCCGACTTTACCGCTCGCCACCCCGAGATCCCAGTACGCCTTGTCTCGCACATCTGGAATGACAGCGTGGCCCCCGGCGATTTGGATGTGGAAATCCGGCTGGGTTATGGCGATTGGCCCGGCGTTCAGTCCGAAAAGCTGACAGATGAAAAGCTGGTACCGGTATGCCGGGCCGGGGACTCGCCCGCGACCCTGAACGTACTGCGGCAAGGCCCTCTGATTCATATCCTTGGATACGAAGACAACTGGGCGCGGTACTTTCAGGCCAACGGGCTCGCGCTTCCGGACCAGCCGCCCCGACATTCGGTGGACACCTCGGTCGCAGCACTGCAGCTTGTGATGGCAGGGGCGGGCTATGCAACGGTTCTGGAACGGTTCGCCCGGAATGCGATCCGGCAGGCTGTGCCGATTGCAATTGCGGGACCTGCGATTCCTTTTGCCCAGTCGCATTACCTGATCAGTACACGAGGCGCTACGCAATCGACCGCTGCGGCAGGGTTGTTTTGCGCTTGGCTGCGCGAGAGGCTGGCCGCGCATGCCGCGGATTGACACAGGCTGGTCGCTTTTTTGGTTTGAACGATTTCACCATGCGCCTCGTGCTTGACAAGCCCCCTGCCCGTGCCGCATGTCGCATGCGTTGGTGTCCATCTTCGGATGGATGAAAAGGGAATGCGTCAGCGGGCAACCGTCAAACGCAGCCGCCCCCGCGACCGTGACCGGAGAGGGTGCCCAATGCCACTGGCCCGCAAGGCCGGGAAGGCGGGACATCTGCCGGGGCAAGCGCCCCGACATCCGCAAGCCGGGAGACCTGCCAGCGCCCGAAGTTGAAACCGGACGGGGTGATCCGGTGTCGGGTCCATGTGCAGACGTGGCCCGCATGAAACCCCGTCCCCTGCAAAGAGGATTTGGGGGGATGAGAGACGTGACCGAGACTGCACCAGTCGAGCTGCTGGTCTGCACGACCTGTCGGCGTGGCCTGCCGATTGAAGACGATGCGCAACGTCCAGGTGCCCTGCTGCACAAGGCACTGGAAGACGCCGATTTGCCCGAAGGTATCGTGCTGAAGCCGGTCGAGTGCCTGTCAAATTGCGATCAGGGTTGTTCCATAGTGCTGCGCGGCGGACCGACCCGCTGGACCTTTGTGTACGAAAACCTGAACGAAACCGACCATGTCGACACCATCGTCGAAGGCGTCACCAAGTACCTCGCCGCTGAAGACGGTCTGGTCAAATGGCGCGAACGTCCCGAACATTTCCGCAAAAACTGTGCGGCCCGCATTCCCCCGATTGGAGCCCTGAAATGAGCAACCTCGAAAAACTCCCTGTCACTGTGATCACCGGCTTTCTGGGTTCGGGCAAGACCACTCTGGTCAAGCACCTAATGCAGAACCCGCAGGGCAAACGCTTGGCCATTGTCGTCAACGAGTTTGGCGATGTTGGTGTCGATGGCGATATCCTGAAGTCTTGCGCCATTCCCGATTGCCCCGCAGAAAACATCATGGAATTGGCCAATGGTTGCATCTGTTGCACCGTGGCCGATGATTTCATCCCGACCATCGAGGCGCTGATGGCGCTGGAGCCGCGCCCTGACCACATCCTGATCGAAACCTCGGGCCTGGCCCTACCCAAGCCGCTGTTGAAAGCGTTTGACTGGCCCGATATCCGCTCGAAAATCACCGTGGATGGCGTGATCGCTCTGGCCGATGCCGAGGCTGTCGCCGCCGGTCGCTTCGCCCCGAATGTCGAGGCTGTGGACGCCCAGCGCCTGGCCGATGACTCGATCGACCACGAAACACCCCTGTCCGAGGTTTTCGAGGATCAAATTTCCTGCGCCGACATCATCCTGCTGACCAAGCCTGACCTGGCTGGCCCGGAAGGTGTGGCAAAGGCCAAAGAGGTCATCGCAGCCGAGGCTCCGCGCCCCCTGCCCGTCGTCGAAGTTGCCGAAGGCGCTGTGGACGTGCGCGTCGTACTGGGGCTTGAGGCTGCCGCCGAGGATGACATGGATGCACGCCCGTCGCACCACGATGGCCACCACGATCATGAACATGACGATTTCGAAAGCATTATCGTCGAGTTGCCGGAACAGACCGATCCGGCAGCACTGGTTGCCAATATCGAACGCTTGGCAAATGAGCTGAACATCCTGCGGGTCAAAGGTTACGCCGCTGTCCAGGGCAAACCGATGCGCTTGTTGGTCCAGGCGGTTGGCGCACGCGTGCGACATCAGTACGACCGCCCATGGGAACCCGGCGAAAAGCGCCGCTCGCGTCTGGTGGTGATTGCCGAACATGACGACATCAAAGAGGCCGCGATCCGCGAGATCCTCGTGGGTGTGACCGAGGCCGCCGAGTAAGCCATGCACGTCGTCTTCCGCGAAAGCCACGGGCTCGAAGAAACCGAGACCCCGACCGATCTGGGCCAAAGCCCGGCGGATCTGGTGGTGCTGTCCTTTTCGGACAGCGACCTCGGAGCTTTCGCGGCAGGTTGGCATCGCGGTGGCGGGGCTGAGGGGCGGATGCCCACGATGCGGTTGGCCAATCTGACGGCGCTGAAACACCCTCTGTCCGTCGATACCTACGTCGAACAAACTCTGGAAGGTGCGAAAGGCATTCTGATCCGCCTGATCGGCGGCGTGCCTTATTGGTCCTATGGCCTGCAGCAGGTTCTGGCGCTGGCGCAGGACAAGGGCATCGCGCTGGCTGTCCTGCCAGCGGATGGGCGCGAAGATACGCGGTTGGACGACTTTTCCACCCTACCCGTTTCAACCCTGCGGCGGCTGGCGCATCTGTGCGATACCGGCGGCGAAGTTGCAGCGCAGGCCGCGCTGGCACAGATGGCGCTGGCGGCGGGGCTTTATGCAGGCCCTGTGATGGGGGCCAAAACCATCCCCGAGTGCGGCGCCTGGTGCCCTGACCGTGGCGTGATCCCAGTGGAAAAGGCGTTCACGGGCGATGCAAAACGCATTCTCGTGAGTTTCTACCGCGCTTACCTGACCTCTGCGGACACCGCCCCGGTCGCAGCCCTGATCCGTAACCTACGCGCGCGCGGGTTCGAAGCCGTGGGCCTGTTCGCGCCGTCGCTGAAAGCCCCAACCGCCGCCGAGTGGTTGCGCGGAAATATCGTAGCAATGCAGCCGTCGGCCATCATCAACGCCACTTCATTCTCGGGCAAGGGCGCGTCTGGCACATCTCCGCTGGACGCGGCTAATGTCCCTGTGTTTCAGGTCGCTTTGTCAACTGCACGCCGCAAGGCCTGGGCCGAGGCGGAACGTGGCCTCTCGCCCGCCGACCTTGCCATGCATGTGGTGTTGCCCGAGGTAGACGGGCGGATTTCGGCGGGCATCGCCTCATTCAAAGAACCCGGGAAACGTGACCCACATCTGGAATACTCGCGATTTGCCCACCGGGCCGAAGATGAACGGATCGAGGCCATCATCGACCGGGTGACCGGGTGGCTAGCTTTGCATGACAAGCCCAAGGTCGATCAAACCCCGGTGCTGGTGCTGTCCACTTACCCTGGTAAGGACTGGCAGATGGCCCATGCTGTGGGGTTGGACGCGCTGGCCTCAGCCGAGGCGATGTTGGCCGATCTGCAGGGCGAAGGGTACGACACCGCCCCCGCCCAACCCATTACCGAAACCCTTATGGATGCAAGGGTATCGTGGCCGCTTGCGGATTATCTGGCGGCGCTGGCCGATCTGCCGGATGAATTGCGCAGGGACCTCGAAACCGTTTGGGGACGGCCCGAGGATGATCCAGCATTAGCAGACGGCGCTTTCAATTTCACCGCTTTGCGTCGTGGCAAGGCCCTGATCGCGCTGCAACCCGAACGCGGCACGCCCGAGTTGCGCGAGGATGATTACCACGACCTCTCACGCACCCCACGCCACGGCTATGTGGCCTTTTATCTGTGGCTGCGCAGAGGGTTGGGCGCGGATGCGCTGATCCATATCGGCGCGCATGGCACGCTGGAATGGCTGCCCGGCAAATCGGTCGCCCTGTCGGCGAATTGCTGGCCCGAGGCGCTGATCCGCGATCTGCCGGTGATCTACCCCTTCATCGTCAATGACCCCGGCGAGGCCGCGCAGGCCAAGCGCCGGATCGGGGCGGTCACGTTGGGTCATATCCCACCCCCGATGAAGGAAAGCGGCACGCCCGACAGGATGGTGCGGCTGGAATCCCTGCTGGACGAGTTTTCGAACGCTGACGGGCTGGACCCCAAGCGCCGGGACCGCCTGCAAGAAGATATCCGGGATGAGGCGCAGGCCATCGGGTTGGAAAGCGATCTGGGTCTGGATCAGGCCACCTGCACTGCCGAGGCAATCACTCGCATCGACCGCTTTGTCTGCGATATCAAGGAAAGCCAGTTCGGTGACGGGTTGCACATCTTTGGTCGCACGCCTGAGGTCACCGGTAATTTCGACCCCGCTCCTTCCGCCCGTGCGGAACGCAGGGCTCTGCTTAACGCGCTGGCGGGTAAACGGATCGAGGCCGGACCGTCCGGCTCACCCTATCGTGGGCGGTCGGATGTGCTGCCTACCGGTCGGAACCTCTATACCACCGATCCGCGTTCGGTTCCTACCCGCGCCGCCTATACCCAAGGCGTGAAGCTGGCCGAAGAGCTGGTGCGGCGGCATTTGCAAGAGGAAGGTGATTATCCCAAGGGCCTGATCGTCGACCTATGGGGCTCGGCCACCATGCGCACGGCAGGCGAAGAATTCGCCATGGCGCTGCACCTGTTGGGCGTCAAGCCACTCTGGGACAAGGGGTCCGAGCGAGTGTCAGGCATCGAAGTGCTGCCGATCACCGATCTCAGCCGCCCCCGCCTTGATGTGACCCTGCGCGTATCGGGCCTGTTCCGCGACGTGTTCCCGACGCTTTCGGCACTGTTCGGTCAGGCCGTCCGTGCCTTGTCTGACCGTGATGAAGCCCCGGATTGGAACCCCTATGCCGGGCAAGCCCCTGCCGCGCGAGTCTTTGGTCCAGCGCCCGGCAGCTATGGCGTGAATATGACGCAACTGTCTGAAATCTATACCGATGAAGCCCGCGCGCAGGCGGGTGAAGCATGGCTGCAGGCAAGCTCTTTTGCGTTGGAGGGCGACCATATCGCGCAGGATGTCACCGGCATCACCGAACGCGTCGCCAATGCCGACAGCTTTGTCCACCTGCAGGACCTGACCGAGACCGACCTGCTGCTGGCCAACGACTATGCCACGCACGAGGCCGGGTTTGCCGCTGCCAAGACCGTCACCGGCGGCAGCGCGCAATTGTACCACCTCGACAATACCAACCCCGACACTCCCCGCGCTCGTACCCTGTCCGAAGAAATCAGCCGCGTGGTTCATGCCCGCGCTGCCAATCCCGGCTGGATTGCAGGGATGCAACGGCACGGGTTCCGCGGGGCCGCAGAGATCGCGGCGACGCTGGACCATATGGCGTCTTTTGCCCACCTGTCCGGCACAGTCGCTCCGCACCTGTTCGATCTGTACCACGATGCCACGCTGGGTGACGCCGAGGTTGACGCCTTCCTGCAAGAGGCCAATCCGCAAGCACATCAAGCCATGCAGGACCGGTTCCGCGCATTGCTTGACGCGGGGTTGTGGAACACACGCCGGAACTCGATCCGCGCGGATCTGGAGGGGTTGGGATGAGCGCCCCCGCCTCAAAACCTGTTGTTCAAGGCTGGTGCCCCGGCGCCCATCGTCCGATGATGTCGGGCGACGGGCTGGTGGTGCGGGTGCGCCCCCGGTTGGCACGTCTGAATGCGACGCAGGCTTTGGGCTTGTGCGAGTTGGCCGAGCGGTTTGGCAATGGCACCATCGACCTGACCAACCGAGCCAACCTGCAATTACGTGGCGTGAAAGAGGCCGATCATCAATCGTTGCTTTCTGAGCTTTCCGCGCTGGATCTTTTGGACGCCGAGTCGGGCATCGAAGTACGCCGCAACATTCTGGTTTCACCGCTTTACGAAACGGGCGATCTGACCGCGCGGCTGACGCAATCTTTGATCCATCGACTGGCAGACCTGCCCGCCGTGCCTGCGAAATTCGGTTTTGCCATCGACACTGGCCCGGCCCGTCTGATGGCCGCGGATTCTGCGGATATCCGGCTGGAGACCGGCGCGGAGGGCCTGATCCTTCGCGCCGATGGATGCGAGACGGGGCGCGCCGTCTCAGAAGTCGAAGCCATAGACCAGCTTATCGCGTTGGCTGAATGGTTTGCCGAAAACCAAACCTCGGACAATCGCCGCATGGCCCGCGTGGTCGCAGCACAAGCTTTGCCTCTGGAATGGCAAGGCAGCCCAGCCAACGCTGTTGGCTCACCGCTACAACCTGGCATTTGTGAACTGGGCACACTTTATGGTGCAGCATTCGGGCAACTGCCTGCGCGGCGTCTGTTCAGCTTGATCGAGGACACAGGCGCTTCCGCCCTGCGGGTGACCCCCTGGCGGCTGTTCCTGCTGGAAGGCGGGGCGGCGATCCCGGCCCCGGCCTTTGTCACAGATGGCACCGATCCGCTGATGACCACCGACGCCTGCACCGGTGCACCGTTCTGCCCGCAGGCGCAGGTAGAAACCCGTGCTGTCGCCCGAGCGCTGGCACCGCATGTGGAAGGCAGCCTGCATGTCTCGGGCTGCTCAAAAGGATGCGCCCGAATGGGAACAGCGGATGTCACTTTGGTCGGTCGCGATGGGCGATTTGACCTTGTCAAACACGGCCGCGCAGGGGATGAGCCCTGCCAACGCGGGCTGACCCCCGAAACACTTATGACCATGGACCTGACCTGATGCCCTATGAATATGAAACCGATGGCGCAGCGATCTATAAGGAAAGCTTTGCCACCATTCGGTCCGAGGCCGATCTGGCCCGGTTCGACGCCGACGAAGAGCAGGTTGCCGTCCGCATGATCCATGCCGCCGGGATGGTCGGGCTGGAAGAGTTCGTGCATTTCTCGCCCGGATTCGTCTCTGCTGCCCGCACCGCTTTGGAAAACGGCGCGCCGATCCTGTGTGACGCGCGTATGGTCAGCGAGGGCGTGACCCGGTTCCGCCTGCCCGCCGACAATGAGGTAATCTGCACCCTGCATGACGAACGCGTACGTCCGCTGGCCGCTGAGATGAGCAACACGCGCTCGGCCGCAGCGCTGGAGTTGTGGCGCCCGCATCTTGAAGGTGCTGTTGTGGCCATCGGCAATGCTCCGACTGCCCTGTTCCACCTATTGAACATGCTGGAAGACCCCGATTGCCCGCGCCCTGCCGCCATCATCGGCTGCCCGGTGGGATTTGTCGGCGCGGTCGAATCCAAGGACGCTTTGTGGGCGGCGCAACCGGTGCCATCCTGTATCGTCAAAGGTCGTCTGGGCGGCAGCGCCATCACCGTCGCCGCCGTCAACGCCATCGCGAGCCGCGCGGAATGAGCGCGGGCAAGATATACGGCGTCGGCCTTGGCCCCGGCGACCCGGACCTGATGAGCGTTCGGGCCGACCGTCTACTGCGCAATGCGCGCCACGTGGCGTTTTTCCGCAAGCCCGGCCGCAGCGGTCAGGCACGCAAGATCGTCAATGGCATGATTCCCGGCGATGCTGTGGAATTTCCGATGGAATATCCCGTCACCACGGAAATCCCCCTAACCGATCCGCGCTATAACGAGCTGCTGTCTGCTTTCTACAAAGACTGCGCCGCGCATTTAAAAAACCTGTCGGATGAAGGTGAGGATGTGGTGGTTTTGTGTGAAGGTGACCCATTTTTCTATGGGTCTTTCATGCATCTTTACAGCCGCTTGCGTGACGAAGCTGACGTCGAGGTTGTTCCCGCCATCACCGGTATGTCCGGTGCGTGGACAGCAACCGGTGACCCGATCACGTGGGGCGATGATGTCCTGACCGTTCTGGTCGGTACACTCCCCGAAAATACTCTGGCAGAACGCATGGCGCAGACCGATGCTTTGGTGGTGATGAAGATCGGGCGCAACATCGAAAAGGTGAAACGGGCCCTGAAAACGGCTGGCCTGTACGATCGAGCATGGATCGTCGAATACGCTCAGATGCCGAACCAGACCGTGACGAAACTGTCCGAGGCCTGTGACAAGGTCACCCCCTACTTCTCGATCATCATCGTGCATGGTCAGGGGCGGCGGCCATGAGCGGTTGGGTCAGGATCGCGGGTCTCGGACCCGGAAACAAGGACCTTGTAACGCCCGAGGTTTCCGCCGCATTGGCCGAGGCCACGGATATCGTCGGCTATATCCCTTACGTCGCGCGCGTGGCCGAACGTCCCGGCCTGACGCTGCACGCCAGCGACAACCGGGTCGAGATTGACAGGTCGCAGCACGCGTTGCAGATGGCGGCCGAGGGGAAACGTGTGGTCGTTGTGTCCTCGGGCGATCCAGGCGTGTTTGCCATGGCGGCCGCCGTGTTTGAGGCGCTGGAAAATGGCCCTGTTGAATGGCGCGAAATTCCCATCGACGTGTTGCCGGGCATCACCGCGATGCTGGCCGCATCGGCGCGTGCGGGGGCACCTTTGGGGCATGATTTCTGTGCCATCAACCTCAGCGACAATCTGAAACCCTGGTCGCTGATCGAGAAACGCCTCCGATTGGCGGCGCAGGGTGATTTCGCGATGGCGTTTTACAACCCGCGCTCAAAATCCCGCCCCGAAGGCTTTGTTAAGACGCTGGAAATCCTGCGCGAGGAATGTGAGCCCGAACGTCTGATCCTGTTCGCCCGCGCCGTATCCCGCGCGGATGAGGCGATCCGGGTTTCGACACTGGCCGAGGCAACGCCGGATATGGCGGACATGCAGACGGTGGTTATCGTGGGATCATCCCTGACTCGTGTGATTGATCGCAACAGCGCCCCGATCGTCTACACCCCGAGGTTCACACCAGAATGAGCCAGCCAGTCCAAAACCTGCGTTACGCTCGTCAGTTCGTGTCGTTGTGGCAGGATCGGACGGTCGATCATCAGTACGGGCAGGCCCAACGCCCGCGCTGCATCAATCTTGGCGCGTGCGCCGCTGCCGCCTGCGTTCTTGGACACGACCAATTCGATGTCATGGCGTTGCATCAGCGCCCGGTCATCCGCTTCGGTAAACGGCCCGCGCGACACAACCACATCGCAATTCGGCAAGGGCAATTCACCGGGTTCATCCACCAGCCGCAGCAGATAGCGGTGTTGGGGCTGGGCGGCGAAGTCCTCAAGGTGCATCCGCCCCACGGCCAGAAAAACACGTTGCGCCAGGCCGGACAGGGCAGCCACTGCGCCGCCGATATCGGGAACGTGCTGCCAGCGGTCCCCTTCTTGCGCCGTCCAGGCCGGACGGGTCAGCGCAGCCAGCGGCAGCCCGGTATCGCGGCAGGCGGCAATGGCGTTCCGGCTCATTTGTGTGGCAAAGGGATGAGTGGCATCGATCACGTGGGTGATCGCGTGATCGCAAAGGTACTGCGCCAGCCCGTGCGCGCCGCCAAAACCACCGACACGCACAGGCAAGGGTTGCGGGCGGGGGTTATCGACCCGTCCGGCATAGGAATAGGTTGCCGGAACGCCCTGCTCGGCCACGACCTTAGCCAGCGCGTTGGCCTCAGTTGTACCGCCAAGGATCAGGAGATGTGTCATGCTTAAAGCTCCGTGGCTGACCGTTCTGGGCTTGGGCGAAGATGGACTGGATGGCCTGCCACCGGCAAGCCGTCAAGTGCTGGAACGCGCCGAAATCGTCATGGGCCCGCCGCGGCACCTGTCGCTGATTCCAGAAACCGGCGCGCAGAGGGTTGAGTGGCCTGTGCCTTTCTCCGATGGCCTTCCGATGCTGGCCGGCATTCGGGGCCGTCCGACTGTGGTTCTCGCCTCGGGCGATCCCTTCTGGTTTGGTGCAGGTTCAGTTATCGCGCGCAATTTCGAGGCTGGCGAATGGACTGCCCTGCCCGGCCAATCGACCTTTTCACTGGCCGCTGCGCGATTGGGCTGGCCGCTAGAAACCACGCTGACCTTCGGCCTGCACGCAGCCCCGCTGACCCGGTTACGGCCTGATCTGGCACCGGGGGTACGCGCCATCCTGCTGTTGCGGGACGGCAAGGCAGTGGCGGAACTGGCGACCTACCTAACCGAAACTGGATTTCCTGACACCCGCCTGCATGTGATGGAAGCTCTGGGCGGCCCTCGCGAACGGGCGCGCAGTGTATCGCTGACCGAAGCGCTGCTGGGCGGATTCGACCACCCGGTCTGCGTCGGGCTTGAGGTTGCAGGCGAAGGCCGCGCCTTTCCAAAGGCGTCGGGCAAGCCGGACGAGATTTTTGAAACCGATGGCCAAATTACTAAGCGCCCCGTGCGGGCGTTAACTCTGTCGGCACTGGCGCCGCAGCGGGGCGAACACCTTTGGGATATCGGCGGCGGCACGGGTTCGATCAGCATCGAATGGCTGATGTGTGACCCGACCCTGACGGCCACAACCATCGAACCCCGCGCAGATCGCGCCGAACGCATTCGGCGCAACGCTGATACGCTGGGCCAGGACCGATTGAATGTTGTGCACGGCACTGCTCCGGGCTCACTGGGTGGTCTGACCTTGCCGGACGTGGTTTTCATCGGCGGTGGTCTCAGCACCGAACTGATGGAGTGGCTGCACGCGGCACTGCCCGCAGGCACAAGGCTGGTCGCCAACGCGGTGACTTTGGAAAGCGAGGCTTTGCTGGGGCACTGGCAGAACAAGCTGGGTGGAGACCTATTGCGCATCGAACTAGCGCAAGCCTCGGCGCTTGGCCCTCGGCGCGGCTGGAAATCCGCTTATCCGGTGGTCCAATGGAGCGTCACCCTATGATCGTCGCGGGATTGGGATTCTCATCTACGGCCACGTTGGACAGCCTGCGCGCGGCCTTTGACCGGGCCAGCGACGGGCAGCGCGTGGATGCGCTGGCCACGGTGGCGGACAAAGACGGACATCCTGCGTTGATCGAATTCGCCTCGGCCATCGCACTGCCCTTGCATTTCGTCGCCCCTGCCGATCTGGCCGGGCAGCGCACGCTCACCTGCTCGAACCGCAGCCGCGCCACGTATGGCACCGGCAGCGTGGCCGAAGCATCCGCCCTTGCCGCTGCTGGATCCGGCGCGCGGCTGACCTCACCCAGACAAATCTCAGACGACCGGCTGGCCACCTGCGCCATAGCCATCGGAGGACAAACATGACTGTTCATTTCATTGGCGCCGGACCGGGCGCTGCCGACCTGCTGACTCTGCGCGGACGTGATATCATCGCGTCTTGCCCGGTATGCCTTTACGCCGGGTCGCTGGTGCCCGAGGAAATCCTTGGTCACTGTCCCGAGGACGCAAAGATCATAAACACCGCGTCGATGGATCTGGATCAGATCATGGCCGAGATCGAGACCGCACATCAGGCTGGTCAGGATGTGGCGCGCCTGCATTCCGGCGACCTGTCGGTCTGGTCAGCGATGGGTGAACAAATCAGACGGCTGAAAGAGATGGGCATCCCGGTCAGCGTGACGCCGGGCGTGCCGTCCTTTGCTGCTGCGGCGGCTTCACTGGGAACCGAGCTGACCCTGCCTGGACTGGCACAATCCGTGGTGCTGACCCGGACGCCGGGCCGTGCATCCTCGATGCCCGAAGGTGAGACGCTTGAGAATTTTGCCCGCACCGGTGCGACTTTGGCCATTCACCTGTCGATCGGCAATCTGGACAAGGTGATTGCCGATCTGACCCCCGCCTATGGCGCGGACTGCCCGGTGGCCGTGGTGTATCGCGCCAGTTGGCCGGATGAGAGGATCATCCGCGCCACGCTGGACACCTTGAAAGAGGCGCTGGATGAAAGCATCTCGCGCACCGCACTGATCATGGTGGGCCCGGCGCTGGCAGGCGAAGGGTTCGATGAAAGTTGCCTGTATTCAAAGGATTACGATCGCCGCTATCGTCCGCAAAGTGCCGATAGCCCGTGGTCAAGCTGGAGCCACGGTGATGACTAACCCCCCGGGTCTTCTGATTTCTGCCCCGTCCTCGGGAACAGGTAAGACAACGGTCATGCTGGGCCTATTGCGGGCATTGGCCGAGGATGGGCTGACCGTGCAACCGTTCAAAAGCGGCCCGGACTATATCGACCCTGCCTTTCATAATGCTGCTGCCGGGCGCTCCTCGTTCAATTTGGACAGTTGGGCTATGGGTGACCCGTTGCTGAGTGCGATTTCGGCGCAGGCTGAGGGTGCGGATATCGTGGTCGCCGAGGGATCGATGGGGCTGTTTGACGGCGTCGCCAAGCCGGGCGAGTTGGGGCACGGGTCCAGCGCCGAAACCGCCCAGCGCATGGGCTGGCCTGTGGTGCTGGTGCTGGATGTGGGCGGTCAGGCGCAATCAGCGGCGGCAACTGCACTGGGGTTTCGGATGTACAACCCCGACCTGCCGTTTGCCGGTGTGATCCTGAACCGTTGCGCAAGCCCCCGGCACGAGCGTCTGACCCGTCTGGGTATGGAGCGCGCCGGTCTGCCGGTTCTGGGCGTTTTGCCCCGGCGCGGTGATCTGACCCTGCCGGAACGCCATCTGGGCCTGATACAGGCGGTCGAGCATCCTGATCTGGAAAGCGCAATTGTCGGCTATGCCGCGTTTCTGCGCGAACATGTGGATCTTGAGGCGATCAAGGTGGCGGCTTCCTCAGGCCCCAATGGGCCATCGTCAGCCGCGCTACCGCGCCCTCCGGCGCAACGGATTGCGCTGGCCCGCGATGCCGCGTTTTCCTTTACCTATCCGCATTTGCTGGAAGGTTGGCGCGCGGCGGGTGCAGAAATTCTGCCGTTTTCACCTCTGGCGAACGAGGCACCTGCTGCCGATGCCGATCTGGTCTGGCTGCCCGGTGGCTATCCGGAACTGCATGCGGGCACACTGGCTGCCGCCGACACGTTCCAGACCGGACTGCGCAAACACGCTGAATCCAAACCCGTGCATGGAGAATGCGGTGGATACATGGCGCTGGGTCAGGCCTTGATCGACAAAGAGGGCGAGCGACATCAGATGGCAGGCCTGCTGCGGCTGGTGACCTCGTATGAAAAGCGCAAGTTCAATCTGGGGTATCGGCGCGCAGAATTGCTGGCCCCGATGCCCGGTTTTGCAGCCGACACGGCTCTGCGGGGGCATGAATTCCATTATTCTTCGATCGTAGAACAGCCGGACGCACCGCTGGCGCGGGTGTTTGATGCTGAAGGTGCTGAAGGGCCGCAAACAGGTTCGGTGCGCGGGAACGTCACCGGTACGTTCTTTCACCTGATCGCCGAGGCCTCGGCATGAGCGGTTTCGTATCCTTCATAGGTTCCGGCCCCGGCGATCCTGATCTTTTGACCCTGAAAGCAGTCGACCGGATGCAAAAAGCAGATGCGGTGCTGTTTGATGACCTCAGCAGCGGCCCGATCCTAAGTCATGCGCATGGCGATGCAGATCTGGTGGGCGTGGGCAAACGGGCCGGGCGACCCTCACCCAGGCAGGATCACGTGAGCCGCCTGTTGGTGGATTACGCCAAAACCGGTGCTCGCGTAGTGCGGTTGAAATCCGGTGATGGCGGGTTGTTCGGCAGGCTGGAGGAAGAACTGGTTGCCCTGCGTGCGGCCGGGATCGAATATGAAATCATCCCTGGCATCCCCTCGGCGGTTGCGGCGGCGGCGGCAGCAGGAATACCCCTGACACGACGCCTGACTGCGCGGCGGGTACAATTTGTCACTGGCCACGATGTCAGCGGCAAACTGCCCGAAGATCTGAACCTGCCCGCGCTGGCCGATCCGGACGCAACGACCGTGGTGTTCATGGGCAAACGGACCTTTCCTCTATTGGTAAATGCGCTGCATGAGCATGGTCTGCCGCTGGAGACACCTGCCCTAATGGCCGAATCCGTATCGACTCCCGACCAGAGCCTGCACCGTGCAACAATTGGCGCGCTGTCGCAAAAGCTGGAGGCCGAGATCGGCACAGCCCCGGCGCTGATCCTGTATGGCCCGCTGGCAGAGTTCGACGATGTTTGAGTTGTCTCTAATCGGAATTGGCACTGGCAACCCGGATCACGTGACCTTGCAAGGGGCAAATGCCATCCGCGATGCAGACCTGATCCTGATCCCGCACAAGGGCGAGAACAAGGCTGATCTGGCCGGGTTGCGCGAAGAGATCATTGCAGCTGTGACTGACACTCCGCCGCAGATCGCCTATTTCGACATTCCCAAGCGTCGGGCCGATGATGGTTATCTACGCGGGGTCGACGAATGGCATGATGCCATTGCCCTGCGCTGGCACGAGGCGATTGCGGCCCACCCGAATGCGCGACAAGTGGCACTGCTGATCTGGGGCGACCCGTCGCTTTATGACAGCTCGTTGCGAATCGCGTCGCGGCTGGACCCTGAGCCCACGACACGGGTGATCCCTGGCATCACCGCGCTGCAGGCATTGACGGCCGCCCACGCCATCCCGATCAATGATCTGGGCGCGCCTTATGTTGTGACCACCGGACGGCGGATCAGGGATGAAGGCTGGCCGGCAAATGCCTCGAAAGTAGCGGTAATGCTGGATGGCGAGTGTTCGTTTCAATCCCTGGACATGGCCGATTATGACATCTGGTGGGGTGCCTATGTCGGCATGAAAGAGGAAATCCTGATCAAAGGCGCTTTGACCGATGTGGCGCAGGAGATTCTGGACACCCGTGCCAAGGCACGTGCCGATCATGGCTGGATCATGGATATCTATTTGCTGAAAAAGCGCGTGATCTGACCTAAAAGGTCGCAAATGACGATTGCACCAGCGGCATCATAGAGGCTAAATGAACGCGTCTGGTCCTGCCGGAGACATCCGGATGCTAAGAGGGAATGTGGTGCGACTGCCATGGCAGCCAAATCCACAGCCGCCCCCGCGACTGTAAGCGGAGAGCCCCTGTTCAACCAGCCACTCCTGTTCTCAGGGGGAAGGCGAACAGAGGCATCGACCCGCAAGCCAGGAGACCTGCCAGGCGACAATTGAAACACCGGTCGTCGGGTGCGGCGGCAAAGGAGAATAAAAGATGGCAACACAAACGCAAACAGCATCCGCCTCGCGCGCTGGTATCCTTCCGGTCATGTTCGCGGTGGTACTGGGTCTGGGTATCATCACCCTGACCGGTCACGTACAGGCCGCGGCGCTGCATGACGCAGCACACGACGTGCGCCACGCGACCGGCTTCCCCTGCCACTAAGACCATGTTCAGTCGTATACTGACCAGCGCGTTGTTCGCTGGTGCTGCAGCGGGGCTGATAGCCGCCTTGCTGCAGTTGGTCTTTGTGCAACCTGTTTTGTTGCACGCAGAGCTGTACGAATCCGGTGAGTTGGTGCACTTCGGAGCCGAATCCGTTTCGGCGCATCCCGAATTGCCGGGCATGTTCTCGGAACTGACCCGTGACGCGCTGAGCGTCATTTTCACCATGCTGACCTATACCGGTTACGCGCTGCTGATGGTTGCTCTGATGTCCGTGGCCGAAGGCCAGGGCCACACGATTGATGGCCGCACCGGCGTGCTTTGGGGTCTGGCTGGGTTCATCGCCTTTCATCTGGCGCCTGGCTTTACCCTGGCACCAGAGGTGCCTGGTGTAGCGGCAGCTGACGTCTATGCCCGACAGGTCTGGTGGTTTGCCACTGTTGGTGCTGCGCTTGTTGCGCTGTGGTTGATTGCGTTTGGCGGCAACCTGATCAGCTATGTGATCGCAGCAGCCCTGTTGCTGGCACCCCATCTGATCGGAGCGCCCGAACCGGATGTGTTCACCGGCCCCGTCCCGACCGAGATCGGCGCTCTGTTCGCCGCTCGCGCCTTTGGCATCGGTCTGGTCGCCTGGGTTCTGGTCGGTGCCTTTGCCGGGTATTTCTGGCAAAGCGAAGGCAAACGCGTCGAAGCAGCGGCCTGATCCTCTCATATAATGACGCGCCGGGTTCTGCCCGGCGCGTTTCTTTTTGCCTAAAGGAAAGAAAAAATGGCACGCTCACTTGCCCTTTTTGCAATCGGCCTTGTGTTCGGTGGTGGTGCTGGTTTTGTGCTGGCGGCAGCCAATGGCGTCACGTTTGACGGCCACGATCATGGCGATCCGTCCCATCACGGCGGCGCGCATGCCGAAGCGATGGCCCATGACCATTCGACCACGGTAAACCTGCCCGCAGGGGCGGACGCCCCCAGCGTTGCAATCGCGCTGACCCGGGACCCGATGGCCGGGTGGAACCTGCACGTCATGCCGCAGAATTTCCGGTTTGCCCCGGAAAACGCGTCAACAGCCGACGTAGACGGCGAAGGCCACGCGCATGTTTACATCAATGGCGAGAAACTGGCCCGGCTCTACGGCAACTGGATACACATCCCAGACCTTCCGAAGGGAGAGGTCGAGGTTTCGGTTTCGCTGAACGCAAACAGCCACAGTGCACTGACGGTCGACAACGTACCGGTCAGCGCTGCCGTGACCGTTCAGGTCGATTAAAGCGCCGGTATCCGCGCGCGCAAACACATCCGAAGTCGCCCGCAGGGTCGGGCGTCTTCGATCCAACCTGCGGGACTGTCCAAATAGGCTTTGCAGGTCGCGACGATGTCTTCGGCATCGGTAACGATATCGACCCCCGAAAACACGTAAGACGCCCGTCCTGCGGCCTGCAATGCCAATGCGGTCGGCTCAGCGCAGCCACTGAAACAGGCGTGATCCGAGATGACGACTTGACCATTCAGCCCTGCACGCACCAGCGCGTCATCCACGGCCTGCCTCTCGGCCACTCGGTCACGCGTTCCCGCACAACTGCTGCAAATCAATAGGCGTATCGGGTCCACGTGTGGCCTCGTGTTTGATGGTTTGCATGTTTCTGCGGCTTTCTGGACGTCGGCGCAATCCTGAATACGCACGGAAATGTGCGTGCGCGGAACTCGGATTTCTGGCATCACTCAGACAGTCACATTGAACGAGGCACCGTCATGCGCACGCTTTTGGGTTTGCTCTGTCTTCTCGCCCTGCCTGTCCGGGCCGAGGAACCATTGTCGGGTTGGGCAGTGTATCCAACCGTCAAAAGCTATGAAGAACTGGTCGCGGATACGAAGGCTGCGGTGAAGGAAAACGGGTTGATCGTGGTCACGCAGGCTGGTCCGACCAAGGCGGCTGCGGCCCGTGGCATCACTATACCCGGCAATCTGGTGATCGGTGCCTTCAACAACGACTATGCCGTGCGCGTTCTGGAAACCTCTGTCAGTGCAATGATCGAAGCGCCGATTCGCTTTTACGTGACTGAGAACGACGACGGCACCGCCACCCTGTCCTACAAAACGCCCAGCTTTGTCTTTGCCCCCTATGTGTACGAAGGCGGAGAGCCTTTGCGCGATATTGCCCAAGAACTTGACACAAAGTTTCAGTCAGTGGCGGAATCCGCAGCCAAATAGTCACACTGACGTGAACCTGCTTGCGTCTGGCTACGTCCTCCGCAATCTGCTGAGCAACGAAAACTTCGGAGCATAACGAATGCAGGACCTCTCCCCCCGCGCGGCTGACCTTTTGGCCCAAAGACTATACGAGGCCGGATGCCGCCACGCTTTTGGCATGCCAGGCGGAGAGGTTCTGACGCTGGTGGATGCTCTGGAACAGGTTGGGATCACCTTTCACCTGACCAAACACGAAAACGCCGCCGGCTTCATGGCAGAGGCTGTCCACCACCGTGATGGCGCACCTGCCATTCTGGTGGCCACTCTGGGCCCCGGCGCGATGAATGGGATCAACGTTGTTGCCAACGCGCTGCAGGACCGGGTGCCGATGATCGTTCTGACCGGCTGTGTCGATGCGGATGAGGCACTGACCTATACTCATCAGGTGATGGATCACGCGCAGGTTTACCGCTCGATCACCAAGGGCACGTTCACGCTGACGGCCCAGGGCGCAGACGTGGTTGCTGACAGAGCGGTTTCGCTGGCCACACAGCCCCGCCCCGGTCCGGTTCATATCGACGTGCCGATCTCGGTCGCGGACACGCGCGTATCCGGGAGCAAACGCCGCCGTCTGGTCAAACCCGCTGCGGTCGCGCCCGAAGGGAACTGTGTTGAGAAAGCCCGCCGCTGGGTGACCGAGGCCGAACGCCCCATCGCGATCGTGGGTCTGGACGTGCTTTATGACGACTCGCGCAATGTGGTGCAGGCGTTTCTGGAACATTTCAACATCCCCTTCGTGACCACCTACAAAGCTAAGGGCGTCGTGCCCGAGGATCATCCATTGTGCCTGGGCGGCGCAGGTTTGTCGCCCTTGGCCGACAAGCATCTGGTGCCGTTGGTCAAACAATCCGATCTGGTGTTGTGTCTGGGGTATGACCCGATCGAAATGCGCCCTGGCTGGCGCGAGATCTGGGACCCCGAGGAAAAGCGCGTCATCGATATCTCGGCCGTCGTCAACGATCATTACATGCATCAAGCCGGGTTGAATCTGGTCGCCCACACGGGCGCCACGCTAGAAGCCATCGCCAAGGGGAACCCCGCCCGCGCGACGTGGCCGGGTGGTGAACCCGCGCAGGTTAAAGCCGCACTGGCGCAGGCCTTCCCCGCGGATGATGACTGGGGCCCAGCGGCCGTGATCGCCGAATCTCGCGCCGCCCTGCCCGCTGATACGCTGGCCACCGCCGACAGCGGCGCGCATCGTATCCTGCTGAGCCAGATGTGGGAGTGCCATGAAGAACGCGGGCTGATCCAATCCTCGGCCCTGTGTACCATGGGCTGCGCCGTACCGATGGCCATTGGCCTGAAACTGGCTGAGCCTGACCGCCCGGTCATCAGTTTCTCGGGCGATGCTGGTTTTCTGATGGTTGCCGGAGAGCTGTCGACCGCAGCCGAGATGGGCTGCAATCCGATTTTTCTGGTCTTTGTCGACGCCAGTCTTGCGCTGATCGAGTTGAAACAGCGTCAGCGTCAGATGGGCAATATGGGCGTGGATTTCGACAGCCACGACTTTGCCGCCATGGGGCAAGCCTTTGGTGGCTATGGACATACCATCCGCAACCGCGCAGAACTGCGGTCGGCGCTGGAGCAGGCGGTCAAAGCCGACCGCTTTACCGTCATCGCTGCAGAAATCGAGCGTGGAGGATATGATGGCCGGATCTGAGGGACCGCTGAAAGGCGTCAAGGTGCTGGATCTCAGCCGCATTCTGGCTGGGCCAACCTGTACGCAGCTGCTGGGTGATTTGGGCGCCAACGTCATCAAGATCGAAAACCCGGCCAGTGGCGGCGATGATACCCGGCAATGGGGCCCTCCTTACGTTGAAGACGCTCAGGGCAACCGCTCGGACCTGAGTGCGTATTTCATGTCGGCCAACCGCAACAAGAAATCCGTCGCCATCGACATCACTACGCCCGAAGGCCAGGCTGAAATCAAACGGCTGGCATCGCATGCCGATATCCTGATCGAGAATTTCAAACCCGGCGGGCTGGCGAAATACGGGCTGGATTACGCCACGCTATCGCCGGAGTTCCCGAGCCTCGTCTATTGCTCGATCTCGGGCTATGGCCAGACCGGGCCGAATGCGTCCAAGCCCGGCTATGACCTGATGGCGCAAGGTTATGGCGGGATCATGTCGCTGACCGGCGACCCCGAAGGCGCACCGATGAAGGTGGGTGTTGGCATCGCTGATGTGATGTGCGGAATGTATGCCTGCGTTGGCATTCTAGCCGCTCTGCACCACCGGGATCAAACCGGCGAAGGCCAGCAGATCGACCTGGCATTGGTCGACTCACAAGTTGCCTGGTTGATCAACGAGGGCGTCAATTACCTGACCTCGGGCAATATTCCGCAACGGCGGGGCAACGGGCATCCCAACATTGTGCCTTATGACGTTTACGAAACTTCGGATGGCCATGTGATTCTGGCCGTGGGCAATGACGGACAGTTCCGCCGTTTCTGCGACTTTATCGGGCGGCCCGAGCTGGCCGATGATCCGCGCTTTGCCACCAACCCGGCGCGCCTGGAAAATCGCGACGCTTTGAACGCAGTTCTGCGCCCGGCGGTTCAAGCCCATGACACTGCCACCGTCATCGCCGAGCTGGAAGACCGCAAAGTACCCGTCGGCCCGGTGCGGACTTTGGATCAGGTTTTTGCCTCGGATCAGGTCGCGGCTCGACAAATGCAGATCGCCATGCAGGCAGCACCAGGGCCGGTGCAGCTGATCGGGAATCCGCTGAAATTGTCACGCACTCCGGTCACCTATCGCGCTGCCCCGCCCGAATTCGGGGCGGACACTCAGGCCGTTTTGAACGCCAAAAATCCATTCGAAGATTGAAACACTGTGTCCGTTTCGGCGGCATGTTGCTGAAACATGCCGTTGAATCGGCGGTTTTTTTCACGTTTTACACACACGGCTTTTCACCAATTCGAGAGCAGAGGCGATACTGATACGACGCCGTCAGAGTCTCTGCTACATCGAATAGTGTAGAAAATTAAAATTGGATCGGACCAATCGCATGAAACAGGATGTTTTCGGACAGATGAACACCCTCAGCCATTCGGCAAGCGTCGAGGCGTGGAACGGTGTTCTGCTTGGGTTCATGGCGCATGCGGCCATTACTCCGCAACATCTGGGCAAGGTGCTGGAGCTTGAGCCCGACTTTGCCCTGGGTCACGCCATCAAGGGGCTGTTCATGGTTCTGCTGGGCCGGCGTGAGATGACGGCGGTCGCGGTCGAGGCCCTGTCAGAGGCCAAAGCCGCGATGGAACGGCAACCGATCTCTGAACGTGAGCGCATGTATGTCGAGGCGCTTGGCCTGTATCTGGAAGATCTGCCCTCGCAGGCGATTCAAAAATTTGAGCAGATTCTGCGCTCCCATCCGCAGGATACTCTGGCGATGAAACTCAGCCACGCAACCCGGTTCGTTCTAGGTGACCCGACCGGTATGCGCCGGTCAATCGAGCGGGTCTTGGCCGCTTATGAACCGGATCACCCAGGACGTGGCTATCTTCTGGGCTGTCACGCTTTCGCGTTGGAGGAAACGGGCGAATACCAAAAGGCCGAGATTGCCGGACGCCAAGCCCTTTGGATGGTTTCGGATGATGCCTGGGGTCTGCATGCGGTGGCCCACGTGCACGAGATGCAGGGCAATGCGCAATTGGGTCTGGACTGGTTGGCCGGACGCGAGGACGCTTGGACCCATTGCAACAACTTCCGCTATCACGTCTGGTGGCACAAGGCACTGATGCATCTGGACCTGGGTCAGGTCGACCAGGTGATGGAGCTGTACGATACCCACGTTCGCCAGGACAAAACGGACGATTACCGCGATATCTCGAACGCGACCTCACTGCTGTCGCGCCTAGAGCTGGAAGGCGTCGACGTAGGCAATCGCTGGGAAGAGCTGGCCGATCTCAGCGCGGCCCGGACCGAGGATGGCTGCGTGGTCTTCGCCGACCTTCACTATCTGCTGGCTTTGACTGGTGATAACCGCAACGAAGCGACCAGCAAAATGTTGCAGCGCATCCAGAAAGACGCGCAACGCAATCAAGGCGATACTCCGGTCCGCATGTCCGACCCGGGTATTGCAGCCTCCAAAGGGCTTGAGGCTTTTGGTGAGGGGCAGTACGCCGCCGCATTCGACTTTTTGTCGAGCGCGCGCAATGGCATGCAACTGGTAGGTGGCAGCCACGCCCAACGTGATGTATTCGAGCGCATCACCATTGATTCGGGCCTGCGCGCGGGTCGTCTGGATGCTGTCGAGCGCATCTTGGACGATCGCCGCGCCAAACGGGCCGGAGGCGAGGACAATTACGCACTTGCGCGCCGCGCATTGATCGACGCGGCCCGCGACAACGGAGACGCACAAAGCGTCCCGGCTGAATAACAAAAACAAAGACCAAGAAGGACAGAACACGTATGGCGACTGCATCGCCCGCTTCTGATTTTGCGCCTGTGGCCGCCTCGGCGGCCGCCCCTGCCCGTGTGCGTGATCCGCGCCTGGATTTTTACCGTGGCATCGCGATGTTCATCATCCTGATCGCACATATCCCCAATGACCCCTGGGCCAAATGGATTCCCGCGCGGTTCGGCTTTTCCGACGCGACCGAAATTTTCGTGTTCTGTTCCGGCATGGCCTCGGCCATCGCTTTTGGCGGGGCATTCCTGCGCAAGGGCTGGTGGTTGGGCACCGCCCGCGTGGCGTTCCGCATCTGGCAGGTCTACTGGGCACATATCGCACTGTTCTTCTTTGTCGCCATGTCCATGGCCGCGCTGAATGAAAGCGGATTGTTCGAGAAAAACTATATCTCTTCGCTGAATCTGCAGCATTTCTTTAATGATCCTGCACCGCAGATCGTAGGGCTGTTCACCCTGACCTACGTGCCTAATTACTTCGATATCCTGCCGATGTATCTGGTGGTTCTGGCGATGATGCCGCTGGTCATGGGCCTGTCGCGGATTGGGTTCTGGGCGGTTGCCTTGGCCTCAGTCACGCTGTGGCTCGTGGCGCAGACCGACGTTCTGGACTTGCCGGCCGAGCCGTGGTCGGATCGACAGTGGTTTTTCAACCCCTTCGGTTGGCAATTGCTGTTCTTTACCGGCTTTGCATTCATGCGCGGCTGGATTCCCGCCCCCCCGGTTTCGAAAACGCTGATCTGGGCAGCGGCGCTGTTCCTGATCTTCTCGATGCCGTTTGGCTCATGGAAAGTGTTCACCTGGATCAACGCAGCAGCCCCCGATCTGGCCGACGAAATCCGAAAAGTTTGGCCCGTTACGAAAGAGTTCCGCGACAAGACCGATTTTGGCCTGTTCCGGTATCTGCACTTCCTGTCGCTGGCCTATCTGGGCTGGGTCGTTGCGGGAGAACACGGCCATCGCTTGATCGCCACCGGTCATGGCGCGGCGGCCAAAATTTGGCAATTCCTGCTGACCGTGATCACCAAAGTCGGGCAGCAATCGCTGGCGGTATTCGTTTTTTCCATGGCAGCAGCACGGCTTATCGGCGTCGGACTGGATCTGAGTGGGCGGGATGTTGCCAGTGTGTTCATCGCTAACATGATTGGCTTTGCGATGATCATCGGGGTGGCATACATGGCCGCTTGGTTCAAATCACAACCTTGGAAGTCAAAGAAATGAATTTTACACGTCGTGCATTTCTGGCCTCGACTTCGGCGCTTGCCTTTGCGCCTGCCACATTTGCCACCGGCGGGGAAACCCCCTTTGACCGCAATGACGTCATCGCGATGGCCCGGGATCTTGCCAGCCGCCCCTATGCGGAACGCGAAATGGTGCCCCAGGAATGGCAGGACCTGACCTATCAGCAATACCGCTCGATCCGGTTCCGCCTGGACCGGGCGCTATGGTTTGAAACCGAGACGCCCTTTAACGTCGATTTCTTCACACCCGGCTTATACTTCCCGCGCACCGTCAAGGTGTCGACGGTCGAGGATGGTTTCGCAACGCCGGTCGCGTTTGATCTGAGCATGTTCGACAAATCCGAGGATGTGCCTGAACTTCCGATCGACGACACGCTGGGCTTTTCCGGTTTGCGCCTACGCACCGAGATGCATCGCCCCGGCAAAACCGACGAGTTCTGCGTCTGGCAGGGTGCCAGCTATTTCCGCGCCATCGGCCTGCACGAGGTTTACGGCCTCTCCGCCCGTGGTCTGGCACTGAAAACCGGCGATCCGGATGGTGAGGAATTCCCCGAATTCATCCGCTTCTGGCTGGAGCGCCCAAAACCTGGCCAGCGTGACATGGTGGTTCACGCGCTGATGGACAGCCCCAGCGTGACAGGTGCCTATCGGTTCAACGTCACCGCAGGCGCAGACTGCGTCATGGATATCGAGGCCACCCTGTTCCCGCGCGAAGAGCTAACACATGTCGGAATCGCGCCGGGCACTTCGATGTTCTTGTTCGACCAGACCAATCACAGCCGGTTCGACGATTTCCGCCCCGCCGTCCACGACAGCGACGGTCTGCTGATCCGCAACGGTGCCGGAGAAGTTTTGTGGCGACCGTTGGCAAACCCGACGCGTCTGCAGATTTCGTCCTTCGTTGACATGAACCCGCGCGGGTTCGGCCTGATGCAGCGGAAACGCGAGTTCTCGGACTACGCGGATCTTGAGGCGAATTACCACAAACGCCCCGGCCTTTGGGTCGAACCGAAGGGCGACTGGGGCAAAGGTACTGTAACGCTGGTTGAGATTCCGGCAGATCAGGAGATCTATGACAACATCGTCGCCTATTGGCGTCCGATGGAGCCATACGCAGCGGGCAGCCAGGTCGACCTGTCCTACCGTCTGATCTGGGGGGACGAGCCGCAGCGTACGCCGATGCCGCGCGTGATCAACACCGCCATGGGTGAAAACACCTTTGGCGAAGGGCGCCTAGCCGTCATCGACTTTGAACCCTCTGAGCTGTTCGAAGACCCCGAGGCGATGACGATCTTCGTCAACTCACCCCACGCCGAAACGTCCGAGGGCGTGCTGCAAAGCAACCCCGATACCGGCGGGCTGCGACTGGCCTTTTCCTTCCAGCCGGGTGACAGGAACCACGTGGAACTGCGCGCGCAGTTGCTGAAAGACAAACAGCCTGCCTCTGAGGTCTGGCTCTACCGTTGGACCGTATGACCGAAGATTTGCATATCATGCCGCCCGAGGCACCGCTGGCCATGCCCGCGCAAGATTTCAGCGCGGGCTTCCGTGACGCGCAAGTGCCCGAGGGTCAGCGCCCCTCGGTCGGGTTTTGGCGCGCCTTGGCGTTTTCGCCTGCGATGGCCGCGACTTTAGGCCTGCTGTGGGTAATGAGCGACTGGTTTGGGGCCGAAGGGATCAACCTGATCGAAGCCATCCTGCTGTCGCTGATCTCGTTCAACTTCTTCTGGATTTCCTTCACCGTCTGCACCGTGCTGCTAGGTATGGTTTCCCTGTCGCGGCAGGAACAGCCCAAACGCGAGGGCCGTCCACAGCCCTTGCGCGTGGCGCTGTTGATGCCGGTTTATAACGAGGTGCCTTGGAACGTGCTGGGCAATGCCCGCACGATGCTCGAGGATTTGCGCGCTCGTGGTGGTCAACACTACTATGCCATGTTCATCCTGTCAGACACCCGCGACCCCGAGATCGCAGCACAGGAACAGGCCAGTATCGAGGCGCTGCGAACGACGCTGGCCCCGGGTCTGGAACTGTATTACCGCCGCCGCGAAGAAAACACGGACCGCAAGGTCGGTAACATCGCCGACTGGGTCAGCCGTTGGGGCGCGGATTGGGATGCGATGTTGGTGCTGGATGCCGACAGTCTGATGACGGGCCGTGCCATCCTGCGCCTGACGGATTCACTGGCGCGCGATTTTGGCGCGGGCCTGATCCAAAGTTATCCGCAACTGATCGGCGCGCAATCGGTCTTTGCCCGGATGCAGCAGTTTGCCAACGGCGTGTATGGCATTGCATTCGCCGAAGGTCTGGCGCGCTGGTGTGGACAAGAGGGCAACTATTGGGGTCACAACGCGATTATCCGCACCAAGGCCTTCGCCAATTGCGCTGGTCTACCGAAACTGCTCAGCCTGAATGGTCAGGAAAAACTGATCATGAGCCACGATTTCGTCGAGGCCGGTCTGATGCGTCGCGCCGGTTGGGGCGTGCGGTTCCTGCCGCGCATCCGCGGCTCGTACGAGGAAACACCGCCCACACTGATCGACCATGCGCTACGCGACCGTCGCTGGTGCCAGGGCAACCTGCAGCACCTGAAGCTGCTGGGGTCTGCCGGGTTCCGGGCAGTGTCGCGGTTCCACATGTTCCACGGGGCGGTGGGCTATCTAATGTCGCCGCTGTGGTTCGCCTTGCTGGTGATGTGGGCGCTGATCGGTCAGGGCGAGGATGCCTCGGTCCTGCATTATTTCAGCCCCGACAACCCGCTGTTCCCGCAATGGCCCGAGATGTCGGAAACCCGCCATGTGCTGATCATTCTGGTGATGTATGCGATGTTGCTGGCCCCCAAGGTGCTGGGCGTTCTGGCGCTGCCCCTCAGCGGAGTGCGCTATGCGGATTTCGGCGGCGGTTCCAAATTCCTGACGTCGTTTCTGGCCGAGGTCATCCTGTCGATCCTTTACGCTCCGATCCTGATGGTGCAACAGATGATCGCAGTATTCCGCACGGCGCTTGGTCTGCAAAAAGGTTGGTCCCCGCAGGCGCGGGATGGTGGCAGCTATAGCCTGCAAACGCTGGTCCTGTGCCACATGCTGGAAACCATTAGCGGCATCGCATTGAGTGTGGGTATCCTGTCCGGTCTGGTGTCGATCTGGCTAGCCCCGATTGCCGTCAGCCTTGCGCTGGCGATCCCCCTGTCCGCACTCAGCGGTGTGTCGGCTGGTACCGCGCGGCGCATGGTCGGGATGAAAGAGGATTTTCACGAACCCGCCATCACGCGATCCGCCCGGCGTCATCGGAACGAACTGAAGCGCCTGATCGAGGGTAAGACGGTCATGACCCCTGCCGAGTGATTAGCCGCCCGGCAGGCCTTCGTACCAGTCCACCATCATGTCCGCCCAACCCTTGGGCACTGAGTGGCCACCGGGAAACAGCGCGAATTCCAGCATGCCGCCTTCGGCACACCCGCTCCATCTGCGTCGCATGAACTGACCGGTGGTTGAAAAACCGCTGGGCTTGGTATCGACGCATTCATTGGCAACCCGCCAGATTTCCAGCCCGGCAAAGATATCGCCTTGATGGAACCGGCCACCGCCCAGAATGCGTCCTTCTAACGGCACCACATTGTCGGTCCAGCCGTGGGTGTGGAACATCCGTACCGGACCTTCGCAGCTTTCGGGATGCGGTCGCCAGAAACCGCCAGACACCGGTACATAGGCCGAAAACGTATCGGGTGCCGCGCAGGCCAGGTAATACACCATGAACGCCCCGGCCGAGAAACCGCCCAGAACCACCCGATCCGCGTCCACACCGAAACGGTCCGAGGCATCCTGTACCGCTTCGGTCAGAAAGGCGGCTTCATCCCGCCCCTCCCAACCTGGAAAGAAGTTCCAGCTTTGGCGGCCATTTCGTTCTGACCCTTCGGGGGCCATGACCGCATAACCGCGCGCCAGCAAAGGCTCGACCATGCTGCGGTTTTTCAAAGTACCGGTTGCCGAACCCCCATAGCCATGCAGAAAGACAACCAACGGTGGGTTATCCGCTACGGGCAATTCGATGTGGTACCCACCCGAAGCCGTCTCACACATGCCTTCCTGATCGGCACAAGCCGCCAACCCCGCCTGCCCGGCGAATGTCAAACCCGCTGCCAAGGAAAATGCCCGGATCATCCTGTCTCTCCTGTATTGTGTTCAACCGGCAAACCGGCCCGTACCCATCCCGGCCCTGCGGCGGACCCCAGCATACCCTCTGGGACGTCAATGATGTTTGTGAACCCTGCCTCGGTCAATCTGTTGCTCAGCCGAGCCGACCTGACCCCACGCGCGCAAATCAATGCAACAGGCGCGTTCCGATCACCGCCGGTCAGCTGTGCCAGCGCCTGTTCGAAATCATCGCGGCGCATATCCAACGGATGCGCTCCCTGGCCAACGCCCGTAGTCTGCCATTCCCGCGGCGTGCGAATGTCGACCAACAACACATCCCCAGACACCGCTTGCTGATACGCGTCCTGAACACTCAGCCTGTCACCCGCGTAATCTTGCGGGATCAAACGATATTCCCGAACAGCAAAGCCAGCAACGATGACGGCGCCACCGCCCAACAGAACCCATCGGCGTGTTCGGTTTGCTTTGTCTGCCACGCAGCTCTCTCCTGATCCGATGGGATGTGCTTATCACAGCCCGAATTTCGAATCCGCGTTGAATTTCAACCGGCAGATCAAGATCGCGTCATTGTTTCGCACCCCAATCGATGGCGATAGGACTGCGGGTAAAACTTGCAATAGCTGGACAGTTAGAAAATTATCCTTAAAAACCAGTACTACATTTGACCGCCCAGATCGGAGTATCGCACTTGTCCCTATTCCTCATCGCGGCCCTTCCCTTCCTCGGAGCTGTATTCCCAGCCCTTCTGATCCGGGCAGGACGAAACGCAGCAGCATCAGCCGCCGGGCTGACCACCTTTCTGGCGCTTATGGGGCTGTTGATTCACATTCCGTCGGTCATGCGCGGAGAGGTTGTCACGGCGCGGTTCGACTGGATACCGGCGCTGGGGCTGAACGCGAATTTCATGCTGGACGGTCTTGGGTTTCTGTTTGCCCTGCTGATCCTGGGGATCGGATTGCTGATCATCCTGTATGCGCGGTTTTACCTGTCACGCGAAGATCCGATGGGGCAGTTCTATACCTATCTGCTGCTGTTTCAGGGCGCGATGGTCGGGATCGTTCTCTCAGACAATATCCTTCTTTTGCTTATTTTCTGGGAGCTTACTTCGCTAAGCTCATTCTTGCTGATCGGGTATTGGAAACATCTGCCCGAGGGACGTCAGGGCGCACGGATGGCGCTTGCCGTCACCGGTGGCGGCGGACTGGCGATGATCGCGGGGATGCTGATTCTGGGCAATATCGTGGGCTCATATGACCTAAGCGTCATCCTGCAAAACAAAGAGCTGATCCAAGCCTCACCGTATTACATGCCCGCGCTGGTCCTGATCCTGTTGGGCTGTTTTACCAAGTCGGCGCAGTTTCCGTTCCATTTCTGGCTGCCACATGCGATGGCGGCACCGACGCCGGTTTCTGCCTATCTGCACTCAGCCACAATGGTGAAGGCCGGACTGTTCCTGATGGCCCGGATGTGGCCGGTTCTGGCGGGGACGGATGCGTGGTTCTATATCGTGGCGACCACAGGTCTGGTGACCATGTTGATCGGGGCCTGCATTGCCTTGTTCAAAGACGATCTTAAGGCACTGTTGGCGTTTTCGACCGTGTCGCATCTGGGTTTGGTGACGATGCTGCTGGGCTTTGGCACCAAGATTGCAGTTGTGGCGGCGATATTCCACATTATCAATCACGCCACCTTCAAATGTGCTCTGTTCATGACCGCCGGGATCGTGGACCACGAAACCGGAACCCGAGACATCAAACGTCTGGGCGGGTTGCGTCAGTTGATGCCGATCACATTTACCATCGGAACGATTGCCGCGCTGTCCATGGCCGGTCTGCCTCCGCTGAATGGCTTCCTGTCCAAAGAAATGATGCTTGAGGAGACAGTCCACACCACCTGGCTGCACTCGCACTATCTGGTACCGGGTCTGGCGTTGCTGGCGGCACTGTTCTCGGCTGCCTATTCCTTCCGCTTTGTCGGGCATGTCTTCCTTGGCCCGCAGCGCAACGATTATCCGCACCACCCGCATGATCCGCCTGTCGGTATGTGGCTGGCTCCAGCCTTCCTGGTGGTGCTGGTTGTGCTGATCGGGCTGTATTCGGCCGCGCTCGTTGGGCCTCTGGTCGCGGTAGTATCCAGCGCCGTAATCGGTGGAGAGAAGCTGCCCTACTACTCACTGAAGCTCTGGCATGGCTTTACGCCCGCGCTTTACATGTCGGCCGTAGCCACATTAGGCGGTCTGTTCCTGCTGGCGCTACACCGTCGTGGCGAACAGCTGTGGAACGCCCTGCCCCGCCCCGAAGCGAAGGTCATCTTCGAGGCTGTCATCGGCGCGTTTACCACGCTCAGCCGCTGGATCACCGACACGCTGCATAACGGAGTGATTAGCCGCTATGCCATCATCCTTGTCGCGTTCACCGTCGGGCTTGGCTACTACGCCTATACAACCGGTACGATCGGACCCGAAACACGCGATCCTCTGCCTATCCAGATCATCCCATTCATCGGCTGGATTTGTCTGGTGGGTGCAACACTGGCGATCATGTGGTTCCACCGCAACCGCCTGCTCTCGCTGGTGCTGATCGGCGTCGTCGGTCTGATCGTCTCGATGGCGTTCAACTACCTCTCGGCCCCGGATCTGGCGTTGACACAGATATCGGTCGAGGTGGTGACGATGATCCTGTTGCTGCTGTCGCTAAATTTCCTGCCCACGGATACCCCGTGGGACAGTAGCGCAGCGCGGCGTTGGCGGGACGCGGCGATCTCAGTGGTGGCTGGCCTTGGCGCGGGCGGGCTGATCTATGCGCTGATGCTGCGGGACTTCGCATTTCCGACGATTTCCGAGTTCCACCTGGCCAATTCCTACAAAGGTGGCGGCGGCACCAATGTGGTCAACGTGATCCTGGTGGACTTCCGGGGCTTTGATACCTTTGGCGAGATCATCGTTCTTGGCATCGCCGCCCTGATCATCTTTGCCCTGACCGAGGCCGTTCTGGGCACCAATGTCCGCAGCTATCTGTTGAATCGTAAGCCGCACTGGCCGCAATCGGGGGATTCACATCCGCTGATGATGGTTGTGGCCACCCGCGTGATGATGCCAATTGCCCTGATGGTTGGTGCCTACATCTTTTTCCGCGGTCACAACCAGCCGGGGGGCGGGTTCATCGCCGGTCTGATCGTCGCGATTGCCTTCCTGATGCAATACATGGCGAGTGGCTACACATGGGCCATCGAACGGCAACGGTTCTACTATCACGGCACCATCGGCTGGGGTGTTCTGATCGCTGCCGCCACCGGGATTGGAGCATGGTTCAACGAACGCCCGTTCCTGACCAGTGACTTCGGCTATCTCCATTGGCCACCCCTGGAAGAGTTCGAATGGGCCACCGCCATCCTGTTTGACACCGGCGTGTTTCTGGCCGTGCTGGGTGCGGTGATGCTGGCGCTGGACAGCCTGTCGCGGTTCGCGTGGCAGCCGGGCATGGCGCAAGAGTTCCCGATGGATATCAACCCGCTACGGGACGACTCGAAAGACGAAGATAAGAAGGAGCAGGCCTGATGGAAGCGCTCGTAGCCTCAGCCGTAGGCATCATGACCGCCGCCGGGATTTTCCTGATCCTGCGCCGCCGCACATTCCCTGTCATTCTGGGGCTGTCGCTGATCACCTACGCGGTGAACGTGTTCCTGTTCGCCACCGGGCGTCTGGCGCTGAATGCGCCTGCGGTTCTGAACAAATACGAAGAGGTTCCTTATACCGACCCGTTGCCACAAGCGCTGGTGCTGACGGCCATCGTGATTTCTTTCGGGATGACTGCGGTGATCGTTATGATCGCGCTTTCTGCTTACTTGTCGTCGAAAGATGACCATATCGACATGACCGCACAAGACAGCGTCGACGGCGCGGGAGAAGACGCATGAACCACTGGATCGTAGCGCCGATCGTCCTGCCCGCGATCCTGGCCCCGTTCATCATCATGGTCCTGCGATATCACCTGGACCTGCAGCGCATCTTCTCGGTCGCCGGTGTAGTGGCGTTGCTAGGGATTGCCCTGACCATCACCGCGCAGGCCGCAGGTGGCGATATTCTGGTCTATGAGCTGGGCGATTGGCCTGCGCCCTTCGGCATCGTGCTGGTGCTAGACCGCCTGTCTGCGATGATGGTCTTGCTGACCGCCCTGCTCGCCTTGCCCATTGTGCTATACGCTATTGCGTCCGGGTGGGACGACAGGGGCAAACACTTTCACGCGCTGTTCCACTTTCAGCTCATGGGCGTCTGTGGTGCCTTCCTGACGGGCGATGCCTTCAACCTGTTCGTTTTCTTCGAGGTGTTGCTGATCGCTTCCTACGGCTTGATGACGCATGGGGGCGGGTCGGTCCGGCTGAAGGCCGGGGTGCAATATGTGGCCTATAACCTGTTGGGCTCGACCTTGTTCCTGTTTGCGCTCGGCACGCTTTATGCCGTGACCGGAACGCTTAACATGGCCGATCTGGCTGTTCGAGTCGCCGAAATTCCGCCCGAGGATACCGCCCTATTGCGGGTTGGAGCGGTTTTGTTGCTGTTGGTCTTTTGTATCAAGGCGGCCGTCTTGCCACTGCATTTCTGGTTGCCTGCCAGTTACGCCAATGCACCTTTGCCCGTCGCCGCACTGTTTGCGATCATGACCAAGGTGGGTGCCTATTCAATCCTGCGCGTCGATACGCTGGTCTTTGGGCCCGATGTGGCTGTAACGCAAGGATTGCTGGGCGACTGGCTGCAACCTGCCGCGCTTCTGACGCTGGCCGTGGGTGCCATTGGTATTCTGGGCTCGCAGCACATCGCACGGATGACGGCCTTTTGTGCCATCGCATCAATGGGCACATTGTTGATCGCAATTTCACTGTTTACCGAAACGGCCACAACTGCCGCGCTGTACTACATCTTTCATTCGACCCTTGCCACGGCGCTCATGTTCTTGGTGGCTGACCTAGTGATGGAACGCCGGGGCGGGGCCATCGCGCCAACGGCCCCGATGGCGCAAAGCGGGCTGGTCTCGGCCCTGTTCTTTGTTGGGGCAATCGCGATGGCGGGAATGCCCCCACTGTCGGGTTTCATCGGCAAGCTCCTAGTGCTGGATACGGCGCGCGACGCACCGGATGCAAACGCAATCTGGGCCGTGATCCTGATCGGGTCGTTCGTCACGATCGTCGGGTTGGCGCGCGCAGGCACGCTGATCTTCTGGAAAAGCCATGACGCACAACACAACCCGGCGCCCGAGGTGGAAGATGACGAGGAAGCACCAGCCCTGCCCGCACCCGAACCAAACCCCGGACTGGCCTTCACCGCCATTTTTGGCATGGTCATGGGGCTTGTGATGCTGACCTTGTTCGCGGGCCCTGCCCTGACTTACGCTGGCAAAACAGCCGAACAGTTGTTCACACCCGAAAACTACATCTCAGCCGTTCTGGGGGGAGAGGAATAATGAGACTTCTGCATCGAATTTTCCCCCACCCGCATCTGACGATCCTGCTAACGCTGGTGTGGATGCTTCTGGCGAATTCGCCTTCGCTGAACTCTCTGGTGTTCGGATTGCTGCTTGGGATTATCATTCCCTTCATTACTCAGCCCTACTGGCCCGACAGACCCAAACTACGCAACTGGCCGATGATCATCGAGTATATGCTGGTGGTGCTGTGGGATATCGTGATGGCCAATATCACCGTGGCCCGTATCATCCTGTTCAAACGCGATGCCGACCGACAGCCCAACTGGGTCTGTATCCCACTTGAACTGCGCACCCCCGAAGCGATCACTGTATTGGCCGGAACCATCACCATGACCCCAGGAACAGTCAGTTGCGATCTGTCGGCACAAGGCCACAACCTGCTGGTTCACTGCCTGGATGCGCCCAACGTGGATGAGGTGCGCGACCAGATCAAACAGCGCTATGAGCGCCGTCTGAAGGAGATTTTCGAATGATCGAGATTGCGATCTGGTTTGCCTTCGCCTGTTTCGGGGCGGCCATCATGCTGTGCCTGTATCGTATCATCTCGGCCGAGGGTGTGGGCACACGTGTTCTGGCGCTGGACACGATGGTCATTAACACAATTGCGCTAATGATTCTTTACGGGCTGGCTCTGGGGACCGAGATCTTTTTCGAGGCCGCCATGATCATCGCCATGCTGGGTTTTGTCTCAACCGTAGCCTATGCGCGCTTTATGCTGCGCGGCAATATCATCGAGTGAGGGCGCCCCAATGTTCATAATCGAGTTTCTAGTCGCCTTCTTTCTGATCGTATCCGGCATATTCGGTTTTGTCGGCTCGTATGGGATGATAAAGTTGAAGGACCCGATGTCGCGTCTTCATGCCCCAACCAAAGCGACGACGTTAGGTGTGGGTGGTGTGCTGCTGGCGTCGATCTTTCATTCGGCAGTGATCGAGCAGCATATTTCCCTGCACGAGCTGCTGATCACCCTTTTCCTGTTCCTGACTGCGCCGATCACGGCCCTGTTCATTGCCAAATGGCATATTCATCGCCATGAAAAGCCCGATAATCTGCCTGACGCAGGTGAGGATGAGCTTTGGGCCACTCACGCGGTTGAGCAGGTCGAAGACGTTCCAGACCACACAAAGACCTGAATTCCATGCATCACCCTCCGCTGCCCCTGACCCGTGATCTGGTTCTGATAGGCGGCGGGCATACCCACGCGCTTGTACTGCGGAAATGGGGCATGAACCCTTTGCCCGGTGCGCGGGTGACGGTGATCAACCCCGGTGCCAATGCCCCCTATTCCGGTATGCTACCAGGCTTCGTCGCCGGACATTACCAGCGTTGGGAGCTGGACATTGATTTGGTGCGCCTTGCCCGATTTGCCGGTGCGCGCGTGATCCTGAGCCCGGTTGATGGTATCGACATCGACCGGCGTCAGATACATGTGCCTGGCCGACCACCCGTGGCCTTCGATGTGGCGTCGGTCAATGTGGGGATCACCTCGGACATGCCAGCCCTACCCGGATTTGCTGACCATGCAGTTCCCGCCAAGCCGCTGGGTCCGTTTGCCTCCAGGTGGGCGGAGTATCTGGACGGCAGCGGCCCCGCCTCAGTCGCCGTGATCGGCGGTGGGGTCGCGGGGGTAGAACTGGTTATGGCCATGGCTCATGCCCTTCGCGCCAAAACACGCACAGCGCAGGTGACACTGATCGACAATGCCCGGGCCCTAGCGGCGACGGGGACCAAGGCGGGCGCGACCATTCGTAAGGCGATGGCCGATCTGGGGATTGAACTGATCGAGCATGCCGCGATTTCACGCATCGAACAGGATCATGTTCTGCTAGAGGATGGCCGCAAGATTCCCGCCGAATTTATAACCGGGGCTGCCGGTGCCCGCCCCTATGACTGGATCACCCAGACGGGCCTTGATCTGCATGACGGCTACATCCGCGTGGACGCCCATCTGCAATCCAGCGATCCGGCGATCTTTGCCGCCGGAGATTGCGCCCATCTTGCCGATAACCCTCGTCCCAAGGCCGGTGTCTATGCGGTCCGAGAGGCTCCGGTCCTGTTCAACAATCTGCGGGTCGCTCTGGGGGCCGGGAAGATGTGGCGATATCAGCCGCAGAAAGACTACCTAAAACTGATCTCTTTGGGTGGTAAATCGGCACTGGCCGAACGTCTTAGAACCTCGTTCAGCGGGCCAGTGATGTGGCGATGGAAGAACCATATCGACCAGAGCTTCATGAATAAATTCCGCAACCTGCCCCAGATGGCACGCCCCGCCCTACCGCGCCACCATGCAGCGGGCATGCAAGAAGCCCTGGGGGAAAAACCCATGTGCGGCGGCTGTGGGGCCAAGGTTGGACGCGGCGCGTTGCAAACAGTTCTGAGTGGCCTGCCAAAGCCGAACCGGGACGACATCACCCCCTTGCCCGGGGACGACGCTGCCCTGCTGACAACCGGCGGAGCGCGGCAAGTGATGACCTCGGACCACCTGCGCGGCTTCACGGATGACCCAGTGCTGATGGCGCGCATCGCCGCTGTTCACGCACTGGGGGATATCTGGGCCATGGGGGCCAACCCACAGGCGGCGACGGCAACGATCATCCTGCCGCGTATGTCCCCGCAATTGCAGCACCGCACCTTGTCCGAGATCATGACGACGGCCACCGAGGTCATCCGCGACGCCGGGGCAGAAATCGTGGGCGGTCACAGCTCGCTCGGGGATGAGATGACCATCGGCTTCACTCTGACCGGACTGTGCGACAAAGACCCGGTCACTTTGTCCGGGGCACGTCCTGGGGATGCATTAATCCTGACAAAACCACTGGGCAGCGGGGTGTTGATGGCCGCAGAAATGGCGGGGCAAGCTGATGGCAGTTGGGTGGCCGATGCCTTGCGGCAAATGGTTCAGCCGCAAGGCGCAGCATCGCGCATTCTGGCCGGGGCACATGCGATGACGGATGTAACCGGATTTGGACTGGCCGGGCATCTGATGGGCATGTGCGAAGCCTCGGATTGTGGTGTAGTTTTGGATCTGGACACGATCCCTCTGATGACTGGCGCGCTCGAATTGGCCGCTCAAGGTGTCCGGTCGACAATCTTCGAGGACAACCGCGCAATCGTTCCGGGCATTCCATCCTCGGACAAGGTCGACCTGCTGTTTGACCCGCAAACTGCTGGGGGATTACTGGCCGCCGTCGCATCCGATCAGGCGCACGAATTGTGCGAACAGCTAAGGCACGCGTGCTATCCGGCGGTCATCATCGGGCATCTGACTGACACTCTGGGTTTGCGGCTTCAGAGCTGACCCAGAATTTCTTCAACCCGAGCGGCTGCGGCGTTCAGGCCCGCATCGTCCAGCGCAGCCACGTCGATTTGCGCGATAATCTTGACGGCGCGTGTTTTGGATGATTTGGCATAGGCCGGGTCATAATGCTGTTCCATCAACGCCCGCGTCAGCGCCCGTTTTTCCCCCGCATCGATCAGCGCTAGCCATCCATCCACCACATCGTGTCCTCGATGGAACCGTAGCGGAGACAGGCGATCGCGCAAGCGCTCGGCATCCGAGAGGATATCGTCGTAAGCCTTGACCAGATACGCGGTACGCGCCTCAAGGGAAGCGGACACCTGAATCCGCGGTGCCGTCCGCAACGCAGTCCACAAGCTTGGCGGCAGGATCAGCGACCCGATCTTGGAGGATTCAGCCTCGACAACCACCAGGCGCGCTGGGTCCAAGCCGCACAATGCGGCGGATAGAGCGGACTCGAAGGCTTTCTGGCTGGGCTGCCCGCCCGGCATTTCACCTAGCAAAGATCCCCGGTGGTTGGCTAGGTCTTCGAGGTCCAGAACCTGAACGCCGCGCGCCTTCAAATGCAGCAGCAGGTCAGTCTTGGCTGTGCCCGTATATCCATCGAGGGCCACCAACCGGTGCGGCAATGGATTGTCATAGAGGTAGCGATTCACCAATCGGCGATAGGTTCGGTATCCGCCATCGACCACTTCGGCCCGCCAACCGATCTGTTGCAACATCCAAGTGAACGACCCTGATCTCTGTCCGCCACGCCAGCAATAGACCAATGGTTTCCAGCCGCCCTCGTGGTGCGACAGGCTGTGTTCGATGTGATTTGCCGCGTTCCGAAACACCAGCGCTGCGCCAAGCTTGCGGGCCAGAAACGGACTTTCCTGCACATAGATCGTACCCACCTGCGCGCGTTCTTCATTGTTAAGCACCGGCAGGTTGATGGCGCCGGGTAGGTGATCTTCGGCAAATTCAGCAGGGCTGCGCACGTCGATCACAGTGTCAAAATCATGCGCATAAAGGCCGGGCAGATCAGTAAATTTCAGAGCCATGCCAACGGTCTATCCTGCGAACTTTGAAATGAAAAGGCGCCCAGTCACGCCGGGACAGGTTCAATCAGGTCCGGCCCGTTCGCCCGGTTCGAATTTACTGCTGGATCAACGCGGTAGAACTCCAAGACACCCTCGGCCCCGGGTTGCATCAAACGTGCCGCGCCTTTCCCCGCCTCCCCTAACCACAAAGGCCAATCGTCAGGCTCAAGGATCAGTGGCATCCGATGATGAACGGCGCTGAGGTTGCGATTTGCCGGTGTTGTTACGATGGCGCAAGTGCCCTGCTGCGTACCCTCAAAGCCCCAATCCTGCCAGACCCCGGCAAATGCAATCGGTGCGCCATCTTTGCGGTGGATGTACCATGGCAGACGTGTTCCCTGTTCAGTTTTGGTCCATTCATAGAACCCTGTTGCCACGATCAGGCAGCGTCGTTCGCGGCAGGCGGCGCGAAATGCAGGCTTTTCGGCCAGAGTTTCGGCACGCGCATTGATCAGCAAAGGACCGGCGGTTTCAGTCTTGTACCAATGCGGCAGGAACCCCCAGCGCAGCGAATCCAACTGGCGACCACCTTCGCCAACGCGCACCACATGCACTTGATTTGTCGGGCAAACATTGAAGTTCGGCACAGCAGGCAACGTGTTTGCGGGCCGTGCTGAAAACAGCTGCGCCATTGCGTCATTTGGAAGGGTTATTGCAAACCGTCCGCACATGGGTAATGAACCATCAATAATCGTTTCATACAGGCACAGGGTGTCACGGGGTCACATGCAAAATCAAACAGCGAATACCCTCAAAGGCAAGGCGGTGGCTGCTTTGGAAGCAGGCAAGCTGCAACAGGCGCTGAAAAAGGCACAGTTGGGCGTTAAGAAATTCCCCAAGGATTCTGATTTCCACGCCATCTCGGGCTTTGTGCTGACCGAAATGAAGCAATACAAGAAATCTATTCCGCATTTCGTCGAAGCGTCACGAATGAAGCCAGACGACCCTCAATTCGTGGAAAACCTGGCAAATGCGCTTATGCAGACCGGACAGATCCCCAGGGCGCTGGAATATACTGAACAAAAGCTGGAACAGTTCCCAAACAACAAAGAACTGAACCGCGTCCTGGATGAGATTCACCTGAAAGGCAGCAACTGGCGCCTGGTCATTGAACATGCGAGCAAGAAGCTGCAAGCCGAGCCTGACGATGTGAACCTTTTGGGCAAACGGGCCCGTGCCTATTCGAAAATTGGATTTGTCGAGGACCACTCGCGCGATGTTTCTCGCGCCTTTGAGTTGGAACCGGAAAACATAAAGATTGCTTTCGCAAAGGCCGTGAACCTGCACCAAAGCGGTGACAAAAACGGGTCAAAGGAAATCTTGCAGCGTATTCTGGATACAGATCCCGAAAACATGAGCGCTTTGCTGCAGTTGTCCCTTGTAACCTCCAAGGATGACGGCCCGAAACTGATGGAGGCGGTCGAGACCGCAATCGCCAACAAGGACGAAGACTATCAAGAGTTGGAGTTCGCCAAGGCACACCTGATCTCGGTAATTGACGATCTAAATGCCGCCATGCCTCAATTTGTGCGAGCCAACAAGGTACAACACGATAGCAACCCGTACGACGCCGCTGAGGAAGAGAAAAAGCTGAACCAGATCACCGGTCTGTTCCCCATTGGAACCGATTTACCCGCAGCCGGATCAAGCGATGGGCCGGTTCCGATCTTCGTTCTGGGTCAGCCCCGTTCGGGCACCACGTTGATGGAGATGATGCTAAGTTCGGCGCCCGATATCGCCGGGTGTGGTGAGTTGACGTTGGCGTCTGACCTGTCGCATGAATTCCAATTGGGCAATCAGCGTTTTGACGCTGAAAAAGCCACTGAATTTGCGCAGCAATTCCGCGAACTGATGCCACCGATTCCTGACGGATCGGTCGCGTTCGTTGACAAGATGCCACACAACTATCAGCTTGTTGGTTTCTTGTTGGCCGCCTTCCCCAATGCAAAGATCATCAACATGCTACGTGACCCCCGTGATGTGGGGTTGTCGAAATGGATCCGGCGGTTCCCGGCTGGTGGGATGCGTTATGCGTCGAACCTGACAGCCATTGCTCATTCGGCGAATATGTACCGCCGCTATATGGCACATTGGGATACCGTGTTCGGTGACCGCATACTGACCGTTCCTTATGAAAAATTAGTGGCCGATCCGAAAACCTACAGCCAACAGGTTGCTGCGTTCTGCGATATCGAATGGAACGAAACCATGATGCATCCCGAGAAAAACACCAAGCAGGTCAGAACGGCCAGTATCGATCAGGTCCGCAATAAGATCTCGACCAAATCCATTGGTGGATGGCAGAGCGTGTCCGAACATCTACGCCCCATGCTTGACGGGTTCGATCCCGCGCTCTGGCCCGAATACGATTTGGGCTGAGTGCGCCCGAAACACGAAAGGCCGCATCAGGGATGCGACCTTTTTCTTTGCTATGTCGCAGAGTTACTTCTGCTTGATACGGCCGTCCAGATAAGGCTGATAGGGCGCATTTTCAGCCAAGTACTCAGCCGTGACATCTGCCAGGTCCGGACCAAAGTCATAGGCATTCTTGTCGTCGCCTTCGAACATGTTGTACCCGTCGCCGCCGTTGCGGACATAATTGTTGGTCACAACCAGATATGTCGCTGCCGGGTCAATTGGCGCAAAACCATCACCCTCGGCAACCATGACCTCGGACACGCGCCCTTCGTTCGGCGCAACCATTGGATCCCAGATGAATGTCAGACCCGCAACCTGCGGAAAGCGGCCCTTTACATCTTCGACCTGGCTTACGCCGTTCTCCAGCGCATCGATCACCCCCTGACCACTGATCTCGAAGGTAGACAGGGTATTCTGGAATGGTAGCACCGTCAGCACCTCGCCCATGGTTACTTCGCCCGGGTCGATTGAGGCCCGCAGCCCGCCTGAGTTGGCAATCGCAATCTGCACGCCTTGATCGGCCACACGCGCCAGCATGGCGTCGGCGACCAGGTTGCCCATCTCACATTCCTGCACACGACAGACAGAACGGTCCCCCTCGATGGCGTCTGCTGCATTCGCCACCACCTTGTTGCGGATTTCATCCAGCGGCACGGCCAGTTCGGCGATACGGTCCAACGCGGACTGATCCTCGGTCACGGTATTGTCCATGATCAACGGCTCGCCCACCGCCTCAAGCACATTGCCCTCATCGTCGAAGGTTACGTTCAACTCACCCAGAAACTTGCCATAAGCATAGGCCTGCACGATCTGAACACCGTTGACCACGGTCGGGTACGGACCCGCTGCCTTGTCGGACACGTTCGACAAGTAAGTGTTCGAATGACCGCCGACAATTACGTCCACCCCGCTGGTTTCCTGCGCTACGCGTTGATCAACACCATAGCCGGAATGGCTGAGAACGATGATTTTATCAACGCCTTCGCCGGTCAACTTGTCCACTTCGGCCTGCACTGCGGGGGCCGGATCAGAAAAGCTGATATTTGGACCAGGAGAGGCAAGATCATGCGTGTCTTCCGGTGTCAGGCCAATCAGGCCGATCTTTTCCCCGCCCACTTCGATGACAGTCGATTTCTTGATCTTGTCGATCAGCAACTCTTCGTCGGCAATATCCGCGTTCGACATCAATACCGGAAATTCCACCGAGTCGATGAAGCCGCGCAGCACTTCGGGGCCATCGTCGAATTCGTGGTTGCCCACGGTCATCGCGTCATACCCCAGCTTGTTCATGAACTCGGCTGCGACCTTACCCTTGTAATAGGTATAGAATAACGAACCCTGAAACTGATCCCCACCATCGACCAGGATCGAGTTTTCGGCCCGCGCGCGCGCGTCATTCACCGCAGTAACCAACCGGGCCGAACCGCCGAAACACTTACCTTCTGCTTGGTCTTCCTCATCGCAAGCGCTGTCGTATTTGTTGATCGGCTCAAAACGCGCGTGGAAATCGTTGGTATGCAGAATCGTCAATTTATAATCGGCTGCGGCCATACCTGCGGTTAGGCCCAGAACTGCAGCAGACGCCAAAAAGCGGGTGAACATCTTCATACTCCTTGTTTTTTGTTTGGCGTGATGGTGCGCCCGCCAACAAGAAGAGTCAAAGGGGGAAATCCGTCTTGATTCTGCCCGTCGCGCGGGGCATCACCACCTCATGCTGATTTACAAGATATTCAGGGCCGAGGAATGGGCCGCACTGCAGGATCAGGGTGCCTCGGATGGCGCACCGATTGATGTGTCTGACGGATATGTCCATTTCTCGACCGCCCAACAGGCGGCTGAGACCGCAGCCAAACACTTTGCCGGTGTCGAAGGTTTGACCTTGTTGGCCTGCGATGCCGATGCCATGGACGATGATCTGAAATGGGAGATCTCGCGCGGTGACGCCTTGTTCCCGCATCTTTACCGGCAGATCCGCATGACAGATGTCGTCTGGTCGCGCCCCCTGCCTTTTGACGGGCAAGCCCACCAATTCCCCGAGGGGATGGAATGAGGTCTTTTGTCGACCCTGACCGCACCCAGTTTGAAGCGTTCAAGGCGCTGGACCGTGATCATCCGATCGAAATGTTGAATCTGGTCAAGTTTCGCGACATGGCCGAATACCCGACGGGCCACGAACTGGCGGATGCCGGGCTGACCGGCGCGCAGGCTTATCGAAATTACGGCGCGGAAACCGCCCCGATTATCGCGCGCCTTGGGGCGTCGATCCTGTGGCGCGGCGCGTTTCAGACCACTCTGATCGGCCCGCAGGACGAAGATTGGGATGAGGTATTTATCGCCCGCTATCCGACTGCACATGCGTTTTTGGAAATGGTGACCGACCCGGATTATCAGGCTGCGGTTATTCACAGGCAGGCTGCGGTTGCAACTTCGCGCCTGATCCGCTGCGCCCCGGCCAAAGGTGGAGAGACTTTCGGATGAAACTGACCGAGAAACTGGGGCTGGCGGTCCTGCACAAGATGGACCCTGAAGCCGCCCATGGCATGTCGATCAAGGCGTTGAAGGCCGGGCTTGCCCCGATGCCCGGGCCGGTCACATCGCCGCGGCTGAAAACTCACGTAGCTGGACTGGACCTGCCCAATCCGGTCGGTCTGGCTGCGGGGTTTGACAAGAATGGAGAGGTTTTGACCCCCCTCTCACGCACAGGCTTTGGCTTTATCGAAGTGGGCGCTGTTACACCACGCCCGCAGCCCGGCAACCCCAAACCTCGCTTGTTCCGCCTGACCGAGGATAAGGCCGCAATCAACCGCTTTGGCTTCAACAACGAAGGCATGGAGGTCATGGCGCGCCGTCTGGCCGACCGCCCCAAGAATGCGATCATCGGGCTGAACCTGGGCGCGAACAAGGACAGTGACGACCGCCCCGGCGATTTTGCCAAAGTGTTGGCCCATTGCGCCGAGCATCTGGATTTCGCCACGGTCAATGTCTCATCCCCCAACACCGAGAAACTGCGGGACCTGCAGGGCAAGGCCGCGCTTGGCGCATTGCTGGGCGGCGTGATCGAAACTCGCAACGGTCTGTCCCGGCCTTTACCCATTTTCCTGAAAATTGCCCCTGACCTGACCGAGGCCGAATTGCAGGACATCGCCGATGTGGCGAAGGAAACAGGCGTTGACGCGTTGATTGCAACCAACACTACATTGTCCCGCGATGGGCTGCGCAGTGGGCATAAGGGTCAAACCGGCGGCCTGTCCGGCGCGCCCTTATTCGAAAAATCGACACGTGTTCTGGCACAGCTGAGCCAGCTGATCGAGGGCAAAATCCCGCTGATTGGCGTGGGTGGTATCAGCAGCGCGGAACAGGCGTATGCCAAGATCTGCGCCGGGGCATCTGCCGTGCAACTTTATACCGCGTTGGTGTATGGCGGTATTTCTCTGGTCGCAGATATCGCGCAAGGTCTCGATAAATTGCTGGAACGAGATGGATTCAACAACGTCGCGCAAGCAGTTGGAAGTAAACGAAAGGATTGGCTTTGATTTCATATTGGCACAACCCGCGCTGTTCGAAATCCCGCGCCGGGCTGGCTCTGCTGGAAGAGAATGGCGCGCAGATCGAGGTTCGGAAATACCTGGAAGACGCACCCTCGACCGATGAGCTGCGTACGGTGCTGGGCAAACTCGGCGTCAACGCCATAGACATGATGCGCACGGGTGAGAAAAAGTTCAAAGAACTGGGTCTGACCAAAGCAACCCCTGCTAATGAATTGATCACCGCAATGGCAGAGAACCCCATCTTGATCGAGCGCCCTCTGGCAATCGCAGGTGACAAGGCTGCCATCGGACGCCCACCCGAAAACCTACTTACGCTGATTCAGGCCACTTGCGCCTCAAGCCTAGGATAGCGCCAGCCCATGGTGACGCCGCGCGCGATGTTCAGTACCATCAGCGCGGCCCACAAGCCGTGGTTACCAAAGGCCGGCACCAGTAGGAACAGGGCCGCCACATAGATCGCAACTGATTGAACCATCGCGTTGCGCATCGCACGCGTCCAGGTGGCCCCGATATAGATGCCGTCGAACATCCAGCTTGCCACCCCGATTGCCGGGGCCAGCGCGGCCCAGATAAGATAGTCTCGCGCCGCCGCGCGCACCTCGGCCGAAGTTGACATCAGATCGATCAGCGCAGGCCCAGCCAAATAGAACACAGCCCCCAGCAGGAACGCCCCACCTACGCCCCATTGGGACGCCATGATTGACGCCCGCCGGACCTGAGACCGGTTCCGCGCGCCCACGGCACTGCCGACCAGAGCCTCGGCGGAAAAGGCGAAGCCGTCCAAGGCAAATGCGGTGATCTCAAGAAACTGCAGCAAGACCTGATTGGCAGCCAGGTTAACGTCTCCCAGATCGGACCCAACGAACAGAAATGTCGTGAACGCGCCCGTCAGCAGAACAGATCGGATCATGATGTCAGCATTAACCTGCATCATCCGGCGCAATCGCGCTGCGTCGAATATACGTGGCCAGTCGCGCCATTGATTCCCTGTGAACGCTTCGCGGCACAGATACAGGCCCAGCGCCAGCCCGGTCCATTCCGCGATCAGGGTAGCAATGGCCACACCTTCGACGCCCCAGCCCAACCCAAGCACGAACCACAAGTCCAGCAAGATGTTCAACCCGTTCATCCAGACCTGCAGGAGAAACACGCCCCTTGTCTGCTCTATCGCGATCAGCCAACCCGTAACGGCAAAAAGCGCGATGGTTGCCGGGGCACCCCAAATGCGGATTTGCAGGTAATCCTGCGTCAACGCCTCAACCTCGGGGCTGGCGGGTGACAGGGCAAACGCCCCCCAGAACAGCCCGACTTGCGTGAGAATAAAGAACAGCCCCGCCGCGCCGCCCAACAGCAGCCCGCGCATCAATAGCGCACCGGTTTCCGCCGTATCCCCTGCCCCGCGCGCCTGCGCCGCCAGACCGGTCGTGCCCATGCGCAGAAAGCCAAAGATCCAATAGATCGCAGACAGGATAACCGCGCCCATACCGACGGCCCCGATGGGCGCAGCCAACCCCATCTGACCGACTACACCGGTATCCACAGCGCCAAGTATCGGAACCGTGGCATTCGACAGCACAATCGGAACGGCGATTTTCAACACCCGCGTATGTGTCAGGGGTGCCGAGGCGTGCTGCGTCACGGGTTACTCTCTTTCCGCTTTCGGCTGCGGCATCAGGAAATGCCCCGTGGCCTGCGCGATGGGTCGTGCGTGATTGTCCTGCCAGGCCTCGACCCGGACCGAGGCATAGCGCCTGCCGGACCGGCTGACAAAGGCGCGCGCATAAGCATCCCGCGGCAAGCCAGAGCGTAAGTAGTCAACCGTGAAATCAACGGTTTTTGGAAATCTCACCGCATCGGCTTTGAACAAATCTTCGGCCTCGATCTCACCGCTTTCGATGCGGGGAAAGAAGTGTTCCCAACTCAGCGTGATGACGGCCGTCACCTCAAGAAATGCGGCTGTAACCCCGCCATGCAGCGCGGGCAGCAATGGATTTCCGATCAGCTTGTCGTCAAAGTTCAGCACCCCAGTCAGCTCATCGCCGCGTCGGTCGAAGGTGATATTGAGAAAGCGGATGTAAGGAACTCCGTCGACAATCGCCTTCAGGGCCGCGTCGCGACGTTGCTTGACCACCTGCATGGGTTCGGGTCGGGGACGCACCATTACAATCCCTCCACCGTAAAGGCGCCTGCCGCTGTTGCGACCGGGCGTTCTTGATCGTCGTCCATCGCGGTTGCCCGAACAAAAGCAACATTGCGCGTAATGTGGTAGCAGGTCGCACGCGCCGTAATGCTCTGCCCCGGCGTCGCTGCGCGCATATAGTCAATTCTCAGGTCAATTGTGGCCGTCCCGCCCGGAGCGGACGGATGGGACATAACGGCCGCCCCACAGCATGTGTCCAGGGCGGCAAACACAGCGCCGCCATGGATAACGCCAGTTCTGGGGTCTCCGATCAGATCCGCATTATACGGCATTGAAATTTCAGCCTCCCCATCGCTGATGGTCGTCAGTTTCAGACCAAGCGCTTTGGCATGCGGAATCGCCTCAATGAACTGGCGGGCAATCTCTACTTTGTCGACCATGTATACGTGTCCTTTGAATTCCGTCCTTTATGAGCCTGCGCTTTGCAAAAGAGCAAGACCGCCTGTTGCGCTTGCCGCCACGACGCCCTAGTTTGCTGCTGAGGAGACAACAAATGACTGACAACCGTTTGTCATTAAACGAGATGTGCGAAGAGTTCGACGTAACCAAGCGCACTTTGCGTTATTACGAATATATCGAACTGCTGCAGCCCGAACGCGAAGGCCGCTCGCGTTATTATGGGCCGCGGGAATGCGCGCGGATGAAACTGATCATGCGTGGGCGCCTGTTTGGATTCTCGCTGGAAGAGATTCGCCAGTGGCTGCTGATCTATGAAGATCAGGGGGATCAGGCGCAAATGGCCGAGTTTATAAAACTGGCCGACCGGCAGATGCCTGAACTGCAAAAACAGCGTCAGCAACTGGACGAGGCGATGGAAGAACTGCAGCGCCTACGCGACCAGACCGCTAAATCTCTGGGTTGATATTCGACAGGATCAACTGGCCTCTCTTGACCTTTAGAACATTCTGCAAGCGCAGCGCTGCGTCAGAATTACTGTCTGACCGTTAGGCGTCAGCCCCCGCCCCACAGCTAAATTCCGTTACGTAACGATTTCAATTGGGCGTTATCCGCACCTTGACGCGAGAGGATGCTACGTCAACTTTCATAGTGACGTAGCGTTTGCATTACGTGAACGTCATCTACGTGTTGTAACGTGCGCATCAACTGCGCAACTGACTTTGATAGACGCCAGTGACAAGAGTGCTGAAACCATGACCGAAGATCTGATGACCATCCGTGAAATGTGCGAGACATATGATGTCACGCCGCGCACTTTGCGATTTTACGAGGCCAAGGAACTTTTGTTTCCGATCCGCGAGGGCCAGAAACGTCTGTTCACCAAACGTGACCGGGCGCGCCTGAAACTGATCCTGCGCGGCAAGCGCTTTGGCTTTAGCCTGGAAGAGATCCGGCAGCTACTGGACCTGTACCATGTGGGCGACCAGCAAATGACCCAGATGACCCGTACGTTTGAAATCGCACGGGAACGTCTGGCAGATATGGAAGCCCGCCGCGAAGAGCTGACGCAAGCCATTGACGATCTGAAAGAACAGCTGCGCTGGGGCGAAAAAGTCATCGCCTCGATGAAGAACGAGAACAAAGCCGCCGAGTAACTCTGGCGGCCCAATCCCCGGACATCTGAATTTAAGGGAGCTTCAAATGCCCGTCTATAACGCGCCTACAAAAGACACTCAGTTCATTCTGCACGATGTTCTGAAAATCTCAGACTCGGATATTCCGGGGTACAGTGAACTGGAATCCGAATTCACCGGTGCCGTTCTGGAAGAGGCCGGCAAGGTCGCGGCCAATGTTTTACATCCCCTGAATGTGGTGGGTGACACCGAAGGGTGCCGGTTGGAAAATGGCATCGTGTACACGCCCACAGGCTTCAAGGACGCGTTCGAGCAGATGAAAGAAGGCGGCTGGACCGGCCTCGACATGCCCGAAGAGTATGGCGGTCAGAACATGCCCTACGTCATCGGCACGGCTGTGGGCGAGATGTTCTCGGGCGCAAACCAGGCCTTTACAATGTATCAGGGCCTGACCCATGGCGCGGCCTCGGCCATTCTGGCGCATGGCTCGGACGAGCAGAAGAACAAGTACCTGCCCAACATGGTCAGTTGCGAATGGACTGGCACCATGAACCTGACCGAACCGCATTGCGGCACCGATCTGGGCCTGATGCGCACCAAAGCGGAACCGCAGAGTGACGGCAGCTATAAGATTTCCGGCCAGAAAATCTTTATCTCGGCCGGCGATCACGACATGGCCGACAACATCATCCATCTGGTGCTGGCCAAGATTCCCGGCGGTCCCGAGGGTATCAAGGGCGTGTCGCTGTTCATCGTGCCCAAGTTCATCGTGAACGAAGACGGGTCACTGGGTGAGCGCAACGGCGTCTCAGTCGGTAAGATCGAAGAGAAGATGGGTATCCACGGCAACTCGACCTGCGTCATGAACTATGACGAGGCCACTGGCTGGTTGCTGGGCGAAGAACACAAGGGCATGCGCGCCATGTTCACCATGATGAACGAGGCGCGTTTGGGTGTCGGCATGCAGGGTCTGTCTCAGGCCGAGGCTGCGTTCCAGAACGCCTTGGAATACGCCAAGGACCGCCTGCAGGGTCGCGATGTCACCGGGGTGAAGAACCCGGACGGTCCCGCCGATCCGCTGATCGTTCATCCCGATATTCGCCGCAATCTGATGGATCAGAAAAGCTTCACCGAAGGGGCCCGCGCTTTCATCCTGTGGGGCGCGACGATGATCGACAAGGCGCACCGGTCGGGTGACAAGGACGCGGACGGTCTGATCTCGCTGCTGACGCCGGTTATCAAGGGCTTTTTGACGGATGAAGGCTACGACATGACCGTTCAGGCGCAGCAGGTCTATGGCGGCCACGGATACATCGAAGAATGGGGTATGTCGCAATACACCCGCGACGCCCGCATCGCGATGATCTACGAAGGTGCCAATGGCGTTCAGGCGCTGGACCTGGTCGGTCGTAAGCTGGCGCAGGACGGCGGCAAGCACGTCATGGCGTTTTTCGAGATGGTGAAAACCTTCTGTAAGGAAAACGGCGGCAAGGATGAGGCTTATGATAAGGCGTTCATCGAACCGCTGAAGGCCGCGTCCAAGGATCTGCAAGCTGCCGGCATGTATTTTATGCAGGAAGGGATGAAGAACCCCAATAACGCTTTGTCAGGTTCGTACGACTTCATGCACATGTTCGGCCATGTCTGCCTGGGCCTGATGTGGGCGCAGATGGCCAAGGCAGCGCAGGACGCGCTGGATGGTGGTGCGTCGGACAAAGAGTTCTACGAGACCAAGCTCAACACTGGTCGATTCTACATGGCGCGCCGCCTGCCCGCCACGGGCATGCATCTGGCGCGCATCCAGACCGGCGCGGAAACGGTCATGGCGCTGGAGGCTGCCAACTTCTGAACATAACCCGGCCTTGGGGTCCTACCCCCGAGGCCGGACTTTCGAAAGAGAGACAATGCCAAAACGTTTTCGCCTGACCCGCCGCTTTCCGGTCGCTATGACCGAGGACAGCTATCGCAAACTGCGCGGCTTTGCGCGCGAGGCCGGGTTGGACGAAGGTGAGGCGTTGTCCTTTCTGTTCGAGAATTTCAACAGTGTGATCAATGAGGACAAGCTGACCCGAAGGCTGCGCGAATTCAATTCTGAGCTTGAGGCGCGCAAGCGATGATCAAGGCGCAACAGATATTTGCTCGCGCTCAACTCGAGGTTGAGCGCCTCCGGCGGGAGTATTTTTGAAAAGATGAAAATGTGATGCGTCCCTGCCACCGGGCGCACTCACCTTCAGGACAGGGACGACTTCACCTTTTACGGTCATCGGCTCTCCAGCCTGTACCGCTCGGCCATATCAAAGGAACAAGGTTGATAAACAGTGAACGCGAAGTCTTCATCTTTTCAAAAATACTCGAATCCAACCTGACCACGCACACCACGGGAGGGGTGATCGCATGACTATCAAACTGCACTGTTTCGGCGAAAGCGGAAATTCCTACAAGGCCGCGCTGGCGCTTGAGATGTCGGGACTGGACTGGGAGCCTGTCTTTGTCGATTTCTTCAACGGCCAGACCCGCACATCCGAATACCGTGCCGACGTCAACGAGATGGGCGAAGCACCCGTTCTGATCGATGGCGATTTCCGCACCACGCAATCCGGTGCCATTCAGGCCTATGTGACCGAGAAATCTGGCAAGTTCGGCGGCAAGGATCGCGACGAGAATTACGAGATTTTCCGTTGGGTTCTGTGGGACAATCACAAGCTCAGTTCGATGGCCGGGCTAACCCGCTTTCTGATCAACTTCTTGCCTGAACAGCACCGCAACCCGGATGTTATCGCCTTTAACCAAGGGCGGTTGAAGGCGGCCTATCAAATCCTGAACGACCATTTGGACGACCGTGACTGGATCGTCGGTGATGGCGTGACCAACGCCGACATCAGCTGCTGCGGCTACCTCTATTACCCCGAACCATTCGGCTTTGACCGCGCCGATTGGCCCCATATCGATGCCTGGCTGACGCGCCTTAGCGAGCAGCCCGGTTGGAAACACCCCTATGACCTGATGCCCGGCAAACCGTCGGATCGAGCTTGAGGAGAAGACCCATGACCGAAGCTTACATTTATGATGCCCTGCGCACCCCGCGCGGCAAAGGCCGCAAGGATGGCAGCCTGCACGAGGTAACCTCAGTGCGCCTGTCCGCCCTGACCCTGAACGCGATGAAAGAGCGTAACAACCTGGAAGGTCACGCCGTCGAGGACGTGATCTGGGGCAACGTCACGCAGGTGATGGAACAGGGCGGCTGTTTAGCGCGATCGGCCGTGCTGGCCTCCGATCTGGATCAATCGATTCCCGGCTTGGCGATCAACCGTTTCTGTGCCTCGGGGATGGAAGCCGTAAATTTGGCGGCAAACCAGGTCAAAGGCGGCGCCGGCCAAGCCTATATCGCAGGCGGCGTAGAAATGATGGGCCGTGTGGCAATGGGCAGCGATGGTGCCGCGATTGCCGTTGATCCAACGTTGGCGATGGATACCTATTTTGTGCCGCAGGGTATCTCGGCCGATATTATCGCAACCGAGTATGGGTTCAGCCGTGATGACGCCGATGCGCTGGCCGTTGAATCTCAGAAACGCGCTGCGGCCGCTTGGGAAGACAACCGGTTCGAGAAATCGGTCATCACCATCAAGGATCAGAACGGCCTGACCATTCTGGACCGCGACGAGTACATGCGCCCCGGTACCGACATGCAGAGCCTTGGCGCGCTGAACCCCTCGTTCGCGATGATGGGTGAGCAGATGCCGGGCTTCGACAAGGTCGCGATGATCAAATACCCGCATCTTGAGCGGATCAATCATATCCACCACGCGGGCAACAGCTCGGGCATCGTGGATGGTGCTGCCGCCGTACTGATCGGCAACAAGGAGTTTGGTGAGAAATACGGCCTCAAGCCGCGTGCCCGCATTAAGGCAACTGCCAAGATCGGTACCGATCCGACCATCATGCTGACCGGCCCGGTTCCGGTGACCGAGAAGATTTTGGCCGACAATGGCATGCAGATTAGCGATCTGGACCTGTTCGAAGTGAACGAAGCCTTCGCTTCGGTCGTGTTGAGGTTCCAGCAGGCATTTGACGTTGACCCTGCTCTGGTTAATCCAAACGGCGGCTCAATCGCGATGGGTCACCCGCTGGGCGCGACCGGTGCAATGATCATCGGCACGTTGCTGGATGAGTTGGAGCGTCAGGACAAAGAAACCGGTCTGGCCACGCTCTGCATTGCATCCGGCATGGGTGCGGCAACCATTATCGAGCGGGTCTAATGCCCAAGCTGGACCTCTCACAGATCCCGTTCAAGGGGGGCTCGTCTTATCCCGGCAAACTGGCGCAGGCGACCGCCGGTCGTTTTGTGCAGCGTGTGGGCGATGCGGGCGGGCTGACCCAATACGGCGTTAACATAGTGCGGCTGGAACCGCAGGGCATGTCCTCACTGCGCCATTACCATATGGAGCAGGACGAGTTTGCCATCATCCTCAGTGGCAGTTGCACACTGATCGACGACGATGGCGAGCATGACTTGCAGCCAGGCGATTGCGCCGCTTGGCCTGCAGGTGAGGCCAATGGCCACCACCTTGTGAACAAAACCGATGCGCCCATGACCTTTCTGGTCGTGGGCACACGGACCCCGACCGAGACCGGCTATTACAGCGACATAGACATGATGGTGAAGGATGACGAAAACGGCTTCGCCTTCACCCGCAAGGATGGCAGCCCGCTGACGGCTGACCAGATTGGAGATGACAATGACTGATTTCACTCTGACCAAAGACGCGGACGGCGTCGCCTTCATTACCTGGGACGCTCAGGGCAAATCCATGAACGTCATGACCCGCGAGGCATTCGAACTGGTCAGCGCACTGGTCGATCAGGCGCTGGAAGATGATGAGGTCAAAGGCGTCGTTATCACAAGCGGCAAGGAAGGCTCATTTGCTGGCGGCATGGACCTGAGCACGTTGGCCACCATCCGTGAGGAAGCAGGCGATGAACCGGCGCAAGCCCTGTTCGACTTTGTCATGGGCGGCCACCACATCCTGCGCAAGCTGGAACTGGCGGGCATGGACCCCAAGACGAAAAAGGGCGGCAAACCGGTGGTCTGCGCCATCAACGGCACCTGCGCCGGGATCGGGACCGAGATCGCACTGGCCTGTCACCACCGCGTTATGACCAGCAACCCCAAGGCCAAGATCGGCCTGCCCGAGATTCTGCTGGGCATCTTCCCCGGCGGCGGCGGCACCACGCGCTTTAGCCGCATGGTTGGCGCGATGGCGTCGGCCCCTGTCCTGCTGGAAGGCAAGATGATGGACCCGGCCAAAGCCAAGGGCGCGCAGTTGATCGACGCCGTGGCTGACGATCCGGTAGCTGCCGCAAAAGAGTGGGTTCTGAACGCAAAAGACGCCGATCTGGTAAAGCCGTGGGATGCCAAGGGTTACAAGATGCCCGGCGGTGCGCCCTATCACCCTGCCGGGTTCATGACCTTCGTCGGTGCCAACGCCATGGTGAACGGCAAGACTCAGGGTGCTTTCCCGGCAGCCAAAGCATTGCTGAGTTCGATCTACGAAGGTGCACTGGTCGATTTCGACACCGCCCTGCGGATCGAGGCGCGGTGGTTCACTTCGATCCTGATGAACCCGTCATCGTCGGCAATGATCCGGTCGCTGTTCCTGAACAAAGAGGCATTGGAGAAAGGCGCGGTGCGTCCCAAGGATGTGCCCGATCAGCGCGTCAAAAAGGTCGGTGTTCTGGGCGCTGGTATGATGGGGGCTGGTATCGCACTGGTCAGCGCTCAGGCAGGTATGAAAGTGGTTCTGGTCGACCGCGATCAGGAAGCCGCTGACAAGGGCAAGGCCTATACCGAGAGCTATCTGGACAAGGGTATGAAGCGCGGCAAGGTCACGGTTGAAAAGAAAGAGGCCATGCTGGATCGCATCACCGCGACCCCGGATCTTGATCACCTGAAGGGCTGCGATCTGATCATCGAAGCTGTCTTCGAAGACCCGGGCGTGAAGGCCGAGATGACCCAGAAGGTCGAGGCGATCATCCCCGAGGATTGCATCTTTGCCTCGAACACCTCGACTCTGCCGATCACCGATCTGGCCAAAGCATCCTCGCGGCCTGAACAGTTCATCGGTATCCACTTCTTCTCACCGGTCGAGAAGATGTTCCTGGTCGAAATCATCAAGGGCAAGGAATCCGGGGATCGCGCGGTGGCCAAGGCGCTGGATTATGTGCGCCAGATCAGGAAGACACCGATCGTGGTCAACGATGCGCGCTTCTTCTATGCCAACCGGTGCATCATTCCCTACATCAACGAAGGGGTTCGGATGATCGCTGAGGGTGTAAACCCTGTGCTGATCGACAATGCCGCACGTCAGTTGGGCTTCCCGGTGGGGCCAATCCAGCTGACCGACGAGACCTCGATCGATCTGGGGGCCAAGATTGCCCGCGCGACCAGGGCGGCGATGGGCGATGCCTACCCGGAAAGCCCCTCGGACGATCTGATCTTCTGGATGGAAGAACAGGGCCGTCTGGGCCGCAAGGCAAATGCAGGCTTCTTCGACTATGACGACAAGGGTAAGCGCGTCGAATACTGGAAAGGTTTGCAGGAGAAATACCCGCATGCGGAAGACCAGCCTGACCTGATCGAAGTGCAGGAACGTCTGATGTTCGCACAAGTTCTGGAAGCGGTCCGCGCGCTGGAAGAAGGTGTTCTGGAAGACATTCGCGAAGGTGACGTGGGTGCGATTCTTGGTTGGGGCTTTGCGCCTTGGTCGGGTGGTCCGCTCAGCTGGTTGGACATCATCGGCACCCCGTACGCGGCCGAGCGCTGTGATCAGTTGGCCGAGGCCTATGGCGAACGTTTCACCTGCCCACCGCTGCTGCGTGAGATGGCTGAGAAAGGCCAATCCTTCTACGGCCGCTTCAACCCCGAAGCAAAAGCCGCCTAAAGAAAAACGCTGGCGCATGCCCCCATGCGCCAGCGTTACTTTGCAGTCTCAGATACAGCTTCCCAGTCAGATCATCATGACGGGCCGTCCCGGGCGCCCAGGACGACGTGCGCCTCTGGCCGGTCTGGTCGGTACAATCGGGTGATCAAAGATCGGTGCAGGCAGCGAGCCCAGTGAATTGGCCAAAACGGCAATATCGCGACGTCTTCCGGTCAGATAGATCAAATCCGCAGCGGCCTCGGCCGAGACAACCTTATATGACGCCCTACCAGGGACATTACGTGATCCAAAACGCCCCGAGGGGCAGAAGGCCCGGAAGCCGCCCTCGATATAGATCACCTCATCCTGATCGAAGAACAGGGTGCTGATATCGAAACAGGACGCAGGCACATTCGAAGTGATGCGAAACATGCCGCTCAGCAACCTTGCCGAAACAACAGGCAGGCTGACCGGCAGCGCGATCGGATCATGGTCCAGCTTGGTGTTATCCAACGCCACGCCCTGTTCCGGCATCAGCCAGACCGGCCGACCATTATAGGCCGCATGTGAAGGTATGCGCACCGGCATGCTATCGGCATTGGTTTCATCGGGCGGCACCGTGATGCAATCCGTCGCAATGCGATTTATCGCCTTGAAACCATTGTCCAATGTACGAATGAGGTCGCCAACCTGAAGCTCTTCTACCAGCTTCCATCCACCTTTGGTTGCAACCTTGGTTCCATGTACCAGACCGCCCCGGCGTGCGTTCAACGCGGCCTGCGGTTCAGCGGTGCCCTGGTACTCAGAACGCTCTGCAAAATCAATGACACTCTCTACTTTCAACAAGAACCGAACCCACTCTTTACTCACTACAACTACGTTCGATGATTAACACAGGATTAAGTGGGATGACTTATTTTTGACATATTACGGCCAGATTTGGGCCATTTCGGGGTCGATAAACGACCTACATCCAAACAACACCGCGAAAACTAATAAAATTGGGCTCGAATTGGAAACTATGCGCGGTCAATCGCATCAAATGCATAGCCGAATCTAGCGATGTCTTCAGCACAGGCTTCGGCCACAGCATTGGCGGTCTGATCCGAATAATACTCGCGGTAATCTTCCAATCGCTCGGATTGATTGAGCCTGGGTAAGCTTAGGTGAAAACCCAAATGGTCGAACAATGGGGCCGCGTCCTGATCGAAGTATTCCAGCCGAATGTAGAACCGGCATTGTTCGACTCCATCCGCACGGGTCATATAGTGCCGCGCCGGGCTCTGTCGGAATGGCTGCGTCGTATCGGGGTGCAAGACAAACTGGTCAAAAGTCAGAGCCTTTGCCAGCGAAACCGCTGGGTGGTCAAAACCTTGCACGCGCAGCCAGTGATAATAGCTGACGATCCGGTCCCACGGGTTGCGCACCATGGTGAATGTGGTCAGCGACTGCAACTCCTGGACCGACAGAACTCCGTCAATATCGGTCAGGGTCGAATGTTTCCATAACCGTCCCCTGCCCTTCAGCGCCTTGGCCCGTTTGCGGCGCTTCACAGCTTTGGGCGTATCCCCGATCAGGATGTCATCCTTCATTGCCCGTGCTTCCAGCGCCTGTGCCAAAGACGTGCCGCCAGTTTTGGGAATATGGACGAACACATAGCCGCGCCCGCGCGAGATGATCACGCTGCCTCTCCCACCGCGGCCGCGCGCTTTGAGCGCCAGCCCAGCAACGCTCCCGCTGCCGCGATCAAGCCAATCCCCAAAATTTGCATGACACCAATCGTCTGATTCAGTGCCACCCAGGCGAATAGCGGGCCGAAAATCATCACCGAATATTCGAACACAGCTACATAAGAGGTCTCACCGATCTGATAGGATTTGATCAACATGAAGACTGCAATGGTTGAGCCGACCGCCTGTATGACGACCCAGATCAACGCGGGTTGCATCTGCCAGACCATACCGCGCGTCACGAACCCGTCGGGGAAGGAATGTGGCACGAACGAGAACACAGCCAACCCAATCGCCCCAGCAAGCCCAAGCGTGATAATCATGGCCGCCAACAGGGCGACCGTGCTTTCCTGTGCGCAGTGGCTGCGTGTGACGAGGGAACAGAGGGCATAAAATAACCCTCCGGCCACTGGTAGCAGCGTCTTGGCGTCAAACTCATAAGGGTTGAGTTGCAATACGCACAAGGTCCCCGAGAACCCGATCACAACTGCCAGAATGCGCCAGGGGCCGATCCTCTGCCCCATTGCCAGTGCCGAGATCAACATCACAAAAATCGGGGATGTGAACAGGCCCGCCAGTGCCTGCGCAATCGGCATCAACGCCAGTGAGGCGAAGTAGAACAGCATCGCCAGTGTGATCAGTACACTGCGCAGAATAACTGGCCCCAACCGCCGCGGGCGCAAGCTGCCCATTCCCAACAAAGACAGGACGACGATCAGAGGCAGCATCATCAGGGCGCGGATCAGGTGGAACTGCCACAGGCCGATCGTTTCGGCCAACAAGATCACCACGTTGTCGATGACCCCAAGGATCGCCATGGCGCTGACCATCAGGACCGAGGCCAATATCGGTGAGGTCTGAGTATCTGCCTGCATTTTGCACCCCAGTAGCAAAGTGGTGCGTGACACTCTGATCTGCCGCGCGTCGCGATATACAGCACAATTACAAATCGGCGCGCAACAGGTTTGCGCCTTTGGATTTTACCATGCTAAGCTGAAACAAAATAAGTACGAGCATTCCTCACCTTGAAGACAGCACTTAAACAGTACCAGCGGATCGAAGCGACCGGTCTGTGGCGTCCCTCGCCCGATGTGCAGCGGCGCGAGGTGGTGGTGTCGATTGGTGAGGCCACGCTGACGATCTCGGACTTCAACGAACAGGCGCTGACTCATTGGTCCCTGGCCGCGTTGGTGCGCCAGAACCCCGGCGATTTTCCGGCCCTGTTCAACCCCGACGGTGACCCGGACGAAACGCTGGAGCTGGAGGAAGCCGAGACCACGATGATCGAGGCCATCGACCGCCTGCAGCGCGCCATCGACCGGGCGCGACCGCATCCCGGCCGGTTGCGTTGGCTCAGTGTTGCAGGTGTGGTGGCCGCCGTTGCCGCGCTGTTGCTGCTTTGGATGCCGGCTGCGCTGCAAAACCATGTCGTCTCGGTTGTGCCTGACATCAAACGCGCGGATATCGGGAATACCATCCTGCAGCGGATCGAGCGGGTCTCGGGTCGGGCCTGTACTTCCGAAGATGCGCAGGCAGCGCTTGATCAGTTGGCCGCGCGCACCGGCGTTCGGAAAATCGTCATTCTGCCCGCAGGCGTGCAGACAAGCCTTAGCCTGCCGGGTGGGATCGTTTTGCTGAACCGGGCGCTGGTCGAAGATCACGAGGACCCATCGGTCGCAGCTGGCTACGTCATCGCCGAACGTGCCCGCACGCAGGCGCAGGACCCGTTGGATGATCTGCTGGACCGCACCGGCGCCACAACGGCTTTCCGCTTGTTGACGACCGGAGAGCTGACGCCGGCGAATATCGACGCTTACACCGAACAGGTTCTGTCCGAACCCCGCCCGTCCCTGCCCGAGGATGATCTGTTAGAAGTGTTCGCCCAGGCCGCGCTACCGTCGACACCATACGCCTATGCCGTGGATGTCACGGGTGAGACGGTTCTGGGCCTGATCGAGGCCGACCCGATGGCGGGCCGCCCCTTGCAACAGGTACTGCCGGACCGCGATTGGGTCCGGCTACAAAATATCTGCGGCGAATAGCTTACTTGGTGCCAAACATCCGGTCACCCGCATCGCCGAGACCAGGCATGATATAGCCTTTTGAATTCAATTCCCGATCCAATGCCGCGGTGACAATTTTGACATCCGGGTGGGCTTCTTTCATGCGCTCCACGCCTTCTGGTGCGGCCAGCAGGCACAGGAACCGGATATCGGTGGCCCCGGCCTCTTTCAGCAGATCAATCGCTGCGGCCGAGCTGTTGCCGGTAGCCAGCATCGGGTCAACGGCGATGACCAGACGGTCCTTCAGCCCTTCGGGGGCTTTGAAGTAGTACTGTACCGGTTTCAGCGTTTCCTCATCCCGGTAGAGACCAACAAACCCAACGCGGGCCGAGGGTATCAATTCCAACACCCCGTCCAGCATCCCGTTCCCGGCGCGCAGGATCGACACCAGCGCCAGTTTCTTGCCGGCCAAAATGGGGGCGTCCATCTCCTCCATCGGGGTTTCGATGTGGCGTGTGGTCAGCTTCAGCTCGCGCGTGACCTCATAGGCCAGCAGCAATGTGATCTCACGCAGCAATTGGCGGAACACGGCAGTGGACGTGCCCTTGTCCCGCATGAGCGTCAGTTTGTGCTGCACCAGCGGGTGGTCAACGACGGTCAGGTGTTCGCTCATGATCTCTCCAGTCTTTTCTTGACCCGCGCGCGGGTGTCATCATCGCAAAAGGCAGCCGCAAGGGCCGTGTCGTTCAGGGCGGCAAAGTCCTCGGCCTCCCAACCGAAGGCTTTGCCCAGCATCTCATATTCACGCCGCATGGTGGTATGGAAAAACGGCGGGTCATCGGTGGAAACGGTGACTTTGACGCCTGCATCGCGCAGTTTCGCAATCGGGTGGACGTCGAAATTGGGAAACAAGCCCAGAACCACATTTGATCCGGGGCAAACCTCGAGCGTGATTTCACGGTCGACCAGTTCGCGGATCAGGTCCGGGTCTTCGATGGCACGGACACCGTGACCGATCCGTTCCACCCCCAGATCGCGGACCGCATCGCGCACGCTTTTGGGGCCGCCGAACTCTCCGGCGTGGGTGGTCAGGCGCAACCCGGCCTCGCGCGCGCAGTCAAAGGCCCATTTGTAATCGCTCTGCGTGCCAACAGACTCATTACCACCCATGCCGAAACCCGTAATCCAATCTCCGGCGGTTTCTGCAGCGCAATGGGCGCTGATCTTGGCCTGCTCCGGCCCAAAATGGCGGACACAGGTGACGACACCACGCAAGGTGATGTCGAACTTGCGCTCAGCCTCGTCCGCCGCGTCCTGAATAGCACTCAGGTAATCGCGCCAAGCATCCAAATCCCCGCCACCGCAGAAATCAGGACTTAGGAAGGTTTCGGAATACACTACACCATTCGCCGCACTTTCTTCGAGGATCGCGAGGGTGAGACGGCGGAAATCCTCGGGGGTTTTCAATACTTCGCAAGCGGCCTCATAGACGCTGAGAAAATGGGCGAAATCGCGGAAGTCATAGCTACCGTCCGGTTTGAAAATTCCGCTCAGGTCAATGCGCTTTTCATGCGCCAACTGGCGGATAAAGGCGGGCGGGGCCGCGCCTTCGTGATGCAGGTGTAGCTCGATCTTTGGCAAGTCTGCGACGGTCATAGAAAACTCTTCCCTGGCCCCTGTGCCGGAATATTCAGGTGGTGTGCGATGCTGGCGGCGACGTCGGCGAAATTGATCGCACCAATCTGGCCTGCACCTTGCTCTGCGATCAGAACAGGCACTTGTTCGCGTGTGTGGTTCGTGCCGATCCAACTGGGATCGTTACCGTGGTCAGCGGTTAGCAGCATTAGATCGCCCGGGCGCAGCTTTTGCAGGATCACACCAATCTCACGGTCGAACCATTCAAGCGCGCGGGCATACCCGCTGATGTCGCGACGGTGGCCATAGAGGCTGTCGAACTCGACGAAATTGGCGAAAGTCAGGCTGCCCTCTTCGGCGTCATCAACCAGATCGGACAAATGCCCCATCAACTCGGCATCCGAGCCCTTATGTAAAGTGTCGATCCCCTGCATCGAGAAAATATCACCTATCTTACCCACCGCATGCACGCGCCGACCGGCATCTTGTGCCCAGTTGGTCAGAACCGGCGCGGGTGGTAGGATGGCGAAATCCTTGCGGTTAGTGGTGCGGGTGAACCCGTCTTCTGGCGATCCGACGAAGGGTCGCGCGATAACGCGCCCAACTTTCATTTCGTGCAGACGGGGTGCCAGCGCCTTGCACATCTCCAGCAAACGGTCGAGGCCAAAGCTTTCCTCGTGCGCCGCGATTTGAAACACGCTGTCGGCCGAGGTGTAGCAGATCGGCCAACCGGTCCGCATATGCTCGGCCCCCAGTTCGGCGATAATCGCCGTGCCAGATGCATGACAATCACCCAGAATGCCGCCGGTTCCGGCGGCCTCGGCGGCGGCACGCGCTAAATCAGGCGGGAAGGACGGCGTTTTATCCGGGAAATAGTACCAATCCCACGGCACCGGCAGCCCGGCCAGTTCCCAATGTCCCGAAGGCGTATCCTTGCCCGGTGAATGCTCGCGCGCGCAGCCCCATAGACCTGCGGGAGTGACCTGCAATCCGGGCGTTTCTGCGCCCGATGCCAGGCGTGTCGCGGCCCCCAAGCCCAGCGCATCCAGATTGGGCAGGTGCAATGGCCCTGTGCGACCGTCTTCTGCCCGTCCGTCAGCGCAGGCCTGAGCTATATGGGCCAGCGTGTTGGCCCCGGTATCGGGGGTTTCTCCGTTAAAAAAGCGGTCCGCATCCGGTGCACCGCCGATGCCCACCGAGTCCATCACCACCAGAAAGGCACGGGTCACGGCCTGATCCTTTCATGCACAAGCATTGGGGTCATGGCTGTGTCTTTGCCTATCGTGATGGCCCGCAGGACCGTGTCGGCCGCCTGTCGTGCCGCGTCTTCGCGGGCTGCGTGGACCACGGCCAAGGGAGTGCCTTTGTCGACCTTGTCCCCCAGACGAACAATGCCCGACAAACCAACCGCGGGGTCGATGACGTCGTCTTCGACCTGCCGCCCACCACCCAAGGCGACCACGGCGAGGCCCAGCGCCTCACCGTCGATTGCCGCAATGTAGCCCGCATCCGTTGCCGGAACTTCAAGGATCACGCTTGCTTCGGGCAGGTAGCGTGACCAGTTGTCTACCAACTGTAGCGGCCCGCCCACGGCGGCCATCATACGGCCGAACCGTTCCGCCGCACGGCCATCGCGGATCACACCAGTGATCTTGTCGCGCCCCTCATCGGCGGTTGCGAACATACCGGCATCGGCCAGCAAAACCCCGCCCAGTTCCGCCGAAATTTCAGCCAATGGAGCGTAATGGTCGTGGGTCAGGACATTCATCACCTCGACCACCTCCAACGCATTGCCCAGCGCCGGAGCCAAAGGTTGGTGCATGTCCGTAATCACCGCCGACGTCCGGCACCCTGCTGCATTTGCAGTTTCCGTCAGGGCCTTTGCCAGCTTGCGGGCGTCTTCCAGCGTTTTCATGAACGCGCCGCTGCCCACCTTGACGTCCAACACCAAAGCTTCGGGGCTCGCCGCCAGTTTCTTGGACAAGATCGACGCGGTGATCAGGTCCAGGCTTTCCACCGTCGCCGTTACGTCGCGGATCGCATAAAGCCGCTTGTCCGCAGGCGCGATCTGCCCGGTCGCGCCGACAATGGCCGCACCGGTATCGCGCAGGATCTGGGTCAGACGATCCTGCCCGATCTGGGTACTGACGCCCGGAATGGCCTCAAGCTTGTCCAGCGTACCGCCGGTATGACCCAACCCACGGCCTGAGATCATCGGGACATAAGCCCCCAATTCGGCCAGCGCTGGGGCCAGCACCAAACTGACGCTGTCGCCGACCCCTCCGGTCGAGTGTTTGTCGATTACCGGGCCATCGAAATCCCAGCTTAGAACGTCTCCGCTGTCCCGCATCGCCACCGTCAGATCGGCGCGGCCCTGCGCGCCCAGCCCACCCATGCAGACGGCCATGGCAAAGGCCCCGGCCTGGGCGTCGCTGACACCACCGTCGGCAAGGCCCTGCGCGAACCAGGTCAGTTCCTCCGCGCTGGGCACTTGTTCGCGGCGCAACTTGGCAATGATCGAACGGGCGTCCATAGCCTCAGACATCCGCCATGTGCGAGGCGTCAAATGCACCCGGCAGAAGGTCACCGATGGTGGTTTCCAGTTCGGCGCCATCGACGCTGGCCAAGGTCACCTTGACGTCACGCTTGCCGAACTCGGCCAGTTTCTGTCGGCACCCCCCACAGGGCGGTACCGGCTGCGGCGAGGAGGCAACCACGTAGACTTCGGTCAATTCCTGTTCGCCTGCCGCGACCATAGCAGCGATGGCGCCAGCCTCGGCGCAGGTGCCTTCGGGATAGGCTACGTTTTCGACGTTACAGCCTGCAAATACCTGGCCCGACGTTGCTCGGATCGCTGCCCCAACCTTGAAATTGGAATAGGGCGCATAGGCTTTTTCCCGGACAGACAGTGCTGCATCTTTCAAAGTCATGGCGATTCCCCAATTTTTGATCATCTGGTCAGAAAGTCATACCCTAAATGAAACCGACCGGGGAGTTGAAGCCCCGGACAGCAGATTCCTGGGCCAAAATACTCTTAGTCCAGCGTTGTGTTGAACGTACCGGGCAAGGTGACCTCAAGCAGTTCAATATCCTCGGACGGGTCGGACAGACGTGTGCGCATGCCGGGTGGGATGACAAAGGCGTCGCCCTGCTCCAGCCGATAGGGATTACGGCCTTCGCCCTCCAACGTGACCTCGCCCCCCATGACAAAGGTAAAATGGATATCGGTGTTGTGTGCAGCCCAAACCGGATCACCCTGCCCCTTGCGCACGACCTGCACCCCGGCAACGCCTTTGGTGTTCTCGGCAATCGTTGTGTCGCGGCAGATAAAACCCGGCAGGCGGAACGGGGCCCATTCGGCCCCTTCGGCCTGATTGAAGACAAACCGTTGACCCTGCCATTCCCGGTCAGGGCGGTAATGGGGCGTGGGCAGGTCCATTTCATGATCAATTTCGGTGACGTGTTCTGCGGGGACACCAATTTCGATCACCTGCACATTGTCCGAGGCCTCAAGCACGCGGTGGCGGATTTCAGGCGGCTGGATAAAGCAATCGCCCGCGGTCAGGCGCATCTTGTCGCCTTGATCCTCATAAACCACATCCACCCATCCGTGGATGCAGAAAATCAGCTGAAAACCGACCTTGTGAAAATGCACCATGTCCGGCACTGGCCCGCCGTCAGGAATGCGGATATGGCTGGCGATGATCGATCCGCCCAACCGGTCTGGCACCAAATCACGGTAGTGCATTCCGGCCCGCCCGATGATCCACGGGGCCTGATCCTTGAGCCTGCGCACCACGAAAGAATGCACCGTTTCCGGCATGACCATTGGCGGGTTCAACTCATCAATCTCGATCCGTGTGCCGTTCGGGGCCACCAGATTGCGCTGGCCACCTGCAAATTCATCCGGGTTGTCTGTCAGGATGCGCAACGTGCCGGGGGACTCGGGCGCGTCTTTTTCGATCCGCACACGCAGGCCGTGGCCGGAAAACACGGCGGTGCGCGGATCGTCGGCGGGATAGATCATGTCCATCCGCATCCCCAGAACCTTTGTATAAAACGGGATGTCATTGCGCAGTTCCTGCGTGGGCAGGCGGATTTCAGCGCATGTCCGAGTTTGGGATTTGCTCATCTGATGTTCCATCGGGTTTGGATTTTGGCCATCCGATCAGAACGGCGGCCAAAATGCCAATCGAAAAGAACATCTCCAGCGTTTCTTCCAGCACGAATAGGCGAGTTGCCATGATGGTCGTCATCTGGTCACCCAAGGCGCTGCTGACCTCTTCCAGACCCTGCGCCACGACGGCACACATACCCGCCAGAAAGAACACCAGCAGAAATGGCGCCCGTTCTTTTAGTGCCCGCCACCCATTTGGCACTCCATGCCAGACGACCCCGCCCAGCACGATAACCGCCAGAATTACACGCACAATCGTCATATCCAGAAGAACATCCATCCCGTGCAGAATGAAGTACGGAACACTGTCTACGGCATAAATATCAGCCTCAAGCTCTCGTTCCGCCAACAGCAGCAGAACCACGCCGATGTATAACCGGCTGATCCCGCGATACCGTACCAATGCGGCGATACCAGCCACCAGCAATGCCGCGGCCGAACCCGTTTCGATCAGACCGCCTTCCTGGTTGAATGCCTCGGCCTGCCTCGGCCAAACTGAAATCGCACACAATACCAACACGGCCAGAACAAGGGCCGCGCGAAACGCGAAATGTTCAGTTCCAAACTTGCCGGTATTCAGCGATAAAGTCTTATCAACCTCGCCGTTTTCTTTAGAGCGCATGCTGTTATTCTCGGTCCAGAAGGGGGTGTGTTCGAAAGTCGCGGGAGTTTAAGTCTTTTGCCACGGAAAGCAACCACAGCGACAAAACGGCCTTGTTTGCCGAATTAAGTCGCACAACGTAGCCAAGCAGAAAAAAATAGTTTAAGGCTAAATCAAATTTGAAAACGGAGCTGAGACGCCATGTCCGACACACCCAGCCTGCGGCAGGCCGCGCTTGATTACCATGCCTATCCAAAGCCCGGAAAGTTGGAGATCAAGGCGACAAAACCCATGGCAAACGGCCGTGATCTGGCCCGCGCGTATTCCCCTGGCGTGGCCGAGGCCTGCCTTGAGATTAAGGCTGACGCGGCTGAGGCCGAACACTATACGGCACGCGGCAATCTGGTGGCGGTCGTCTCGAACGGGACAGCGGTTCTGGGGTTGGGCAATATCGGCGCGCTGGCATCCAAGCCGGTGATGGAAGGCAAGGCCGTTCTGTTCAAGAAATTCGCCGGGATCGACTGTTTTGATATTGAGGTCGATCAGCCCGACCCTGAAAAGCTGGCCGATATCGTTTGCGCACTGGAACCGACCTTTGGCGCCATCAATCTGGAAGACATCAAGGCACCCGATTGCTTTACCGTCGAGAAGCTGTGCCGTGAGCGGATGAACATTCCGGTCTTTCACGACGATCAGCACGGCACCGCCATCGTGGTAGGCGCCGCTGCCAGAAACGCACTGCACGTTTCAGGGAAGAAATTCGAGGACATCAAGGTTGTCTCGACCGGCGGCGGAGCAGCAGGGATCGCATGCCTTAGCATGCTGGTCAAACTGGGCGTAAAGCGCGAGAACATCTGGCTGTGTGACATTCATGGGCTGGTCTATGAGGGCCGCGCCGAAGATATGAATCCGCATAAGGATCAATTCGCCCAGAAATCCGACCTGCGCACTCTGGATGATGTGATTGGTGACGCCGACCTGTTCCTTGGCCTTAGCGGCCCTAACGTCCTTAAACCTGAAATGGTCGAAAAAATGGCCAAGCGCCCGATCATTTTCGCATTGGCGAACCCGACACCGGAAATCTTGCCACAAGCCGCGCGCGAGGTGGCCCCGGATGCCATCATCGCCACCGGGCGCAGTGACTTTCCCAATCAGGTCAACAATGTTCTGTGTTTCCCATTCATCTTCCGCGGTGCCTTGGATGTAGGCGCGACCGAGATCAATGACGAGATGCAAATTGCCTGCGTAGAGGGTATCGCGGAAATGGCCCGCGCTACCACCAGCGCCGAAGCCGCCGCAGCTTACAAGGGTGAGCAACTAACATTCGGGCCTGACTACCTGATCCCGAAGCCCTTTGACCCCCGCCTTGTTGGTGTGGTCTCTTCGGCCGTTGCCAAAGCTGCGATGAAAAGTGGCGTGGCCAAGCGCCCGATCGCCGATCTCGAGGCGTACAAAGAGCGCCTGAACCAATCCGTGTTCAAATCCGCCTTGCTGATGCGCCCGGTTTTTGAGGCCGCATCGGTCGCCTCGCGCCGGATCGTCTTTGCCGAGGGCGAGGACGAGCGGGTGCTGCGCGCGGCCCAGGCCATTCTTGAGGAAACCACCGAAACCCCGATCCTGATTGGCCGCCCCGAAGTGATCGAGACTCGTTGTGAACGGCTGGGGCTGGCGGTACGTCCGGGTCAAGACTTTCAGATCGTCAACCCACATGACGACCCGCGCTATTACGACTATTGGTCTTCGTACCACCAGATCATGCAACGCCGCGGCGTCACCCCAGACCAGGCCAAGGCGATCATGCGCACCAACAACACGGCCATCGGTGCCATCATGGTGCATCGCGACGAAGCCGACAGCATGATCTGCGGCACGTTCGGCGAATTCCGCTGGCATTTGAACTACGTGGAGCAGGTTCTCAACGATGGCGACTTGCGCCCCCATGGCGCCCTGTCGCTGATGATCCTGGAAGATGGCCCCCTGTTCATCGCAGACACCCATGTGCGGCAACTGCCCACCCCTGAAGAACTGGCCGAGACCACAATAGGCGCGGCCCGCCATGTGCGCCGTTTCGGAATCGAGCCCAAGATCGCCTTCTGCTCACAATCGCAATTCGGCAATCAGGCCGAAGGGTCCGGCAGGCGACTGCGCGATGCCATTGCGATCCTGGACAGCGAACCCCGCGATTTCATCTATGAGGGCGAGATGAACCTGGACACCGCTTTGGATCCGGAACTGCGCGACCGGATCTTCCCGAACTCACGTCTGGAAGGTGCCGCAAACGTGTTGATATTTGCTCATGCGGATGCGGCCAGTGGCGTGCGCAATATTTTGAAGATGAAAGCCGACGGGCTTGAGGTCGGGCCGATTCTGATGGGCATGGGGAACAAGGCACATATCGTGACCCCGTCCATCACCGCGCGTGGATTGCTGAACATGGCCGCGATTGGCGGCACTCCGGTCACGCATTACGGCTAGTTCGCCCCCGTCGAACCGGAGGTCAGTATAAAAGAGCCCTGTCATTGCTATGCGGTGCACAGGAAACGTTATGGTATTGCGACCAGTGTTGCAGATGCCATCGCGTCGCTTGATGCTGTGTCGCCGTGTCTTTCATACTAGGTACTTGCCAGAGACGGTCCAAGGGGCACGACCCTACGCCCCGTCAAAACGCCAGCCAAGTTGATTCCTGCGTAGCGCATGATTTGCATGGTAGAGTTTGCACATTTGCAAAACCGCTGAACGACTGCCAACAAACCTTTCAAAAGCACGTATTTTGCAAAAATTTGCATAGCAATGTGACCGAAGTTGCAAATATTTTGCGATAAACTGACGCGCCATCTGCTGCACGGCTTGCCCGGTTTGCTAAGGATGCCTAACACATTCCAAAAGCTGTGTTGGAGGAGGGCGCCATGGCCTATCAGGACGTATATGAAAGCTGGAAGAACGACCCAGAAGGGTTCTGGATGGAGGCCGCCAAAGGGATCGATTGGGTTCAATCTCCGACCAAGGCTCTGTTTGACGAGAACGCTCCGCTTTATGAATGGTTCTGCGATGCCAAGGTCAACACATGCTGGAATGCGGTGGACCGCCATGTCGAAAGTGGCCGAGGCGAGCAAACGGCCATCATCTATGACAGTCCCATCACCCACACCAAGCGCGAGATTTCATATGTCGAGCTGCGCAACCGCGTGGCCACGTTGGCAGGGGCATTGCGGGCGAAGGGTATCGAAAAAGGCGACCGGGTCATCATCTACATGCCGATGATCCCCGAAGCGCTTGAGGCGATGCTGGCCTGCGCCCGTTTGGGGGCCGTGCATTCAGTGGTGTTCGGCGGCTTTGCCAGCAACGAGCTGGCGGTTCGGATCGATGACTCCAGGCCCAAGGCAATCATCGCCGCGTCCTGCGGGATGGAGCCGGGCCGCGTGGTTCACTACAAACCGTTGCTGGACGGTGCTATCGACATGGCCAGCCACAAACCCGATTTCTGCGTGATCTTCCAGCGTGAGCAGGAAGTAGCGCAACTGATCGAGGGGCGTGACTTTAACTGGCATGGCTTCCAATACGGGGTCGAACCTGCGGAATGTGTGCCTGTGGATGGCAACGATCCGGCCTATATCCTCTATACCTCGGGCACTACCGGCGCACCCAAGGGTGTGGTGCGCCCCACCGCCGGTCATTTGGTGGCACTGAACTGGACGATGAAGAACATCTATGACGTCGACCCCGGAGACGTCTTTTGGGCGGCGTCGGATGTGGGTTGGGTCGTGGGGCACTCCTATATCTGCTATGCCCCGCTGATCCATGGCAACACCACGATTGTATTCGAAGGCAAACCTGTCGGCACCCCCGATGCGGGCACCTTCTGGCGGGTGATTTCCGAACACAAGGTCAAAAGCTTCTTCACCGCCCCTACCGCCATTCGCGCTGTCAAGCGCGAGGATCCCTCGGGTGAGTTGATCGCAAAATACGACCTGTCCAACCTGCGCGCCTTGTTTCTGGCCGGTGAACGCGCCGACCCCGATACGATCGAGTGGGCACAGGACGCGCTGAAAGTGCCGGTGATCGACCACTGGTGGCAAACCGAAACTGGCTGGACTATTGCCGGAAACCCGCTGGGGATCGAAGAATTGCCGGTCAAGCTAGGGTCTCCCGCCAAGCCGATGCCGGGTTATGACGTGCAGATTCTGGACGAAGGTGGCCATCCGATGAAGCCCGGCGAACTGGGTGCGATTGCTGTGAAGCTGCCGCTACCCCCGGGTACGCTACCAACCCTGTGGAATGCGAAAGAGCGGTTCAAAAGCTCGTACCTCAACCAATTCCCCGGCTACTATGAAACCGGCGATGCGGGCATGATTGATGAGGAAGGATACCTCTACATCATGGCGCGCACCGATGACGTGATTAACGTGGCCGGTCACCGCCTGTCTACTGGCGGGATGGAAGAGGTTCTGGCCGCCCACCCTGACGTCGCCGAATGCGCAGTGATCGGTGTTTCAGATCAACTCAAGGGTCAGATGCCAGTAGGCTTCTTGTGTCTCAACGCGGGTTGCGATCGCGACCACGGCGAGGTGGTGCAGGATGTGGTCAAGCTGGTGCGCGAAAAGATCGGCCCGGTGGCTGCATTTAAACAAGCCGTTGTGGTGGATCGCCTGCCCAAGACCCGATCCGGAAAAATTCTGCGCGGGACTATGGTGTCGATTGCCGACAGCAAGGAATTCAAAATGCCCGCAACTATCGATGATCCGGCCATTCTGGACGAAATCACCGTGGCTTTGAAATCCATCGGCTTTGCGCAGTAGACAAGCCTCGGGCGGCCTTTGGTCGCCCGCTGCACGGCTTTCCCTTGCAACCGGACACAAGGCCCCTACTGTCTGCTCAAGACAGTGAGGCCCCATGACACATACAGACATCTGGCGTCTGACCGCCACCGACCTGACCGCCCTGACCCGCAGTGGGGATCTGAGCGCCGAGGACGCGGTGCAAAGCTCAGTTGACAGAATGCATCAGGCCAACCCCGGCCTGAACGCAGTGGTCGAGGACTTGAGCGCCGAGGCGTTGGAGCGCGCACGCGCCCTTGATCAGAAGCGGACACAGGGCGCACAAACCGGTCCGCTGCACGGGGTGCCAGTCACAATAAAAATCAATGTCGATCAAAAAGGCCATGCCACCTCAAATGGCGTTGTGGCCTTGAAAGACGTGATTGCGCCTGATGATGCGCCGATTGTCCGTAACCTGCAAAACGCCGGGGCGGTGGTGATCGGGCGCACCAACACGCCCGAGTTCTCGTTTCGCGCTGACACAGACAACCCGCTGCATGGGCGCACGCAGAACCCCTGGGGTCGGCACATCTCGCCCGGCGGCTCGTCAGGGGGCGCAGGGGCTGCCGTAATGGCCGGGATCGGGGCGTTGGCGCATGGCAACGACATTGGCGGCAGCTTGCGGTTTCCAGCCGCCGCCAACGGTGCAGTTACCGTAAAGCCCGGCCTGGGCCGCGTGCCTGCCTGGAACCCAAGCCAACAAACCGAGCGCGGATTATTGGCGCAATCCATGTCAGTACAAGGGCTGATCACTCGCTCTGCTGCCGACCTTCACCTGTCGATGCCCAGCCTGATTGCAGCAGACCCGCGTGATCCGTTTCACGTCCCGATGCCTTGGCGCGGTGCGCCGATGGATGGCCCTATCAAGGTAGCCTTCACCAAAGACACCTTTGGCTATGCGCTGCATCCCGAGGTCGACAGGGCCCTTGACACCGCGCGCGATGCGCTGAATGACGCGGGCTATCAGGTGGAAGAGGTCTCGCCGCCGGACGTATTCGACTGTGGCCGAACCGGGTACCGTGCGCTGATGGGCGAAGTTTTGACCCTTTTGAAAAGCGATATCGAGGCCGCCGGATCTGAAACCATACGTAATATCTTTGACGTTTATTTTCAGGAGTTTCCGCCCATTCTCGGCACCGAACTGCTGCAAGTAATGGCAAAACGCAGCCACTATGCGCGGGAATGGTCGTTGTTCATGCAGGATTACCCTTTGGTCCTGTCACCCTTCCTGCCGCAGCCCTTCTTCAAACCTGACCGGGACACCGAAGGGCCAGAAGGCGTGCATGAGGTTCTGGGTTGTGCGGTCTATTCCTACGCAATGAACTTCCTGGGGCTTCCTGCCGCTAGTGTGCCCGCGCGTCTGGCCGAATTGCCGCAAGGGCCGCAACCGATCAATATCCAGATCGCTGCGCGTCAGTGGCGCGAGGACATGGCAGTTGACGCCGCCGCCGCGATCGAAGCGCGCGTGGGTCATATGTGCCTGCCGCTATGGCAAAATATGGAAGAGCGCACTTGAATACGCTCAATCACAAAAATAGACCCCGGGTTCTTGTACCCGAGGTCCGCTTGCTTAAATAAGCCCGGAAATCTGACAACGAGCGTAGCACCACCTACCCTCGCCGGCGCGAAAACTGCGCAATCATTCGAAAACGCCGTCTGGTGGCCACTCACTCCCACCTTGGCGTGTTCTCCGGGCAAGTTAAGATTACCAAAGGGTGAGTCAAACGCCTGTGAACTGGATCACACAAGTTCGAAAAAGTTCACTTTTGAGAGATCAGGTGAACTGCTCCGAGATCAAACGCTCTTCTAATCCGTGCCCGGGATCGAAAAGAATACGGTGTTGGATCGTGGGTTCCGAGCGAATCTCAACCCAGTCTATATCCGGAAAGGAAACAGAATCCGCGTCAGCCATGACTGGACGTTTATCCGCGTCCAGCACGTCGAAACGAACCTTCGCGATCTTGGGCAACAGGGCCCCACGCCAACGGCGTGGACGGAACGCGGCAATCGCCGTCAAGGCCAGAACATCCGACCCAATAGGCAATATCGGCCCGTGCGCCGAATAGTTGTAAGCCGTTGATCCGGCGGGCGTAGATAGCAAGGCCCCATCGCAGACCAACTCATCCATCCGCACCCGACCATCGACACTGATCTTCAACCGCGCGGCCTGCGGACCGGCCCGCAGCAGCGATACCTCGTTGATCGCAAGCGCTTCGTGCATTTTGCCGGATTGATCCATGGCCTTCATCGCCAGCGGATTGATCACCTCTTCTTCAGCCGCGGCCAAACGGTCCAACAAGTCGTCCTTGTGGAATTCATTCATCAAGAACCCGATGGTGCCGCGATTCATGCCATAAACGGGCGTGTCCAGATGCTGCATGTTGTGCAGCGTGTGCAACATGAATCCATCGCCCCCCAACGCGACCACTACATCCGCATCTCGGGGCGCTGCATTGCCATACCGTTTCACAAGGCTTTCCCGTGCAGATTGCGCCACTTTGACGTCGCTTGCGAGAAAGGCGATTCTCTTTGTCATCTTTTCCGGTTTCCGGTGTTGTACATTTGGTTCCGAAACAAACATACCTTTCCCCAATAGGCCAGACTTGACGCCGTAGCGGGCCAAATCGTCGCTTTACAGCTTTTGCATATGAATCGTTTCCGATAGGAAATCCGCAAGATTCTTACCCAGCCCTGTGGAGCCCCAATGAACGCTAATCTTCGTGATACCGGTTTTTTCACCCAATCCCTATCCGACCGTGACCCTGAGCTTTTTGGTTCGATCACATCTGAGCTGGGCCGCCAGCGCGACGAGATCGAGCTGATCGCGTCCGAGAACATCGTCTCTGCCGCCGTGATGGAAGCGCAGGGCTCGGTGATGACCAACAAATACGCCGAAGGCTATCCTGGTCGGCGGTATTACGGCGGCTGCCAATTCGTTGATATCGCTGAAA
>NZ_JBQFVF010000003.1:0-354658 GCF_056539625.1 Ruegeria sp. BA12
GTCCCGCTATCGGGTTGCGTGGTCCCACTGTCAGGCTGGGTTGTACCACTGTCAGGTTGGGTCGTCCCGCTATCGGGTTGCGTGGTCCCACCGCCGGGTTGGGTTGTTCCACCACCGGGCTGAGTGGTGCCGCCGCTAGTAGCGGTTCCAACCCAAGCGTCATAAGAGAACGGAAACTGCTGAGCCAAATCCGAACCCGCATTCAAGTTGTCAACGATGCTGCCCGGTATGACGCCATACTGGTTGTATCCATCTTGCGCGCCAGTCGCATGATACGTGAACACGCCGTCATATTGGTGGGTCTTGACCAAAGCATTGTCCGTTACATTCCAGTCCGATTGGCCGGAATAGCCATTGATCTGGGAAACAACGTTTTGATTAATCGTGACATTGGTCGAACCACTGGCCACAGATAGCTTCGGAATTGACACACCGCCGGTCAACGCGCCAGGCACTGCCAGAACCGTGTTGTTCGAGATCGTCAAACCGTTAGTTCCGCTCACGGAAATTCCGTGTGTGTGGCCGTTGTAGATCGTGTTATTTTCGATCAGAACATTTTGGTAGGGCTGGACGATTTTACCGTTCCCCATGAAAATCGATTGCGCCCAATCCCCGGACCCCATGTCCAGGACGTTGTCGCGAATGATGATGTCGGTACTTACACCCGTAAGCCTCGAAAACTGGATAAAGTCTCCATGACCTCCAGCATTCGGATTACGTTCAAAGTCGTGAATATAGTTGCCTTCGATCACGGCGCCTTTGATGTTTTCATAAAACATCCCGTCCTCACTGATCGAATGTAAGTTGTTGCCCGAGACAGTCACATCCGTGCTGATCCCCACATACATCCCTTTTAGCCAGTCGTGGAACTCGTTGTTTGTAACATTGATGTTGTCGCTACGAAAAACAAACAAGCCCTGACCCCATCCGTACCCGTCAGCTGTCGCGGATACTCCGGTGGCCACATCCCCCGAGAACGTGGAGTTATCAACCGTGATGTTCGAGCTGTTCACGATTGAAAACGGCCGATAGCTTTTTGCTTCCCCATTAAAGCTATAGTCGAAATTCAGATCTTCGAACGCAATGTTCGACGCGTTGTTCACGTTCATCGCCGTGATCGTAGCGGGTGCGTTCGCATCCGCGGACTTGATTGTTACAGTCGATGCATAGTTCGCGCTTAAGTTCAGCGCGCCATAATCACCTGCTGCAAGAAGTATCGTTTCCCCACCTTTCGCCTGAGACAAAGCCTGATTCAGCTCGGCCGCAGAGGTTACCGTAATTGTGGTCGACATGTTTCACCTTCTGTTTCATAGGCGCTGTGAGTGGCAGCGCACGAGAACCCGCTCACCCGGGACAAAGGGAACAGCCGCACAAGGGCGACAGGTTGGCCAGAATATGGCTATGTTTGGAAACTGTTGCCTGTATTGAGACAGTTTTGCCTCATTGCCTTCATTTCCGAGTGAACTCGATACTCGATACCGGGAATTGTTCCCCATCCCTTAGCGGTCATCTTAGGGTGTGACGAATTGATTCCGGGGTCGCAACAATGGTCAACAAAATGCCATAATTCAGGCGTGACCTCGCGTATCTGCGCTAGACATCGGCAATCACTTGCTGGGTTCCCCAACGTCAACCGCTCGGCGAGCCTCCCTGCCCACGCTCACTTAGTTTCATTTCGATACTGAAAAGTGGCAATGAGAAGATGAGGCGACACCGCAGAGCGCAATTGGCAATCAGCTGGACATCAGATGCAGACCGATAAAAAAAGGTTTCGCACCTCGGCCGGGTGAGCCCGTCTGGCCGCACAGCCAAACCAGGCGCTCAATACTGGCGGCACCGGGCCAATCCTTGAATCCCATCTTGTTTGTTTCCGCATTCACGACACTGTGCGCGATTTCTGCGCGCAAACCGACCTCAAAACCGGTCCTTGCGCCCAGAATTTTGGGAATAGCGCCCATTTGCCAAAAAAATTTGCGACAACAGCACAGCCTGAGTGTATAAATTAACAAAGTTGGTTTCCCTGACTGGTTGTGCAGGGCGGCGTATGAGTTCTTAAAGTTATCCGATGAGATGATCTTGTTATGATCGATATTGAGGCACGACACGAAGTCCAGGGTGGCAGCAACCGTAATTTTGGTTTCGTTTTTGCAGCCGTATTCACCATCATTGGTCTATGGCCGCTGATCCACAGCGGAGGCTTGCGGTATTGGGCGCTGGCGATTGCGGTCGCGTTTGTGCTGGTTACTTTGCTGCGCCCCTCGTTGTTGTCGGGCGCAAACCGGCTGTGGACTAAGTTCGGCCTACTGCTGGGCGCAATTGTTGCGCCTATCGTTATGGCGTTGGTCTTTTTTCTGACCGTGACACCAACCGGACTGATCATGAGGGCCTTGGGAAAGGACCTTTTAAGACAAAAACTAAACAAGGACACAAACACATATTGGATTAAACGCACGGAAAACGTGGGTTCGATGAAAAATCAATTTTAGGAGTATCGGATGTCGTTTCTGATGGAGATGTGGCAATTTCTCAGGTTTCGAAAGAAATTCTGGCTTCTTCCGATCCTTGTCATGATGGTTCTTTTTGGCGGGTTGATCGTTCTAAGTCAGGGTTCGGCTATCGCCCCGTTCATTTACACGCTGTTCTAGGACCGGGTCGTGACTGCAATTCTAGGAATCTCTGCGTTTTATCACGACAGCGCCGCGGCCATTGTCGTTGACGGCTCTTTGGTCGCCGCAGCGCAGGAAGAGCGCTTTACGCGCAAAAAGCACGATGCGGGATATCCGTTTCATGCGATCGAATATGTTCTGGATGAAGCTGGCCTTGGACTTGGCGACGTCGATCACATCGCATTTTATGACAAACCATTCCTAAAGTTCGAACGCCTTTTGGAAACATATGTCTCCTACGCTCCGCGCGGGCTGAAGTCCTTTCGGATGGCCATGCCGGTCTGGCTGCGCGAGAAGCTGTTTCAGAAAGACTTACTGAGCCGGGAACTGCGCCGACACGATCCCGAGTTTCGGCCCGGGGACAAGCTGATGTTCAGTGAGCACCATTTCAGCCACGCTGCCAGTGCATTCTTTCCCTCTCCTTTTGACGAGGCGGTGGTTTTAACGCTGGATGGTGTCGGCGAATGGGCCACGACGACATTGGCGATCGGGCGCGGCAAGGACCTGAAGATTGAAAAGGAAATCCATTTTCCGCATTCGATCGGCCTGCTCTATTCCGCGTTCACGTATTACACGGGCTTCAAGGTCAACAGTGGTGAATACAAGGTCATGGGGTTGGCCCCCTATGGCGTCCCCCGCTTCAAGGATGTCATTCTAGAGAACCTGGTTGACCTGAAGGAGGACGGGTCCTTCAGGCTGGACATGCAGTATTTCAACTATGCCGTTGGTCTGACGATGACCAACCAACGTTTCTCTGACCTGTTTGGCGAGCCTGTGCGCCAACCTGAAAAAGACCCACTGACCCAGTTCCACATGGACATCGCGGCCTCGGTTCAGGCCGTGACCGAAGAAATTGTGCTGCGGCTGACCCGGTCTGCCGCGCAGGAATATGGCATCGAAAATCTGTGCATGGCCGGGGGCGTGGCGCTGAACTGCGTTGCCAACGGTCATATCCTTCGGGACGGCGCGTTCAAGGATATCTGGGTGCAGCCTGCCGCCGGAGATGCCGGGGGCGCGGTTGGGGCCGCATTGGCGGCATGGCATACGGAACTGAAAAACGAGCGTCAAAGCAGCAGCCCGTCCGACAAGATGCAAGGCTCTTATCTGGGCCCATCCTTTGCACAGGATGACATTGAGCAACGCCTGACCGCGATTGGCGCAAAATTCGAGACATTCGAAACCGATGGCATGATCACCGAGGCAGCGACAGCTCTGGTCGACGGTAAGGCGCTTGGCTGGTTCCAGGGCCGGATGGAATTTGGGCCTCGCGCGCTTGGGGGACGGTCCATTATTGGCGACCCCCGGTCCCCTTCGATGCAAAAGACGCTGAACCTCAAGGTGAAATACCGGGAAAGCTTTCGCCCCTTCGCCCCTTCAGTCCTGCGCGAAGATGTAAGCGATTGGTTCGAGTTGGACTATGACAGCCCCTACATGTTGCTGGTTGCGGATGTTCAGGAAAAATTGCGCCGCACGATGACCTCGGAAGAAATGCAGCTTTTTGGTATCGACAAGCTTAATGTTGTGCGCTCGGATATTCCGGCGGTCACCCATGTCGACTATTCTGCCCGGGTTCAGACCGTGCATGCCGAAACCAACCCCCTTTACCACGCGCTGATTAGCGAATTTAAGCAGCGCACCGGTTGCCCGGTTGTGGTCAACACATCCTTCAACGTCCGAGGGGAGCCGATCGTCTGTACTCCCGAAGACGCGTTCCGTTGCTTCATGGGCACCGAGCTGGACATGCTGGTCATCGGCCGTTGCATTTTGCGAAAACCTGATCAGGATCAGGCGCTGAAACAGGATTATAAAGAAGCGTTTGAGCTGGACTAGGACAGATACCTCTCGTCGCGTTGTTTGCGACACGGTCAGTATAGTGCCTACTGGAATTCGATGTATGAGACCAAAATGACGCTCGCAAGATCCAAGTCCGGCTATCGGAAACTGCTCGGGGTTTTCCTGATGGTCCCAAGTGTGGCGTTCAACAAATGGTCGGTACAAGCACTGGTCACGTCGGACGGGCAGATTGACCGGCGCCGGGACCTTGCTCAAAGCGTTGCATTGAGTGTTGCAACTCTCGGGTTTTTGACCCTGTTGATTGAACTGTCCGCCTTGACCGGCCTCATCGATTATCAGCAGATCTTTATACCCAATAGAATTAGCCTTTTAGGACCCCATAACCGGGTCTATGAGCCGGACGGGTTCTATAGCCAACCCAAAAACGACCAGTATAGCAAGACACGACCGGGGGATGCCGTGTTAACATTTGGCGCGCGCACGCGGTCTGGTCACTTCATTGACGCGGCTTGGTCTGAAGAAACGGTAATGCATTTCGCCTATCCCCCTCCCGATAGGGTCGAGGCACGCTTGGCCTATCTGAAAGAGCTATTGATACAAGGGCATGCTCTTGTTCGGGAAAATGGCGGGAAGCTTCTGGTCGCGCACATCCCGATTAAGACAGATGTTTATCGCGATTTGCTGGCCTTTCCCGATGACAGCGTCTTACAGGACTGGGTGTCATTGGAACTGGCCGCTGAACTTAAGACATTGGCCGATGAGAACGGCATAGGCTATATGGATTTGACGCCTGCCTTGCGGAAGGCCGCCGCTGACGGAACATTGGTTTATTTTCTGAACGATGCGCATTGGACCCCAAATGGGCATCAGGTCGCCGCACGGGCAGTGATTGATCGCCTGACAATAAAAGGCTGGTTGGATTAGAGTGCTAGTATGAAAATTCTTTCCTTCAAATCCGGGCATGATGGGGCGGTCGCAGGGGTCGACGCGCCAAAACAGCATCTGATGTTTTCCTATGAAGCCGAGAAAGACAGCCTTCCCCGAAACTCACCAATTGACCCGAATACCCTCCTCGACGCCGGGCTGTGGTTCAACGAGCTTCCTGACGTTCTGGCGCTGAGCGGTTGGTCGACGCCGGGGGAAAGCCATACCGCCATATCCGGTGCCGGAAGCTTTGGCATAGACGAAAGCACGGCCATTGTCGGAACAAAGAACTTTTTCGGGAAACGGCTGGACTATTATTCTTCCTCGCACGAACGCTCGCTCATCTGGGCGGCTTATGGGCTGTCGCCCTTCGAACAGGGCGAGCCTTGTTATGTCCTGGTCTGGGATGATGCGCTGGGTGATTTCTATGAAATCGATCGCAACCTAAAGATACATCACATGGGGCGGGTGCTGGCTGCGCCCGGGCGCCGATTTTCCTTTCTCTATGCGCTTGCCGACCCCAGTTTTTCGGGAACGGATAATACCCCGGGAAAGGAGTTTTCCAGCAAACTGCAATCAGCCAGCGCACATGGCGAGGCAAACGTCATTGATGGCGACGCACAGGGTTTGATTGACGCACTGTTACAAAACGGCGCGGATTCTGGTTTCCTAAACAAGGAAGCGTTCAAAAACTCACCCTACTACAACATTGGCGTCACTTCGCCCAGATTCCACAACCTTGCGGCCAGATATTCAGACGCGGTGTTTTCCCGCTTCCACGACTTCGCAAAAGCCAATCTGACCAAGCGCTATCCGCTGTTGATTACCGGAGAATGCGGCCTGAACTATCGCTGGAACACGCGTTGGCGGGACAGCGGCCTGTTCCGCGATGTCTTCATCCCCCCATGCACCAATGACTCGGGCAGTGCAATCGGTACAGCGGTTGATGCCATGCGTCATTTTACGGGGCGGGCCAAACTGGACTGGACGGTGTATGCAGGCCAGCCATTCAACGACGACCGGGTAGATATGCAAGGTGTCACCAGCCGCGAATTGAATCTTAGAGAGGTCGCACAAGCGCTGCATGACGGAATGGTCATCGGCTGGGTCATGGGAAATTGCGAAATTGGCCCCCGGGCGCTTGGGAACCGCTCGATCCTGGCGGCGCCCTTTTCCAACGAAACACGCGACCGGGTAAACAGAATCAAAGGCCGTGCGGGCCTTGCGCCAGTGTCACCCGTTTGCCTTGAGGACGATGTGTCGAACCATTTCGACTGGTCTGGCCCCTCGCCGCACATGCTTCATTTTCAGCAAGTGACTAACCCAAACCTTAGGGCGGTAAGCCATGTGGACGGGTCGGCACGGGTGCAGACCGTGACTAAAGACCAGAACGCGATGCTGTATGACCTGCTAATCGAGTTCAAGGCAACCAGCGGCGTCGGCGTCTTATGCAACACGTCGCTGAACTTCAAACGCTCGGGCTTTATCAACAAGACAAGCGACCTTTACAAATTCGCGCGCTCTGTTGGACTTGATGGTTTTGTCGCCGGCAGATCGTTTTATCGGCTCTAAGACGCGCTCTGACTGGTAACAGGGCCGCGATAGACAAGGCTTTCTTATGTGCCTAATATTTCTTGTACAGCCAATATTATAAAGAGTTACTCCTATGAGACGTATAAATATCTCTGTTGGCATCCTGTTTTGGTCCATTCTTGTGTTCGCATCTCTGGCAACGCCATTGCTTGCAGCGTCGGCTTGCTCTGGGTTTAAAGGCGGATCACAATCGCAAAACGGCCAGGTTATCCAAAACGCCCAGGGCCTCAATCAAGCCCTCAATCATGCCAGCGGCGGGGAAACCTTGCTGTTGGCCGGGGGAAACTACGACGCTTTGATCGTCAAAAGGGCTTTCAAAACCCCAGTCACGATCCGGTCTGCTGATCCAAGTTCACCGGCATGTTTCACAGGTTTACGCCTGAAGAATGCTGGCAATCTCATGCTGGATGGGTTGATGTTCGACTATTCCTTCCAGCGTGGCGACAAGCACCGTACTAACCATTTCGGCATTGCTAACGGTCACAACATCACCATCACCAATTCCGTATTCGACGGGGATTACAACACCGGCATAGGGCACGGCCTTGGCTTGCAGATCACGGGCAGTTCTAAAATAACCATCTCGAACAGCCTGTTTCGTAAATGGTGGAAAGCGCTGACTGCGTTCAAAACCACACATCTGACGCTGAGCCGAAATCAGTTCTATGACATTCGGGCTGATGGAATGGCCCTAAGCGGAATTGACAACCTGACGATCGAACTCAACAGGTTTCACACTTTCCGCGGCGGCAACAGCCGCGATCACCGAGACATGATCCAACTGATGCGGACGACGAACCGAGGCAGTTCGAATATCGTGATCCGGGATAACGTCTTTGACATCGGAGCCGGAGATTATACCCAGACGATTTTCATGGGCAAAAGCGGTAAGAATACAAGTGACCCCCTTTTGCGGCACAAGAACGTGCTGATTGAAAACAACGTGATCTACAACGCGCATATGCACGGCATTTCGGTTCATGGGGCCGACAATCTTTCGATTCGCAAAAACTCGATCATCCGGGTCCGCCAACCGAAAGGCGGCAAGGTATCGATCCCGCGCATAAATATCTCATATTCGACTTCTGTCGTAATCGAGCAAAACGTAGTCAGTGGGATCAACGGGTACCAGAACCAAAAGGATTGGGCCGTACTCAACAACGTCATTGTTCAGGATCAGTCCCCTTCGAGCCCCGGCTATTATGACCGAGAGTTCATCTATTATGCGACCGGGGCCGCCAATGGCTTTCACGAATACGGGGTGCGCCCTGGCAGCGAGGTCGACCGCCTTAAAGCCGGGTCCACGCTCGTCAATAATTACCCGACACGCCAATAGGAGCCTGCACGCCTTCTATCAGTTGTTTCTGAAGCGAAGTCACTTGCGCCGATAGATAAGAACGTGTCCGTCCCCAAGCGTGCCAGCAAAGGTGCGTTCAAGTTCCAGTTCCTTATCAGCATCCGTCCCAAGCCGTGGAATGACGCGCAGCATCCGGTTCGGAAACAAAACCACCAGCGCCACAGGTCCGGGTTGTTCCATCGCCTTGGCATAGCCCTCTGCATCGCCGATGGTTTTCCAGTCAGCATCAAAGTGACTTTCAAAAACAGGGCCGCCGGGATTGATGGCATAAACGCGTTCTGAAGGGCCGCGCGTTTCTTCGACAAAGGCAAAAGCCCCGGCTAGATTCTGTTTAGGAGCATCATAGTTGCGCTGTACCAGAAACATGGACACGGCAACCATCACCAGAACACCTGCGATAAACAACGGCCGCGAAATCTGAGGCCGTCTGAACAGCCGCGCCACCAGACCGGCACCATAGCCGCAACCGACAACGACAAGAACAATGACCGGACCGATATCGACAAAGAAAAACCTCGGCCAAATCCGCATATCCAGCGACATGAGAATAACCAGCGTCACGACAATATGCATGGCGATGGTGACAAAAAACAGTGGCTGTTTCGCATGCGTCCCCAATGCGCCAAAAGCAACGGTCACCAACCCCGCCACGGCCACGATCACTGTCAATGGCCCGGTATTGCCAATTGCAGTTCGCACGCCTTCGACCATGGTCCAGATCGGGTTTTGATAGACCTGCATCTTGTCGACAGAGGACGTCGCCGATATCTCACCCATGGTATTCAGAACACTGGGTAAAATCGGCAAATAGGCTAAAAAGATCAGAACCAGCGCAAGGGCAACGCCGATCAGCGGCTGCAGCACCCATTCGCGAGTCAGGGGGGCCTCACGACCGAACCCGGTCACCAGTGAGATCAGCCAGACGAACCCTAGCGCGACAAAGAAAAATGCACCCGTCAAATGCGTGAAAACAGCGGCGGCGGCGGTCAGTCCAAAGGCGATCCAGGTTTTCATCGCCGGACGCCGCACACCCCGCAGAAACAGAATGAGGCCAAGCACACTCCAAAAAGCAAGCTCGGTATACCCGCGCGCATTCTGTGAGAACCAAACCTGATGATAGGACAAGGCCACGAGCAAGGCCGAGACATGCGCGATCCAGGTGTTTGCGACCTCTTTGGTCAGCCACCAGATCGCGGCGACGATGCCGACGCCGAACACTACGGCTGGGAAACGGTAGACCCAGGATTCCTCTCCGAATATCTGAGAAAACAGCTTTGCCTTCATGCTGAAGAAATAATGATGGTTCATGGAATATTCGCGCATCATGTCGCCCCAGGGCAAACGAATATGCGTGTCGACAGTCCAGATTTCATCATACCAAAGCGGTGAGTTCAGCCCTGCAATTCTCAACGCGGCAGCGAGCAGCAGAATGAACAATAGAATTGCCAAATCACTGCGGCCAATCGCGGGGGATGGCGGCTTCATGTCAGCTTCTCCGATCACGCGCGCATCTCCGGGTACCAAACCTATCCTAACCTTGCACGAGCCAGACACAGCCGCCCGCTGAAACTTGTCCGATTATCCTCGTTTCCATCCCACGCGTCGAAGCGAATGTACCGTCGCTGGTGTATTTTGATATGGACTGTCTCTTGATTGCAGACATTTTCACTAAATGGCCCAGATTGTTGTGGGGTCGGGCAGTCCAGCCTTGCGGATATGCCCCAGTGTACAGACGGAATGCACTAATTTCGCAGGAAATGCTGATCCAGCAAGGCCGGCATAACCCAGTTTGCTCCAAACTCGCTCAGATGATCGTCATCCCGGTAAAGAGGGCGACCGTCCAGATGAATACGGCAGAACTCATCGCATAAAATATCAGCCGGACGCGCAAGCGCCGCGTCGAATTCCCGCCCGGCATCCGCAAGAATTGCGTAAGAGCGGGAATTGCGTAGATCAAACTCTTCCCGTGACGGGGGCACGCGCAACTGAGTCCCGAACGCAGCGCTGCCTGCGAGGGCATCGGGGACGTTGAACCCGATCTCTGGTATTGACCCGACGATAAGAACCTCGATACCCCGGCTTTCCAGCCTTTGAAGCAGCCGTTTCAGACCCTGTTCCACGTGTTTTGGATTATCCTCAACCCCAGTGGGGCGCTCATCGGTTGCCGCCAGAACGGCTATTCTCCCCTCTTCGCCCGAAACCCGAACACCTTCGGTCGCCAAAGCCCAACGCGACGCCACGACAACCGCGTCTAATTCGGGCAGTCGTTCGATATAGCGCACCACCAATTCGTTATGAGTGTCGCAACCATGAGCAGGCGCCATGTCGGCGCGGCGGACCCCCAACAGCGCAGGGCAGCCAAACTTTACAAAGGCCTCGCCCGGAATGTTGTTGTCTTTCAGCCAGGAATCTATGCCGGGTAACAAAGACCCGGCATGGGAATCCCCCCACACGACGACGCGAGGTTCTGCGTCGGCCTGATTGGATGCTCCTATTTTGCAGGGTTCTTTACCGTCTTCCCACTGTCTGCACGCATCCATCAGATAATGGGATTCCTTGAACTTGTTCATTTTGGCTGCCAACTCAGCCGGAACCCTGCTTGGAACGCCCTCTTTCACAACAAGTATGACGGCTAGCCCCAATATAAGCGTGGCACCTGTGCCTGCACCCGTAAAAATACTGGCTCGCGAAAAGCCCCCTTTGCTGGCCGGAATGCGAAAGGGTCGCTCGATCAGATACAAGCTAGCCGCTGCAAGCAGAACAGACAGAAATACACAAATCATCGCCGTCATAGCGGGCAGATCCGCACTGCCGTTTTGCACTCTGGCCGCGACCAGTACCGGCCAATGCCACAGGTACAGCGAATAGGAAATGAGCCCAATCCAGACTATCGGGCGCAAGGCCAACAACCGGCCGGCAGACGTAGTGTTATTCATTCCCGCCCAGATCAAAAAAGCGGCACCTGCACAGGGCGGCACAGCCATCAACCCGGGGAACGGGGTGTTGTCCGAGATCAGAACGATGCTGCCTAGGATAATTGCCAATCCAATCAGCCCGATTACCTCAGCCACCAGCGGGCGACGGAGTGCCGGAAACGCACCGATGGCCAACAGCGCACCCAGCCCCAGTTCCCAAACCCGCATTGAGGTAAAATAGAAGTTGGCTATCGGCGCAGCGGTCGTCGCCCATATCGAAAGCCCCAGAGATATGAGTGAAATCAGCGCAATCACACCAACCCAAAAGCGGCGCGATTGTTTCGCCATTACCCACAATAATATTGGAAATCCAAGATAGAACTGTTCTTCGACCGCCAAAGACCAGGTATGAAGCAGCGGCGCCAATTCGACCCCCCTGCCGAAATAGTCACCAGCCGCATCCCAAAACCAGACGTTAGACACAAAAAGCAGCGTTGCAGCCGTAGACCTGGCAAGCGCGTCATACTGGCTGGGCAGTAGAAGAAACCAGCCGACAGCCAGGCATGCGACAAGCACTATAAAAAGTGCGGGCAGGATGCGCCTGGCCCTGCGTTCGTAAAAAGATAGCAGCGAAAACTGCCCGTCCCGGATTTCCCGCGTGAGAATTCTGGTTATCAAAAAGCCAGAGATGACGAAAAATATATCCACACCGACGAACCCGCCCGGAACTGCGCTAAAACCAGCATGGTGCAGGACAACAGGAACTACGGCGACCGCGCGAAGCCCATCAATGTCCGGTCTGTAGGAAATTTTCGACACATCGTTCACACAAACTATTAAACCCAGAAAATTTTCACCACTTCTATTTCATTTCACCCAAATCCCAAGGTGCATTTTTTGACTTTATACAGCAAGGCTTGCGGCCCCCTGTTCAATGCTCCCTTCTCTCAGCCGGTCTGTTATTCCAACAAACCGTCCAGATAAGTCCCATACTCATTCTTCGCGAACATCTCGGCCCGCTGACGTAACTGCGCGTCACTGATCCAACCCAGTTGCCAGGCTATCTCTTCGGGGCATCCCGTCTGTAACCCCTGACGTTCTTCAAGGGTGCGCACAAAATTGCCGGCATCCAACAGGCTGGCATGGGTGCCCGTATCCAGCCAGGCATAGCCCCGCCCCATGGTTTCGACCCTGAGATGACCTTTTTCCAGGTACATCTGCAGCAAGTCGGTGATCTCCAACTCGCCCCGCTGTGAAGGTTTGACCTGTCGGGCGCGCTGAGGTGCCGAACCATCCAGAAAGTAAAGGCCGGTAACGGCATAGTTCGAAGGAGGTACCGAAGGCTTCTCGATAATCTCGCGTGCTCGTCCATCCGAGTCAAAAGCAACCACGCCATAGCGCTGAGGGTCGGCCACGTGATAGCCGAACACAGTCCCACCCTCGGCATGCCCATCCGCGGCGGCCAGCAATTTGGGCAGGCCGTGGCCAAAAAAGATGTTGTCCCCCAGAACCAGCGCCGAAGGCGCGCCGGCAAGAAATTCTTCGGCCAGAATATATGCCTGCGCCAGACCGTCAGGGCTGGGCTGCACCACATAGGTCAGGCTAACCCCCCACTGGCTGCCATCCCCTAGCGTGCGCTTGAACTGGTCCTGATCCTGCGGGGTGGTGATCACACAAATGTCGCGAATACCGGCCAGCATCAGCACCGACAGCGGGTAATAGATCATCGGCTTGTCATAAAGCGGCAACAGCTGTTTCGAGACGGCCATCGTGATCGGATAGAGGCGTGTACCCGATCCCCCCGCAAGTATGATGCCTTTCCGTGTACTCATGACGCGTTTTCCAAATCTTGCAAAATATCCCTTAACCCCTGCCGCCAATCAGGACGTGTAATGCCAAAAGTTGTTTCCAGTGAGGAACAATCAAGGCGGGAATTCAATGGGCGTCTGGCGGGGGTGGGATATTCGCCGGACGGAATGTCCGTTACATCACAATCAATCTCTAATTCGGCAAAAATTGCCCGGGCAAACCCGGCCCAACTGGTGTCTGGTGCGCCCGCAAAGTGGTAGATACCCGTTTTGCCCGCATCCTTGATCAGTTGCTGCGCCATGAACAGACAAGCCGCCGCGATGTTCCGTGCGGGCGTCGGGCCGCCGATCTGGTCGGCCACAATCGACAACTGGCCTCGTTCGGCTCCAAGCCGCCGCATCGTCTTGACGAAGTTGTTGCCATGGGCCGACACCACCCACGAAGTACGCAGGATGCCGTAGGCCCCTCCGGCCTGCTTTATGCCTTGTTCTCCTGCAAATTTGGAACGCCCATACGCCCCCAACGGTCTGGTGGGATCTGCGGGTTTCCACGGGGCGTCCCCCGAGCCGTCAAACACGTAATCCGTCGAAATAGAGACGAAAGGGATGCCTAACGCCGCACATTCCCGCGCCATCACAGTGGGAGCCGCCGCGTTGATGACGGTTGCAAGCGCCTCTTCTTCTTCCGCCCGGTCAACGGCCGTATAGGCCGCCGCATTGATCACTGCCTGTGGAGCCGCCGCGCGGATTGCCGCTGCACAGGAGGCGGGCTGTTCCAGATCAACCTCAGAACGGTCGAGGCATGTCACACCCGCATACGCCGCCAGTTCCCGCGCCACCTGCCCGGTTCGGCCAAAGACAAGGATGGTCATGCTTTCATACCCAATCGCTTGCCAACGCCGTCGCGGTTCTGCAGCGCGCGCCACCAGCTTTCATTGTCCAGATACCACTGAACGGTCCGCTCCAAGCCTTCTTCAACACTGACAGAGGGTCGCCAGCCCAGTTCCTGTCGAATACGGGTCGGGTCGATAGCATAACGCGCATCATGACCCGGACGATCAGCGACAAAGGTGATCAGGTCGCCATAGGGCGTGGCCCTGGGGCGCAGACGATCCAGAATACCGCACAGCATCTGCACCAGTTGCAGGTTGGTGCACTCGTTTTCACCACCAATGTTATAGCTGCGCCCGATCTGACCTTTCTGGACCACCAAAAGCAGTGCTTCGGCGTGGTCTTCCACGTATAACCAGTCTCTAACATTGGACCCGTCGCCATAAATCGGCAATGGCTTACCCTCCAGAGCGTTCAGGATGGTGACCGGGATCAGCTTTTCAGGGAAATGATACGGTCCGTAATTGTTCGAACAATTCGTCAGCACCACCGGCAGGCCATATGTTGCGCACCAAGCGCGCACCAGATGGTCGCTAGCGGCCTTGCTGGCCGAATAGGGCGAGCGAGGATCATAAGGCGTCTCTTCGGTGAACTGACCGGTTGACCCCAGCGAGCCATAGACTTCATCGGTGGAGATATGGTGGAACCGGAAGTTGTCTGACCTCCCCTGCCCTTCCCAATATGCTCGGGCCGCTTCAAGTAGGGTATAGGTGCCGGTCACGTTGGTCTCGATAAAGGCACCGGGCCCGTCGATCGAGCGATCCACATGGCTTTCAGCCGCAAGGTGCATGATCACGTCCGGGGCATATTCCGCCAGCGCCCGGTTCAGGGCCGCGCGATCCCGAATATCAGCCTCTATGAAGGTGTAGTTAGGTTCATCCGCCACCTCGGCCACATTGTCGAGGCAGGCCGCATAGGTCAGCGCATCCAGATTGACCACCTGATGCCCATCCCGAACCGCCCGCCGCACGACGGCCGATCCGATAAAGCCCGCACCCCCTGTGACCAGCAGCTTCATGGCCTGCCCTCCCAGACAAATGGGCTGTCGAATTCGGCTAATATGGGGGCCACTGCGTCCTTGTCAGACAGCACCGGGTCGCCGGTCAGGCCCCAATCCACACCGCAACTGTCCCAGCGCACTGTTGCCTCGCACTCGGGTGCATAATAGTCGGTGCATTTATAGCAAATCTCAGTATTGGTTTTCCGCGTGACAAATCCGTGCAAGAACCCCTTGGGCACCAAAAGCTGTTTTCCGTTCTCTGCCGTCAGATCAATACCCAGCCACCGCCCGTATGTGGGTGAACCTTTGCGGATATCGATCACTACATCAAACAATGCCCCCTGCCCACAGCGCACAAGCTTATCCTGCGCATGGGGCGGCGACTGGAAATGAAACCCCCGCAGAGTCCCAACACCAGCAGAAACCGAATGATTATCCTGCACAAAGTCCAGGACGATCCCATGTGCGCCCAAGGTTTTTCGGTTCCAGGATTCAGAGAAAAAACCGCGCTCATCCCCGAACCGCTTAGGCGTCAGGATAAGGACGCCAGATAAGGCGGTTTCTTCAATCTGCATGCACTCAAAACCCGTGTTAACACAACATATTATTAGCAATTGAATACAGGGCTGTCATGAATGGGCGCGCGAATAGAGCAGATCATGTTGCACCCAAAGACCAGCCCACACTTTGATCAAACAGGTGGATCGATCACCGCGCATCGGCAACGTGCCGAGTAAATCCGTCACCAACTGCATCGAATCCTGTTCGTGGAGGCGTCAAGTTGCAACGCGCTTTATTATCGCCGACACCAGATCGCCCACATTTTGGAGGTTCGCAACCTCACCGGTGCTGAACTGAAGCCCTGGAAAAGCTTTCTCGATGGCGATCAGCAACTGGATGTTCGTCAGGGAATCCCAATCCTCAATCGCTTCGGCCGTGGTCTCAGGGCTCAAGGTGATCTCGTCATCCTCGAAGACGTCCTGAAAGACCGATGTTAAACGCTGCCATACCTCACTTTCGGTCACGCAAAATCCTCCACTATTTCAATGCTGACTGGAAACGGTTCGAACCCTGCAAGTGTTCGGCTCCAATTTGTACCACTTTGTTCCGCAGGACCGTCCTTTTCAAAGTTAAGGTCGGCATAGAGGTTTTCGACCAGGCCGTTCTTTGCCGTTGGCCGGTAGAGACCCCTTACATTTGCAATCCCTCGGCGCACGGCTTCCTGCAAAAGATAATTCGCCATAGCAAACTCGGCGCCTCTTTTGAAAACGCGGCAGCTCATCAGCCAAAGATCGAGTGTCAGCGTGTCACCCACAACAGATCCTGCAGCTACGCTGATGAGGCCATTGTCACCAAAGCTGTCCTTCAACCTCATATACGCCGTAAGCGTGCTGTCACTGGCTGCCAGTGCCTCTACCTCGGATTGCGTCATCCGTTGGGTAGTCAGGTTAAACTGATTGGTTTTATTGATAAGCTGCGTAATCCGGTCGAAATGCTCTGGCTCGAACGGGCGGATCACCGCTTTCTGATTCAACGAGCGCAGATAGCTGTCATAGTCTACTGCGCTTTCCGCAAGCTCGGTACGCGATCGATTGGCTGCGTATTGTTCGGATTTCTTGCGGTCCTCACTGGTAATCTCGATTGTCTCAAGCCAGCCGGACCTGCTTAGAAGATATGGGTATTCCGAAGGATCGTCGCCCACTTCCAGAACACGCACTTCCGGTAAGCTCTGCCGTACCAAAGCACGCTCCGCCGGGTTGTCATCGACAAATATGATCGCGTCGAGCCCGATGTTCAGTTCCTTTGCGATGGCTGCGATACTATCGGGCTTGGGTCCCCAGTTTGCCTTGAACGACACGAAATCGGCGAATTTCAACGCCATGTCATCCAGCGTATCGAATGGCGCGCGCGCGTTGGCGTCTTCGTTTTTTGAGGCCACGGCAAGAAGAATGCCACGCGCCTTCAACTCAAGCAGATAGTTTTGAAAGGCCAGGAAGGCCTCACCTTCAGCGCTGCCCTGGCCAATCTTGATGCCATTCACCCCATCGTCACCGACAATTCCGCCCCACAGGGTATTATCCAGATCCAGCACGATACATTTCGAAGTCTTGCCGTAGATGGCCGCGATAATCCCAGCCATGTCGCGCACAAGCGGGATCATGCAATCGAATGAGACAGGTTGTTTGGCATGGTACCAAAAGCGGGGGTCAAACCATTGTTGGACCCCGTATTGGGCCGAGAGAAGCTCCAGGTCCAGTGTATGGACATATTTTGGTGCCCGCTCCGTCAAAAGCTGATTGATCCGACGCACGAAATTGGTTCGGTCCCAAGGCAGGCGACGGCTAAGGTGACCGGTCGATGAAGTCGGTGGCAGATGCAGGTTGCCAAGGATGATTTCAGCCCCGGATTCCCGATTGAACGTTGCGCAAATGTTGTTCAGCCACAGGTCAACAAACCGGTCGGCCAGCTTTGCCACGCCCGCCTCAGTATCCCCCACGGCTGGCCATTCAGTGATATCTGATGCCCCAAGCAGAAGAACTGCAATCTGCGGAGAGAACTCGGCCGTAGCACTGGCAGAATCCATAAGCTCGGAGACATGAGTGTTGAAGTCCGGGCGGTGAATGCGGGCGCGAAGGCCAAAGCTGTCAAGCTCTGCACGAAGAGGAAGTTCAAGGAAGTCCGTTGTTGCGCCGCTCAGAAGCGCAACCCGCAATTCGGCGCGCCCGTCATCGCCGGCGGTCCGGTCGATCTTGCGCCATTTGCGACACAACGAGAGATAGTCCTGAATGGACTCAGTCGCTCGCAGAGAACCCAGAATCCGGGTCCGCGTTTGTTCGTCGGGCATAGCTGTGTCAGGGGAAAAACTCCCTGCCTTTACACCTGAAACCATTTAACCTCCCCCAAAATTCAGGGTAATTGCTTAACTAGTAACACTATAATCAATCACTTCGACAATAAATTCTCTTTCCCCCTCACATTAATTCAATAATGACTGAATCCAAGCTGTTACGTGGGCCGTCAAACGCTGTGACCCTTCTGGTATGGTGTGTTCAGCATCGAAAAATTCACTATCGTGCGCAAAAACACTCAGATCGAGAAACGGTGCTTGACCAATGCCGTCGTGGATCGCTCCGAGATAGTCGTCATACTCGAAAGTAAATCGTTCGCGGGAATATGACCGCTCGGGCATATTTACGACTGCGACGCCTATGCCATGCGCATCAAGGAACTCCATAAGCTGGCGCAGACGTTCAGCTGCAGCGCCGCTATTCTTGCGCGCATCCCAATCGAAAACGGACTCCCACCAGCCGCCTGACATAAAATTAGCAAGATCCGCTTCGCTCAGGCCAGCACTTCTGGCAAATTTGTAAGGTGATACAAGCCTTCCCTGCCTTTCGACCTGCGATTGCCACATATTCAGCAACCCGGTTTGGCGCAAGACAGACTCGCCAATGGGCCATTCTTCGAACTCGCGACCCCAATAGGCAGCCCAAGCACGCAGCGCAGACCTGAAACGCTCGGGCTGCTTTCCGACAAAGCGGATTTTGGCCCGCGCAGCGCCAAATAGCGATTTTTTGTGCAGCTCAACCCCGTTTGGACCAGTTGTCACGAACCAGGGGCTGTAGGTATCAACAATTGATTTAAAAGGCCGATCGGGCGGCAGGTTGGCAATGAAACGGGGCCCGAGGCCAAGGACGACATAATCCGGCAACGCGTCTTCACCGTATGCTGCCTCGATCAGTTTCAGCGAGATTGTCACGTCTTCAATCGTGCCCAGACTGATCCCCCCCTGATAGATGTGATAATCGGGAAACGCCTCCTGCACCTGCTCCCATCGCAGGTTCTCGCGTACTGTAGAGGGGCCAGCCAACATGATGACGGGTTTGTCCTGGACCACAAATTGCGACGGCAGCAGAAAGCGGTACCAGCTTTCCTGTTTATATGGGAACATGAAAAAGCTGCGCTCGGCGCTGATGGCCAGCCATGTCAGCGCCGAAAAGACCAACACAACGACGACCCCAATTGTCCCAAGGGCCGCGAGCGAAAGGCGCAGTTTCCTAGAAACCCGTGTAGACAAAGTCGACCTCCGTCGCGGAGAAAACAAAAAGAATACCAACAAGCCCGGCTGCGACGAGAATCTTCATGGTCATCCGAACAGACCGATTGGGGAAAAGGGCCGACCACATCACAAAAGACCTTTCAAAAACGCAATGACGCTTGGTGTGTCCAACTGGAAGAACAGGAACGCAAAGGCAGCCGCGTGCAAGGTAATCGCCATTCCGACTACCCGTCCGGGCCAGCTTGCCCTGATCTTTCGCAGCCGTTTTTTCCCAAGGCGCGCCACCAAAACGTGATCCCATATCCGATAAATCGCGAGCCACGTCCCATGCACGAGACCAAAGATCAAAAAACCGATTGTGGTGCCGTGCCAAAGGCCAGAAACAAGCATGGTCAGCATGGCCGCAATGATCCCGGCAGCCAGCGGCAAACTGGCGAATGAACTGGAACTGAGGGCCTTTTTATACACCGGGTTGAACACGTAGTCCGTTAACCACAACGTGAGAGTTCTGTGCTGGCGGAGCCAGAAATCAGCGATGTTCTGGGCAAAATACGGGTTGTTGAAATTCTCGGGTGGCCGAATGCCCATCAGACTGCCGATACCGATCACGACGTCGCAGTAGCCGGAAAAATTCATATAAAGAAAAAAGTAGAAGGCTACCAATTGAAGCCAGAATTCACCCAAACTCAACGCAAGGACATCGGTGTTGGGCTGTAGCGCAAAACGGAAGATGAATGTTCCGATGACGTATACTTTGACAAGCCCCCAGAGAATTCTCAGCCCGGCATCAAGATGAGCTTCATACGTCATCTCGATGGCTTGGGTACGATCTGCCCATTGGTCGCGAAAATCCTGATACCGTTGGATCGGACCCATCATGAACGTTGTAAACGCCAAGAGGTAGTTGGGATAAACAGCGGGATCAATGCGGTCGATGACACCCGACCGGGCATCAATCATGACATGCAAGATACGAAACAACAGAAAGCTCAAACCAACTGTTTGCAGGAATGACAGGCGTGCTGCTTCCGGCAGGAACAATCCCAGGAATTCATAGTCCAGCATGTAGATAAAAACGAGGACCAGCAGAGTTGCCGACAGAATTGCCGCCCATCTGGACGCCGTAAGATGCACCCGGGTCAGCCCCCACCCCAAACCTGAAAAGAACAAAGTTGAAGCCAAACCGATTGGACCGAGAAGCGCAAAAATGAAGGCGATATTGGCGCCAAGAAAGCCGACCGTCCGCACAGGCCCTGTCGAAGACGCAACCAAGATTATGGCAAACGCCGAAAACAGCAGGAATTCCCAAGATAGCAAATCTATGAACATTTCACTCTGAACTAATACTCAAAACCGAATACTTTTCACCCTTTCCCGCGTGCCGACCCCTGAAAACATCAGATACTGAAACCAAATAGTTTCAGCACAGATCGGGCCGTGTACAGGTACACCATTTGTCAGTTTCATAGCATTTTTGAGCAAGTCAATGGAATCCTGACGTTGTTTCCAATCAAGCATCATTGTCTCATTCTCAGGCGAAGAGATGAAAGGCATGAGGAACGAGGCCAAAAGGACAAAAAAGGCCACAGACCAACGCGGCTGGCATTCTGAGTGGCAGACAACATCGTTCCCTTGACGCGGCATTTTGTGCTATGAGCGGAATGTTACTTTGTTAAAGGGTTTGTCGTGTTGCGGATTAAAGGTCAGGACCAGTCGAAGGCAATAGGCAACAAAATAAGCTGTGGGTTGGACTGAAACCGGATGTGGCGCGTCGTTGCTATAAATGCCTTGATCCTTGCGGTTCTTCTGATTGGTCTGGAAGCCACGCTTGCCTGGCTTGTCACGCGGGAGTCTCCGACGGGCATCCGCGCAGTGGACCGGCTTGCGCAAAAGATTTACTGGGCGAATGTCTCGTATGTTCAATACCTTCCGGAATGCGCACGCTACGATTCTGAGCTGGGCTATACGTTGCAGCCCGGCAATTGCACCTTCGAAAACACTGGCTTTTCAACCGAGCTTGTAGTGAATTCAGCAGGATACCGCGATGATGAGGCGTCTCTTGATGCGCCCGAAATCGTGGTTCTTGGCGATAGCCAGGCAATGGGTTGGGGTGTCGGGCAAGGAATGACCTTTGCCGACGTTATCGAGGCCGAAACCGGGCGCAAAACGCTGAACACCGGCGTGTCGTCCTATGGCACAGTCCGAGAGCTTATGACGCTGGACCGACTTGACCGCAGCAACCTGAAGACAGTGATTGTCCAATACAGCGACAATGACGGCTACGAAAACCGACGCTATCTTCACGACGGCACGCTGTCTGCTATGTCGCAAGAAACCTATGCCAAACTCGTCGCCGAAAACGAAGGGACAGGCGGAGGGTTTGGGCATTACTTGCCCGCCTTCCTTAATGAGCTTCGCTGGCGTTTCATTGGCGGCGAGGATGGCGAGGATGAGCAGTACGATCTGCAAATGGCAGACCTGAGTGGCCCCGATGTGTTGATCGAGGTTTTGGCCAATTGGGATTGGGGCCCCACCCCACCGCACCTGATTGTATTCGACGTGAACACAGGCGGTCGGGGGGGGCGTTTCACCGAAGTCCTCTCGACCTCGCCAGACCTCGACCTTTTGCGCGCAAAGGTATCTGACTTAACGATCCTTCATACGCCGGACATACTGGAGCCCGAGGACTATCTTTTCCCGGACGGGCATTTGTCGGAAACGGGTCATCAAAAGCTTGCCCGTGCGATAGTTGAGAACCAAATTTTTGGTCAAGCAGACTTAAAGTTTGGCTCAAATTGATTTCCATCAATCTGTTTAATCTGCGCCCAGGGATCGAAAGGTGATCTTTTTTGACTGAGCGAGGCGCAAATAGCCCATCGAGAACCTGAGCCCCCTTAATTGAACCGATCTACTTCGGCGATCAGAAAATGGACAACAACCGACAAAAGCCAATGGAAATTTACAGAATCTACGACGGGTTGATGGCCTTGCCGGAGAAGCGACGAAACTAACGGACGCGACGCGCAATGACCGCCAAACCAAGGTCTTCCCACCCACCATCGTGTTCGATGCAACCGTCAATTATTGGTTATGATTCCTATCGCTAGCTCTTGGCTGAACTGCTCCAATTGGCACTGTTCCACCCAACACCGTTTCCACAAAATCCCGGGACACATAGTCTGCGCCTAGAGTTTCCATTAAAGCGTAATTGACATCTGTGACTTGGCCAATGCGACGTTGGAACGCTGAGAGACTAGTTTGATTAAGGTATTCCCAAATTGGTCTGCCTTCCAATAAGTCAACTTCTAAAACCTGGCCAGTTTCGGAAACCGATACGAGCGCCCGTTCGTTGTTCTCGCTTAATCTTACTAAGCCCTGCTCTTTTGAGAACAGATAGTGTTCTGTATCACCAGCCAATGGGAAAAGGGATGTGCCCAAACCAGATACAGGGTCTATTTCGAGTATACGAGATCCACCTTGCGACGCGAGACCACCAAGATTGTCGAACAGTACGAAAGTGCCGCGCTCTGTGACGACTGGCGAATGCTGAGCAACCATTGGCCCCATTATGACACGATGAATAGTATCATCGTGCCGATCGACAACAATTAGTGAGCTCGAGGATCGTAGTGACATAGCAATATCGCCCGCCTCTGCCCCCTCAATCTTAGCAGCGGTTGCTTCATTTATCTCCACAACCCCATTGATGTGATAAGGGTCACACCCTTCGCGCACTGAGTACGCTAGCCCCATCAGCCCATTTTGTACAAAAAGATCTTCAAACCGTACCGCACGTATTCTCTCCCCAGCCCGATCGAAGATTTGGAAACCCTCCTCGTAAACCGCTCCAAGTATTGAACAATTGGTTTCGATCCGAGTGGGTCCAACATACTGTTCCGGAGGCTGCTCAAGTTGAGCCCAAGGTAAAAGGGCCTCGCCGTTGTCCGCAACATAAGGCCAGTGATGTGCGTGATTAATAAAAGACCAGAGAATTTTGCTGTTCCGATCAATTCGCATCGAACCAATATGGTAAGGGAACATGTTTTTGGCCTGAAACGTAACAACCAGATCACCGTTGTCGTCTAGGTCAACTCCCAACACATTCACATTGTCTCTTCCGGGTTGTCCGCTGAAGCCTTCAAATTCTTGCCCATCAAAAAGGTCTGCTCTCGACACGCTCCAAGTGTGGTATACGTTCCCCTGGCGATCCATTATCCAGGCGATGCAACCGACCTCCGGACAGAGTTCGGGCTGTTCCTCGAACCCACCTGTAATCAGCAACAGATCGTCGTAGTCCCTAGGTTCAACAAGCCAGGTTGTCAGATCTTCCTTTGGGACTGCTACATATTCCACCTTTCCAAAAATTTCTTCTTTGGCTTCAAGTTTTCGCCAAGCGTCGTATCCTGCTTTGGCTTTTTGCAGAATTGGAACAGGAAACCATTCATATTTGTAGCTGACTGCTCCGTAGATATACGCTCCGCTCAAAATCGAAAGCCCAAACAACACCGCGGAGAAATGTTTCTCCAAAAATCGTACTAACTTCATTTGCATTACCAATCCCGAACTTAACGAAGCAATTAAAGGCCATTTTGCTTGAACTCACGTACAACGCGATGTTCATTGCCAGTTCATATTGAGGGCAAATAATGTGAAGGTTAGCGCGACACACGCTGCCTGGAACAAAAATGCTCTCGGCGATTGAATGTATGACATATTCCGCTTGAAGCAGGTCAGCAGGAACTTGTTCTCAAAACTTGTAGTTCTATTCGTACCAGTCTCAAATCACGTTTCGCAGCAGGTTCCGATGGGCGCATTCTTCCAATGCCTCATATACATCTTGCGCGGCCTTCAGGCAGATGGGGTCGAAATGTTCTGCGGCAGCCACGTCAGGCTTCGAATGAAAATACTGTTCGAAACTCTGGCCATCAGACGAAAGCTCAAGGGTGTCATACAACCCCTCCATCGTCGCCTGAGGCGATGCGCGCAAATCGTCCTGCAGAAGAAAGATACACCTATCCTTGTACTCAAGCAGTTCCCGAAAGGCGCAAGTCCAGTATTGCAGCCAGTAATCAGGTGTGTGGGTGTCCTTTTGCGTCGGTTCCATTCCGGAAAACAAAAAGGGCTTATGCAGATTGCCGAACTCGAAATGACCAATATCGGCCATGTAGCGGGTCACAAAATTGTCCTGGGTTTGCAGCTTGCTAAAGTTATTGTGTTGCCGCAGTAGGGACTCAGCATGGCTTTCAGGACGTCTTACGGGAACCACGATCCTGCAATCAGGAAAGGATTTCAGCAGATAGGGAATCCGGGCAATGTTGGCATTGTTCTTTGAACAATAGCGTGTCTTCTCAACGCTCTGCGGCCCGGCCTGAAGATTGCGCGCCCGGATAATGCTGCTCATGTGGTTTTGTAGAAACCGGTCGGCCTGTTCATTTGTATCCCCGGCCTGCCACAGCGGGATTGAGGCTTCCTTGTACCTCTCTGGCCAGAACATTCTCCAGATCACTTCCTCAAACGCTTCTGCGCTTTCAAGGTCGATCTCCATTCCGTCGCCGTGGGCACGCTGCCGTCTGCGCACCCCGCGTCTCTTGCCGCCGGCCAGCTTGTTCCACAGCACAGGTGCCGTAACAAAAGGCATATCCCGATACGTGTGAGTCGCCACTTCGGGTGCATCATGAAGGGCGTTGAGAACCGCTGTGGTGCCACCACGCGCCAGGGACGTCACAAAAATGGGTTGCGAAACGTCAGGCATCGGAGGGCGCGGTATCAGGCGCGCCTCGGCCCGTGCGGCCATTTTCTGAACCCCGGGGCCGGAAAAGGCTAAGTTGTGAACGAACTGATCCACAGGCGAATATTGGGGGCCGCTATTCTCTGCCGCTGCATCGGTACGACGCAGACGGTTGACGATCTTCACCGTTGCAAAGGCCAGGATGGAAACGATGACGATGTAATCCAACCGCAGCATGACATCCAGAACCGCGCTGCCGGGCACCAGGCCCACAAAATCCGCCAGCAAGATGGGAAGGCCCGCCGCAGCCAACGCCACAACAATGCGCCCTGCCAGGTTTAATCCCCCTAAAATTAACTGACCCCCTGCCCGCCGCGCTGCAACTTCTTTGGCATCGTCAGACAACTGGTTGTCAAACAGGGCGGCCACACCCGCCATGCTTGCACCAACAATCCCGCGGGCAATATCCGCGATATTCGTCCACCACAAAGCAAGAATGAACCCCGCCACCGCCAAAAGCGAAACGGCAACAGCCTGTATCATTGCGCCGCGTCGGTCTCTTTACCTGCTTCAGCCGCGACTTTCTTGCCGCGGAGCAATCTCTTCAACGGAAACCAGACGAGCCCGACAATAAGAAAGAGGCCGCCCAGCACCACAGCAATCGTGACCGCGACCGCGCCTAACCCGGCACCGGGCCCGATATAGGCGTGAGCCGGGCTTGCCTGAATCAGAAAAGACAGCGCTCCGGTAAGACAAAGCGGGATCAGACGTTCTCCTAGCCAGATTCTCCTGAACCATTTCATTGCATGCATTCCTTCCAATCAGTTTCAAAATAACTCAATGGGTAGAGTTTTGCATTGGTGATCTCACCCACAAATTCAGCATCGTATTTATTAATATATTCCCAGGTCACGTTTCCGGCGCCGTCCACTTCTAGCACTCGGCCCGCGTCGAACTCCGTGATCAGAAGCCCGCCGTCCTCCAAAACTTCATGTTGTCCCCGAATGACCGATAACATTTCCTGACCGGGCTTGTTGCCGAAGACAACTTCGGTCTCTCGTGTGACCGGGTCAATAATCACAATGTTCGTATCTCGAGGCGCAGCCAACCTTGTCTTCTTGTGCTTGTCGTATGAGGTCAGATAAGCATTATTGTTGAATATCGAAATTTTACCGTCAGGGCGAAACTCTGGGTCGTGCTGACGAATCCATGGACCGGTCTGGTGCCATTTCACCACCCGTGAGGCAGGGTCAACTACGATGACAAGGTTCAGCCCTCGCATCGAAATAACCCAGTCACCGGCATTGAAAATTGGAAACTGTTCCGCCAGTTCAGAGGGGAGTTCATCAATCTTGTTTGAATGAAGCAGCTCGTTCCGAACCACTTTTGCGGATGTGATCTCTTCATTGTTTGCTGTCAGCAACGCTGTCAGACCGCTGTCCATGATCATGCCTGGGATCGATACCCTTTCTAGTACCTGGCCATTGTCATCAAGCCTCAAGACCACGTCTTCCCATATCAAATCGTTTGTCGCCGGTGTCGAAAACGGCGGAAAACGGTCAACAACCTCGGCCGCATTCCAAACATTGCGGCCAAGCGTCAGGTACCCGCCTGTTTCCGATGCAACCATCGAATGATGAGTTTTTTCATCCAACCGCCAGAGTAGATTGGAACACTGATCCAACTTGACCGTTCCGCAATACTCGTAGTTGAACACAAGCTCACCCTTTGGCGTTAGCAACGCGCCGTGCACATCTGTCAACAAAGGGGCTGTAAGGTGGGCACAGGGACGATCTTGAACATCGGGGTAATGTTGAAAGTAGTCTAGTGTCCACTTTCGGATCACACTGCCGTCTCGCTTCACAAGCCTCGCCTGGTTCTCTCCTTCGAAATATCCCATCAGCAGGATCGTATCCTGGCGGTCAGGGTGTTCGTTTACCATGACGCCGTCGCCTTGACCGCGTGACGGTTGAAGATGCTGACGGTATGCTCTGGCTTTGCGTGACAAAGCTTCATAGACGAACAGGACATTATATGCCGTCCGAAATTGCGGGGCCGGAGGCCAATTTTTCTTTTGCGCAAACATCCCATAGAGAACAGACACACAGATAACCGAAAAGACCAGGCAAACCCGGAACAGCCGTTCTGGCAATTTTTCAAAGGCAGGCTTCATTGTCTGTTCTTCAAACTCTGTAACACGACACTCAACACCAAGCAAAAATTACACCCTGTCATCGAAACTAAACCAGCTTGCAAAAATTACGAATAACAGACGCTCATATTGCAGCGATTTGGCAACAACTTTGCGAGATCAGTTGTATTATTGCCAATTCAGATGCCTATGTAGGCGCAAGTTAAAAGGTGACCCAAACCCTTCAATTGCCTGAAAAAGCGCACGAAGCTGAATGGATATGCCGCAAAATGGGCAGTGTGAGTTGATTAAAGCTTGATCACCAACAGACAAAATTCCAACTTTGTCACACAGATTGTAGCTTAGGATTTTGAAATTATGTCTGATCGCCTGCTTGCATTGCTGTCGCTGGCTTGCCTGTTGGCAATCACTTTCTTGGCAGGGCTTGCATCAGCTTACCTGTATCTTGCCCCTTACAGGATCGCCGTTCAGACTTGGGGGGAGATCAAAGCCTTTATGAAGGAACCTGACCGGCTGATGCCGGTGCGATATGATTTTGAAGGGGTTCGCATTCACGACGCCGACGCCATTGCACCCGGCACAACGCTTATCACATCGTATTTTCCTGAATTCGACTGGCATGCAGGCCTCCGGCTGATAGATGAATCCGGCGCGGTCCTGCATTCCTGGGCGCCTGATCCGGGTGAGATCTTCGGCGGGCGGCATAATTATCCCTATATTCACGGCTCGCATCTTTTTCCCAATGGCGACATTTTGTTCAACTTCGAATTCATCGGGATCGCGCGTATGTCGGCCTGTGGCGACGTGTTGTGGGCGCTGTCAGAGCCTCGGGCGCATCACTCCATCTCAGCGAATGATGACGGTTCTTTCTGGGTGTCCGGCAATCAGGAACTGCGCTCTCGTGACGGGCGGGATGAGGCGCTTTTCGATATCGTGTCCTTCCCCGTCTACGAAGACGTATTCATGAAAGTCAGCCCCGATGGCGAGATCCTGAAATCCATCAGCTCGATCGAAGTGTTTGAGAAAAATGGCCTGAGCGACGTGTACCTGAGGACAGGCAGGAATTATCATGGCGATATCTTTCACCTCAACGACATAGAAGAACTGTCACCGGATATGGCCGCTGAATATCCGTTGTTCGATGCGGGTGACATCGTTGTTTCCCTGCGGGATCTACATATGGTCATGGTGCTGGACCCGGATACGCTAAAGGTGAAATGGCGCACCTATTCAGACACTCTGTTTCAGCACGACCCGGATTTCATCGGTGACGGATGGATCGGCATCTTCGACAACAACTACGACCGAACCGAGGGTGGAGGCCTGCAGGGAGGATCCCGCGTCGTCGCAGTGCAACCCCATACGCAAGAACGCGCCATTCTCTTTCCCAAACGGCCCGACCAACCGTTCTACACCAAGTGGTCCGGGAAATGGCAAAAGCTGCCCAATGGCAATCTTCTGCTAACCGAATCCCGCGCCGGACGAGCGCTGGAAGTGACCAGTACGGGCGATCCCGTCTGGGAATGGGTCATGGACCGATATGATGCAAGTCAGGTGCCCGAGGTGATGGAGGCGACAAGATATCCAATAACTGCCGAGGAAGTCGCTGCTTGGAATTGCCCATAACCTCAGAGGGTGTTTCAAACATTCTGTTGCAAGTGTTGATCGTCATGCTTGGAAATTTAACGAGTTGATATCCGCGAACCTGTAACTATTCGGTGGTTAGAGACCGCGTCTGCTGCACACTCGAAGGGACGGTAACTTCTGACGTTGGTGAGCGATAGCACTGATGGACCAGGAGCTAGGAATTGCCAGTAGGTTTCAAACCATTCCCCTCACCTTCCGCCTTTTTCGTGACACCGGCATACTCACCGGCACCAACTTGGGCGGTCGTGGTATGGACGAGGTTCGGTGGCTTGCTCCTGTTTTCCCGGACGACACGCTCTGCGCTCGTGTTACGGTCGAAGCGCTTACGCCGTCTCGTTCCTAACCCGACCGGGGAACGGTACGGTTTCGCTATCGGACATTTAATCAGGATGATGTCGAAGTGCTGAACTTGGTCATGCATCACGTGATGGCGCGGCGGGAATAAATCGGTTCATCTATGCATTGCGAGAGTTAGGTTCTGAGCCTTTAGCAAATCGCGAAACGCACATTCGGGCGTTCTAAACCAGCTGACATTGGTGATTTTGGATCGAAAACAGCGCCCTACTTCACACCGGCAACCTTCAATTTTAGGTTTCAGCGAAAATCTTTCAGAAAGAAATCCTTGCTTCTCCGATAGTTTCAATAAGCGGGGTTAGATGAGATTTGTAGTTTAGCCATTTTTCCTTTGAGGACTTGTACAGCGGCTGGCGCACTTGCTGAACGCTGGCGGTACGAACTCGCCGCGCATCTTTGTGAAATTCAAGGCAGCGATCATCCCATTCAAGACCACAAAAGGCGATCAGGCGACGCGCTTCAAACTCAATGTTCTCGACCAGGTTTTCATAGTGAACGGTGTGAAAACTGCCCGACGGAAGGATATCATTCCAGTGTTGCATGACGCGAACATAGGCGTTGAAGTACCGGCCCAGCTCGACCTGGTCATAGCTGTGATACTGGCTGCGCTGAAAAACCCGTGTGAAACAGGACAGGCACGTATCCATTGGATTGCGCGCGACATGCACGATCCGTGCGTTGGGCATGATCGCGTGTATCAGACCAACCATCAGAAAATTCGCAGGCATCTTATCGACGATAAACGGTTTACCAGGCGCGTGCGCGTCAAGCTGCTGGATATATTGTTGGGCGCGTTTCGAAATCTCGTGATCCGGCAGAGCGGCGATCAGACTACCCGTCTTCTTGTTTCCACCACGCAGCTGATCGGTAAACAGCTTGTGCATATAGCTCAACTCTCCGGCCCCAAAAACGTAGGGGTGGCTGGCGAGGATCGACTCGGTCAGCGTGGTTCCAGATCGGGGCATACCAACAACAAAGATCGGCTGGCTGCTATCTACAGAATTTTGGCGGAGCTTTTGGACCAGCTCTGGCGTAAACATCGAAATCAGATCGTCGGCGGTTTCCTCGATCTCGTCCGCGTCAAAATCGATAATGCTGCGCTTTAGTGCGGCCCCTTTTGCAAAATGCTCAAAAGCGCTGTCGTAGCGCTTGAGGTCCTCATAGCATTTCCCCAAAGCGTAGTGATACGAAACCGATTGTTCGGGCGGCAACTTGTCGACCCCGGGCAACGCGGCCACAAGAGCCTGAAAATCAGGGTTGTCTTCGGCAACCTTGTCCAACCTGACCAACGCGATCTGCGCATTCAGACGCGCCTTGTCCCTTTCAGCCGCCTTATTGAACCAACTGCGGGCGGCGTCAAAGTTGCCGCGCTCCATCTCCAGATGCCCCAATGCGATCATCGTGGCCGAAAAATCTGGTTTTAGTTCAAGGGTCTTTTCGTAATTGGCAAAACCGGCCTCAAGGTCGCCAAGGTGCGATTTGCAGACGGCTATATAGTGATACGCAGGTGCGTGGCTGGGGTCTAAGCGCTGCGCTTTTTCAGCCTCGACAAGGGCAAGTTCATGCAGGTTTTTCTCGGTCAGAACCTGTGCAAGCCCGACATAGGATTCGGGCTTCTTCTCATCCAGCGAAATTGCATTCCGAAAACAGCGTTCGGCTTCGTCCCATTCGCACTGCAAAACGTGTAACCGTCCCCGATTGCGATGCAACTCTGCGGAAACATGTCCCTTGCCAAGGTAATCATCTGCCAGCTCTGTGGCCTCTTCCGACTGTTCAGCTTCGATCAATACGGAAATGAGGTTGTTGACACTCTCCAGATAGCCCGGGCGCAGGTCCAGCACCCGGCGGTAGAATGAAATTGCCCCTTCTCTGTCCTCGTTGTCGCGCGCGATCGATCCCATATTGTTCAACGCCGCAATCAGATCGGGGTTTAGGGCCAACGCTCTTTTCTGACAGGCTTCGGCTTCGGACAGTTCACCCATATCATAATAGGCCAACCCAAGGTTTGAATGCGCATTTGCAACCCCCGGAGCAAGCTGAACCGCACGTTTACCGACCTTGAGTGCTTCTTCAGGTTTTCCGTTCGTGCGCAATACCTCGGTAAAATTTGACAGGAACCCGGCATTGTCTGGCTGCAATCGGATCGCTTCGCGCATGGCATTTTCGGCAGGTCCGGTCTGACCGGTTTGAAACGCAATTACGCCAAGCAGTTGATGCGCAGGGGCATATTCGGGCGCAGCCTTGAGGACTTGGTTCAGAACCTTGACAGCTTTGTTCAATTGCCCTGTTTCAAATGCCTGAACACCTTGGTTATAGGCTTCTCCGATAGACAAAGTCTGGTTTTTTGGCATTCAAGTAGCTCCGGGCTGGCGCATGATAGCAACCTGATACCAAGCGCCGTCAAATTGCCACATTGTGTTGCAGTTTTCCTACGAATTTCCAACAGCAATAGATCATCTTATGCAATGCAAAATTGGTGGATTGCATATATGTTAACGACTTTTTAACAGTTCATAAGCGGAGCCGATCGCGAATACGCGGCAAGCTTCGACAAAAAAAGACAAAAAAAATCTAACGGGATAGTAAATGTCTAAAAATGGGTCGGGGGTGAACGCCCCCAAGCTCCGTGGGGGGCGTCTTTTCAAGTGGAAAGGCCAAATTGTGAGTGCGGCTCCTGCTGCGTTGCTGGCACAGGTATCGATGGTTGCACTGACTACCGGGGACGTACATGCGGATACGATCTCGAATGTGGTGACGACGCCTCAGGTTTTCGCAACCGATGCGGATCACGAAGTGACAGCAAGCGGCGCGATTGAGATTACATCTTCGACGGCCGCCGCCCTGACGATCACTACGGATTACTCAAGCACGTTTACCAATAACGGGTCGATTTCGGTCACTGCCACCGACACGGATACGGCGACGGGCCTGCGCCTGGATGGCGGCCTGCTTGAGGGCGGCGAACTGGTGAACAACGGCTCCATATCGCTGGATATTACGGGCTCTGACCCTCAGGATATTTATGCAATCCAGGTCAATGGTGATGTCGCCGGTTCGATCGTGAACAACGGCACCATAGAGGTCGATGTGCAATCGACTGATGGGGACATCGAAGCTTGGGGTATCTATGTCGACGGAGACCTTACAGAGACCGGCGAAATCTTGAACACCGGCACGATAAGGGTCGATGGGCTTATCAACACCTCCGCGGGAAGCACCGCATCTATCTACGGTATCGCCGTTGATGGCGACGTTGGCGGCTCCATCCGAAACACGGGCACAATCGATGTACGCGCCAGATCCTTCGCCGACGATTACGCCTATGCCTGGGGCATCTATGTCGAGGATGACCTGCTAGAGACCGGTGAGATTGTGAACTCGGGCACCATAAAATCGGTTGCCATCACCACCGTTGACAGTACTGCATCTGCATTCGGGATTTTCGTTGATGGCGATGCGTCCGGTGTGATCTTGAACACGGGCACTCTGGACATTTTCGCATCTGCTCCAACGACCTATGAAGCGATCGCCTATGGCATTGCTGTCGATAGCGATCTGTCCGGCCGAATTGAAAACAGCGGTACGATCAAAGTAACTGCCTTGGCGGTTGAATCCGACGCTTCGGCATATGGTATCTTCGTCGATGACGATATGCTGGAAGGCGCAACCATCATCAACAGCGGCACGATCACTGCATTCGCAAGTGCCGATACCGATGATGAGGCCTATGCAGGCGGCTTTTACCTCGAAGATCTGGTTGAAGGCACCGTAATCAACTCGGGTACGATCACCGGGACCGCGCTTTCTCTAAATACCGGTGACGAGGCGACAGCTTCGGGCATGTATATTGGCGATGACGTTTCGGGAACGGTCACCAACTCGGGGACCATGACCTTGCGCGCCGAGGCTGCCGAAGACTCGGCAACTGCCGCAGGCTTTTATCTGACAGACAATCTGAGCGGCACCATCACAAACTCGGGCAATATCACGGCCACCGCCATCTCGCGGGATACCGAGGCCGAAGCCTACGGCGTATACGTCGACGAAATCGCAACCGGAGACATCTCGAACTCGGGCAATATCACGGTCACCGCCCAGGGTGGGATGGATGGCGGTGGACTATCGCCGGACCAATCAACGGCAATCGGTATCTACGCCAACGACATGCAGGGATCGTTCTCGAACACCGGACAGATCACTGTTCATGGGACCGGTTCTGCCGGGACACGTGCTGCCGGTATCCAATTCGACAACTTTGACGGCACGATCGACGGCCTGGGAACCATCCGGGTTTCCGGCAATGACGAAGTTTATGCCGTTTATCTCGGGACGGGTTCGGGCACGCTTAACGCTGACACCAATGATGATGTCGACGGCGTCATACGGGTTGACGCGCACAACGTAAATCTCGACGCGCAGGGCGGCAGCGCTGTGTTCAACTTTGAAGACGCCACGCCCGGAGCGGGTGTTTTCACGACCACCGTGTCCGAAGAGGGCTCTGTCTGGTTCGTGCAGGATGAGGGCGGAGCAGCACCGATATATGCTGCTGTAGATGCTGATGATTTTGCGGTTTCAGGCGACGTCGTCGCCTTTTACGGCAGCGTCGTAGGCAGCAGTGGCAACGCGCTGAACTATGCACCGTCAGAGCAAGTTGCGCAGGGGTTCACCTTTGCGGGCTTCAGGCCATTTGCGATGATCGATGCACAGTATCGAGAGTTCGACCCTGAAACCGGCAGCGATCTGGACGTATCGCTTTTCAGCGGCAGCGCCGGGATTACCGGTCAAATGGACAACGGCATTGCGTTGGCTGTTGGCATGGGCGTGTTCTCGGCGGACGGAGATAACGAGTCCGCGGACTTTGACACGACCGGCTTTTTTCTTGACGCCGCCGTGGGTCGACAGATTGGTGCCTATACGCTTGAAGCTGGGTTTGGCTATGGCTGGCTCTCGACAGACCGCACCCGTCAAATCAATGGCAGCGATGATGCTCATGCCGATTATGACAGCAGGCTGTTGACAGCGCATATCGCGGTCGAACGCGGGTTCGACGTCAGTGGTGATTTCGGGCTGCTCGGATTTGCGAACGCGCGCTATACCAACCAAAAGGACGATGGCTACACCGAAACACGCTCAAGCGCCAACGCCACGGTCGGAGATGTCACCACCGAAGTCATCGAAGCCCAACTGGGTGTAGAGGCTGAAAAGCAGTTCGGTAATGGCGGTATCCTAAGCGGGCAGCTCAGCGGTGTTCTGCGGCGCGATCTGGGAACAACAGATGCTGATGTGACCGTATTCTCATCGACTCAGTCGCTGATCTTTGCATCTACCGACTTCACCGGCGCTCGTGTCGCGGTTGGCTACGAGCAAGATATTGTTGAGGACATTCAGCTTGAACTGAATGCCGAACAGGAAATCGGCAGCGACGCCCAGGGCCCCTTCCTTCGGGCGGGACTTCGCTGGTCGTTCTAAATAAAAGATCTCCGCGGCACCCGGGACGGTGCCGCGGAATTCCAAATGGTCGAACTCACGCATTGCGGATAGAGCATCATTCGCTACAACTGCTTCGACACAAGTCACTTAGTCTTCTGCATCCCATCTCAATTCTTTGGCAGGAACTACTGCGCTTCCCATGATCTTTACGAATGCAGCCTCAATGTCCTTTTTATGCTGGTCACGAAAACCCAAGTTCGAATCCGGACCAATATCTTCTGCCAACATCACCCATTCAGAAAATTCACTTGCAGCTACGTTCCCATATTCAGGAATGAAATGCGTTACATGCATCGGTTTCCCATCAACGACACCTCCACAATAGCCATAGCGGACGCAGACGAAATCCATCAGTTCATCAAAACGATTTTGGGGCATTTAGCATTCGACACGCTAAAGCTGTCGTGTGGCGCTAGATGAGCGCAGATTAATTAGTGTAGCTTGTCAAAATCGCAGAGAACCGCTGAACTTAAAGGGCCGTTTTCCCAGGCTGTGTTGCAAAGTACGGGCTCGAACCGAACATTCGCTGCGCCGATCATATATGACCGCTCCCCTGCTCGCACAATATCAGCGAGGGCAGCGATGAATACCTACAGCAAATTCTGGGAATAGGTTCAATGGTCAGGAACTGGCCCTGATGTTCCCCGTGCAACCAAGGTCGCGGAATGCTCAAAATGACGGACTGGCAGTTCGGGTTTTCGCATTCGGTCCAGAAGGATTTCAGCCAATCGCGTGCCTAGTTTCTTTGGGTTGATTGCCATGGTTGAAAGGCCCGGCGTCGAAACGGCCGTGTCTTCGATATCGTCGAACCCCTGTCGAACCTCGACGCGCTGTTGCGGATGGAAATGCGTGCCTAGTTGAAGGGGATTTTGGCCGAAAGCGAAACCGCTGCCACTTACGTGACTCACGATAAGGTCGAGGCCATGTCCATGGCTAACCGGATCAGTGTCATGCATCAGGGCAAAATTGTTCAGGCAGCCTCACCCACCGAGGTGTACTGGGATCCAGCGGCCGAGTTTGTGGCCAGTTTCATCGGCAATCCGCCAATGAATTTCCTTCCGGCTGAGTCTTCGGGCTCTGGTCGCTGGACAGTTGCAGGGCAATGCCTTGAGGGCCCAGCCAGCGGCAAAAACCTGAATTGGGCCATTCGCCCGGAAGATTTGCGCGTTTCGGATCAGGTCCTTGGCACGGGCCAAGATTGTGGAGCCATTGGGCCCGCATATACTGGTGACGTGTGACGTGGAAGGGCACCAGTTCCGCGCGGTACTGGACAGTGAGCTTAGCGTGAAGCCCGGCGGCGTTCTCACCCTGGCGCCGCAAGAAGGCCAGGGACGCTGGTTTAGCTATTATGTTCTGGATGTCAGGCTACGATCCGATCTGGATCGGTTCATTCTTTGCGACGTTCACCATGCCGTTCTTCCTGATGGTGCTGGCCGGAGCGTTGGGCATTTCCCAAACCTCGAAGAACCTGCCGGTGATCCAACTTATCAACCTGTCTGCCGTAGCTTGGGTAGTCTACCAAATTTCCTCGCGCGGCGGTTTCACGACCCCAAGTGAATACGTTGCCGTAGGACTGGCCTTGTTTGGCGCGATCACCATGCAATTGTACATCCACATCTTCTCGAACTATGGCCGCAAGCCGAACGTTGCCATTGTGAAAGGCCAAGCGTTATCTGAATTGCCGCTGCAACGGCTGGACGAAACACACACGACCTCCGCGTCCTTTACAGGCGAACAAACACTGCTGGTGTTTTTTCGCGCCAACTGGTGCCCTTTCTGCATGAACCAGCTCAAAGAGGTGAAGGCAAAGGCGGGTGTGAAGGTAAAGTTCATCCCTAACCAAGGCATCAAGAATTCCGAGAAACTGGCAAAGAATCTGATGTTACCGGCCCATTTCGAGATCCTTCAGGACAACGGATTGGCTGCCGCCAAGACCCTGGGTATCGAAGATTTGGGTAGAGCACCGTCTGAGATGCCCGGTTACCCTAGCGATACTGTCAAAGCGACTGTCATCGCACTGGATGAAGATGGCACAGTGATCTTCGGCGATGAGACGGACAACTATCGCATTCGCCCTCATCCCGACGCGTTCCTGCACGTCTTCGAACTGCGCGGCAGCATTCAGGCCTTCTCGGCGGCATAAGTGTCGCAACGAACAAAGCAACGCGCGCCTGCGCGGTGCTGCTGCCCAACCAGACATTAGGTTTGGACAGTTTCTTCAGGACAGTGGTGATACGCAAACAATCAGAAAAAGTGGTGCGGGTGGAGGGACTTGAACCCCCACGCCTTGCGGCGCCAGAACCTAAATCTGGTGCGTCTACCAATTTCGCCACACCCGCACGACCGGCCTTGAGCGCCGGATTGACGTGCTCAATAACAAAGGCTGCGACCGAGTGCGAGAGGGAAATTGGCTTTTGGCAAAGATTATTGCCCCCTTATTGGCGACAATCTTGGCGAGGCTGATCGTCATGCCCGGCGCGCAGAATCCACGCCTCTGAGGGTGCGTGAGCAGACTGAATCGGGCCAATAGTCCCAATTTATTGAATGTTTGGAACTTAGATCCCTGGCGAAAATCAGTACGACAGCATTTGATCCCTCAATTGGTCGTCCTACCAATAGTTGACGATTCATGCACATTAAAGATGGCCGAAAAATTACACTCGCTTACGTTGAGTTATCTGATTGAAAGACGGGCGCACCTAACACGGTTGCTTCGATCATCGCACCGGGAGGGTCGGAAAACCGGCTCGTAGATAAAATCTCTCTTCTAATTTATATTGTTATAAAACAATATATTACCGGCAACTCCCTCAAGATAGTTCATCCTACAATCAACGCCTTGCTCAGCTCTGGCGCCTTGATCCTTCAGTGTCGAAATTCCTCCCACTCGGCCATGAGTTGAGCGGTTGTAGGGGCTGTGACCATATTTGCGCCACAATTCAAACGCCAAAAAATCTTATTCGTGTCAAAATAACACCGCCTTGCCAACAATTATGGAGAGCGGGAATTAATGAGTCTTTTTGCCTTCGGGCAAGTACGAGTTTCTTTTTTGCTCAACTCGAACACGAGGATCTTAACCGTGACCAATATGATGAACGCTGCTTCTGCCGAGCAAGACGCCATTGGTCTTGCCCGTGAAAGTTTTCTTGGTGAACTGAAATCCTTGAACCGGAATCATCCGAACACAGGCTTCGGCGTGTCATTGCGTACGCATTCGGGGGGTCACTACCTGTTGGCCAACTCGCGCATGCCGTTGCCCCGAACGAAATCAAAAAGTTTTCCGACCGGGCGTCGCCTGGCTCTGCTGGAAAACAGTGAACAGTTCAGCGAGATCGAAGTGCTTGCCGATTCTCAAGCTTATGAAACGATCTCACCCGGTGACGAGGCCGATATTCTGGGCACCGCGCTGAATCTGATTGCTCGTATCGACATCATGACCAGCTCTCATGACGGTCAGGACCACAATCCCATCGCTGCCACTGGAACCGGAGGCTGACCATGGCCCGAAACGACCATCTTCTGTCCGTAGGAAATGAGGCGCTGACGCCGATGACTTCGGCCATGACTGCCCTGTCTACGCAGATCGACCAATTGACAGAGGTGGCAGATGCGCGATCCTCGGCGCGGCTTGCAACGCTAAAGACGAAGATGGAGAATTTTACGGCCAGTGTGACACTGGTTGGGCAGGTCAAGGCTGGCAAATCCTCGATCGTGAACATTCTGGCCGGGCGCCCAGCCCTACTGCCGTCGGATGTGAACCCGTGGACCTCGGTCGTAACCACGCTGAACATCAACACCCGCACGGAAGGCGACAAAAAAGCCAAGTTCACCTTCTTCGAACAAGAAGAGTGGGACAACCTGATGGTCGGCGGTGGCCGATTGGGAGAACTGGCCAATCGCGCCGGGGCCGATGATGAGATGGAAGATATTCGCCGCCAGATCGGCGAGATGAAGGCCAAATCCGAATCCCGCCTGGGCCAGCATTTTGACCTGATCCTGGGACAAAGCCACCAGTATGACTATTTCGACGACGAACTGATCCAGCGCTATGTCTGTCTGGGCGATGACGAAGACCCGGATATCAACCCCAAGACCGGGCGTTTTGCCGACGTCACCAAATCTGCGGAACTGTTCATGGACATTCCGCAATATCCGATTTCGCTGAAACTCTGCGATACACCCGGCGTGAACGATACGTTTATGGTGCGCGAACAGATCACGCTGCGCAGCCTGCGCGGGTCCGAGGTTTGCGTTGTTGTTCTGGCCGCCAGCCAGGCGCTGACCACCATGGATATGGCGCTGATGCGGATCATCGCACAGTTTGAAAACCGCCAGATCATCCTGTTTGTGAACCGCATCGACGAATTGTCAGATCCGGTCAATCAAGTGCCGGAAATCCGCGACCGCATTCAGGACACGCTGAAACAGAATAATATCGACACGAGCACAAGCGTTGTGTTCGGCAGTGCCCTTTGGGCCGAAGCCGCCCTGACCGGCAATCCCGACATTCTGACAGAAGAGTCGCGGCAAGCTCTGAATACCTTCTATTTGGCAGCAGGGTTTGGTGATCAGGCCCCGTCGCTGGATAAAATCTGGGCATTGTCGGGTCTTCCCGATCTGCTACTGGCGATGAATGAACGGATCGCTGACGGAGCGGGTACTCGCCTGTTGGATCGCGTCCGGCATCGCGCCCGCAATATCGCCAGCCAAATTCGGGCGACGGCTGTGGCCAAGAACCTGTCCGACGGCCAAGGGGTCGTGCGGGATCTGGATGGTGTGTCCCCCGAAGAGGCAATCGCCAAGGTTGCTGAGGAATACGATAAGAAGGCTGCGGAACTGACGACCGCCTTGCGCGACAAAGTGCTGGAACGTCTGAAATCGGCCGAGGCGAACTTTGTCAAACGCGCAACGGACTCTTTGATTTCGCATCTCGAACAGAATGGCGAGGAAGGCACCTGGCAATATGACCCGGCGGGTCTGCGCACATTGCAGAAAGCGGCCTATTTCAGCTTTGCCCGCGCGATGCGCAAAGAGGCAGGCGCGCTTTACAGTACCGCCGCGGCGGATGTCGAAGCGCTGTATCAGAAGCTTTTGGGCAACCATCTGGGTGAATTCAGCATCGAAGCCCCAATCGTCCCTCGCGTACCTCCGCCACTGGGCATCGGGCGCACCATTGCGCTGGACCTGCAAAGCACATGGTGGCGCCGCTGGTGGCAACGCCGCAAAGGGTTCGAAGCATACGCTGCCGATTATACGCGCCTGATCGCATCCGAGGCGAACTCGATCACCAAGGACCTTGAGGAAAATCAGATCGCTGCGGTTCTGGAAAATGTCCGGGCCGGGTTGTCTGACTTCCTGCGCGAGCAGGCCGAGACCCTGTTGAACATCTCGGCCTCAGCCGAGCAAGACCCAAGCCAGGCCGCGCTTATGGCCGGTATAGCACCCAAGAAATCGCGCGACGATATCCTGGGTGACATCCTGAAAGATCTTAGTAACGAGGCAGCATAAGTAGCGATATGGCAAAAGACACACAAACCCGCTTCGTCTCTCCTAAGGCATGGGAACGCATCGAGCAGTGGTCCCGACGCAAACCGATCTTTGCGCTGATGGGAGAGTTCAGTGCAGGAAAATCGACGCTGATGAACTTTTTGCTGCGCTCGCACGCGCTGCCAACGCAGGTCACGGCCACGCAACTGCCCCCCGTCTGGTTCAGTTGGGGAAAAGGTTCGGCCTATGTGCAGCGCCACGATGGTAGCCGCGAGAACATTACGCTGGACCAGCTTGATACCGTAGGAGTCAACGACGTTCAGTTCGTTCGCATTTTCCTTGAATCCGACATTCTGGAAGCGGTGGACCTGATCGACACCCCCGGCATTTCCGACCCGAAAATTTCCAGCGATGTCTGGCGTCGCGCGGTCGGGCAAGCCAATGGCGTTCTGTGGTGTACTCATGCAACCCAAGCCTGGCGCGAGACCGAGCGGGCGACATGGGTGTCTTTGCCCGAACGGTTGCAGCATAACTCGCTGCTGTTGGTGACCCGCGCAGATGTGTTGGGCCAGAAAGATCGCCAAAAAGTGCTGCGCCGCGTGAACCGCGAAGCCGGTCATCTGTTTAACAGATCAATCCTGTTCTCGGCTCGTGACGCGATCACGGCGCGGGACAAAAGCGGTGACGCCGAACTGTGGGCCCGCAGCGGTGGCGGCAAGATGGTCGACAGCTTCCTCGAAATCACCGAACAGATCATGGACAACCGCGCTGATATGCTGGCGCGTTACCAGATCGACAACAGCCTGTCAGGCGACCTTCGTGTTCAGCCAATTCGCCCCAAGCGAAAGGAAGAACAGGCCGACGAACCGGCGCCGTTGAAACTGGTCGACCCCGTATCCGAATCCGAGGCGGGTGGCGCAGACGAAGTGGTCACCAACTTCCCAATTCGTCCAACGCGTGTCGAGCGCCGCGCCGAGGATACCGACCGGGAAGAACGCATCGATGCGGCCGAGGCCGAGCGCCTACGCGCCGAAATGGTGGCGGAAAAGCAGGATGCTGAACCCGTCCAGGACGCCCAAGAGGACGAGCTGCGCGCCTTTTTCCGCGACACACCGGATACCGGCCTGAACCTGTCCGAACACGTGCGGGGTTTCGACGAGGAAGACTCGTTCGATCTGCTGGATGATGACGAATTGGACGAAGATGACGATATCAACCTGTTGTCTGACCCCGAAGTGGACAGCCCTGCCGAAGAACTGGCCGCTTCGGACCCGATCCTTCCCTCGCCAGAAAGCGAGTTGGCAGACACGTCCGAGCAGAGTGAGAGCGCCGAACAAGCACCGGAAGACCGTCGCGCCGATGTCTCGGTGTCATCAATTACGGCTTTGCTGGCGGAACAGGCGAAAGGCGCAGATGATGAGTATGAGCCCGAGCCCGAATCCAGTGGTCTTGTGGACATGCAAGTTGTGCCGCTGTCCAACGGTGCTGCCCCTGACGAGGCAACCCCGGCCGCAAAAAACGGCGAAAAACTGGAAGACTTGCTGAACGTACCGGCAGGAAAACCGCTGAGCGCGGCATCCATGTGGCGCGACATCACTGCGGATGAGGATTTGCCGGACGACGCTGAAGGCATGAAAAATGTGTTCGACGCGTTCCTCAAGGAATTCGACCAGATCGCAGCCGAACATTACGCACGTCAGGCCAAGGATTCGATGCATACGGTTCCGAACGCTTCAAAAAACGGCGGGGCGGAATTCCATGTGTTGTGACCCGAAGCGCAGGTAGCAAGCGATGACAATAGAAGCCGCATTGAACACCGCGATGGACACCATACCCGACTGCATTGCAGCCGGGTATGTCGATATGGAAACGGGGATGTTGCTGGCGACCAACACCTTGGACACAGACAGCGCGGACGTTCTGGACACTTTGGCCATTGCCGTGGCTAACCTGTTTCAGGGTGGCGGCGTCAAAGCCTTTGAGGAATTGTTGCGCTCGGCCACAGCAGAAGAGTCGGATAGTCCGGGATTTGGGGAAATCGCGGTGTTTTCGAACGATCGGCTGCACATCTTTCTGCGGACCCGGGAATATCCCGATCACGTGGTCTGCTACATCTGTCACAACAGCGCCAATGTCGGGTTGGCGTTGACTAAATCGCATCTCAGCCTGGGGCCGGTAGCGGCTGCAGTTTAGACCGGACCAGAGGGGGGTCACGGCATGATGGACACGGACATACTTGATCTGCTCGACGATATCGGTCGCGCATCTGTCGCCCGCCTGAATCCGGCGGTGACCGTACCAGGCGAAACTGCCCAGGCGCGGCGCGAAAAGGTTTTGCGTACCATTCGCGGCACCATCCTGCCCCGTCGGTTGGAATTCACCGCCGCCAACGGCGATTGCCTGGCGATTGAGGTCAACAGCTCTCGGGTGACGGATGTGTTTCGCGTGCAATCCGGTATTGCCCCGGATTTCGAAACGGAATCGCGTGAGGATCTGGCCGTCAAACTGGCGCAGCTGGTCACGGACATCGCCTGTGCTCCTGCTCCGCTTGAGCTTGTTTCCCTGCAACCAGACACGGCGCTTGAGGCGGATGACGTTGGCATAACCTACAGCGAGATCGAAACCGCCTGTGAAAACATAGAAGTGCCGCCAGAGCCGGTTATTTCCATTGTTGCGGATGCCGACCCGAACGAAATAGCATCCGCCGATGAAGCTTTGGAAAGCAAAGAAAACGACACTCTTGCGCAGCGTTTCTATGACGGGTCCGAGCGGTTTGCACAGGGGCGTGTTCTGGCAGCCGGGGCCGACGGGGCAGCACTGCAAATGGCAGGTGATTGCCAAGAAAATGGATCATTACACCCCGATTCTGACCTGCTGGCCCTCTTTGCCCGCGATCTTGCTGGTTGGAATGGCGACAGCGCCGCCGTGATGGACCATCCGCAATTGATTGTCATGCGCCCTTCGGGTGGCAAAGACGCCGGGCTGGCAATCCTGAACGATGGTAAAAACCTGGCAATGGCCGTACACGAGGCGCGCAAGCTGGGTGCCGTCGTCAATCTGTGGACCAACCTGAAGAGGCCGGGCGGATGATTTCGGCCATAACATTCAATTTTTCGACTAATTCTATCCGTGATTACAAGTTACCAGGGTAAAGTTTATGAGTGAGAACAACCGTCGCGAGTTAATCCGTATTGCCGATGACATGAACGGCACCTCTAATGAAGAGACCCGCCAGTTCATTTCGCGCATTGTCAGCGACCTGACGAATCTGAAACCTTCGATTGCCTTTGTCGGGCAGATCAAGGCCGGCAAATCCCGTTTGATCAACGGCTTCACCGGGCAGGCCGAATACCTGCCGTCGGATGTGAACCCGTGGACGACGGTGATTACCGATATGCATTTCGGCCACCCATCGGGACGCACCGCAGGGGCCGAATTCCACTTTTTCGACAACCGCCAGTGGCAAGCGCTGATCGCCGAAGGCGAAGAGCTGCGCAACATGTTCCCCGATGACGAGGACAGCTATAAGCGCGAAATGATCGAAGAGCAGGTCGAGGCGATGAAAACCCGCGCCAAACTGCGTCTGGGTGAAAGCTATAAGCACTTGTTGGGTCAGCATCACGATCTGGATGACCTGAATTCAGACGATCTGGCGCGCTATGTCTGTGCCGGGGATGATCCAACCGAAGAGGGTGAGCACGACCCTGGATCAGATCGTGGTCTCTACAGCGACATCACCCGCAAGGCCGAAGTCTATTTCGACATCGGCCACTTCCCGTTCCCCCTAACGGTGACGGACACGCCGGGCGTCAATGACCCGCTTTTGATCCGTGAAGAAATCTCGCGCCAGTACCTCAAGGAATCCGACTTCTTTGTTGTGGTTCTGTCTGCGCATCAGGCCCTGTCGCGCGCCGATCTGAAACTGTTCCGCCTGATGCAGGCGTTGGAACTGGGTCAGATCGTAGTTTTCATTAACCGCGTCGACGAATTGGGCGGTGGAGCCGAAGATGCGGGCAAGGTCCGGGCCGATGTATTGGACGGTCTGGAAAAAGCACTTGGCAATTCGGATATCGATGTGCTGATGGGCAGCGCCCAGTGGGCGCATTATGCGCTGACCGGGGATGAAACAGGTATCAACCATGATGAAGTCCTGGCCTGGCTGCGCGCGCATCCGGAACAAATGAAGCAATATCTGGACGGGGTCGAAGAAATCAAACGCGGCTCGGGTCCGATCAGCCGCGAAGGCGTCTTGCGGTTTGCCGCTATGATCGCTTCGGGCTTGCCAGACCTGCGCCGTCACGTGACCAGTGCCCTGACAGAGGGGCCGCGCAATGAACAGTTGCGGATGGCGTGGCAGCACCTCAACAGTTTTGCCCATGGCGAGCTTGAGCGCAGCAAGGCCCATCTACGCGTCATCGAAGAAGAAATCAGCCCTGCCCCCGATAGCGGTGACGAGAACAGTAAGACGCTCGCCGACCTACGCACGCTGGTAACGCAAAAGACCTCGGAAATCGTCAATGACATGGACGATGTTCTGGCCAATCTGCGCGGCGTCATGGATGACACCGTGGCCGAGTCCGTCTCGGCCGTAGTTAGGGGTCCGAACGGCGATTCCCCCCTGCTTGCCAAGGGTGGGGATACCGAGCTGAACTTCACTCCGCTACGCGACCGTATGCGCGAACTGGTTCAGGGGGCCACGCAAGTGGTGCGACAGCGGATGCTGAGCGAATTGTACTCGATCGACATGCAAAGCAATGCCGCCCTGCGCGCCCTACCCGGCTGGCAGGACCCAAGCGACAACCGCATGAATACCAGTGCCGTGCGCTGGTTCCGCCCGGATACCACGGCACTGACCCGCGGCATTACCGTTGAACTGCGGGTCAGCTGGCTGTCGCGTCTGATTTCACGCAAAAGCGTTGTCGCCCGCGCCGAACGCATGATCGTTCAGGAATTCGAGATGATCGGCGACGATCTGGTGGACACCGCCCGCAGCGATTTGTTGGAACGCCTGAACACCGTTCTGGATCATTACCTGGCCTTGCTGGCCGGGCATCTTGAACATCGCACTGGAAGCGGCGAAACCAATGAGCGCAATGAAGCTCAAATGGCCTATGATCAGGCACAGCGCGTCGTGGCAGAACTAAGCGCCGTATTCGGTGCGGATGACGTAGACAAATTACTAGCAGAGGCGGCGGAATGATCGAATTTCCCGGAACCGAACAGGAAGTCAGACAACTTGAACGCTTTCTGAACGCGACCGAAAATGTGTCGGCCGATGAGGCCTTGGGCGATATGCGCGACCGTGCTCTGGCCCATGCCGAACGGCTGTCCAACGCGGTCAACATCGGTTTCGCCGGGGAATTCGGGGCTGGCAAGTCCAGCCTTGCCAACATGTTGGCCGGGGCCGATATCCTGCCCACCGGGCCACAACATCTGAAATTGCCACTGGTTATCGTGGCCTATTCCGAAACTCCGGAAACCACCGTGGGCTGGTGGGATCGTGAGCCCAAGGTTTACTCCGGCATCGCGCTGGAAAAAGCCGCCGCGGATGAACCCGATTTCATTTCGGTCGGGCTGAACACCCCTGCCCTGCAGGAAATCTCTTTGTTCGATCTGCCGGGAACCGGCGCGTTGGACGATAACTACAAAGAGACGCTCGATCTGCTGAAATTCGTCGATTGCGCGATCTGGTGTACCAACGGGACCAATGCCTGGCGTGAAACCGAACGGCATCTGTGGGTACAAGTTCCGCAAGAGCTGCGCGCCAATAGTCTGCTGGCCGTCACCCACACCGATCTGCCGCATGTCAGTGAAGCACTGGATCGGGTTCTGTCGCGGCTTAACAAGGAAAAGGGTGATTTGTTCCGCTCGGTCGTGCCTATTGGCACGCCGGTTGCTGTCCGCGCCATGGCGCAGGAGCCCGAGCCCGATTTTACCCTGTGGGAAACTTGTGGTGGCCAAAATCTGGCCGAACAGGTTTTGGAGATCGCATCCGCCCGCCGTCTGGCTGACCTTGAAGCCGCACAGGCAGACCTGAAACAGGACTTTCTGCCCTTTCTGGAAACGCTGGACCTGCCCGAGGTCGAGCCGCAGCCGGCCGACACTGCCTCGATGCATGCCACGCTGGAATCAGCGTTGCCGCCGCTTGAAAACCCGATCCTCGAGGACTGGCTGGCCGCAATTGCCAGCATCTACGAAGACCTGCGTGAATCGTCGGATATCGAACCGTCGGCCTTTTTGCATTCGTGTCAGGAAATCGTCGAAGATTTCGCCGAACGGTTAGAGCAAGGGGGCGAAATCGACCCCACTGCCGACTGGATCCCGGGCGAGTTCGAAAAGGCCACCGACCTTTTGTTGTTGTTGCAATTTGAAAGCGGTGACGCCCCCTTGAAGGACGCGATCAGCATTCTGGCGCAGCTCAGCGATAACCTTGCTTGGGCAGGCAGCCGAGTGGATTCGGCGCAGCCAAAAACCGGAACCTGAAAGCTTCTCGTTTAAATTGAGTCGCGATGCAGCGATTCGAATGCCCCAGAATCGCACCTAAAACTTTCTGACTCCGTTGACCAAGCGGAGACAAACAGTCGATCAGCTTGCATTTTGTGCAGGCTGATTTTCAACATTTAGAGATACTACCTCATCAAAATACAATATGTAGCATTGATCCGAAAACGGTCCATAGTGAAGCCATGAGGCGGCCCCAATAAAGTCAAATTTGAAACGTCTAACCGTCTTAAGTGTCCTGCGGTTGTGTTTGGTTGTGAGTTCGAGGGCGATTTAGCCCAGTTAAATAAACCGCAAAACGATCAGAACGGGCGGAAAGAAATGAGCCACAACCAGGCGGTCGGTGCATCGCACGACGAACCGAAAATTGAAGGACTTCAACCCGGCGCAAAACTACTGCGCGGTCAGTATGAAATCCTGCGTTTCCTAAGCAATGGCGGCTTTGGGATCACCTATTTGGCCCGCGACAGCCTAGAGCGTGACGTGGTGATCAAAGAGTGCTTTCCGGGTGCCTTGTGCCGTCGCAATGGCGACACGGTCGAACCCGCCGATCCTGACCACAAGGACGATCTGCGCGCCATCATTGATTTGTTCATTCAAGAGGCACGCAACCACGCGCGTCTGGTGCATCCCAATATCGTAGACGTCCACCAGGTCTTTGAAGACAACAACACCGCCTATATCGCGATGGATTTCATCAAGGGATGCGATCTGTTGGATTACGTTGAGAACTCCGACAACAAGGCCGGGCCGGATTTCATCGTACAGGTGACCGAAAGGATGTTGTCTGCGGTGTCCTTCATCCACCAAAGCGGCATGCTGCACCGGGATATCTCACCCGACAATATCCTGATCAACGAGAACGGCGATCCGGTGCTGATCGACTTCGGCGCCGCGCGCGAGCAAGCGGCACAGCAATCCGCGGCTCTGTTGACCCTGCGGGTTATCAAGGACGGTTATTCCCCCCACGAATTCTATGTGCGTGGCGCCGATCAAGGCCCCAGCAGTGACCTCTATGTGCTGGCCGCCACGCTGTATCACGCCATCAGCGGAGAACGCCCAATTGATGGTCAGACCCGCCTGAACGCATTCAACAATGACCAGGACGACCCATACTCTCCGTTGGCTGGGCAGTTCAAAGGCTACCCGGATGGGTTCCTTGAAGCGATCGACAAGGCGATGGAGGTTCACGTCACTGACCGCCTGCAAAGCGCGTTGGATTGGTTGCGCATGTTCCGCGGTCCGGGCGTGATGTTCGATACGTTCGACTATCGTCCGGTTTCCGTCATCGTTGCGATGGACCGTAAGGATGATGAGGTTGAAAAAGCCCGGATCAAAGCCGAAAGCGAAAACGCCGAGGCGGTGGTCACCGCACTACTGGCTGGCAACGCAGATCTGGCTCTGGGCAACGAAGATAAAGACGACGATGAACTGGCCAAGTTCACGTCCAAGGAAGACACGGCCGTCGCCGTTGACACTGTGGTTAAAAGTGGATCAGGCGGCAGCGGAAAACTGGTTGCGGGCATTGCCGTTGTTGTGGCCGGTCTGGCGGCGGGCGGATACTTCCTGATGACCAGCGAAAAACCGGAACCCGCGCAGGACATTGCAGTTGTGGCCGAACCCGCAACGACCGAGGCCACCACCCCAGCAACAACCCAGGTCGAAACTGAAACGGCAGCACCTGTCGAGCAGACTGCTGATACCGAAGCCCCTGTCGAGCAAGCGGCCAACACCGAACCTACGCCGGAACCAGTTGAACCGGCGCCCGTTACGGCAGAACCGACGCCAGAGCCTGTCGAGCAGACACAGGCCCCCTCGGCTGACACACAAGAGGCCCAAGCCCAGACAGCCGAACCTTCACCCGCGGTGGTTTCGTCGGGAACCCCTGCGGAAACGCAAGTTGCCTTCTCGCATTGGGATGTCGAGATTCCGTTCCAGTTCTCGCGACGTCGTGTATCCACCGGCAGCATCATCGCCGTTACCGGTGTTGACCCGGCACAAGACATGTCGGTGATCGGCGATTGGGTCACGCGCGGCGCTGCGATCTATACGCTGAATGGCAAACCCATCCGCGAGAACGCAAGCTTCGCCGCGCATGTTCTGGATGATCTGTCCGTTGATCCTGACGGGTATATCCGTGTGACCGCGCGTTATCGTCCGCTGGGCAAGACCTTGGCCCAGAACGGCTTGCTGGCCCTGCCTGCCATCCGTGTGATCGGTTTGGAAAACGGCATTGGCTTTACCGTCCGCAATGAAGACGGTCAGGGCTGGAAGGCGACTGTAACGAGCACCCCCACCGACACGGCGGGAAGCCTTCGGGCTGGTGACGTTCTAATCTCGGAAGCGCAAACCGGGGCCATCCTGAACGAAGAAGAAAGCCTGGATGCCCTGCTGAAAGCTCTGGTTTCGGACAATCTCACGCAGGCCCGACTGACCGTGCTGCGCAACGGGGCCGAAGCTGAGGCCGTGATGCAGCTAGCGCAGGAGTAATCTGACCGGTTCGAAAGTGATCTGCCGCAAAGTGAAAACGAAGGGTGGTGCCTGGAAATCCGCCACCCTGACGGGGACCGGCCCGTCGCGGCAGATAAAAATTGGTTTGATTTCCAAATTGTAAGTGCCGTTGTGCCGATGCGCGCAGAGGTGAGTAGCAGCCCCGCAGGACGAAAACCCTGTGTCAAAAAGCAAAGGTGTCGACACCATGTTCAAATATAAAAGCCCTCTCAGCCGGCTTCTCGAAGGTGCCGGCAAACCTAAAGAAGCAGAAACCGAAGTAGAAGTGGTCGCGGAAGAAGCCGCAGAGCCCGAGGCGGAAAAACCCCAGCCGATTGCGGATTTCAACGCACTGCGTAACGCGCTGGCCGGTGGCAACATGTCGTCGGAATCCTACGAAGAAGCTGACGAACTGATCCCCGAAAAGGACATGCCTGAGTTTTCCGACGAGCCGGAAGAAGATGCCTCGGATGACGTCGTGGTGACCGAAGTGGTCGAAGAGGCCGAGGATAACATCTTCGAAACGCCCGAAACCCAGCCCGAACCAGAAGAGCCGGTTGTAACCCTGCACATCGCCACCGACGAAGAGGTCGAGACGGAAGAAACCGCACAGGCCGAGGAGCCGCAGGAAGAGGCCATTCTTGAGGTTGTTGTTGAAACACTTGAGACCGCTCAGCCCGAGCCGGTTGAACCTGCGCAACCCGAACCAGTCGCTGAAATCGCGCCTGAACCAGAAATTACACCGGAACCGCCTCAGCCGGTTCAAGCGCCCGCCTCCGAGGACCGCCGTGGTCGCGTCAAGACCACGTTCCTTGGATTTGAGCGCGCCGACACGCACGTTCAGGAGATGATCGAAAGCGCAGAACCGGTAGCCAAGACCGAGACTGCGCAGGAAACCTTCCCTGTGGGTTGGCTGGTCGTAACCGCCGGACCGGGTCGTGGATCCTGCATCACCCTGACTGAGGGGCTGATGCAGATTGGTCGCAACGACGACCAGGCTATTCAACTGGACTTTGGCGACACCGGTATTTCACGCAGTAATCATGCGGTGATCGCCTATGATCCCGAAGACCGCAAATGCTATCTGGGTCACGGCGGCAAAGCCAACCTGGTCCGTCTGAACGGCAAACCGGTGCTGAGTACTGTTGCGCTGTCCAGTGGCGACCTGATCCGGATCAGCGAAACCTCAGTTCGATTTGCCGCCTTTTGCGATGACGGCTTTGACTGGCGGGATGCTTAATAGATGCTGGCGCAACCGGCATATGACATTGCTCTGATCCTGGAACAGGGTCAGCGCGACTCGCAGGAAGACGCGATCGCGGCGCGCATGTTCGATGCGGCCAATGCCAGCTATGTCGTCGTCGCCGACGGCATGGGTGGTCATGCGGCAGGCGAAGTCGCCTCGGAACTTGTGATTGCCGCCTGGCGCGAGGCCCTGGACGCTGAGCTTGAGAGCAATACCCCGACCGAAAGCGCGATAATCGACGCGTTGCCCTTGGCTGCCATGCAAGCCAATGCCGCAATTGCCGCGCGCTGCGAGGAAAACGGCGAGGGCCTCAACATGGGGTCTACCCTTTTGGGGGTGCTGTTGCTGGAACAGCGCGTGTTCTGGATTTCGATCGGCGACAGCCCGTTGTACCTGTTCCGCGACGGGGTGCTGCGCCAGATCAACGAAGATCACTCCATGGCTCCGGTCATTGACGCGCAGGTGGCCCAAGGCACTCTGACAGAGGCTGAAGCGCAGGTTCACCCGGATCGCAACCAATTGACATCAGTGGTCATGGGGGCCGAAATCCCCAAGGTCGATTGCCCGGAAGAGCCGCTGCACCTGACTGCAGCAGATGTGTTGATCCTGGGCAGTGACGGGCTGCAGTTCCTCAGCGACGCGGAAATTCAGACCATTGTGCAAGCCAACGCGCATGCATGGGCGCAGGACATCGCCGAAGCATTGTTGCAGGCGCTTCACGCCAAGTTTGACCCCGATCAGGACAATGCCTCGATCGGTGTTGTGAAATTAACAAGAAACTAACCAAGGCAAAGATACAGGACCCATGAAAACCCATCTGTTCATATCCAGCCTGGCACTTGCTGCCGCGGCCGGAACCGCCTCGGCGCAAGAGGCGTGCTCAACCTACGAAATCCAATCAGGCGACAGCCTGCGCGAATTGACGATCAATGTGTATTCGACCGAGGATTTCCGCATCATCTTTGACGCCAACCGCGACGTGATCGGCAATAACCCGAACATCATCCGCGTGGGCGACGTGCTGACCCTGCCCTGTCTGGAAGATATCGGGCGTGCGCGGGAAGTTCCGCAAACAGAAGCAGAAGCCATGGCAGCCGAGATGGCGGCCGAACTGGTCGCAGCAGCCGAAAAGCGGGCAGCTAAAGCAATAGCCGAGGCCGAAGCCCGCGTAGCAGAAGCCGAGGCCGAAGCTAAAAAGACCAGCGAGGACGCGGTGGTTGCAGCCAAAGCCGCGGCCCGCGAAGAAATCGAAGCCGCCCGCGCCGAGGGTGCCGCACTGATCCGCGACGCGGATGGCGGGATCCGCCCCGATATTCGAGATCGCCAGTTGCTGCTGATCACCGGCGGCAACTATGCGCCGTTCACAGATGAGGCCCTGCCCCATCGCGGCCTTTATACAAATCTGGTGGAAACTGCGATGCTTCGGGCCGCGCCCGAGCAAGCCTACAAGATCCAGTTCGTCAACGACTGGTCCTCGCATCTGGACCTGCTGATGCCGACACTGGCCTTTGACGGCACCTTCCCCTGGTCGCGCCCCAATTGCGAAACGGCCGAAGCCCTCTCGGAAAATGACCGCGCGCGGTGCGAGACTTACAATTTCTCGAACCCGTTCTATGAGGTTGTGGACACCTTCTTTGCCCGCGAAGGCTCGGGCTATGAACAGACGCTGACCTATGCCGATTTTGCGGGCACCACGATCTGCCGCCCCGAGGGTTGGTCACTGTCGCATATGGATGCAGTGGGTCTTTATGAACCGGCGATCACGCTGATGCGCCCGGTGTCACCGGATGATTGCTTTCACGCGGTTATGGAAGGCACCGCCGACATCGTCGCGATCGAAGCTCACTTGGCCGTCGGTGCAATCAGCCGCCTGGGCTATGAGCATCGCATTCTCGAAAACCCCAACCTGGCGGCGATCAAGTCGCTTAACGTCATGACCCACAAAGATAATCCGGATGGGGAAGCGATCCTTGAGACGCTCAACCAGGGTCTGGCAATCATGCAGCAATCTGGCGAATGGCGTGACATCGTTTCGACCGCTCTGCGTCATCAAATGGAAAATGGCTAAGGCCTCAACCGGCCTGACAACTAAAAAGTCTGGAGGAAGTGGACATGTTTGAATTCAACCTGAAGAAAGTCGCGCTGTCGGCAACAGCCGTCACCGCCCTGAGCGCCGGAGCCGCCGCCGCACAAGAAGCCTGCACCAACTATACCGTCGCGGATGGCGACACGATGGCCACGATCGCCATCGCGGCCTATGGCACGTCGAACTATCAGCCGATCTTTAACGCGAACCGCAACCTGATCACCAACCCGAACGATCTGGCCCCTGGTCTGGTTCTTGCGCTGCCTTGTGAAGATGGCAGCCTGCCGAACGGTCAATCCGCTCAGGAAGTTATTGCGGCCGAGGAACAGCGTGCGGCAAGCGTCAAGCGTTCGAATGTCTATGCGCCGCCGATCAAGATGGTCGCGGGCAACGGATGGGAGCCATTTACAACTGAAACCCTGAACGGTGGCGGTATTATGACCCGTCTGGCAACAACCAGCCTTCAGCGTGCGGGCAACCAGCGCGAATACTCGGTCAGCTTTGTTGATGACTGGAGCTCGCACCTGGACACCCTGTTGCCGCTTGGGGCGTTTGACATCTCGATCGCATGGACCGTTCCGGACTGCACTAACCGCTCGTATGAGTGGTCTGAAGCTACCGAAGCCCGCTGCACGCAGTTTGTCGCATCAGTTCCTGTCTATGACATCGTGGGTGGCTTCTTCACACTGCCGGAAAGCGACTATGCAAGTGCGACTTCTTTCAAGGACCTTGAAGGCTCGACCATCTGCCGCATGGCAGGCTGGAGCATGGTGGTGCTTGAAGAGCAAGGCTTGAACCACAACAACACAACCGTGGTCCAGCCCAATACAGCCCGTGAGTGTCTGGATGCCGTATTGACCGGCACCGCAGATGTGGCGGCATTCGAAGTGGATCTGTTCGCATCGACAATGAATGACATGGGCTTGACCTCGGCTGACATCGTTGAAAACCCGTATGTATCCACCTTGTCCTCGATGAGCTTCCTCGCGCACCGCACCAACCCGTTCGCACGCGAATACATTGCGATGATGAACAAAGGCCTGATTGAGATGCGTGAGTCCGGCGAGTGGTACGCGATCATCTCGGATACCCTGCGTGAGCAGAACGAAAAGCTGAACGCAGCGTCGAACTGATCTTTTAGTTCACCTGAAACCCTTGGGGCCGGTCTTAGGACCGGCCTTTTTTGGTTTCTGGTACCGCTATTCGGTCAAATTCTTGGGGTTCAAATGCGGAGCCTACGGGAATCCCCTAATACCCGGAATAGCTCAGAGTGATATTCTGAAATCAACTATACCGGAGAGGTGCAGCCTCCCCACTCACTCAAAAAAGGGCCGACTTTTGGGGGTCGGCCCTTTTTTCTATTTTGATCTCTATTTTTCAGCGAAAAAGCCACGCCTAAAGGCGTGACTTCCGGCGATCAGCCGATGATCGCATTCAAGGTTGCGCTGGGGCGCATCACAGCAGCGGCCTTGGCCGGGTCGGTGTGATAGTAGCCACCAAGATCGGCGGGAGCACCTTGCGCAGCGGCCAGCTCGCCCAGGATCTGACCTTCCTTATCGGCCAACTCTTTGGCGATTGGCGCAAATTCGGCCGCAAGGTCTGCATCGTCGGACTGCGCCGCCAGTGCCTCGGCCCAATAGCGCGCAAACCAATAGTGGCTGTCGCGGTTGTCGGGCTGGCCAACTTTACGGCTGGGCGACTTGTTGTTGTCCAGAATACCCTGCGTCGCCGCCTCGGCCGCGGCACCCAGAACACCTGCCTTGGCGTTGCCTTTGCTGTCGGCCAGGAAGTTCAGCGATTCACCCAACGCGCAGAACTCACCCATCGAGTCCCAACGCAGGTGGTTTTCCTCAACCAGCTGCTGCACGTGTTTCGGAGCCGAGCCACCAGCACCGGTTTCAAACAGGCCACCGCCGTTCATCAGCTTGACGATGGACAGCATCTTGGCCGAGGTGCCCAGTTCCAAGATCGGGAACAAGTCGGTCAGGTAATCCCGCAACACATTGCCGGTGATGGCGATCGAATCCTTGCCAGCGGTGATCGTTTGCAAGCTTTGCTGGGTCGCTTCGCGCGGGGCCATGATCAGGAACTTATCCGCCACGCCAGCGGCCTCAAGCGCCGGTTTCACGTATTTGATCAGCTCTGCATCGTGGGCGCGGTTTGCGTCCAGCCAGAAGATCGCCTCGGAACCTGTCAGACGCTGGCGGTCCAATGCCAGCTGAATCCAGTTTTCGATCGGAGCTTTCTTGACGGTGCAAGCGCGCCAGATATCGCCAGCCTCCACCTCATGTGACAGCAGGACGTCACCGTTAGCCAGCGCGATGCGGATCACGCCATCAGCAGGCGCTTCGAACGTGGTCGGATGCGAGCCGTATTCTTCGGCTTTCTGCGCCATTAGGCCAACGTTGGCGACAGCACCGGCTGTGGCCGGGTTCAGCGCGCCATTGGCTTTGAAGAAGTTAATCGCCTCATCATAAACACCGGCATAACAGCGGTCAGGGATCACACAGTTGGTGTCACCCTTGGCGCCAGTCTCATCCCAACCCTTGCCGCCCGCGCGGATCACTGCGGGCATCGAGGCGTCGATGATCACATCCGACGGTACGTGCAGGTTGGTAATGCCCTTGTCGCTGTCGACCATATACATGGACGGACGGTCAGCTTTCAGGGCGTCAATGGCGGCGACAATCTCGGCGTTGCCTTTGACGCGGTCCAGCAGATCACCCAGGCCCGAGTTCGGGTTCACACCCAAAGCATCCAGCTCAGCGCCATATTTTTCGAACACCGGCGCCAACCAGGCTTTGACGGCATAGCCAAAGATGATCGGGTCCGACACTTTCATCATGGTCGCCTTCATATGAAGCGAGAACATGGTGCCGTCTTTCTTGGTGTCCTCAATAGCTTCGGTCAGGAAGGCAGACAGGGCTTTGACCGACATAAAGGTGGCATCCGCCACGGTGCCTTCGTCCAGCGGCCAGCTGTCTTTCAGGACAGTCACGCTGCCATCTTTGCCGACGAATTCGATCTTTGCATCGCCCGCTTGTGCCGCGGTTATGGTGGCCGATTTTTCGTTGGCATAAAAGTCATTGCCGGACATCGACGACACTTTGGTCTTGCTGTCAGCGGCCCATTCTCCCATCGAATGCGGGTTTTTCTGGGCATAATTCTTGACGGCCTTCGCGGCGCGACGATCGCTGTTGCCTTCGCGCAGAACCGGGTTCACGGCCGAACCCTTGATGGCGTCATACCGCGCGCGGATCGCCTTTTCCTCTTCGGTCGAAGGCTCTTCGGGGTAGTTCGGGATATCATAGCCCTGTGATTGCAGTTCTTCGATGGCCGCAACCAATTGCGGGACCGAGGCCGAGATGTTCGGCAGCTTGATCACGTTGGCCTCGGGCGTTTTCACCAGTTCACCCAACGCGGCCAGATCATCGGTGATGCGCTGTTCGTCGGTCAGGTTTTCGGGGAAGGTCGAAAGAATACGTCCTGCCAGCGAAATATCCTTGGTTCCAACACTGATACCCGCGGCGCCGGCGAATTTGCGAATGATGGGCAGGAAGGACGCGCTGGCCAGCTCGGGCGCTTCGTCTACAATGGTATACAATATATCGAAGTTCGATTTTTCTGCCATATTCTTTTACCTTTTTTCAGCCTTTCGGGGCGTGCGATCCAAGAGTAGCGCCACATCTGTGTGGCTGGTACTGAGGCGCGGGAATCCAAGCGCCCCAATGGTGACTCTGATTTGACAGGGTCTCCCTTAAATCAGGTTTGCCTTGGGATCAATCGTCTAGTGGGGGCGCAAATTGACACGGGGTTGAGAAATCCCGAGGTTGCTTAAACATTCAGCCGTTTAGCTTAGCCTTACTTAACTTTTACCAAATCATGCGGCACTGTGCTGACGGAGCGAAACTTTAGGGGCTCGATCAATCTGCCCGCATGTAAAACGTAGTCAGAAATCGCTTTATTAAGATGCTCAGGTGACCCGTCATACGCTTGGAGTGGAACTGATATTCCTTGCTTGCCGAAGGAATCCAATATCGCTTTTCGTCCTTTGTATCCAAACGATGGCAGAGCATTTTCTAGCTCTGACACCGCCAAGTCCGGTCGTCCCATAACCGCATAGAGATGGCCTCGGAGCATCATTTCTTCTTTATTTCTCCACAAATACCATCCGACGGCATTGTAGAACCACCGTTTTATGAAAATGCCTTTCATTGTGTCATCATCTTCATGCTGATATGCAGCAAGCTTCTGAACGTATTCTATCCCCTTCTTTTCATCACCAATCTCAAGGTGCACGCGGGCCTGTAGCAGCAGCACTGTCCCAATGTCGGACGTCAACCGATCAATTTCTGACACAGCTGCCAACGCGCCAAGGTAATCACTGGTGTAGCTAAGGTGGTATTCCACAAGCAGTTCGTAGGCCCAAATCTGTTCTGGCCAACGCATTGACGCCTGATCCAAGAACGTCTTGACCGCATCTTTTCCGTCTTCTTGATTTAGCAAATAGGCAATTGCATAACCGCTTTTTCGGCTATCAGACTTAATATCAAGCACCCGCTCATATCCCAAAACAGCTTCAGCAAATCTTCCTTGTTTTTCATCAATTTCCGACTTTCCAAGCAACGCATTCGTGTTGTTTGGATCTATCAACAGTGTTTTTGCGTAGTCGGCTACAGCCGCTTCGCTGTTTCCCAGAGCGTCCAAAGCCATAGCGCGTCTCAGAAACGCAGTCGCGTTTTTGGATCGTAAAGCCAGAGCCTGATTATAATCCGCAATGGCGTTCTCATATTGGCGATCACAGTAGAAGGCCCAACCACGTGCCCCCAGTAGCGTGCTTTGATACGCCGGAGTGAGCCCCTCAACCTCCATCAACGTTGTACACGCGCCGGTTACATGGGACGTGCTGCCTTTATTACCCAGACATGCTGCAGTCAGCTCTGCGTGTTCCGCGTCAAGTTTGGACGGTGAATTACTCGACAGCAGCAATGCCGTAATCACAACGATCAGGGCAGCAAGGCGTATATGCATCAAGGCTCCATTGGGTCAGAGATACTCACCTTTAAGTGGTGATCTTCGACCTATTCTCAAGATGCCTAAGCCGTCAACCTGCTGTAAGTGAAACATAAAAACCACACGCGCAACCTTGGCGATCAATCACACGCCCCACGTGTCACTCAACCGGTATCCCCCGGGCCAGGGGTCACCTGGGTCCAGCATGTGCTGGTGGATGCCGGTGATCCAACCACGGCCGCTGATCTCGGGGGTGATGGCCGGGCGGTCGCCGACGCGGGTTTCGGCGACAATCCGACCGGTAAAGTGAGAACCGATGATCGAAACTGCATCGAACGTCTGCCCGACCGTCATCTGCCCCTTTGCCGCCATCAACGCCATACGCGCCGAGACCGCCGTACCGGTGGGTGATCTGTCGACCTTGCCCGGCTGGATGGCCACTGCGGACTTGCCCGTCAGGCCGGTTTCGGTGGTCTCAAGCGGGCCGCAAAAGGCGCAGAATGAGATGTGGTTCCAATCCGGGTTCTCGGGATGGGCAAAGCCAAGCTGTTCGTTGGCGGCATTCGTGATCGCCACACCCATGCGCGCAATGTCGCGGGCCTCATTTTCAACAATCTCGATCCCAAGTGCGGCGGCGTCGACCACCACAAAGCTGTCGCCGCCATAGGCCGTGTCCACGGTCAACCTACCAACGCCGGGAACCTCCAACGGCACTGCGATCCTGTCGGCGAAACTTGGCAGGTTCTGCACGTGAATACGCTGGGCCTTGCTGTCCCGGCATTCTGCGCGGACCCGGACCAATCCGCCCGGCGCCTCAAGCGTCATATAGGTTTCGGGTTCCTGCATCGGGATGATCCCGCCATCCAGCAGCACCGTCGACACGCAGATCGAGTTCGATCCCGACATGGGCGGCGTGTCTTCGGGCTCCATGATGATAAAGGCGGCGTCCGCCTCGGGGTGTTTGGGTGGCACTAACAGATTGACATGGCGAAACACGCCGCCGCGGGGTTCGTTCAATACAAAATTGCGCAGGGTCTGATCCCGGGCGATGAACGCGCGCTGTTCCCACAGGGTTTCTCCGGGCGATGGCTGGACCCCGCCGACAATGACATCCCCCACCTCACCTTCTGCATGGGCCGAAATCACGTGAATGGTTTTGATGCTGCGCATGTCTTGTCCTTAGAACCGGGTGGCGGAAAAAGGGGTTAGGGAAATCTGAGAAGGTTGACCGTCAATCAAAGCTCCGACTAATTCAGCCGTTCCTGCCGATTGCGTCAGACCCAGATGACCGTGGCCAAAGGCATAAATGACGTCCGGCGCGTTCGGCGAGGCTCCGATCACCGGCAGACTGTCTGGCAGGGATGGGCGGAACCCCATCCACTGCGATCCCCCATCGGTGTTCAATCCGGGCAGGAATTGCACCGCTTTTTTCAGCAACGCGTCCGCTCGTTTGTAATTCGGCGGAAGGGTCAGCCCACCCAATTCAACCGCTCCGCCGATCCGAACGCCGCCATTGATCCGCGTGGCGACAAACCCGTGGCCCGCAAATGTCAGATGCATGCGCAGGTCAAACGCACCAGCAGGAAGGGTAGTGTTGTAGCCACGTTCAGTCTCAAGCGGAATCGCGTCGCCCAGTGTCCACGCAAGGTGATGCGACCATGCGCCAGCACACAGAACCACCTTGGCTGCCTTTTTCTCACCGTCAGACAGTGCGATCCGAACGCCGCCTTCATCAGCAGTCAGCCCGCGCGTGTCATGAATTTCAATCTGCCCTCCGCGATCGCGAAAGGTCTGGGCCAGATGCGCAACCCATTTCTTTGGGTCGACAGTGTTCATCCAGTTCGGCGTGAACCCTGCATGGGTAAAACGGGGGCTCAGGCCGGGTTGTTTTTCGGCAAGTGCCTCGCGACTGTCCAGCAGTTCGAAATCGATCCCATGTTGGCGCCGCAGCTCCCACTCGGGCAGGCTGGCGCGGAACTCGGCCTCGCTTTCGTACAGCTGCATTTGTCCGTCACGCCGCATCATCGCTTCGCCGTTCACCGAAGTAACCAAACGGTCCAAAGCCGCGCAGGACAAGTCCATCAGACGCGCCTGCGCGCGCAGGTGGTCTTGATACCGTCCCGGTCGGCTGGCCCGCCAAAACCGGTACATCCACGGCGCGATTTTCAGTGCATAAGCAGGTGGTACGGACAGCGGCCCCAGCGGGTCCAGAAGCCATTTAGGTGCCTTGTGCATAATCCCTGGCTTTGCCAGAGGTTCGACCTCGGAAAAGGCAAACGCGCCTGCGTTCCCGGCCGAGGCCTGTGCTGCAACACCCTCACGATCCAGAACCAGAACGCGATGGCCCCGGCGCTGCAACTCAAGCGCGGTTGTGATGCCGATCACGCCAGCGCCGATCACGACGACCCGCGAGGTCATAGGTTGATGCCCGCCTTGAAGGGGTCATTGTCCCCAAAGATTAGCGTCGCCTCGGCCATAATATGGGCCCGCCCGGTTATCGACGGGATGACTCCACCATTCGTGCCGGGCTGATAGGACAGGTGATAGGCGCTGCCGATGACGCTATGTTGCACAATCTCTTCGCCGGGTTTCAGCACCCCATCAGCGGCCAGACAGGCCAGACGCGCGGAACTGCCGGTGCCACAGGGGGACCGGTCATAATTGTCGTCCGGGCACAGCACAAAGTTGCGACCATGGACCGTCGGATTATCCGAAGCGTCCTGAAAGATCACATGGTCAATCGGTTCACCCTGTTCTCCGCCAATCCCTTGCGCAATCGAGGCCTCTCGGATCGCAACGGTCATATCGGTCAGCTGAGGGATATTTTCGGTTTCCACCGGTATCGGGCTGGGATCGACAATAAAGAACCAGTTGCCGCCATAAGCCACATCGCCGGTCACCGCGCCATAACCCGGCACATCCAGCGTCACCCCGCGATGCACCCGGCGGCTTTCGATATTCGTGACGGTGACAGTGTTGGCGTCGTGCAGGTCGACCGTCACGATCCCAGCAGGCGTTTCAATGCGATGTTGTCCAACACCGATCCGCCCCAGATGGGCCAACGTGACGGTTAGCCCGATGGTTCCGTGACCGCACATGCCCAGCACGGCATCCACGTCAAAATAGATCACGCCAGTCACACAGGTCGGATCAACCGGCTCGACCAGCAGCGCGCCAACCATGGCAGGCTGACCGCGCGGCTCTAACATGATCGAGCGATAGAACTCCTCATAGTCTGTCGCCAACCGGTGGGCGCGTTCGCCCAACGGGCCGGAACCCAAATCGGGTGCGCCACTTAGGATAACCCGTGTGGGTTCGCCCCCGGTGTGGCTGTCGATCACATGCATTCAGCGATTACTCCGCCCTGTTTGGACCAGTCGGCGAACCATGTGCGGAATAGGTCATATTGCTGTTCGCAATAGTTGCGCTGCGCACCTGTCAACTCGTCCGTTTCATTGAAGTGCAGACGGTATTCCTGTTCCCCGTTCAGCACCAGAAGATGCTTGTAATACAGCACCAGGTCCGGACCTTCGTCAAAGCTGGACAGCACATGGATCGCCTCGGTCAGCTCTCGCGCGCGCTGGCGGGCCTCGGCATGGCCTTGGGCCGCCTTTTTGGACAACCCGGCCAGCAACAATGCCTCACGCGGCAAGGCGGTGCCTATCCCGGTGATCGAGCCCGTCGCGCCGCAATTGACAAAGCCATGATAAACCTCGGTATCCACGCCAACCATCAGGGTGACCTGATCATCCTGACTGGTGATGTTCTCGGCCGCATAACGCAGATCTTCCTTGCCGCCGAATTCCTTGAATCCGATTAGGTTTGGATGCTCGGAGCGCAAGGCAAAAAACAGGTCTGCCCGCGTGGCGAATCCGTAATACGGGCTGTTGTAGATGATCGCGGGCACATCCGGCGCGGCGGTCAGGATCGCCTGGAAATGGTTCTTTTGCGCTGCCGGAGAGCTGCCACGCGACAACACGCGCGGGATCACCATCAGGCCAACCGCCCCAACCTTTTGCGCATGGGCCGCATGGGCCACAGCAGATTTTGTATTGATGGCCCCGGTCCCGACCACCACGGGCAACCCTGCATCGATCAACCGTTCAACACCCTCCATCCGCTGTGCGTCTGTCAACAACGGCCAATCCCCCATCGAGCCGCAATAGACCACCGCTGACATTCCCGCGTCGATCATCTGCTTTCCCTTACGCACCAGCGCGTCGAAATCAGGCGTGCGATCAGCCTTACAGGGGGTCATAAGAGCAGGCATGGTGCCGGTGAAAACATTGGTCGTCATCGAAGTTTTCCTTCCAAAAGGCAACGTAGAGGCGGGTTGAATTCACCCTTTTGACTCGCCATAACGGATATTGGATACAAAATCCAGAAAATTTACGACTGACAAAAAACGCACCAGATCACAGAGACCGGTGCGTTTTGCTTCACTCAGGATCTTGCGATTACCGGAACCGTTGCCCGGTTTCAGGATCGAATAGCATTGCACGATCTGACCGCACGGTGATACCGATACGCTCGCCTTGCCTGCTACGCTGGTCTTCGCGCTCTTCAATGATCAGCTTGTCGCCATTGGGGGTCAACAGATAGGTATAACTTACCCCACCAAGCGCTTCGGTCAGATCAACGGCGCAGGTTTCGGCTGCACGATCAACTTCGATATGTTCGGGGCGGATGCCCAGGGTCACCTTGTTCAGACCCGCAGGTACATTGGCCGTCACCTCCAACGGTGCGCTAAGGGCGGGATGCGAGACTTTACCGTCCGCAAAATCACACTCCAGAAAATTCATCGCGGGCGAGCCGATGAACCCCGCAACAAAGCGGTTGTCCGGGTCGCGATACAGATCCATCGGCGCGCCGACCTGTTCAATCCGGCCGTCCCGCAATACCACGATCTTGTCGGCCATGGTCATCGCCTCGACCTGATCATGGGTCACATAGATCATCGTTGCGCCGATCTCATTGTGCAGCCGCGCGATCTCCACCCGCATCTCGACACGCAATTCAGCGTCGAGGTTAGACAGAGGTTCGTCGAACAAAAACACCTCGGGTCCCCGCACGATGGCGCGGCCAATGGCAACCCGCTGACGCTGACCGCCAGACAGGGCCTTGGGCTTACGCTTGAGGTACTGATCCAGCTTCAGGATATTCGACGCCTGCTGAACCTTTTGGTCGATCTCGGATTTGGCGACCCCGTTCATACGCAGACCAAAGCCCATGTTCTCGGCCACAGTCATATGCGGATACAGAGCGTAAGTCTGAAACACCATCGCCACGCCGCGCTTGGCCGGATCCATATGGGTTACGTCTCGCGCACCAATATTAATCTGACCCTCGGTCGTCTCTTCAAGCCCCGCGATCATGCGCAGCAAAGTGGATTTGCCGCAGCCAGAGGGGCCAACGAAAACACAGAACTCACCATCTTCGATGTCCAGATCAATACCGTGGATTACCTGCGTCTCGCCATATCGCTTGATCGCCTGGTTCAGAGTAACTCCGGTCATGTCGCTTGCATCCTGTTGTTGTCGGCGCTTTGGCGGGTCTCGGGGAACCGCCAGGCCTGTGCTTCGGCTCCGATCTGTTCGGCCACTCGGCGAACACGGGGAATCCAGGTTTCCAATTGTTCGAAATTCATCCGCTCGGTCGATCCGGTGACCGAAATTGCCCCCAGCATCCGCCCGCCCGACGTCAGAATCGGACAAGCGATGCAAATAATGCCCGGCTCGTGTTCTTCATCGTCGATGGCATAGCCGCGACTGCGGATCAGGTCGAGGTCAGCGCGCAGCGCCGCCTCAGAGGTCAGGGTTTTATCCGTGAATCGGTGATAGCTCTGCTGAGAAACGGCGCGCTCCAGCGCGACCTCATCCAAATAGGCCATCATCGCCTTACCGACGCCGGTACAATAGGCCGGGCCGACCTTGCCCGCCTGCGAATACATCTCGATCGGTTGCGCGGCGTTGCGCTTGTCGACGTACAGAACCTGACTGGCATCCAGCTGCGCCAGATGCACCGTTTCCCCAGTCTCTGCGCTCAAAGCATCCAGAAACGGCCGCGCTATCGGCGCCAATGAGCTTTGTGTCCAGGCCGAATGCGCAAGCCGCACCAGCCGCAAACCGGGCGTATAGGTTTGCCGATCAGGGTCATATGACAACATGCCCTGATTGGTCAGCGTTTGCAGAAACCGATAGAGCGTAGCCTTGGGGAAATCGCTGCTCTCCAACAGTTCCGCAAATCGGACCGGGCGCGCAAAAGCCGCCACCTGATCCAGCACCTCACATGCTTTTCCTATTGTTCCGTCACCTGCCACTGGCGTCTGTTCTCCTCCTATTGACCCATCGCCATCTTCACGAGGGTCTTGACAAGACTAACCGAGTCGATGTGTAGTTTTCAATATATAAAACACGGTTTCATTATTTGAAACTTAAAATGGAAGCTAAGGGAGGAAACCATGCATTCCATGTTCAAGCGTACTGCGGTGGCGCTGGCGGCCAGTGCGGCACTTGCCGCGCCCGTAGCAGCCGAACTGTCCGGCGAGCTGCGAATCTTCCTCGACACATCGAACCCGGCGCCCCGCGCGACGATGGAAGCGATGATCGATCGGTTCGCGCAACAGCATCCGGGGCTCGAGATTGAAACTACCGTGATCGACCGCGAGGCGTATAAGACTCAGATCCGCAACTTCCTTACGGCGGACACACCGGACGTTGCGACATGGTATGCAGCCAACCGGATGAAGCCCTATGTTGAGGCCGGCCTGTTCGAAGACGTGTCCGATCTTTGGGCCGAACCCGAGATCGCAGACAATCTCGCCTCGACCAAAGGCGCGATGACCCTTGATGGTAAGCAATGGGGCGTGCCCTATACCTACTATCAATGGGGCGTTTACTACCGCAAAGACATCTTTGATGAGCTGGGCCTGACTGAGCCGACCACCTGGGAAGAAGAGCTGGTCAACTGTCAGAAGATCGTCGATTCCGGTCGCGCCTGTTACACCATCGGCACCAAGTTCCTTTGGACTGCCGGTGGCTGGTTCGACTACCTGAACATGCGCACAAACGGCTTCGACTTCCACAACCAACTTGCCAATGGCGAAATCAGCTGGGAAGACGACCGGGTCAAGCAAACCTTCGCCAACTGGAAACAGCTGATCGACATGGGTGCGTTCATCGACAACCACCAGACCTATAGCTGGCAAGAGGCCCTACCCTTCATGGTCAACGGCGAGGCCGCGGCGTATCTGATGGGCAACTTCGCCGTCGCTCCGCTGCGCGAGGCCGGGCTGACCGATGATCAACTGGATTTCTACCAGTTCGTTGCCATCAACCCTGACGTTGAACTGGCCGAGGACGCGCCGACCGACACGTTCCACATCCCGGCCAATGCATCGAACAAGGAAGCCGCACGTGAGTTCCTGCGCTTCGTTGTATCCGCGGATGAACAGTCCCAGATCAACAACGGCGCCAATCTCGGCCAACTGCCAGTGAACGCGCAATCAACCGTGGATGACGACAAGTTCCTGCTACAGGGTTTCGAGATGCTGTCGTCGAACAGCCCCGGTGGCGTGGCGCAGTTCTGGGATCGTGACGCGCCGGCTGAAATGGCCAAGGTGTCAATGGAAGGGTTTCAGGAATTCATGGTCAAGCCGGACAATGCCGACCGCATCCTTGCGAAACTGGAACGCGCACGTCAGCGCATCTACGACAACTGAACCGGTCGGGTCGGGCGAAAGCCCGGCCTGCACCTCAATCCGCGTAAGACGGGTGGCAACCCGTCTTACTCAACCTACCTAAAACCCGAGTTTGCTCATGTCAGCCGTCGACGTCCCAGAACAGGAAAGCTGGTTCCACAGAAACCAACAACGCATTGCGCCCTGGCTGTTTCTGGCCCCGGGCCTGCTGTTCTTCATGGTTTATGTGATCATCCCGGTGTTCCAGTCCTTCAACCTGTCCCTCTATGAATGGGATGGACTTGGGGCGGCTGAATATGTGGGCTTTCGCAACTATGAAGACCTCTATTGGGAATGGGTTGACCGGGATGCATTCTATACCTCGTTGAAAAACAACCTGATCTGGCTGATCCTCTATCTGGCCGCCATCCCGGCGGGCCTGTTCATCGCGCTGCTCTTGAACCAGACGGTCTGGGGCATCCGCCTGTACAAATCACTGTTTTTCTTCCCCTTCGTTATTTCTCAGGTCGTCGTCGGCCTCGTTTTTACGTGGTTCTATGACCCGACCTTCGGCCTGCTCAATGAATTCCTCGGTCTGTTCGGCATCGAGCCGCTGAACGTGCTAGGGGATGAACGCTTTGTCACCTATGGCATCATCTTTGCCGGTCTGTGGCCGCAAACGGCCTATTGCATGATCCTGTACCTGACCGGCCTGAATGCCGTGGACCCCGAACAGATCGAGGCCGGGCGTCTGGACGGCGCCAAGGGCCTGCGGATGTTATGGCACATCATCCTGCCGCAACTGCGCCCCGCCACGTTCATCGCCTTTGTCGTGACCATCATCGGCGCGCTGCGCAGCTTCGATCTGATTTCAATCATGACCCAGGGCGGCCCGTTCGGATCATCCCGCGTGCTGGCCTATTACATGTTCGAGGTCGCCCTGTCCGAATACGGCTTCCGTATGGGATATGGTGCCGCCATCGCTGTGATCCTGTTCCTGATCATGCTCTGCTTCATCGCCTACTTCCTGTGGTCGATGTATCGCGAAGAAAAGGGGCACTGAGATGTTTCCCAAACCTATCGAAAAACAATCCCGCGCGGCGCAAATCAGCTATCAGGCTATGCTGCCTTTGGCTTTGCTGTTGTGGCTGGGGCCGTTGTTGGCGGTCGCCCTGTTCTCGGTCAAACCGGCTGCGGACTTCACCAACGCGAACTATTGGGGCATGCCGTCCAGCTTTGAGGGCGCGTTCAACTATGGGCAGGTCTTCTTTAATTCAGACATGCCACGGTATCTGCTGAACTCGTTCCTGATCACCATCCCGACGGTGGTCGGGTGTGTCGCGCTCAGTACGATGACCGGGTTCGCGCTGGGGATCTACAAGTTCAAATCGAACATCTGGATATTCTTCATGTTCGTGGCAGGCAATTTCGTGCCGTTTCAAATTCTGATGGTGCCGGTTCGTGACCTGACCCTGCAATTGGGTCTCTACAACACCAAAACCGGGCTCGTGCTGTTCCACATCGCCTTCCAGACTGGGTTCTGCACCCTGTTCATGCGCAACTTCATCCGCGCGCTGCCCTTTGAACTGATCGAGGCCGCCCGCGTCGAAGGCATCAGCGAATGGCGCATCTTCTGGTACGTGGTCCTGCCGCTGATGAAACCGGCCATCGCCGCGCTCAGCGTGCTGATCTTCACCTTCATCTGGAACGACTATTTCTGGGCTGTGGTTCTGACCCAAGGCGCTGAAAGCCAACCCGTCACCGCAGGGATCACCAGCTTCAACGCCCAATTCCGGGCCGCCTATCAGTTGATGAGCGCCGGCTCCATCGTCGCGGCCTTACCGCCGGTGGCCATGTTCTTCCTCATGCAGAAACACTTCATTGCGGGCCTGACCCTCGGTGCCGTAAAATAACGTCAAACCAGAGGTTTGCCTCAATGACAAAAATCACCTTTATCGGAGCGGGCTCCACGATCTTCATGCAGAACATCGTGGGCGACGCTCTGCTGACCCCAGCACTGGCAAACAGCCACTTTGCCCTGATGGATATCGATCCCGAGCGTCTGGCCGAAAGCGAAGCTGTAGCCAAGGCAATGATCCGTTCAGTTGGAACCGGAGCAACTGTCACCACCCACACCGACCGCCGCGCGGCACTGGATGGGGCCGATTTCGTGATCACTGCATTTCAGGTCGGCGGGTACGATCCCTGCACGATCACCGACTTCGAAATCCCCAAACAATACGGCCTGCGCCAGACCATTGCCGATACATTGGGGGTCGGAGGCATCATGCGCGGTCTGCGCACGGTTCCGGTTCTGTGGGACGTGGCGCGCGACATGATGCAGCTCTGCCCCAACGCGACGCTGCTGCAATACGTCAACCCGATGGCGATCAACACCTGGGCGCTGGCCGAGCAGTTCCCTACGCTGAAACATGTAGGCCTTTGCCACTCGGTCCAGAATACGGTCGAGGAACTGGCGCATGACCTTGACCTGCCCAAGGGCGACTTCCGTTACAAGGTTGCCGGCGTCAATCACGTCGCCTTCTTCCTGAAACTCGAACATCGGGGTCGCGATCTCTACCCTGCGCTGCGGCAAGGGTATGCCAGTGGCCAGATACCCAAGGCTCCGTTGCTGATGCCGCGCTGCCCCAACAAGGTACGATACGAGGTGATGGACCATCTCGGTTATTTCTGCACCGAAAGCTCCGAGCACCTGGCCGAATACGTCCCCTGGTTCATCAAGGACGGACGGCAGGACCTGATCGAGCAATTCTCGATTCCGCTGGATGAATACCCCACCCGCTGCATCGAGCAGGTCGCCAGTTGGAAGGAACAGGCCAAAACCCTGACCGACGGGCGCGATATCGAGGTGACCCGCAGCCACGAATTTGCCGCCGACCTGATGAACGCCATCGTCACCGACACGCCCTATGCGGCCTATGGCAACTTGCCGAACACCGGTCAAATCCCGCAGCTGCCCCTGGGCGCGGTGGTGGAAACACCCTGTCTGGTGGACAGCAATGGCGTACAGCCCTCGGTCGTCACCGACATTCCACCCCAGCTGATTGCGCTGATGCGGACGCAGATCAACGTGCAGGAACTGACAGTTCGGGCGCTGGTCGACCAGAACCCGGAATACATCTATCACGCCGCCATGATGGACCCGCACACCGCCGCCGAGCTGGACTTACGCCAGATCCGCAATTTGGTGACGGACCTTCTAACCGCACATTCAGACTGGTTGCCTGACTGGTGCCAGCCCGCCAAAGCCGCTTGAAAGGGCTCAGCGAATGACTAAGAAACGCCGTTCACAGCATTGGTATGGAAAGCTCGACAAAGACGGGTTCATCCACCGCTCGTGGATGAAAAACCAGGGCTTCCCCGATCACGCCTTTGACGGACGCCCCATTATTGGCATCTGCAACACTTGGTCGGAACTCACCCCCTGCAACTCGGGCCTGCGCGATCTGGCCGAGGGTGTGAAACGCGGTGTGTGGGAGGCCGGAGGCTTCCCGGTCGAGTTCCCCGTCATGTCACTGGGCGAGACCCAGATGAAGCCCACCGCCATGCTGTTCCGCAATCTGCTGGCAATGGATGTCGAAGAGTCGATCCGCGCTTATGGCATTGACGGCGTCGTCCTGCTGGGCGGCTGTGACAAGACCACGCCGGGGCAGTTGATGGGCGCGGCCTCGGTCGATCTGCCGTCAATCGTGGTCAGTTCCGGCCCGATGCTGAACGGCAAGTATCGCGGGCAGGATATCGGTTCGGGCACGGATGTGTGGAAATTCTCCGAAGCCGTCCGCGCCGGAGAGATGACCCTGCAGGACTTCATGAACGCCGAATCCGGCATGTCCCGCAGCGCAGGCGTCTGCATGACAATGGGCACGGCCAGCACAATGGCGTCGCTGGTCGAAGCAATGGGCATGAGCTTGCCCACCAACGCCGCCCTGCCCGCCGTCGACGCTCGCCGCATGGCGCTGGCGCATCTGACTGGCAAGCGGATCGTCGAGATGGTGGACGAAGACCTCAAACCGTCGGATATCCTGACCAAGGAAGCGTTTGAAAATGCCATCCTTGCCAATGCTGCCGTGGGCGGGTCGACCAATGCGGTGGTTCACCTTCTGGCGCTGGCGGGCCGTGTGGGCGTGGACCTGACGCTCAAGGATTTCGAGATCGGTTCGGAAATTCCGCTGCTGGTGAACTGTATGCCTTCGGGCAAATACCTGATGGAGGATTTCTGCTATGCAGGCGGCGTGCCGGTCGTTCTGAAAGAACTCAAATCCTTCCTGCGCCCGTCCAAAACCGTCCTCAACAAGGACATCTCAGCCCATTATGAAGGCGCCGAGTGTTTCAACACAGATGTCATCCGCCCCTTTGATGAGCCGGTGAAACCGGCCGCGGGCCTTCGTGTCCTGCACGGCAATCTGGCCCCGAACGGCGCCATCGTAAAACCCTCGGCGGCGACGGATGAATTGTTGGAAACCGAGGCCGAGGCTTATGTTTTCGAAAATATCGAAGACCTGAAAGCTAATATCGACCGCGACGACCTGCCGGTGACACCCGAGACCATTCTGGTGCTCAAGGGCTGCGGCCCCAAGGGTTATCCGGGGATGCCCGAGGTCGGCAACATGCCGATCCCGGCCAAGCTGGTGAAGGAAGGTGTGCGCGACATGATCCGTATCTCGGACGCGCGCATGTCCGGCACCGCCTATGGCACCGTCATCCTGCATGTCAGCCCCGAAGCGCAGGCAGGCGGCACGCTGGCACTGGTCAAAACCGGTGACCGCATCCGGGTTTCCGCCAGCAAGGGTGAGCTGGAACTGTTGGTCGATCAAAAGGAACTGGACGCCCGTCGCGCCACGTGGCAACCGGATGACCCGCATTACACACGCGGTTATGCGAAACTCTATATCGACCACGTGCTGCAGGCCGATCAGGGCGCGGACCTTGATTTTCTTGTCGGCAAAGACACCCGCCTTGTGACCAGAGAGAGCCACTGATGGATCAACCAGCCACTTTCCACGATCTCAACGGGGCTTCGGTCTATATCACCGGCGGTGGCTCGGGGGTTGGCGCGGCGCTGACCGATGGGTTTCTTGCGCAGGGCGCCAATGTCGCCTTCATCGGCCGGTCCGACGCCAGTGGGTTTGTCGAGGAAATGCGCGACAAACACGGCCGCGCGCCCCTGTTCATGCAAGGCGACATGACCGACACCGAGCTGCTTCACGTCACCATGCAAAAAGCCGCCGAGGCGCATGGCCCGCTGAACGTGCTGATCAACAACGCCGCCAATGACAAACGCCATTCGCTGGACGAAACCACCACCGAATTCTGGGACTGGATGATCGAGGTGAACCTCAAGGCTTATTTCTTTGCCTGTCAGGAGGCCGCGCGCCAGATGCAGGGCAAGGGTGGAGCAATCATCAATTTCAGTTCTATCAGCTATATGATGGGCAATGCAGGCTATCCGATCTACACCACCTCAAATGCCGGGATCACCGGGATGACGCGATCCTTGGCGCGCGAGCTTGGGCCGCAGAACATCCGCGTGAATGCGCTGGCTCCGGGCTGGGTTCTGACGCAGAAACAGCTGGACATGTGGGCCACGCCCGAAGATCTGGCCGCGCATTTGGACCGTCAATGCCTGAAAGAACACCTGACGCCCGAGGATATGGTCGCACCGACCTTGTTTCTGGCCTCAAACGCCAGCCGCGCGATGACCGGGCAATGCATGGCCGTCGATGGCGGCGTTGTCGTAACGGGGTAAAGCCATGAATACGGAATGGATTGCAGTCGATTGGGGAACCTCGCATCTGCGGGCTTGGGCGATGCAGGGTGATGCGGTGCTGGATCAGGCGCAGTCGGTCAAAGGCATGGCGCGGGTGGACAAAGGCGGGTTCCAAGCCGCGCTGTTCGAACTGATCGAAGGTTGGCTGAGCACTGCTCCGATTGATGTGGTGGCCTGTGGAATGGTCGGCGCGCGCCAGGGCTGGGTCGAGGCCCCGTATTCGGCGGTTCCGTGTGAACCGACACCGGTTGCCCCCTTCCGCGTGCCGAATACAGATCCCCGAATTCGCGCCTTTGTGGTGCCCGGATTAAAACAAACGGCCCCGCCGGACGTCATGCGCGGCGAAGAAACCCAGATCGCTGGTTTTCTGGCCACTCATCAAAACTGGGACGGGGTGATTTGCCTGCCCGGGACCCATACGAAATGGGTGCAGGTCAGCGCCGGAGAGGTTGTCAGCTTTCGCACCTTCATGACGGGCGAGATGTTCGATCTGCTGGGCGGGCAATCGGTGCTAAAACATTCGATCGGCGCGGGCTGGGAGGATGCCGCCTTTGCCGAGGCCACTGCCGATGCGTTGTCGAAACCTGAACAACTGGCGGCGCGCCTGTTTGGCCTGCGGGCCGCTGATCTGCTGCAAGGGCAGGATGGCGGCGTTATCCGGGCACGGCTGTCAGGTTATCTGATCGGCGCGGAATTGGCGGCCACCCGCCCCTATTGGTTGGGTCAGCAATTGGCAATCATCGGGGCCGAGAGCCTGTCGGAAGTTTATGCCAAGGCGCTACAACAACAGGGCGCGTTTGTAGAAACCGCCAACAGCACAAAATGTACCCTGGCCGGTCTGCAACAGGCCCGCAACCTCACGAGGCAAACCGCATGAGCCGACCCATCATCGCCATTTTGCGCGGACTGGCCCCCTCGGACGCAACGAACGTGGGACGGGCGCTGATCGACGCTGGCATCGACAAGATCGAAGTGCCGCTGAATTCACCCGACCCGCTGGCCTCGATCGCCGTTCTGGCCAATGAGTTCAGTGATCGTGCTTTGATCGGGGCAGGCACGGTTTTGACGTCCCAGCAGGTCGACATGGTATCAGAGGTCGGCGGTCGTCTGATCGTGTCACCGAATTGCGACCCCGAGGTGATCTCGCACACACATCGGCTGGGGCTGGAAAGCTGGCCGGGTATTTTTACCCCGACCGAAGCTTTCGCCGCGCTCCAAGCTGGGGCATCAGGTTTGAAACTGTTCCCCGGCGCGCTGGCAGGACCAACTGGGTTGGCGGCCTTACGTGCGGTGCTGCCAGAAGGCACAAAGGTTTATGCCGTCGGCGGGGCAGGTCCCGAAAATTTCGACCTGTGGATCAAGGCCAGCGCTGATGGGTTCGGCATCGGATCGGCGCTGTTCAAACCCGGCATGACCGCCTCGGAAGTCGCAGAGCGGGCGGCCCATATCGTCACCGCCTACGACAAGGCCGCTGGATGAACATCGTCTACGACAACCGCGCCTGTGAACTGGGCGAAGGGCCGTTGTGGCACCCGGAACGGCAACAGCTGTTCTGGTTTGACATCCTGGGCAAACGCCTGATGACGCGGGACGGCAAAGCGCAGCGCAATTGGCAGTTCGACGAACATGTCTCGGCCGCGGGCTGGGTAGACCGGGATAGGCTGTTGATAGCCTCTGAAACGGGCCTGTGGCGGTTCAACCTGCAAAACGACCAGAAAGACCTGATCGCCCCACTTGAGGCGGACAATCCGGTCACGCGCTCAAATGACGGGCGCGCGGATCCTTGGGGTGGGTTCTGGATCGGGACGATGGGTAAAACCGCCGAACCCGGTGCAGGTGCGATTTATCGGTATTGGCGGGGGGAACTTCGGCAACTGGTGGGCGATGTCACGATCTCGAACGCGATCTGCTTCGCCCCGGACCGGTCTTGCGCCTATTACTCGGACACGGCCACCAAGCAGGTCATGCAATGGCCGCTGAATTCCGAAACCGGCTGGCCCAAGGGCGACAGCACGGTATTCCTGGACCTACGCGTCGACGGTTTGAACCCCGACGGCGCCGTGGTTGATGCGAAAGGCAACCTCTGGATCGCGCAATGGGGTGCAAGCCGTGTTGCAGCCTATACACCGTCAGGACAGTTCCTGACGGCCATCCCATTTGAAGCTACCCATGTGTCATGCCCCGCATTTGGCGGCAACGACTTGACCACACTCTACTGCACCACTGCCCGCGAGGGACTGGACAAGGACACGCTTGCTGCACACCCTACCAACGGTATGACCTTTGCCGCCCCCGGCGCGGGTACTGGGCAGGCCGAACACAGAGTCATTCTATGAAGCCCGAACTTGGTGTTTGCTACTATCCCGAACACTGGCCCGAAGAAATGTGGGCCACGGACGCCGCGCAGATGGTCGAAACCGGCCTGAGCTGGGTGCGGATCGGTGAGTTTGCCTGGAGCCGGATGGAGCCAACTCCGGGTGATCTGCAATTCGACTGGCTGGACCGAGCGATTGAGGTGCTGGGGGCTGTGGGCCTTAAGGTTGTTCTGGGCACGCCGACAGCAACGCCGCCCCGATGGATGCTTGAGAAACACCCTGACATGCTGGCGGTGGATGCTCAGGGGCAGCCGCGCAAATTCGGTTCACGCAGGCACTATTGCTTTAGTCATCAGGGATATATCGCCGAATGCGCCCGCATTGTCCGGCTCATGGGCGAACGGTATGGGCGCAACCCGCATGTCGCCGCCTGGCAGATCGACAACGAATATGGCTGCCATGACACGACCGTCAGCTACAGCCAGCCTGCCTTGCGAGAGTTTCAGCGGTGGCTGGCCGATCAATATGGCTCGGTCGACGCTCTGAACGCCGCCTGGGGCAATGTGTTTTGGTCGATGGAATACGCAGGTTTCGATCAGATCGACCTGCCCAATCTGACTGTGACCGAACCCAACCCAGCGCATGTTCTGGCCTTCCGCTGGTTCAGCTCGGATCAGGTGGTGATGTTCAACAAAGCGCAGGTTGATGCGTTGCGGCCACTGACCGACGCGCCACTGCTGCATAATTATATGGGTCGGGTTCTGGATTTCGATCATTTCAAAGTCGGTGCGGATCTGGATATCGCCACATGGGACAGCTACCCGATTGGGTTTCTCTCAGACCGCCTTGAGGCGGACGAGGCCCATAAAGCCGCGTTCCTGCAACAGGGCGATCCGGATATGCAGGCCTTTCATCACGACCTTTATCGCGCCGTTGGGCGCGGGCGCTGGTGGGTGATGGAACAACAACCGGGCCCGGTGAACTGGGCTCCTTATAACCCTGCCCCCCTGCCCGGCATGGTGCGCCTGTGGTCGCTTGAGGCGGTGGCTCATGGGGCCGAAGTGGTCAGCTATTTCCGCTGGCGGCAGGCTCCGTTCGCGCAGGAACAAATGCACGCTGGCCTTTTGACACCGAACAACACACCCGCCCCGGCACTGGCTGAGGCACGTCAAACCGCAGTTGATCTGGCCGAGCTTGGCGCGCTGACGCAAACGCAGGCGGACGTGGCGATTGTGTTCGATTATGCCTCGGACTGGGCCTGGGCGACACAACCGCAAGGGGCCGGGTTCAACTATTTCCGGCTGGTTTTTTCAGCCTATCGCGCGCTGCGGCGGGCCGGGCTTTCGGTGGACTTCATTGCGGCCTCGGAAACGCCCAAGACCGGTTACAAACTGATCCTCGCCCCCGGTCTTGCCACGCTGGATGACGATCTGGAAACCCGCCTGACTGAGGGTTGTGATCTGGCCATCCTTGGCCCCCGTACAGGCGCGATCACTCGCGATTTCCAAATTCCAACCTCAGGCCGCCCGGGCCTGTCCGGGCTGGATTGCGGAGTTGATCTTGTGGAAACCCTGCCCCCTAACGTGCAGCGTGATGTTAACGGAGGTGGCGCGGCGCAACACTGGGTTGACCGCCTCTCCGGAGATGCCCCAGACCTTTTGACCTTTGTTGATGGCACATCTGCCCTAAAAGGCGAAAACGGTCTTTGGTACCTTGCGGGTTTCCCGGATGAGGCTCTTTGGGACAGGGTCATCTCGATGGCCGCCAAAACGGTCGACCTGACCTTGCATGCAATGCCCGAGGGCCTGCGCCGACGGGAAACCGTGCAGTATATTTTTCTGATCAACTACACCGCCGCACCCGTCCTTTGGAACGGGCACGAAATCGCAGCGTGTGACGTCGTCATCCTACCAAAGGGTCCACCCGCACAGGGGTAATGCTCAGGCGTTTAAAAATCTGTCGACAAACTCGGCCCGTGCTTTGGCATACCACGGAGCTTCGGCCAGCCACGGGTTGAGGTTGGCCAACGCGTCGCCCGGATAGGCCTCGGCAAAGTTCTTTCTGAACTCATCGCCCGCGAAATCCTCGGCGCCCAGTACGGCTGTGTTATATCCGTTCACTGCAGCGGCAGCTCCGGCTGGCTCAGGTCGGTACAAATAGTTGATGAGCGCATAGACCTGTTCGATGTTTTCCGCACCGACTGGCATTGCAAGACCATCCACCCACGCCATCGCTCCTTCGATCGGAGCCTGATAATTCACCGGTTCCCCTGCTGATTTCAAAGCCAGCGGCGGCCCGTCCCATGTTTGCCCCACAACCACGCCGCCATTCAGCAAGCCGTATTTCTGAGTTTCAGCATCGTTCCAAATCAGCTTGATCCGATCCCTGCGTTCAATGCACCAGTCCGTGATCCGGTCCCAGACCCTGCGCATGGTGTCTTCGTCGTCATAGGCATCCCAGACGGACTCGGGCTCCATCTCACCCAAGCGTTCCAAATACAGACCCGCACACAGCATCATAGAATGCGCACGACCCATGGTCATACCGGCATTTTCTTCCGCCCAGACATCCCCATAGGATGGAGCGTCGCCTTCGGGCGACCACAGATCGGTACGGTAGGCTATGCCCTCAGTCCCCCAGATATGCGGCAGCCAGTGCGCTCCGCTTTTGTTGAAATTCCAAGCGTCGGTCCCAATTCTAACCATGGAAGGGTTAACCGCGTCCAGGTTCACCTTATCCAGATCAAACGGTTGCAGCAGGTCCAGCGGCGCCCATTGCAAAGACCGCATGTTGGTAGGCGCGACAAGGTCAAACCCCTGGCCATTCGACGCAGTCATCATGTTGAGGATTTCTTCGTTCGATCCGATCCCGATATGATTGACCCTGATCCCCGTTTCCGCTTCGAACCCTTCCAGGAACTCAGGCGGCAGGTAATCCGACCACATCACCACGTTGATCTCACCCGAAGAGGCCAGCGCGCTTTTGCTGTAAAGCGGAGCCGCCAAAACAGCCGCGCCCGCGCCTTTCAGCATCGAGCGTCTGGAAAGGGTTTTCCGTTCAGCCATTTTGATTCTCCTGCTATTGAGTTGTTTTGCAGCCTTCTACTTGCTGCCAACAGGAATGTGGACTGGCAAGATCACGTGTCCCGCCAGATTGAAACCCCATAGGGTGGGATTTCAGTGCCCCCAACCAAATAGGCATGTGGTTCGTCAGTCGGTAATGACAACCCATCTGCCCCGAAATTGAAGGCAAATTTCAATCCTCCGCGACGTGTGATCCGCAGATCCGGTCCGCAATCCGTGACGGGAAGGCCCGCCCAGCTTAACGCGTCCGAAAGTATGGCATGCAGCAATTGGCCGCGTGGGATCATTGCCAGATAGATCGCTCGGTCCGAGCGTACAATCGCCGGGCTGCCATCCCGGTATGCGCTGCTAAACTCTGCCGTTACCATTCCGCTGGTGTCGATGATTTCCCGCCAACCGGTGAAGTCATACGTCGTTCCGTCCTGCAAGCGCACCGATTCCTGCGCCAGTTCTGGTAGCGATTCCACCCGCAAGACCGTCACACCGGTAAGCTCAGCCAACGCTCCGGGCGCAAGGTTGTGCGGTGTGTGCATGTCGGGTGTCTTGCTGCCCGCGCGCGCGCCGATCAGCAGTTTCGCCCCACTGTCCCGCAGTTTGTTGGCCAGATCGTTTGGAACGATCATGCTTTGCGGGACAACAATCAGGGCATACCCGTTCAGCTCATCTTGTGGCCCCACAAAATCCAGATCGACCCCAAGCGCGCACAGCCCGGCATACCATTCGCGGATGACCTGAGCATTTGGGAAGGCATCGTCATGCGGCAGGATATCCGCCGCCCAGATGGATTCGTAATCCAGAATTATGGCCACCTGCGCCCGCTCACGTACCACGGCGGGCAACAAGTCGCGCTCTGCCGCGACCTGCGCCAATTCCACGGCGGCCTGATCCGGGCTGCCGTCCGAACGCAACAATGCTGTGTGATACTGTTCCTGCGCAAATTTAGCCTGTCGCCAGCGAAAAAACATCACCGCCTGCGCGCCATGCGCATAGGCTGCCCAGGTCCACAGTCGCACCATCCCGTCCGCGGGTGAGGGGTTTTTCTCGGCCCAGTCCACCGGGCCGGGTTGCTGCTCCAACACCCACATCCGCCCCTTGCCTTGAGAGCGATACAGATCGCAGTGAAACCCCTGATAATCCGGCGCGCCAGTCCGCAAATAGCGGTGCTTTTCGTCGTCAGACAGGGTCGAGCCCAACAGATTTCCTAAGGGGTAACTGTCGAAGCCAACAATATCCAGATCGGCGGCAACGGCATGGTGATCGAACTCAAAACTGCCCGCCATGAAATTATGGGTGATGTCCCGACCCGGCGCGTATTGACGCAGCACATCCACCTGCGCGCGGTTGAAAAGCCGCACCCGGTCCGAGGAGTATCGCGCAAAATCCAGTGCATGGGTTGGGTTGGGGCTGGCCACCAGCCCGTTGGGCAATTCGATCTGGTCAAAGCTGGAATAGGCAGATCCCCAGAACACGGTCCCCCAAATTTCATTCAGTATCGCGATCGACCCGTACCTATCCGCCAGCCACCGCTGGAATCCGACCCGCGCCGCATCCGAATAGCTAAGCACCGTGTCGTGATCGTTATATTCATTGTCGATCTGCCAAGCGTGAACATAGGGGTTCTGGCCATAACGACGGGCATATTCGGTGGCAATCCGGCGGGCTTCGGCCAGATAGAAATCGCTGGAAAAGCAATAGTGCCGCCGCGATCCAAACCTTCGCACGCGCCCGTCCGGCCCAACTGGCAGAATTTCCGGATGTTCGTCGATCAGCCATTTCGGCGGGGCGGCGGTGGGCGTGGACATCATCACGCGCAGGCCTGCCTCGCCCAGAATGTCGATCACCTCATCCAGCCAATCCCAGTGGAAAACGCCGCGCTCCGGTTCAATCAGGCCCCAAGTGAATTCGGCGATGCGCACCCAATCCAGTCCCATCTCGACCATTCGCTGCGCGTCTTCACACCAGAGCGACCGGTCCCATTGTTCGGGGTAATAGCATACCCCAAGTTCCAACCTGCTCATCGATCTTCCCTTGCCGTGCGGCGTTCGATCCATTTGAGGAAGCTGGCGCAGCCCAACGTGATCACCACATAGAGGATTGCGGCTGTATTAAACGGCGCAAAGGGCAGAAAACTGGCGGCCTGAAATTCGCGCATCCGCTGGGTCATATCGCGGACTGACAGGATCGACAGCAGTGAGGTATCCTTGATCATCGCAATGAACTCATTGCCCAAGGGCGGCGTGACGATGCGCAGCGCCTGCGGCAGGATGATCAGCCGCGCAGTTTGCCAGCGCGAAAGACCCAGCGAGCCACCAGCCTCGATCTGACCCCGTGGGATGGCCTCGATCCCGGATCGGAAAATCTCGGCCATATAAGCGGAATAGCCGACCGAGATCGCGATGATCCCGCGAGTCATATTGGTCATATCGATACCGCCACCCGTGGCATCTTTGACCGCCCCAGCCAAAGGCAGACCGATATAGAGGATGATCACTAGCATCGGAATGCCACGGATCGTGTCCACGAAGAACTCGGCCCCTACGGCCAGCGGATGCAGCTTGTGCTGCGCACCGCCCACCGTCAGCGTCAGCAATAGAAAACCAAACACGGCAAAAGCCAGCGCTGGGTTGCGGTACTGATCCGGCAGGAATTGCGTCTGCCAGATCACCGGATAGCCCTTGGTGTTGGCACCGACCGGGACAAAGGCGCCCGACACGCTGTCGACGGTTTCGATCTGTTCCACCGCGCTGGCAGCGTTTGGGGCGCTACGGATGCGGTATTGTTGGTCTTCGCCCCCGTCGAATTCACCAAACCTGATGATGTCGGCCTGCGCCTGCGGGGTGCCGCGCACAATGGCGATGCGCGCATCCAGCGTACCTATCAGTTCGTATTTGACCTGTGGCTGCATGAAGAAAAACGCCGATACACCCAGCAAAGTCAAGCTGATGCAGCCATAGACAACGGTCGTGCGCGCCTTGGGTTTGAACGATTGCAGCCCGACCCAGATCAGCCCCAGAATGGCGGCGAAGATATAAGCAAAAATGGCGGCGCGAAACGTGATCGCCACTCCGGTTGCAAATTGCCAATGGGCCATAAACATCAGATAGAACAGCGCGGCCCCGGTCAGGATCTCAAACCCAAGCTGAGCAAGTCCCCGCGCCCTGACGGGCAAACGGCCCGACAGCAAAATACCAGCAACCACAAGCGCATAGATTAGCAGTAACACCTGAAGACCTGTCTGAACCTGATCAACAACGTCTGGAAAAAGTACCCAAGTCTGCGCGGAGCGGTCGATCAAGGTCGAAGTATTTTCGCTGAGCGCATGAAAGAAGACGGACTCGGCAAATGGCATCAGCACCTGCGGCGCGACGAAAACCAAGACCGCCAGCGCCAACGCTGCGGGCAAGGCCGCCCATGCCGAGATACGCACCCAACTCGGCGCCGTCTGAAACCGCGCGTTTCGGGCGCAGAGATATCCCAGAATGGCCACCGCAAGAACCAGCAGGAACCCGACAAAAATCGGGCCGGCATTATTCCCGATCCCGAGAATTGCGATCAAAGAGCGCAGGTATTTTGAAGAGGTAGCGAACAGGTAGATAATGAACGGGGCCGCGGCGAGCAGAACAAGATTGCTCGGGCGGATCGAGCTTAGACGCTTCATGGGACCTCACTGCAAACAGGCGGCCCGGTTGCCATCGGCACCGGGCCGTTTCGGATCGGACAGGTTTATTCGGTGCCCCAGTATTTGCCGACCAACTTGTCCAGCGTGCCGTCGGCCTTGATCGCTGCCAGCCCTTCGTTGATGGCGTCGACCGTAGCGTCGCCTTCCTGAAACACGATACCCAGCGGGTCGGATTGCAGGCCGGTGATGCCCACGGTCAGCTCACCCGCGAACTCCTGCTCGTATGCGGCGGCCGAGGTGCCGTCGATGATCACACCCTGCACATCCGCATTTTGCAGTGCCAGGATCGCGGCAGAGAAGTTGTCATACAGGCTGACATTTTCGCGCCCTACTAGATCCTCGGCCAATTGCGCGTTGGTGGTACCAGTCTGCGCCGCCAGCTTCTGACCACCGGCTTTGAAATCCTCAAGCGTCATGTCCGCATTGTCGACCTGGAGCAGAATGGCCTGACTGACTACAATGTAGGGTTCTGAGAAATCCATCGTCTCTTCGCGTTCCGGCGTGATTGAGACGCCCGAGATCACCAGATCGAACTCACCCTGCTGAAGCGCGGCAAAGATGCCGTCCCATGCGGTGTTGACGAAATTCGGGACGCAATTGACCCGTTCGCAGATCGCATTCATCACATCCACATCGAAACCCACGATCTGACCGGTCGTCTCATCGACAGTTTCCATCGGCGGATAGGTGGCGTCGGTTCCGATTTTCAGAACGCGCCCGTCCAGGTCGGCAGCAAAAACTGCGGGGGCTGCTATCGCGGTCACGACCGCTGCGGCTAGTAGATTTTTAAACATCTTCAAGTCCTCCTGAGTGGATTTACGTGGTGGGCGCCTTTTGCGGCGCGGGGGTGTCAGGTTGGCGCTCGATCAGCGTGGCCCTGATCTTTTTCTGGGTCTCGGACGGGTCGCCCCCTTCCAAAGCTTTCAACATGTACTCGCCCAGAAGACGGCTGGTTTCTTCGATGGGCACATAATAGGTGCTGGGCGGGGGTACGAAATATCGGCTAAGTTGTAGGTCATCGGTGGAAATCACCACCATGTCCCGGCCAATCTGCACACCCGCAGCATGGGCTGCGGACAAAACGCCTAGTGTCATCGCCTCATTCGCGCAGATACAGGCCGTGGGTCGGTCGCTTAGCTGCATCAGAGCCTCAAAACACAACTGCCCAGTACGAGCGGTTGTGGGGCCATTGAAAATCAGCGCTGGGTCAGGCGCAAGGCCACCATTGGCCAACGCCTGTTCGTATCCGGTTTGACGTTGTGCTGCATAGATCAGTTCGGCCGGGGGGTTCACCAAGGCAATACGCCGGTGCCCCAATCCCACCAACCGCGCGGTTGCGTCAAACGCAGCCGCCTGACTGTCGAAATCGACATAGGCATGGGCTGTCTTGCTGTCGCTCATACCCATGGTCACGAAGGGAAAACTGTGTCGCTGTAGAAAAGCGATGCGCGGGTCGCCCTGCAATGTGCCCGAGAAGATGACACCATCGGCCAAACCGTCCTGAACAATCCGCGCCAGAACGGCCATGGCATCCGGCAGATCGGCCACGTTGAACACAGACATCTCGTATCGCGAACCCTGCAAGGACGCCGAGATACCGGCCAGAATGCGGGTGAATTCTACCCCTTCCCATTCCTCTGCTGCGTCAGGTGACACGCTGACCAGCACCGCGATACGGTAGGATTTGTTGGTGCGCAGCTTCAAACCGTCCATATTGACACGGTACCCGAGACGCGTGGCTACAGCCTGAATCTCTTGGCGTGTTTCTTCCCGAACTGACGCAGCCCCCCGCAGCGCGTTCGAGACGGTGCCAACAGAATAGCCCGTCTCCTTGGCGATCGACTTGATCGTTGCGCGCGCCATTATCCGACCTCCGAAGACATCTGTCCCATCAGAAACTTTCGCCCCGTCCGCAAGGTCTCGGCGTGGTCGGGCGTTTCATCGTGTTCGACAAACAGATCGCTGCAGGGGCTGTCATTCAGAATGCGCAACAGCCGGGGCCAATCGACCACGCCCTGCCCCAGATTGCGCCAGCGATCATCACCCTGCCCCGAAGCCGGTTCTGCATCCTTGGCGTGTACTGATACGATCCGCCCCGCGTACCGCTGCAACACCTCGGCCGGGTCCGGCACCGAGACGGCCAACCATCCGATATCGGGCTGCCAATGCAGCGTGTCATGGGCCAGGATCAGGTCCAAAGGCGTTTCTCCAACAGGGCCAACCAGATCAAAATCATGGTTGTGATAAGCCAGTCGAACCCCCTGGCCCGCCAATCGCGCCGCCCAAGCAGAGAGTTGGTCTGCTACATCCTGCCATCCCGCGACCGTGCCGGGGCGGGCCTGTGGCGCCAGCCATGGCATCACGGCAACCGGGCAGTTCAAAAGATCAAGCAGGGTCAGAATATCGTCAAACCGGGCTTCGAATTCCTCCCAATCGAAATGCGCCGACCGGACGGTCAGGCCCGACTGCGCAACCTGCAACGCCATGTGTTTAGGGGACAGATCGTGAAATCCAACTGTTTCAACATCCGCAATACCGCAGGCGAGGATCAGATCCAACTGCGCAGCCAGACCCCCGAGCTGCCTGACGGTATAAAGCTGTGCCGCTATCCGCATTTCCTGAGATTCACCGCGATTGAAACGTTTCAATAACGGTGAAACAGCCGCACTATGTTTGTCAAGCCCAGCGTTTAGCTTGGAACGGTAGCCCTATTTTGAAGTACTTTCTGAACTACCAGTGTGGAAAAGACAGCGAGGAACAGCAATATCACTGCGAAATTCAAAACAAACAGGAATTGCCACTGGTCCTGCGCTGAATTGCTCAATTTATCCGTTCTACTGGAGATCAAAGCATGTGTTGCAAGATAGACCCAGCACACCAGACTGAGCGCGGGAAGACAAAAATGTGGCATAAGCACCGTAAAGAGGATTGAGTTCAAACCGGTTTGCTCAGCGGCACCAACACGATTAGTCAGCTTTTGAACTTCAGCTTGCGATCCACGGATTACGAAGTGTGCGGCTAGGGTACCCAAAATCAAGGACATCGAAGCTACTGCACCCAGGCTGGTAAGAACAATGTTTTCTGCAGTCAGGGAAAAACCGCCTTTGTTGCCGGACCCAATGAAAATGGCGGCAAACAGTATACCCTGAAAAATCATGCCCCAATGCAGCCTTTGGTTTACCAGTGCATTTTCTTTTTCAATCAAATTCAGATAAAATACAGTATTATTGTTGTCAGACATATCCTAGCTGGGTACCGCCTATTTTACTTTCCAAGCCAAAATCTGTTCTCACGGTACACAAGAAATAACAAGAGGTTACTCCTTGGTCTTGGGTCGTAAGGGTTGCCTGTTTCCTTGTGATCGATGGGTTGATGCTCCTGCAAGCCAAGTGTGTCAAATCCGCAGCCGGTCTGTTTAAAACTGGATTGCAGATGGCTGAACTGTTAGTTGGCATCTCAATGCGTTCCGACAGGCTTCTACAATGCACTACACTTGCATCGATTTCCCCGCAGAGTTCTGTTCACGTCTGGATCGGGATGCTCGGGCACACGATCGACTATGCCAGAATGGCTTTGTTGACATAGAATTCTCATAACTGGAACGCAATCTGAAATGTCTACCAAGGACTTAAAAACCACCCTGTCTGGAAAATCAGATTCTTTGCCCCTATTGCAACCCACTGCTTCCAACCGCGCGCATTGGAACTTGGTCGCGGATATCGGCGGCACCAATACGCGCTTGGGCGTGATCGCTGACGGAAAGCTGACCGATCTGCGCAAATACCCAACCGGCACCCTGCCAGAATTGCTTAACGCCTTTCACACCCTGCGCGATGAGATCGGCACCGATCCACGCGCCGTGGTGGCCGCCGGGGCCGGGCCTGTGAAGAACGGGAAGATCTGCCTGACGAATGCAAAGCTCGACCTGTCCGAGGGTGATATCGGCAAGGCCACGGGCGCGCAGCATACCTTTGTCATCAACGACTTTACCGCCGCTGCTTGGTCGGTGGCCGAAATCACAGGCGATGATGTCGAGGTGTTGCAAGGCACCGCGAACCCACCCCCTGGCACCCGGTTGGTTGTCGGTCCCGGCACAGGTCTTGGGGTTGGGGCGTTGCTTTATTCTGAGGGCCGGTATCACACCGCATCTGGTGAAGGCGGCCATATTGGCCTGTCACCGCGCCATGTGGATGAGGTCGAGATTTTCAAAGCCGCCCGGCACATCGCGCCGGATTGTTTCTTTGATGAAACTTTGGTGCTTGAGGCGGAAATGTTCCTTAGCGGCACAGGTCTGCCGGTCCTCTATCAAGCTGCAAGCATGGCCGCAGGACAGACCAACACGCCAATGCGCAGCGCCAAGGACATTCTTGATGACGCGCGCGCGCAGACAGATCCGATCGCCGAAAAAACGGCGCATATGTTCACCACCCATCTGGGCGCAGTGATGGGTGATCTTGCCGTCGTGCTGATGCCTGTGGGCGGTGTGTTCCTTGTGGGCGGTGTGGCCGAGAAAAACCGCTGGCTCTTCAAGGAAGCCTTCCGCGATGCGTTCAACGCGGGCGGGCGGTTTACCGATTTGCGAAGGTCAATGAGCCTGTATGTTTCGGAACAGGACGAATTTGGCATTGTTGGCGCTAACAATTTCTGTAAAAGTGCGCTCGCGCGTTAATATGGCCGCCTGATCCCACAAGACAGAAAGGACCCGGCATGATCCTGTGCTGCGGTGAAGCCCTGATCGACATGATCGCCACCCCGACCATTTCGGGCGGTGATGGATTTGTGCCCCATTCCGGTGGCGCGGTCTTTAACACTGCCATTGCCTTGGGGCGGCTGGGGTCGCCGGTTGGGCTGCTGACCGGTCTGTCTTCGGATATGTTCGGAGAGCAACTGACCGATGCCCTGAAGACCAGCCATGTGGATGCAAGCCATGTGATCCGAGCAGATCGCCCCACGACGCTGGCCTTTGTGCAGTTGAAGGACGGGCACGCCTCTTACAGCTTTATCGACGAAAACTCGGCGGGTCGCATGCTGATGCCCGAGGATATGCCGGATCAGCTCCCCGCTATTTCGGCGCTGTATTTCGGCGGCATCAGCCTGGCCTGCGAGCCTTGCGCCGACGCTTACGCCGCATTGCTGGACCGGCAAGGGGCGGATCGGGCGGTGATGATTGATCCCAATATCCGGCCCGATTTCATCAAGGATCAAACCCGGTATCGCACCCGTCTGAACCGGATGATCGCACAGGCGGATATCGTAAAGGTCTCGGACGAGGATCTGGATTGGATCATTCCCGGCCCGGAAAGCATCACTGAGAAAGTGCCGCTGTTGCTGCAAGCCGGGCCTGCCGTGGTTATTGTAACGCGTGGCGGTGACGGCGCGTCAGGCTATCTGGCGGACGGGTCCGAAACCTCAGTCCCCGTTCGAACGGTTCAAGTTGTCGATACCGTCGGTGCAGGTGACACGTTCAACGCCGGTGTGCTGGCCGAGCTGGAGCGCGGTGGGCACCTGACCAAAACCGCGCTGCGCACCCTGAGTACCGAAAACCTGCGCGCCGCTTTGGCCAAAGGCGCAGAGGTTGCAGCCATCACCGTTTCCCGCGCCGGGGCCAACCCGCCCTGGGCGCACGAGCTTTGAACCCCAAAGAGATCTAAATGAAACGTTCTGACATCAACGCCATCAAAACCGAAGCCGAGGCCTTTATACGCTCCTTCGGTGCGGTCCTGCCCCCCTTTGCCAATTGGTCGCCTGACCAAATGCGCAGTGACAAAGCCGCAGGCATTCGCGAACGCGGGCTGGGTTGGGACATCACCGATTACGGGCAGGGTCGCTTTAATGAGTTGGGCCTGTTCCTGTTCACCTTGCGCAACGGCGATGTGGGTGATCTGAACAGCGGTCGGGGCATGCTCTATGCCGAAAAGCTGCTGGTGTCGCGAGACAAACAGCTGTCGCCAATGCACCGCCACATTGTGAAAGCCGAAGACATCATAAACCGCGGCGGTGGTGATCTGGTGATGGAGATCTATGCCTCGGACCCGCAAGGCGGTATCGACCGTGAAAATCCTGTTGTCGTGCCCAGCGACGGTTGCCCCGTCACAATTCGGCCCGGTGAGTTGCTTCGCTTGAAACCCGGCGAAAGCGTCACTCTGATGCCCGGCATATGGCACGCCTTCTGGGCCGAACAAGGCGATTGCCTGATTGGCGAGGTCTCGACCGTCAATGACGACCGAACCGACAACGTGTTCGAAGACCCGATCCCGCGCTTTGCAACCATCGAAGAAGACGTCGCGCCGGATTTCCTGTTGGTCGCGGATTACTACGCTTGATACGCAGTTTTCAGGCTGACCTGACCGGCAAAATGATAAGTCCCTTTTCTTAAACCGGAAAAACGCATTAACATGGGCTGCGAAACCGTGGGTGGGGGTTCTAACCCTGACCTGTTAGCGCAACAACTGTTAGGGGGCCAATCCAATGGTCACGAAAGCCGAGCTTGAAGCGCAAGTTGCCGATCTGCGCCGCCAACTGGCCGAGCAAACTGCGACCCGTGAACAGACACAAAGGCCGGAACCACACGATACTGTGGCCGACAGGGTTGCCGAGAACATCGACAACTGGACCGGACAGCTTGAAGAAGCCCTGACCGAGTTGGAGGATCTGCCGCACAAAAGACCGATCCTGTTTGCGCTTGGCATTTTTACGCTTGGCTATCTGCTAGGCCGATCCCGGTAGGAGCCTGAACATGAGCCGCATTTCCCGTAATATCTCGATCATTCTGCGAGCCGAACGGTTGATTGCCCAACGCCATGTTGCCGTGGCCGCACGGCGTACCGGCTTTTACGCTGCGGCGGGGCTGGCCGTGGGGCTGGCTGTCATCATGCTGAACGTGGCCGGTTTTTTCTGGTTGTCAGCAACCCTGTCCAAACCGCTGGCCGCGCTGATCATGGCTGGGGCCAACCTGTTGCTGAGTGTGATCCTGGTTCTGATGGCCAACACGCAGAACGCGCAGGCGGATACGACAGCCGCGGTCGAATTGCGCGATATGGCACTGTTAGATATCGAAACCGAGATCAAAGACACTCTGTCCGACGCACGTAACACCGTGACAGGCATCCGGCGCGACCCGCTGGGTGCCCTGACACCCGATGTTATCAGCGCCATTCTGAGTACGCTGATCAAATACGCCAAGCGTCGCAAAGACAAACCCGAGCAATAGCGACTATTGCACCATCCGGGCGGCGGCGCGGGCGATCACCATCTCTTCGTTCGTGGGAATTGCCAGAATGCGCACGCGGCTGAAATCGGTCGACAGAACCGTGCCATTGTCGGCGTTCCTGTTGGGATCCATTTCAATCCCGATCCAGCGCATCCCGTCACAAACCCGCTGACGGATCTGTACTGCATTCTCACCAATGCCGCCCGTGAACACCAGCGCGTCCAACCCTTCCAGCGCAGCAGACATGGCGCCAAGCTCTCGGCGAATGCGAAAGACATAATAATCGATCGCCTTGCGGGCCTCGGGCGTTTCGGCGGCCAGCAGGGTGCGCATGTCCGATGACATCCCCGACAGACCCAGCAGGCCGGAATTACGATAGAGCATGTCGGCGATTTCATCCGCGCTCATCCCTTCCTGCTGCATCATGTACAGCACGACACCCGGGTCCAGCTGACCGCTGCGGGTGCCCATCGGCAGGCCGTCCAATGCGGAAAAACCCATGGTCGACGCCACAGCCCGCCCGCCTGACACAGCACACATCGACGCGCCGTTGCCCAGATGCGCGATGACAACGCGGCCATCATACAGGCTGGGCGCGATCTCTTTCAGCTTTTGCGTGATGTAGTCATAGCTCAGGCCGTGAAAGCCATACCGGCGCACGCCCTTGTCATAATAGCTCTGCGGCAGGGCGAAGGTATCGTTGACCCATGGATGGGTGCGGTGAAAGGCGGTGTCGAAACAGGCCACCTGAACCGTGTCTGGAAAGGCGGCGCTGGCTGCACGGATACCGGCCAGACTGAATGGCTGGTGCAGCGGCGCAAAGGGGATGAACCCGGCCAGAGTATCCAGAACCTTGTCGTCGATCCGCACGGGTTCGGAATACACCGTCCCCCCATGCACAACCCGGTGACCTATGGCCCGGATTTGGATGTCCGGCAGATATTCGCGTGTCATGTCCAGAAAGGCCTGGATTGCCTCGTCATGGCTTTGGGTATCCGTCAGCGCCTGGTTGATCGAGCGGCCCCCGGCAGATTCCGCCAACAAGCGCGGCGCATCCCCCAAGCGTTCGATCTGGCCGTGCCAACGCATGCTGGGGCGATTGCCTTCGACCAGTTCATACAGCCCGAATTTTAACGAAGACGACCCGGCGTTCAGCGCCAGCACATGGTCAGCCATGAATTTTACCCTTATTTGCCTGCGCATGCAGCGCCGCTACCGCGCAGGAAGCCAACCGCGAGGCATCATCATCCGCTCGGGACGTCAGAATGATCGGGGCGGCGGCACCTACCACAATTCCCGCTGCCTCGGCATGGGAAATGTAAGTCAGCTGTTTGGCCACCATATTGCCAGCTTCGATATTCGGGGCCACGAGAATATCCGCCGCCCCGGCGACGGCGGACTTGATGCCCTTTGTTCGCGCCGCCTTCAGATCAACCGCGTTGTCCATCGCCAGTGGGCCATCGACCAGCCCACCGGTGATCTGACCCCGCTCGGCCATTTTCGACAACAGCGCCGCATCCACAGACGAGGGCATATGCGGGTTGATCGTCTCAACCGCCGACAAGACGCCAACCTTTGGTGTTTCTATCCCGATCGAGTGTGCCAGATGGATGGCATTCTGCACAATGTCTGCCTTGGTCTCGAGGTCCGGAGCGATGTTCACGGCCGCATCCGTCACCATGATGGGCCGTGAAAAGCCTGGCACATCCATCACAAACACATGCGACAAGCGACGGCCTGTCCGCAGACCTTTGTCCCGACGCAGAACCGCTCGCAGCAAAACATCGGTGTGCAAATGCCCCTTCATCAGGGTTTGCGCCTTACCTTCAACCACCAGGTCCACAGCGCGATGGGCCGCATTTTCATGACTGCGGGCTTCAATGATCTCGATACTCGACAAATCGGCCTTCAACTCGGCGGCTGCAGCAACGATTTTGTCAGGATCACCCAGAAGGATCGGCGCAATAATACCCTTGGAATGCCCTAGCAAGGCGCCGCCCAGCGAGTTCGGCTCTTCCGGGGCGATCACGGCTGTGGGCATCGGATCCAGAGGCTTTGCCTTTGCGATCAGTGCATCGAAATGGCGATGGCGCTGAACGATCAGGCCGGGCACGTCAACCGAGTCAAACGTCAGGTGTTTGGCTGGCGGCGTCACTTGCACCTCACCACTGAGGATCAGAGCGTTGTCGCCCACGCGGCGCACTTCGGTCGCACAAAGCAAATCACCGTCGTCCCGCTTTTCGGTCACGGTCAGCGTCGCTGTCACCTCGTCATCAGCCAGAACAGGCGCATGAAAAGACAGGTTCGCCGACCGCGCCTGGGTGCCCGCGCCGGGCAGGATATTGCCCAAAATTGCCGCAATCAAACCGGCAGGCCACAGGGCTGGGGCCACTGCCTCGGGGTGGCCGTCGCCATCGCCATCATATCCCGCCAGATGCAATGGATTATGATCGCCCGAGGCCGAGGCAAAGGCATAAAGATCATCGACCGTACATAAGCGCGTCACCTGCGCCACGTCCCCGACCTTGATCTGCGTGTAGGTGCGGTTTTCTGTTATTTTCATTTCTGTTTGGCCTTGTTCGCAGCAGCCGAACTGCGCCCTTTAGGTTTGGACCGAGTTCCGGTTTTCTGTTTGATCTCAGCAAGATCAAGCGTGTCGTACAGTGCTTGTGCCATCTCGACAAGCTCAGGTGAAGGGTTCGGAATTTCACCCAGAACACGCTTGAGCAGATCAACCGCCTGTTTTCTGTCAGCAACCCGCGGCAACAGGTCGGGCAACGTATCGATCGCACCCTTTTCGTCAAAAGTGACAATCACTGTCTGTTCGCGCAACATGCGTTGGCGGTCTTCGACGGTGAGATCCCTGAACGGGGCCTCATGTTGGAACACATGCGCCCAGCGATGCAGAATTTCAGCCCGAAAACTTTGGTTGCTTGAGGCCAGCAACAGCAACAACCGGATCACGGCCTCGGGCAGCCCGCCCTGTTTCATATGCGCCAATGCTGCCTCAACCTCGGGCAGGGCTTTCAGGGTTTCAGGATCAGGCAAGGTACGGTGGGCAGCGTTCTTCTTGCCGAACCACGCGGCCAGCGGACCACCCCAAAGCACATAGAACATCCCTTCATACCAGGCGTCGCGCAGGTCTCGACTCAGATCCATGGCCTGTTCGACCCAGTCGCCGGTCAGCTTTTCCATCTCAAGAAACGGGTTATCAGCTGTCGCCGGGGCGCGCAGTTCGCGCGTCATCCCGGCTAATTGCGCACCCCCCTTCATCACCGGATTGTCCGAGGACATCGCCGCGCGTTGAACGCGCAGAGGGTGCAGATCACGCAATGCCTTTGCGCCCATCGGTGTCGACACGGACCGCACAAAAGGGCGCCCGAAGGTTTCATACGCATTCGCCTGCACTTCGGACATATGGGCCACCGCGGCAAAGCTGGCCTCATCCTGCTGGCCGTCGTCCAACGCGGCTACATCCCCGAGCGTGCGGTCATAGAACCGAACCTCGAACTGTTTATCCTGGCCTTCGCCTTGGGTGTTTTCGATCACCATCTCGTAGAGGCCTGGTGCCATTGCTTCGACCGTTTCCAGGGTCGAAGCCATCTGCGTATGTTCCTTACGCGCCACTTTGGACGAAACAAAAATGCCCAGATGGCCAACCTCATCATGCAACATGTAGATGATCCGCTGACCGCGCAGACGGATTTCCTCTTCATCTGCGTATGTGGCGGCAATCCAGTTGAGTGCCTGCTGGGGCGGGGTGATGTTATCACCTTGGCTGGCAAAGACAAATATCGGGCCTTTCACCGCCTTGATGTCGATCGGCACGCCCGGTTCCAACTGCGCGGTGTTCTTGATCAGCCGATTGCCAACGAACAGCTGCTCGACGATCCAGTGAATCTCGGCCTCGTTCAATAGGAAGTAACCACCCCACCAGCGCTCAAAATCAATGAAGCGTTTCCGACCGCCGTCAGGGTCGCGGTAGAGGTCGAAATACTTGCCGAAATAATTCCGGCTGGGGTTCAGCTGCTCGAAATTCATCACCAGATTGGCGCCATCGAACAGGCCCGCTCCAACATCCGACCAGAACATCGGTTGCCAGGTGCCACCCAGAACACCGGCGTTATATCGCATCGGATTTTCTCCTACCTCGCCCGACCATGGCGCAATGGGGGCGCCATTCAGGATCAGCGGTCCGGTCAGATCCGGGTTGCAGGCGGCCATCAGCAAAGTGGCCCAGCCACCTTGGCAATTGCCAGCCACGACCGGCTGCGGGCTGTCGGGATGGCGCGCGCGGACAGTGCGCACGAACCCGGCCTCGGCATGCATGACGTCGGCAAGGGTCTGCCCCGACACAGGGTCTCGTCCGAAACTGACGAAATAAACCGGATGCCCTTTTGACAGGGCAACGCCAACTTGACTGTCTGGTTTGAATCCACCGATCCCGCCACCATGACCAGCACGCGGATCGATGATGATGTAGGGACGCCGGGTGTCGTCAATGGTTACACCTTTGGGCGGCAGGATGCGCAGCAGTTGGTAATTGCAGGGGCGTTTCAGGTTCGCCCCGTCGACGATGACCTCATAGTCATAGATCAGCACCGGCGGGCAACCCGCGGCTTCATGCTCCAGAAAAACGTCTCCGCGTTCACGCAGCGCGTCCATGGTCAGCACCACGCGCTGGGTGGCGTCTTTCAGATAAGCTGTCCAATCGTCGACAATCGATTGCGAACGCGCAATGCGCTGCGAAACCTCGGCGAAGCCCTGCATCAGATCTCGGGTCCGCTCTGAATGCGTTTCGATAATCCGCGTCGATTGCAGCCGGGCGGATTGGGACAACAGGGTCCATTGTACGCCGGACCGATCCAAAGCGCGGGTTACGATATCAACCGTTCGGTCCTGAACCGCAGCCGCATTTTCAGCCGTCTCGGACCGAAGGTTCAACGAGGTCTTCTGCACATTGGTCACCATGAGCCTGTCCTCTAACCATCGAAAACACATGCGGCACCACCGTAAAATTCTGCCAGTGGCCGAGTCGATTTCTGCGACGCAGCATAGTTTGTTTCGAAATGATACTCAAACCCAACTCTGCGCCGCGCCGTCTTGGTTCTAGCCGTTGGTGCAGCCACCGCCTGAGCAGCATTGGACAACTTCAACTGTCAGGTGACTGGCGAAAAGGCGAAAAATAAATGTTTCAATAATGATCTGGATCAAGATTCATCACATTCGAAATCGCTATTGGGATAACCTAGTAAGGGAATCAAGCGCGTACAGTCCAGCCAAATGAGCCAGATGACCAGTCGTCGGGCGTTTCTAAGCGCCAAAGTATGTCGGGAGGACAGCAGCACTGTCCGTCCTCCGGGATCACATGTGCCGGGTTTCCTGGATCACTGCACCAAATGTGGCGACTGCGTCGACGCCTGTCAGGAAACGGTGATTGTCGTCGGTCAGGACGGTTTCCCCGTGTTTAAGCCCAGTGAAAACCCCTGCACCTTTTGCGGCGATTGCGCCACGGTCTGCCCGACAGACGCGTTGCAAATCGAACGCCTGCCGGACTGGCCCTGGCGCGCGGCGATCGAGACATCCTCTTGCCTGTCCATGAACGGGGTCAGCTGTCGCGTCTGTCAGGATAATTGCGAACAGAATGCCATCCGCTTCAGGTTACAACTGGGCGGTCGGGCCGAGCCTTCGCTGGATGCCGACACCTGCATTGGGTGCGGTGCCTGCGTGCCCTCCTGCCCTGTCAATGCCATCGCGCTTGACCGTCAGCCCACATCTAAAACGGAAGCGATACAATGAATATTTGCGGTTGCCTTGTACATATCGTCCCTGACCAAGCTGAGGCCGCGGCGCAAACGATGCGCGACACACCAGGCGTCGAGGTGCATGCCCAGGCCGAAGACGGCCGTTTCGTCGTCGTCGTCGAAGACACATCAGATCACCTGGCGTCCGAGATCATCATGGATTTGCATCAGATCCCCGGAGTGGTCTCACTGACGCTGACCTATCACCATTTCGAGGAACTTGCGGAGGCTACCCCGCATCCCGATGCCCAAAGCCAAACCACCAGCCGGAGGCTCACGCTATGACTACATCAGAATCTCGCCGGACTTTTCTCAAGGCCTCAGCGGCCGCTGCCACTGCATCAGCCGCTGGCATTCCTCTGGCCACCGGTCAGGCCAACGCGCAGGCCGGGGCCCCCGATATCCGCTGGGACAAGGCGGCCTGCCGGTTCTGCGGTACCGGATGTTCGGTGCTAGTCGGCACCAAGGACGGCCGTGTGGTGGCCACGCAAGGCGACCCGGACGCGCCGGTCAACCGTGGCCTGAACTGCATCAAGGGCTATTTCCTGTCCAAGATCATGTACGGCAAGGACCGTCTGACCACGCCGCTACTGCGCAAGACCAATGGCGAATACGACAAAAACGGTGAATTCGAGCCGGTCAGCTGGGACGAAGCCTTCGACGTCATGGCCGCCAAGTGGAAAGAGGCCCTGGCCAAGAAAGGCCCGACCAGTGTTGGAATGTTCGGTTCGGGTCAGTGGACAATCTGGGAAGGCTATGCCGCCTCAAAGCTGATGAAGGCCGGATTCCGGTCTAACAATATCGACCCCAACGCGCGGCACTGTATGGCATCCGCCGTTGTCGGATTCATGCGCACATTCGGCATTGATGAGCCGATGGGCTGTTATGACGATTTCGAACACGCGGACACTTTTGTGCTGTGGGGCTCGAACATGGCCGAGATGCACCCGATCCTGTGGTCGCGCCTGACCGATACCCGCCTGACCAAGCCGGGATGTGAAGTCCACGTGCTGTCGACCTTCGAACACCGTTCGTTCGAACTGGCAGACAATGGCATCGTGTTTGAACCACAGACCGATCTGGCGATCCTAAATTACATCGCGAACTACATCATCCAGAACAACGCGGTGAACGAGTATTTCGTCAGAAATCACGTCAACATCACGAAGACTGCCACCGATATCGGCTATGGCCTGCGAGAAACCAACGCGCTGCAACAAGAGGCAGAAAACCCGAACTCTGGCGCGCTTGAGAGCATCAGCTTTGAAGAATACGCCGAAGCGGTTGCGCCCTATACGCTGGAATACACCTCGGAATTGTCGGGCGTTCCGGCGGATAAGCTCGAGAAGCTCGCGCAGCAATATGCGGACCCGACCCGCAAGGTCATGAGCCTTTGGACTATGGGTTTCAACCAGCACACCCGCGGATCTTGGGTGAACTCGCTGATGTATAACGTGCATCTGCTGGTGGGTAAGATTTCCGAACCGGGCAACTCGCCCTTCTCGCTGACCGGTCAACCGTCAGCTTGCGGGACTGCACGCGAAGTCGGCACTTTTGCCCACCGCCTGCCCGCCGACATGGTGGTGGCGAATGATGAACACCGCGAGATTTGCGAAACTGCGTGGAACATCCCCGAAGGTACCATTCCGCCCAAACCGGGCTTCCACGCTGTGTTGCAACACCGCAAGCTGAAAGATGGTGAGCTGAACGCCTATTGGGTGCAGTGCAACAACAACATGCAGGCCGCGCCCAACATCAACGAAGAAGGCTATCCCGGTTATCGCAACCCCGAAAACTTCATCACTGTCTCTGACCCTTATCCCACCGTCACAGCCGTCTCTGCCGACCTGATCCTGCCCACCGCCATGTGGGTCGAGAAGGAAGGCGCCTATGGCAACGCCGAACGCCGCACCCAGTTCTGGCGGCAGCAGGTGCAGGCCCCAGGTGAGGCCAAGTCCGACCTGTGGCAACTTATGGAATTTTCCAAACGCTTCACGGTTGAAGAGGTTTGGGGCGAAGAACTGCTGGCCAAGATGCCCGAGCATCGCGGTAAGACCATGTTCGACGTGCTTTATGCCAACGGTAAGGTGGATCAGTTCCCGCTGTCCGAAACGGCAGAAGGGTTCCATAACGACGACGCCGAGCACTTTGGGTTCTACGTTCAGAAAGGTCTATTCGAAGAATACGCTGAATTCGGTCGCGGCCATGCGCACGATCTGGCTCCGTTCGAAATGTACCATCAGGCACGCGGTATGCGCTGGCCGGTCGTGGATGGCAAAGAAACGCTATACCGCTTCCGCGAAGGCTTTGACCCGTATGTTCCCGAAGGGGCTGACGTAAAATTCTACGGCCACAAGGATGGCAAGGCCAAGATCATCTTTGCGCCCTACGAACCCGCGGCTGAAGAGCCGGATGAAGAATTTGATCTGTGGTTGTCCACGGGACGTGTGCTTGAACATTGGCACTCGGGCTCGATGACCCGCCGGGTGCCGGAATTGCACCGCGCCTTCCCATCCGCTGTCGTCTACATGCATCCGCAGGACGCCAAGGATCGGGGTCTGCGCCGCGGGCAAGAGATCATTCTGTCCACTCGCCGTGGCGAGGTTACCAGCCGGGTCGAAACCCGCGGACGCAACAAGGTGCCGCGCGGTTTGGTCTTCATGCCGTGGTTCGACGAACACCAGCTGACCAACAAACTGACGCTGGACGCGACCTGCCCACTGTCGAAAGAAACCGACTATAAAAAGTGCGCCTGCAAGGTCGAGCGCGCGTAACCGGCCCGGATCGCAAAGGTAGCCCCCATGTCTCTGGCTGGTACCCCCCTCTCGCCGCAACGGCGCCGTTTCCTGCAGGATTCGGCGCGCGCGGCAGGCGGCTGCGTGGTCGCAGGGTCTTTGCTGGCCTGGCTGGCCCGTGATGCCCGTGCGTTACCGGCCGAGTCATTGCGTCCACCCGGCGCACTGCCTGAGGAGGCGTTCCTGTCGGCCTGCATCCGCTGTGGGCTGTGCGTGCGGGACTGCCCTTACGATACGTTGAAACTGGCCGAACTTGGGGTGGATGCCGTGGCCACCGGCACCCCCTATTTCACGGCGCGCAATGTGCCATGTGAGATGTGCGACGACATTCCCTGCGTTGCCGCTTGCCCCACAGGTGCGCTGGACCCGGGGCTGGACAATATCGACGACGCGAAAATGGGTGTTGCCGTTCTGGTCGATCAGGAGAACTGTCTGAACTTTCAGGGCCTGCGCTGCGACGTCTGCTATCGCGTCTGCCCCGTCATTGATGACGCGATCACGCTGGAAGCGGCCCATGACGCCCGATCGGGCCATCATGCGATGTTCATCCCCACCGTGCATGCCGAGCGCTGCACCGGTTGCGGCATGTGCGAAAAAAGCTGTGTCCTACCGGAAGCTGCCATCAAGGTTCTACCGGAACGACTGGCGCGGGGCAGCGCGGCCGACCACTATCGCAAAGGCTGGGAAGAAAAAGAGGCCCATGGCGGGCCTTTGGTGGACGGCTTGATCGATCTGCCCGACCGCTTGCCGGGACCGGGCACAGACAACCTGACCACACCGGGCGGCTTTGCACCGTCATATGACCTGCCGGGGGTAGGCCAATGAGCGCGCGCACGCATATTCCTGTCGGTCACGAAGCGATCGAAGCCAAAGGCTGGATCGGAGCGCATCGTTTTCTGCTACTGCGTCGCACCAGCCAGTTGTTCTTTCTGGTCCTGTTCCTGTTGGGCCCCTGGTTCGGCATCTGGATCGTGCAAGGCACACTGGCCGGGTCACTGACCCTTGGCGTGTTGCCTCTGACCGATCCGTTTATCGTATTGCAAAGCATCATTGCCGGGCATTGGCCCGAACTGACCGCTCTGATTGGCGGGCTGATCGTTCTGGTCGCTTATGCGCTGATCGGGGGCCGCGTGTATTGCTCGTGGGTCTGCCCAATCAACCCGGTAACCGACGCCGCCAATTGGCTGCACCGGCGACTGGACCTGCCGAAAGGTTGGCAACCAAAACGCAGCGCACGCCTGTGGGTACTGGCAATGGTTCTGGTCGTGTCGGGCCTGACCGGCGTGATCGCTTGGGAGCTGATCAACCCCATCACCATGCTGCATCGCGGGCTGATTTTTGGCGCGGGTTTTGTCTGGGCCATGGTTGCTGCGATCTTTATCTTTGACCTGTTCGTCGCGCGCCACGGATGGTGCGGTCATATCTGTCCGGTCGGCGCTTTCTATGGTCTGATCGGCAGCAAAAGCTTGCTGCGAGTCAGCGCCGCAAACCGGGCGGCCTGTGACGATTGCATGGATTGCTATGCCGTCTGCCCAGAAAATCAAATCATATCCCCCGCGTTGAAGGGCAAGCCCGGGACAACGCCACTGATCCTTTCCCCGGACTGCACCAATTGCGGCCGCTGCATCGACGTATGCGCTGTCGATGTCTTCACCTTTACTCACCGGTTCGACGACCATGTCGCCGCGCCTTCCGATCCAGTTCCCGCGCCCGACCGGCGCGCAGCCAGACCTATTTAAGGGAGTGCCAAGATGAAAAAATCAATCGTGACAGGCGGAATGGCCCTGATCCCCGTTTTGCTCCTGAGCGGGTTCGCCCTTGCCCAGTCGGCCCAAGTGGAAACCCTGCGTGGGGCGGAAGTGGATGAGCTTATTCCACTCGATCAGATCCACAAAAATGTCGAAGGGCGCATGCAGCGCAACTATCGCCAGCAACCGCCGCTGGTTCCTCATTCGATCGAACAATACCAGATCGACGTGCGCACCAATCAGTGTCTGTCCTGCCACGACTGGACCAAGGCAGGTGAACGCAACGCTCCGACCCTGTCGATGACCCACTATCTGGATCGCGACGGCAACGAGCTGGATCACATTGCGGGCACCCGCTATTTCTGCAACCAATGTCACGTGCCTCAGGCAGACGCGCCTGCGTTGGTCGACAACGTGTTTGAACCCTCTTCTGGCAACTAATCCAACGCATGTCTGAAAGGAGCACCAAGATGGCAGACTCCCCCGAAAAACGCGGTTGGATTGGCCGCCTCTGGAACTGGATCTGGACACCGGCCGTGGCGTTCAGCTCGGGCTTTCTGATCCTAGCGGGCTTTCTGGCCGGCATCCTGTTCTGGGGTGGGTTCCACTGGACACTGGAACTGACCAACACCGAGGAGTTTTGTACCTCGTGCCATACGATGGAGGTCAATCTGGGCGAATATCGCGAAACGATCCACTACAACAACCATTCCGGCGTGCGCGCGATTTGTTCCGACTGCCACGTGCCGCATGAGTGGAACCACAAGATCAAGGCCAAGATCATGGCCGTCAAAGACGTCTATCACGAACTGGCCGGAACCATCAGCACGCCCGAAAAATACGAAGCGCACCGTCTGAGCATGGCTTCGGCCGTCTGGAAAAAGATGAAGGCGTCGGACAGCCGCGAATGCCGCAATTGCCACAACTTCGACTATATGGATTTCACCATTCAGGAAACTCGCGCCGCATCCGAACACCAGCGCGCCATCGACACCAACATGACGTGCATCGATTGCCACCAGGGCATCGCGCACAGCCTGCCTTCGGATTACCTTGAGGAATACCAGAGAGTTACGGATGAGCTGGCCGGTGAGACAACGGGCGCACAATCGCATCAGGTTGCAGATAGCAGCGATGAGATCCGGTCATTTCTGAACAAGAGCGCGGACTAAAGAGAGGCACGATATGCTGGAACTTCTGGGAACAATCGGGGCCAACATCATCAGCCTTCCGGGCATTCTGGGCCTTGCGCTTGGCATGATGACCCGCCGCCTGTGGCTGGGCGGCTTGATGGGGGCCGTGGTCGGCGTGCTGGAAACGGTGATCTTCGCCCATTGGAACTTTGCCAATGTCAGTATGGTCGAACTGTTAATCGCCGTCGTCATCGGCCTGTGCGCAGGTACGTTGGGTTCGGTCATCCGCATCAAGGGTGCGACAGTCTGAATTCGCCAAACTTTGCATCAATTCGGCGCCCCGCTGCGGAATGCAGTCGGGGTTCGCCCGAATTCGGCCTTGAACGCACGGGTCATGGCGCTGGCGTTTTCATACCCGCAGCGACCGGCAATTTCCGCGATGGTTTGTTCGGTCTCCTCGACCAGTTTCCGGGCCATAGTCAGCCGCAGGCGCCGATACAGTGCCTGCGGCGTGGTGCGTAATTCGGCCTGAACCCGCATCTCGATCTTCTTTTGCGAACAGCCAAGTTTGCGGGCAACGTCCCGGATCGTCAGCGGTGTTTCTATGTTCCCCTGCATCACCGTTAACGTGCGATTGACCAGCGTATCTTCGGATTTCAGAGGTAAGGCATAGGGATCGGTCGCGCTGCGGCTCATCAGCAGGTGGGCTACCTCCATCGACAGTAGCGGGCCATGATCCCGACGAATGAGGGCCGAGGCCAGATCAAAGGCCGCCATCGCCCCCGAACAAGTCAACCGGTTGCCGTCTATGACAAAGCGTTCCTGCACAACGTCGACTGCTGGAAAAGCTTCTTCGAACCGCGACAGCTCATCCCAGTGAATCGTCGCGCGGTGATCGTCCAGCAAGCCAGCGCGCGCCAGTAGCCAACTGCCGGTATCCAGCCCGGCCACTTGCGGATGGGCCCGCGCCGCCGCCAGCAGGGCGCGCGTGGTGGCACGGGTATCCAGCGACAAATAGCCGTAAGATGGCATCACGACCAATACATCGCCGCTGTGATCGTGCAAGGCCCCATGCGGCGTGACGACCAGCCCGCTGGAACTTTGCACGGGCTTGCCATCCAACGAACAGAATCGCCAGAGATACAGCGTCTGCCGCGACAACGAGTTGGCCGCCCGTAGCGGTTCGACCATGTTGGCGAGGCAGTGGTTCGAAAACCCATCAAACAACAGAATGTTATAGCGTTGGGACAATTTTTTCTAACTCTGCATACTAAGCGGCTAACTTTGCATGTCGTGACCGTGACCTGTGGCGTTTCATTCGTCAACCACCAGCCAGGGAACACGCGCCATGCAATTCGGTCTGTCAGAAGAACAGGAAATGATCGTTTCAACGGTCCGCAGCTTTGTCGAGAAAGAGATCTACCCCCACGAAGACGCGGTGGAGCGCAGCGGAACCGTGCCGTCAGAGCTGGGCGAAGAGATCAAACAGAAGTGTATCGACCTTGGCTTTTACGCCTGCAACTTCCCCGAAGAAGTCGGCGGCGCTGGTCTGTCGCATCTGGATTTCACATTGGTCGAACGTGAATTGGGCCGCGGTTCCATGGCGCTGACCCACTTCTTTGGCCGTCCGCAAAACATCCTGATGGCCTGCAACGATGATCAGCGCGAGCGCTATCTGCTGCCCGCCGTGCGTGGTGAAAGAATGGACGCGCTGGCGATGACCGAACCGGATGCCGGGTCGGACGTGCGGGGCATGAAATGCCAGGCCGTGCGCGATGGCGGGGACTGGGTCGTCAATGGTTCGAAACACTTCATCTCGGGCGCGGAACACGCGGATTTCTTCATTGTCTTCATCGCAACCGGGGTCGATGAGACCCCGAAAGGTCCAAAGAAGCGGATCACCACCTTTCTCGTGGATCGCGGCACGCCGGGGTTCGAGGTTCGCGAGGGCTATAACTCGGTCAGCCATAAAGGTTACAAGAACTACATCCTTTATTTCGACAATTGCCGCCTGCCCGATGCCCAGGTTCTGGGCGAGGTCGACGGCGGCTTTGCGGTGATGAATGAGTGGCTCTATGCCACCCGGCTGACGGTCGCGGCCTTTTCAGTCGGGCGCGCGCGCCGGTGCTTTGACTATGCGCTGAATTATGCGGCCGAACGCAAGCAGTTCGGCCAACCCATCGGCAAGTTTCAGGGCGTCGGCTTTCAGATCGCCGACATGATCACCGAGATCGACGCTGCAGACTGGCTGACCCTCGCCGCCGCGTGGCGACTGGACCAGAACTTGCCATCGAACCGTGAGATCGCCTCGGCCAAACTCTATGCCTCCGAGACGCTGGCGCGGGTGACCGATACCACACTGCAAATCTTCGGCGGCATGGGTCTGATGGATGACTTCCCGATCGAACGGTTCTGGCGCGATGCAAGAGTTGAACGTATCTGGGACGGCACCAGCGAGATTCAGCGCCACATCATCAGCCGCGATCTGCTGCGTCCCTTGGGCGCCTAAAGATGAGCAAAGATCTGAACCGGCTGCTACGCCCGAAATCCATTGCCGTTATCGGCGGTGGGGCGTGGTGTCAGCAGGTCATCCTGCAATCGGAACGCATGGGCTATGCCGGCCAGGTCTGGCCGGTCCATCCCAAGGCAAGTGATATCGCTGGGCACACGGTTTTCGCCCGTCTGGAAGACCTGCCACAGGCCCCGGACGCCGTTTTCATCGGCATCAACCGACACGCCACGATTGAGGCGGTACAGACCCTGTCCGCCATGGGTGCCGGAGGGGCGGTATGCTTCGCCTCGGGCTTTTCCGAAGCAGTGGCCGAAGATGACACCGGCGCGGACCTGCAGGAGCAGCTGCTAGCCGCCGCAGGAGACATGCCTATTCTGGGACCGAATTGTTACGGCTTCATCAACGCGCTCGACGGGGCGCTGCTATGGCCGGATCAGCATGGTGCAACGCCGGTGGACAAGGGCGTTGCGATCTTGACGCAAAGCTCGAACATCTCGATCAACTTGACGATGCAGAAACGCGCGCTGCCGATTGCCTATATGGTGGCTTGCGGAAACATGGCGCAAACCAGTCAGGCCGAGATTGCCTCGGCCCTGATCGACGACCCGCGCGTGACCGCCGTTGGCCTACATATCGAAGGGTTCAAGGATATCCGACAGTGGGAGGCGCTAGCCGCTAAGGCGCATGCAAAGGGCATCCCCCTGATAGCGCTCAAGGTCGGCGCGTCGGAACAGGCGCAGGCGGCAACCGTGTCGCACACCGCGTCTCTGGCAGGCAGCGACGCCGGGGCGCAGGCGCTTCTGGAGCGGTTGGGCATACCGCGCCTGTCTGCCTTGCCTGATTTCCTGGAAACGCTGAAACTGTTGCACTGCTACGGGCCATTGCCGGGTGGCAACATCGCCTCGATCAGTTGCTCGGGGGGCGAGGCCAGCTTAATCGCCGATATGGCCATTGGCACTGGTCTGAGTTTCCCTCAGTTGACTGACGACAAGAAAACCAAACTGCGTGATGCGCTTGGTCCGATGGTCGCTTTGAATAACCCGCTGGACTACCACACTTATATCTGGCGCGATGAGGGTGCGATGACGCGGGCGTGGTCGGGAATGACAGGCGAAGATATCGACCTGACCTTCTCGATTGTCGATTACCCGACCACTGATCCGACAGATTGGGCCTGCGCATCGCGAGCGGCGTTGAAAGTGCGGGCCGAGACCGGAGCTCGTTTCGCTATCGCGGCAACTCTGCCTGAACTTCTGCCCCAGGACATCGCGCAAGACCTTATGGCCGGTGGCGTCGCCCCTCTTATGGGTCTGCAAGAAGCGCTTAGCGCCACCCGTGCAGCGGGTCAGGTCAAAGCACCCGCCGAGGCCGTAGTTTGCCTGCCCGGCACGATCGAGGCAACGCGTACATTGACCGAGGCCGAGGCGAAATCAGCGTTGGAAGTGTGTGGCTTGCGTGTCCCTCAGAACCGCACAGTTCGGGGCGCTGACGAAGCACGCGCTGCGGCGTCGGATATGACCGCGCCCTTTGCCATCAAAGGCATCGGGTTGGCCCATAAATCCGAACACGGCGCAGTATGCCTTGGCGTCCAGGTTGACGACGTGGCCGATGTGGCCGCCGATATCGGGACGGATGAGGTGCTGATCGAAGAGATGATCACCGGTACCGTAGTCGAGCTTTTAATCGGCGTCGTCCGCGATCCGGCGCATGGGTTCGTCCTGACGCTGGGTGCAGGCGGTGTGCTGACCGAAGTGCTACGCGATACCGCGTCGCTGTTGGTACCCAGCACATCCGACGATATCCGCGCCGCACTGGCCAAGTTGAAAATAGCCCCGTTACTTGCGGGCTATCGCGGCCAACCTGCCGCTGATATGGATGCGATCATCACCGCAATTCAGGCCGTTCAGGCCTATGTCATGCAAAATGCCGACACGCTTGGCGAGGTCGAAATTAACCCGCTTCTCTGCACGCCCGACACGGCGGTTGCAGTGGATGCCCTGATTAGAAAGGCCTGAGACATGGACCCGATCAAAACCCGACGCGACGGAGCGATCCTTGAGGTGACGCTGGACCGGCCCAAGGCCAATGCTATCGACCTGATCACCAGCCGCAGAATGGGTGAGGTTTTTGCCGAATTTCGCGATGACCCCGAACTGCGCGTCGCCATTCTGACAGGCGCGGGCGAAAAGTTCTTCTGCCCCGGCTGGGATCTGAAAGCCGCTGCCGATGGCGATGCAGTTGACGGCGATTACGGCGTTGGCGGGTTCGGCGGCCTGCAAGAACTGCGCGATCTGAACAAGCCGGTGATCGCAGCGGTGAACGGGATCGCCTGTGGCGGCGGTTTGGAACTGGCCCTGTCGGCTGATATGATCCTGGCGGCCGAACATGCCACATTCGCCCTGCCCGAAATCCGCTCAGGCACTGTTGCGGATGCGGCCAGCGTCAAACTGCCCAAGCGTATCCCCTATCATATCGCGATGGAGTTGCTGCTGACCGGGCGCTGGTTCGATGCCGAAGAAGCCAACCGCTGGGGTCTGGTGAATGAGATCATCGCCGCCGATCAGCTGATGGCCCGCGCATGGGAGCTGGCGCGGCTGCTGGCCTCGGGCCCTCCTCTGGTTTACGCCGCGATCAAAGAGGTCGTGCGCGACGCCGAGGACAGCAAGTTCCAGGATGCTATGAACCGCATCACCAAGCGCCAGTTGCGCACGGTAGATGTGCTGTATGCCAGCGAAGATCAGTTGGAAGGCGCGCGCGCCTTTGCGGAAAAACGCGACCCGGTCTGGAAAGGAAAGTAAGCGTTCAACGCGGCGGCGGAGTCAGCCATTGCGCTGACATCCCGAAGTTTGACTCTTTGATCTCTTGTTTCGCGATGGCTTGCAGATGCACCTCGTCCGGGCCGTCCGCATATCGCAATGCCCGCGCCCATGTATAGCTGTCGGCCAGCGGCGTATCCGGCGTCATCCCCATGGCACCAAAGACCTGCATTGCGCGGTCGGTCACGGCGGCATGCACATTGGGTGCCACCACCTTGATTAGGGAAATCTCACGCCGCGCCGCCTTGGCGCCCACCTGGTCAATCTTCCACGCAGCCTGCAGGGTCAGCAAACGTGCCTGTTCGATCTCAAGCCGCGATTTCGCGATCCATTCCCGGATTACGCCTTGATCTGATAGTTGCTTGCCAAAGGTTTTCCGTTCTTGCGCGCGTTCAACCATCAGCGACAACGCCATCTCTGCGGCCCCGATTGAGCGCATACAGTGATGGATACGTCCCGGCCCCAGCCGCGCCTGCGCCAGAGCAAACCCGCTGCCTTCTTCGCCCAGAAGATTGCCGACCGGCACGCGTACATCCTTGAACAGCAGCTCGGCATGGCCTTCGGGGTCATGCATATTCAGGATCGTGGGGTTTCGGACAATCTCCAGGCCGGATGTGTTTTTGGGCACGATCACCATGCTTTGCTGTTTATGCCTGTCGGCATTGGGATCGGTCTTGCCCATGACAATGAACATTCTGGTGTTCGGATGGCAGGCATTGGTGATGAACCACTTGCGCCCGTTGATGACATATTCATCCCCCTCGCGCCGGATCGAGGTGGTGATGTTTGTCGCGTCCGAACTGGCCACATCCGGTTCCGTCATCGCAAAGGCCGAACGGATTTCGCCGTTCAGCAATGGCACCAGCCATTCTTGGCGCTGCTCGGGCATGGCGAACATGTGCAACAGCTCCATATTGCCGGTGTCCGGCGCATTGCAGTTGAACACCTCAGAGGACCAGCTGACCTGCCCCATCAACTCGGCCAGCGGGGCGTATTCCAGATTGCTCAGCCGGGTGCCGGGTTCATCGTCGCGCAAGGAAGGCAGGAACAGGTTCCACAGCCCTTCGGCCCGGGCCAGCGCCTTGAGGTCTTCCATGAATGAGACCGGGAATTTGCCTGCTTCAATTTCTTCCTTATGAGCACGGATGCGAGGGTAGATATGCGCCTGCATAAAGCGTTTCAGCTGCTCGCGGATTTCCGCAGCGCGTGGCGATGGGGCAAAGTCCATGACGGTCCCTTTTCAGAACGTTGCAACACTACGTTGCCTCTGCGGGTACCCTATCCGCACCCACCGCATTTGTGAAAGCTGCCAGTTGGTTTCCAACGGTTTTTGCCGCAAGGTCATTTGAGTTGCGACAGGACTTGCCGGGTTTTGTATCGTCAAGCGTGGCAGAGTTAACGACCAAGCTGTTGCGACGACAACCATCACCTGTTGCCCATCACCTTGCAGAGCGATAATCGTCTGATCATATGACCAAAGCGACGGAGTTCAGGTGTCTGAGCAGCAGATCAAAAAATCGGATGACATTGCGCAGAAACTGTTGACCAGGATTGTCCGTGGCGCATTGAAACCCGGCGAAAAGCTGCGGCAGGACCTGATCGCGCGTGAGTTCGGAGTCAGCCAGGTCACTGTACGCGAGGCGCTGCTGAACCTGGCATCAAAAGGACTGGCCGTCGCTGTACCACGCCGAGGTATGTGCGTGGCGCCAATGGACCAGAACGCCATTCAAGAGCTGCGCGTGATGCGACGCGCGCTTGAACCGGTGGCCTTGCTACATTCCGTTCCAAACCTGACGGCCCAGCAGATTGCCCAGATAGAACAGGTACACGAAGACTGCGACAGCGCCCAAACTGCTGAAGATTGGGAAGACGCCAATCAGCGTTTTCATATGGCCGTCATCGCGGCCTGCAACATGCCGCGCATGATTGACGAGATCAGGAACCTGCAAGTGCTGTACACGTGGCATTTCAACAACCTGTACACCGCCAAATGGCGACCGCGCGCCGATCCGGATCACGCTGCAATTCTGGCCGCCATCAAGGATCGCGATGCGGCCAAGGCGCATTCGGTTATGCAGCGCCACCTGACCCGCCTGCCTTAGGCGGGATCAGTCGGGTTTCCGGGCGATGATCCAGGTCGGGTGATAGGTCAACGGAACCCCGTCCTTGCCGCCAAACTGCCGAACATAGTCATTATTGAAGGAAAGCAGGCTCGACTTTGTCCACGGCTTCTGCGCGCGCCCGTTCACTCCGGTTCTGCGCAGATGGTCCAGCACGTCGCGAGGAGAGGAAAACTGCATCTGCTGTTTGGATTCTCCGGCACTGACGACGTTCAGAATACCTTCGACAGCAGCGGCCAAAACCTCCGGTCCACAAAGGCCGGGCGCCTTCGCCGCCGATCCAATCTGCACCAGTTCCTGATATTGCAGCGGGCCAAAACCGGAAACCGCCAGCCAGCCTCCGGGGGCCAGCGCCTGCGCGGCCCGGTGCAGGAACGCGGCGGGATCGGGCAACCACTGGATCATTGACGCCGAGGCAATCAGATCCGGTTTCGCAGGCCATGCGACCGTTTCCGCATCACCACACAGAAATCCTGCACCAAAGGACGCGGCGGTCTCATATGCCTCGGGTGACAGATCGTTGACGGTCAAACCATCAAACGCGAACTGCGCGCAAAGCCTTTGGGTCAAATGACCGGTGCCACAGCCAAACTCCAATCCGGACGCAAAATGCGTCGGAGCACCGTCACGTTGCAAATCCTTCGCCAATCGCTCAGCTATCCGCGCCTGTTGGTTGGAAGCCTCGTGGTACGAGTGGAAACTGCGGCTAAAACTACGCTGGACGCGGCTGGTCATCTGGGCATTCATGCGATCCACTCCTGCCAGTTCTGACCGTTGGCAAAGGGTATATGCGCGGTTGGAACAGTTCGGACTGCTTCTTGTTGATCAACCCACGCTGCCTTTTGGGCGGATGTGGAAATGATCCGGTCCCTCAGCGGCATCCAAATCCGGTCGAACCCGGGATCGGGTGCCGGGCCACGTTCGATCACCGCGTGCAGCTCTGCTTTTGCCGTGTCGATATCTATTTCGGGCGCCGGACCTTCCAGCCCAGCTCGGCGGCAGAACTTGGCAAAGCTGGCGGTGCTGAGTTGATCGGCCGTGGCCCGGATCATGTCTGGCGCGATGCCGCGTTCGACATCGGCGGGATGCAATGTGCCGCTGACCGCGATCAGCCGATCTGGCCGCACCCCCGTTTGTGCCAACCAATGCGCGGCCGAGGCCACGCCAAACGAGAACGCGATCAGGGTGACCCTGTCATAGTTTGACAGCTCGCTCAGCGGGTTATCCAAACGGATATAGTCGTCGACGAACAAGACATCCGTATTGCCCTCAAGGCTTTCGAAAGGACCCGGGCCAAGGGCCCAGCCCCCGAAGACCAAAAGCACCTCGGCCGTGCCTGAGCGGGACATCCAGCGCTGTTTCATGACATCCCTCGAACCAGCGATACCATGGCCGAGGTTACGCGGCTTAGCTCATCTGATGAGATGATATAGGGCGGCATGCAATAGATGTTGCGCGCGAACGGTCGCAGCCAGACGCCGGTTTCCAACGCCAACCCATGCGCCACCGACGGGTCGACCCAGCCTTCCATCTCGATAACACCGATGGCACCCAAGACGCGCACATCTGCCACACCGGGCAAGTCGCGCGCCAGAGCCAGCTCCTGCGTCATCTGCGCAGCGATACCCGCCACTTCCGACCGCCAATCGCGGACCGAGAGTTGTTCCAGACTGGCCACCGCCGCCGCGCAGGCCAGCGGGTTAGCCATATAGGTGGGCCCGTGCATCATGACGCCGGCCTCGCTTTCCCCAATCCGTCGTGCGACGGTTTCGGTGGTGACCGTGGCCGCCAACGTGATATGCCCACCTGTCAGCGCCTTACCCACGCACAGAATATCTGGCAAAATGTCGGCATGGTGCAGGGCAAACAGCTCACCGGTGCGGCCAAAGCCAGTGGCGATCTCATCGAAGATGACTAGCACGTCATGTGCCTTGCACATCTCATGGGCGCGCTGCAGCCAAGTCGGGTGGTAGAAATACATCCCCCCTGCCCCCTGAACCACAGGTTCAAGGATCAGCCCCGCGATCTGGTCAGCTTTCGCCTCCAGCAACTGTTCCAGTGCATTCAGCCCGTTCAGGTCACCATCCTCGGACCAGTCCTGACCAAAGGCGATCTGTGGGCGCGGCAGGAAATGCTGAACGGACAGGGCGCCCGCAAACAACCCGTGCATTCCGTTGACCGGGTCGCACACGCTCATCGCTTTCCAGGTGTCGCCGTGATAGCCGCCGCGGATGGTGGCAAACTGCGTTCGCCCCTTGCGACCCTGCGCCATTTGGTACTGCACCGCCATTTTCAGGGCTACTTCAATGGCGACCGACCCGCTGTCGCTGTAGAAAATGCGATCCAGCCCGTCGGGTAAAAGCCCGATCATTTTCCGGCCCAGTTCAATCGCGGGTTCATGTGTCAGCCCACCAAACATCACGTGCGGCATCCGATCCAACTGCGACTGCATGGCTGCGATGATGGCCGGGTGACGATGCCCGTGCACCGCGCACCACCAGGACGACATGGCGTCGATCATCTGTGTGCCATCCTCAGCCGTCAGCCAAACCCCATCTGCCCCCGTGATCAGGTGCATCGGGCCGGGTTCCAGCACGTTTGTGTAAGGGTGCCACAGATGGCGGGCATCAAACTCCAACGGTGTCATAAGGCACCTCGGATCGCGTCAATGTCGATGGCAGAAAATGCGTTAGACAGAGTTTCGCGTGAAAGGTTTTCGACGAAGGGCAGCCTGCCCAAATGGCGGATATTGGTCATTTCGGCGATGGTCTGTTCCACGTCCGGCTCTGGGTCGCCAACAAAGGCCACACCAATCACTTTGCACCCTGCATTGCGCAATGCCATCAGGGATAGGGTCGTGTGATTGATCGTACCCAGTGCGGTACGCGCCACCAGCACAATCGGGGCCTGCCACTGCGCAATCACATCCAGGAAAAAGACCTGACGGTTCAGCGGCACCATCAACCCGCCCGCGCCTTCAACCACAAGTGGGCCGGGTACCGGCGGCAAGGTCAGGCGGGCCGGGTCGATTTCAATCCCCATATCCTCGGCAGAGAGATGTGGCGAGGCGGGCATGTTCAGCCGATACGCCTCGGGCAGCACCTCGGCCCCGGTCAGGGCCTTGACGGTTTCCGAGTCGGTGGCCTCTTCCAGCCCCGACTGCACAGGTTTCCAATACCGCGCGCCAAGGACTGCTGTCAGGCCCGCTGCAAAGACAGTTTTCCCGATGCCCGTATCCGTTCCGACTACGATGACAGGGCTCATGCGGCCTCGCTTTGTTGATGCGCTAGGGTTTCGAACAAGGCGGTAATATTGGCCTGTGAAACATTGCCTGTAATCGAAACCCGTAGCCGCGATGTGCCGCGCGGAACCGTAGGAGGGCGAATGCCGCGCACGTCAAAGCCTTGCGACTGCAGGGCTGCGGCCGTCTGCATCGTGTGCGCTTCGTCCCCAAGAATGACGGGGATGATCTGACTGTTCAGCGCACCCGGCGACACGCCGATCCGGCGCGCTTCGGCATGGGCATGATGTATTCGAGCGTTCGCCGCCTCAGTCAGTCCGGTGTCTGATTGCAAATGCGCCAGTACAGCCCGCACCAGGGCCGCGTTAAACGGAGATGGCGCGGTCGCAAAAATGAACGGCCGTGCCCTGTTGATCAGCGCGTCGATCATCAGCCGTGGGCCACAGATCAGTCCGCCCGAAACACCCAGACCCTTACCGCAGGTATGCAATGTCAGCAATTCGGCCTTCAACCCATGCGCCAGTCCTTTGCCGTGTGGGCCGAAAACACCGGTCGCATGGGCTTCGTCCACGACCAACACCGCTTCTTGCTCCACAGCCAGATCGGACAGCGCGTTCAGGGGTGCGAGATCACCCTCCATCGAATAAACGCTTTCCACGGCAATCCAGATTTGACCGGACCCTCCTGCGGAAAGCCAATCGGCAATAACACGGCGCGCGTCGGCCACATCGTTATGAGCAAAGGCCCGCGTGTCGGCCCGGCCCATACGCATGCCTTCATGAGTGCTGGCATGAACCAGATCGTCATACAGGATCAGATCACCACCGGCGGGAAGGGTCGAAAAAATCGCCTGATTGGCCTGAAACCCGCCACCCATGAACAAGGCGGCCTCGGCGTCGAAAAACGCGGCGGCCTCAGCCTCCAACGCCTCATGTTCCGGGTGATTGCCGCGCAGCAACCGCGACCCACCCGATCCCAGCGGCACACCGCGATCCAGCGCCTTTTGCGCGGCACCTTGCAGCCATGCAGATTCGGACAGACCCAGATAATCATTCGAGGCAAAGTCCAGCCCACGCCTCGGGGTCAGCACCCGGCGACGATGCCGGGCGCCTAATGTTTCAAGCATCGAGTTCAGGCGACCCAATGCTTTCATTCAGCAGCTTCCGCGCAGCTTTGCCCGGCCACGGTTTCGGCTTGCAGCCCAAGCTTGGCAAACAGGATCGCATCGGTGTCTTCTTCCGGGTTCTCTGCCGTCAGCAGCGTTTCCCCCACAAAGATCGAGTTCGCCCCGGCCAGGAAACACATCGCCTGATGCTCATCGGTCATGTCGCTGCGTCCGGCAGACAAGCGAACATAGGATTTCGGCATCATGATGCGGGCGGTGGCGATCACACGCACGAACTCGATCGGATCGATCGGCTTGGCGTCCGCCAGCGGTGTGTCTTCCTGCGGCATCAGCATGTTGATCGGCACTGATTCAGGTGCTGGTCCCATATTGGCCAGTGTGACCAACATATCGACACGGTCGCCGACCTCTTCACCCATCCCCAGGATACCGCCGGAACACACTTTGATCCCGGCTTCTTGCACGCGGGTCATTGTATCGATCCGGTCGGCAAAGGTGCGGGTGGTGATCACTTCGGGGTAATACCGCTCGGACGTGTCGATGTTGTGGTTGTAATAGTCCAGGCCGGCGTCACGCAGGCGAAACACCTGGTTGTCGTCCAGCATGCCCAGCGTCATGCAAGTCTCCATACCCATCTCGCGAACGCCTTCGACCATGGCCACTAGCGCATCCATGTCGCGATCTTTCGGTTCACGCCAGGCCGCGCCCATGCAGAACCGGGTAGCACCACCATCCTTGGCCTTGCGGGCCTCGGCCAACACGCGCTGAACCTCGATCAGTTTCGAGGCCGACAGTTTTGAGCCGTTGCGCGCCGATTGCGAACAATAGGCACAATCCTCGGCGCAGCCACCTGTCTTGATCGACAACAGCTTGGAGGTCTGAATCTTGTTGGGATCGAAATTCTCGCGATGCACGGTCTGCGCGCGGAACAGCAAATCCATCAGGGGAAGATCATATACGGCCTGCGCCGCCTCGCGGGTCCAAGTGGGGGAGGTGTTTTCCATTTTATCGATAATCTATCCAAAACTCCATGCCTAGCCTTTCTAATATCGATAATCCGACAAACTACAACTTAAATCTAATTCAACAGCGCCGAACCGCGAAGCGTGATCAAAGCCCGGCCACCTGCGGTAAAAGGTAGACTCCTGTTTCAGGGGCACAATTGACCGCAATACGGCAGCCATACGCCTGACTGAGCAAATCGTCGCACAATGTATCCACCGGCATGCCCTGGCTGAGGATTTGCCCATCCGACAGTAGAATCACATTGTCGGCACACATGGCCGTCAGGTTCAGATCATGCATCACCATGACCACCCCGCCGCCGCTGGCCGCGAAATCCCGAACAATTTGCATCACCTGCAATTGGTGGCCGATATCCAGGCTGGAAACGGGTTCGTCCAGAAACAACCAGCGCGACCCTGCCGGCCCGGTCGGTTGCCACACCTGCACCAGAACGCGGGCCAGTTGAACACGCTGCTGCTCACCCCCTGACAGTTCCTGATAGAACCGCCCTTCAAATCCACCCAAACCGACACGAGTCAGCGCATGCAGGGCAATCCGGTCGTCCATAGATCTGCGCATACGCCCTATGCGGATCACCTCTAACACGGTGAAAGGAAAGCTCATCGGAGTCGCTTGTGGCAGGACGGCACGAATGTCGGATAGCTCAGCAGCGCTGGTTCGCGCGATATCCCGACCGTTCAACGTAACGGCCCCGTCATGGTCCAGATCGCCGGTCAGCGCGGCCAACAAGGTAGATTTACCCGCCCCCGACGGGCCGACAACAGCAGTCACCTGTCCGGGCTGGGCTGAGAAAAACAGATTGCTTAGGATCGTGCGGCGTCCCAGCTGAACGCTCAGGTCTGTGACAATCAACATGGTCTAAAGGTCCACAATTCCGCGTTGCCTCAACAAAATCCACAGAAAGAACGGCGCGCCGATGACTGCGGTGACAATCCCAATGGGCAACTCAGACGGCGCGATGATCATTCGGCTGATCAGGTCGGCCAGCACCAGAAGCGCCGCACCCAGAAGGGCCGAATTGACCAGCAGGTATTTGTGATCGGGCCCCGAGGCCAGTCGCAGCAGATGTGGCACCACGATACCCACAAACCCTATCCCACCACTGACGGCCACAGCTGCCCCGGTCGATGCGGCGACGACCAGAATGGCGCAGGTTTTCAGATGTTGCACGCGGATGCCGATATGCCCGGCTGCGGCTTCGCCCAGGGCCAGACCGTTCAGACCCAGCGCCAGAAATGGCGACAGCATTAGGGGGATCAGGATCAACGGGGCTGCAACCATGATCTTGCCCCAACTGCTGCCCGCCAGAGAGCCCATGGACCAAAAGGTGAAATCCCTCAACTGCGCGTCATCCGCCACATAGACAAGGATGCCTGTCAATGCCATCGCCAGTGCGGTCAGCGCAATCCCGGCCAGCAGCATCGTTGCAACAGAGGTTCGGCCACGCCGCGTTGCAACCCGATAGAGCAGCATTGTGGTGATCCAGGCGCCAAGGAACGCAGCAATCGGGACAAGCCATGTTGCCAGCCCGGCGGCAACGGTCAAAGTCCCGCCCAGAACAATCGCACCGACCGCCCCCAAGCTGGCCCCGGCGCTGACGCCAACTATGCCCGGATCGGCCAGCGGGTTGCGGAATAAGCCCTGCAGCACCGCCCCAGACACAGCCAGCGCCGCCCCAACAAAACAACCCATGATCACACGGGGCGCGCGGATATCCAGCAAAACCACCCGGTCCCGCAAGGACAGGTCTTGGCCCTGTGCCATATCAATCAATGCCTGCCACAACGACGTGCCCGCTGATCCCGTTGCAAGCCCGGTCAGCACCACCACACTCAATACAACGATCAAAACCCAGCTGAGCCGACGCGCGGTTACGCTCCGGTCGCCGTCGATTGCCATCCCGTCAGCGGTTTGGTCAGCCATTGGCGCCGCGCAATCCAGCTGCAAGATCAGAGATGGCCTGCCCGGTGCGCACCGAAAAACCCAACAACAACATGCCATCCATCCGCAACAATTTAGCGTTCTGACCTGCCGGTGTGGCCGCAATCGCAGGGTGTTTGAAAACCTCTTCATCTGTCAGGGAAATCTGTCGGCCGCTGTCCATCAGCAAGATGACATCGGGGGCTGCTGTAATGATCGCCTCATCCCCCAATGGTTTATAGCCCTGAAACCCCTTAACAGCATTTGTGGCCCCGGCCAGCTCGATAATACCCTGCGCTGCCGTATCCTGCCCTGCGGCCAGCACGCGCCCACCCTGCATTGCCAGTACAAACAGAACACGCTGATCGGCCAATTCACTGTGCGCAGTGGCGGCATCGATTGCGCCGCCAACGCGTTGCGCCAGTGCTTCGCCTTCATCAGGAACATCCAGCGCCTTGGCAACGGCCTTGATCTTGGCGACAACCGCCGCGCGATCATGGCCCATCGGTATACTGACCAAAGGGATATGACTTTCAGCCAGAACCTCCAGCGTTTCCGGCGGGCCTGCGCCCTCTTCTGCCAAGATCAGATCGGGGCTGACCGACAGCAACCCCTCGGCGGACAAGCGGCGCATGTAGCCTATGTTTGGCAATGCGGCGACCTGCGGCGGATGGTTCGATGTGCTGTCGCGTGCCACCAACCGGTGTTCTTGTCCCAGCGCATAAATGATCTCGGTGATCGATCCCCCGGCCGAGACAATGCGTTGCGCCGGGTCGGCATGCAGACCAAATGCAGATACCAACAGCACCAATCCGGCAAGTTTCAGTTTTGCGCGCACCCGAGTCATGCCGGAACCTCCTCTGGGCGGCCCTCAAGCGACGCAACAAGGTCGTTCCAGATTGCAGCTGAGGCAGGCTCGGCCAGCACGCCAAAGATTTGCAATATCAGTGCGCCCTGCGCGTCAAACGCCTCGACCGAGATCGCATCGCCTCGTTTGGTGAATTTCCTGGCCTGCCAGACCTCGGCGATGTGGTCGGTGCGTAGGTGCAGGTTAAAGCCAGGATCCAGCACATTCAGCCATGGGCCCATCTGCTTGACCTCTTTGATGGGTCCGGTGTGAATTTCGATGCACCCCTGATTGCCAACAAAAACCATGATCGGCAGGCCTGTTTTGGCGGCGCTGTGCAGAATTGTGTCGACATCCGATATCGCCAGAGGCCGCACATATGGCGCCCCGGCCATGCGATAGGCCCCCAACCTGTTCAGCTTGAGCTTGCGAACCATCTGGAGAAACTGATGGGTATCTGTGATTTCATCCCATCCAGCACGCAGACGGTCGGTTTTCTCGGGCTCGACCTTGGCGGGTTCAACCGCTGCGCGCGATTCAACTGTCAGAGTGTCTGACTGGTCCGGCAGTTTCAGGGCCTCGATCACGGCATCCCATTCCTCGATCACAGAGGTATCGCGCAAAAAGACCTTGTGAACCGCATCACCTGCGGCGTCGAAAATCTGAAGGGACAGGCGTTCCGAGCCATCCTCAAGAGTTTTGGGTACAGCAAAGCCGTAAACCCAGTGACGCGGGAACATGCGCAGATCAATCTCGTGATTGGCGATCAGCGCCGCGTGGGGGCCGCCACGGTAATCATCGTAAATCCCCACCTTCTCGATCACGCAGCTTTCGTTGCGAGTCAGTGCCATGACCTCGCCCAATCGGTTCACCAAAGGCATCAGCCGATCCATGTCGGGGCTTATGCGGGTGGCTCCGTGTCCGACATGCGCGGCCACCAGCTGTGCCTCGGTGATGCCGAGTTGATCCGCCAGATCACGCTCGCGCCGCTTGGGGTTTTCCAACCGCGCAGCACGGATTTCAGAAGGGCTTGGATGGGTCATGGTCGTCTCCACAATGGTATCGAAACGCATTTGGCTGGGACCGAGACGACCGGGCTGCGCGCTGTTTTTAGCTTTCTTTGCCCTTGTCCTAAGCGGTCCGGCCTGTGGCATCAAGGGCACGCAGCAGTTTTCTGACAAAAATAGTATGGTATTAAAAAATCTAATCCGCTAAGGAGCCGCCCACATGGACCACAGCGCGCAGCATCTAGCGCGCAGGCCCGTAGAAACACCCAGCACATCGCGAGGTAGCATCTGAATTTCGCCTGTTTCAGGCGGGTGCATCTCTGACTGCACGATACACATACTGGGGGTTTCAATGAAATCAGCATTAAAGCGGCCTACCGCAAGCGTGGCCCTGACCAGCGCCGTTTTGGCGGCAACGCCGCTATGGGCGCAAGAACAAGAAGACGACATCATCCAACTCGATGACATCATCGTCACCGGCACCGGGCTTCCAACCGAGGTTTTCGACAGCCCGTCCTCCGTCACCGTTGTGGAAGCCGGTGAAATCCGCGAAATCCCCCCGGCCTCAGTCGCCAATCTGTTGTCGGATGTGCCGGGCGTTCAGGTATCCGAGAATGATCTGGATCGTATCCGTATCCGTGGCGAAGATTCGCAGCGCGTCGCAATCCTGCTGGACGGTCAGCGCCTGTCGGATCACAACCGTTATGGCACACCTCTGCTGGTGTCACCCACCGATATCGAACGGATCGAGATCGTGCGTGGCCCTTCATCGGTTGTCTCAGGCAATCGGGCCATCGGGGGTGTCGTGAACATCATCACCAAACGCGGCGCCGACAAACCGGTCGAGGTTTCCGGCACCGCAGGTTACATCGGGGCCAATGACGGCTATCGCACCGCTGCCAGCATCGCAGGTACGTTCAACGATTTTGACTATCGTCTGTCGTATTCGAAACTGGATCTGAACGACCGCGAAACACCCGACGGTGATCTGGTGCCCTCCAGCAGTGAAGAACACGGCGTGCTGGGCTTTGTCGGATACCGCTTTGGCAACAGCTATGTCGGCCTGCGCGCACAGGATTTCGACGCCTCGACCGAGGTGTTCACCGGCAGCCCGGATGCCCAGATCAACCTGCCCAAACGGGACCTGCGCAAATACAGCGCGTTCTACGAAGGCGAAGACCTGACGCCCTGGATGTCGATGCTGAAGTTCAGCGCTTATACGCAAAAGGTCGACCGCGTGTTCGACAGCGAATTCACCAGCAGCGGCGGGCCGGTCACCACCATTGTCAACGCTGGATCGGACGATGAACAGACAACAAGCGGGTTCGTGGCAACAGCAAACTTTGAATTTGCACCCGGTCACCGATCAGTCATCGGGTTTGAATATGACGATGACCGGTTAGAGACCACCAAGACCTCTGATATCACGGTCATTCCGCCCTTTGGACCGCCCAGCCAAATCAGCGTGCCCTCTTTCACGGATGCGGAAATCCGAACAGCCAGTATTTTTGGACAGCACGAAGCAACCTTTGGCGATTTCGTCGCCACGGTCGGCGCGCGATACTATAGCGTCGAAAGCGATCTGAACGAACGCACGGTCAACGGGTTTCCGCTGCCGGATGCCAGCAACAGCGATGACCGCTGGCTGGGCTCGATTGGTGCCGTCTACAATCTGTCAGATGACGCCATCCTGCGGGCCAACATCTCGCAAGGTTATACATTCCCGTCCCTGTCCGAGCTGTACCTGTCCACGTCGGCTGGCGGCCAGGTCATCAATGGCAATCCGAACCTGAAACCCGAAACCGCGACCAACTATGAAATCGGTGCGCGTGTGGATCGCGGGAACTTCGTGCTGGATACGGCCATTTTCTATACCGAAGCCAAGGACTACATCACCACCGTGGCCGATCCGGTCAATCCGGTCGAGCTGATTTATGACAATGTCGAAAGCGCAGACAGCTGGGGCATTGAAATCGCGGCCGAGGTTGACCCCGGCTGGGGCGGTGTGCGCCCCTATGTCATCGTGTCGAATGTGACCCGAGAGTTCACCTATTCTAACGGGTTCAGCACCAAAGACAGTGGGACCCCGGAATGGACAGGGACGCTTGGTGTGCGCTCAGACTGGCAAACAGCCAGCTTGACGGGCACCTGGGATATGTTCCTGCGGGGCGAAAGCGCGGCCGAGTTGCGCGACGAAAACGGCAATATCGTCGACAGCGGGACAGCCACCGGCACCAACCCGACCTCGGGCTGGACCACGCTGAACTTCCGCGGCAGCGTGGATTTGACCGAAAACGCATTGCTGACGCTCGAGCTTAACAACATCCTCGACAGGTCCTACCGGGCCAATGACCAGATCCCGGCTGCAGGACGCAATATCAACCTATTCGTCACTGCAACCTTCTGACCCGGAGAACAGCGGGGCCACGGGGTAACCCGGTTGGCCCTGCACACAGGAGAACCTTATGATATCCCGATTGATCCTGTTTATGGCCCTTGCGATGGTACCGGTTGCCCTCGCCGCGCAAGACACCCTGACACCCCCAGTGCCAGAGGTTCTGGTGTCAGGCGACCAGATTGGACCAGCGCAACCAGTTTCGGCTGAACCCAACGAGCCCGTGCCTGGACACAGCACAGGTGTGGAAACCGCACAGGATGCCTCGGTCCAGGCGGCCGAGTTTCTGCGCAAAGGCGGACCATCGATCTGGGCCATCGCGGCACTGTCTGTGGTCACCGTTGCCCTGATCCTGTGGAAGATTTGGCGGCTGGCCCTGATCGGGGCATGGTCGAGAGGCAAGGCCGGTCAGGCCGTGGATTTGTTCGAGACTGGGGAGCCCGATGCCGCTGCTACGACACTCCATGGCCGCCGGGGAATTCGATCCAAGGTGATGAGCCATGCCATCCGGTCCATTCGCACCCTACCCGAAGACCGCGCCCGCGAAGAGGTTTCGCGCGTGGCCAAACGCGAGATTGCCGATGCCGGTACCGGCCTTCGAGCGCTGGAGCTAATCGCAACGATCGCACCTCTGTTGGGTCTGTTAGGCACAGTTCTGGGCATGATTGCAGCGTTTCAGGCGCTGCAACAGTCAGGCAACCGCGCCGATCCCTCCCTATTGGCTGGCGGCATCTGGGAGGCGCTTCTGACCACCGCGGCAGGTATGGCCGTGGCCATCCCAGCCTCGGCCGCGCTGACGTGGTTCGAGGCCGTAATCGACCGCATCCGCCGCGATTTGGAAGACGGCGCAACCCGTATTTTCGTATCAGGCAAGCCGGGCAATCTGAAGCTGGCTGCCGAGTGATCTGATGCAATTCGCCCCAATTGCAAAACCCAGACGCAAGCCCAACCTCACGCCGATGATCGACGTGGTGTTCCTGCTTTTGGTGTTCTTCATGTTGGCGTCCCGCTTCGGCATCGAGTCCATCTTGCCGCTGCCGCTGGCCTCTGCGGGCCAGGAATATAGCGGACCGCCGCGCCTGATTGACGTCCTGCCCAACCAAGAGTTGCTGAACGGCATCGCAAGCGCGGATATAGCTCGCGATCTTGCACCACTGATGCAGGCCCCCACGGATTTGGTGATCTTGCGCGGCAGGAATGGCGCGACATTGCAACGGATCGTGACCGTCACCGAGATCCTGCGTGACGCCGGGTTTATTTCGGTCGTTTTGGTGGAATAGCGCGATGAATTTCTCGGACCCATCCGGCAAACCGCGCCCTGCATCCATCCTGCCGATGATCAATGTCGTGTTTCTACTGCTGATCTTTTTCCTGATGACGGCGAACCTGATCAAACCCGAGCCGTTCGAAGTTACCCCGCCAAAATCGACATCCGACACCGACCCCAAGGTTAAGCGGGTGCTTTATGTCGACAAAACTGGCCGTATGTCCTTCGAAGGGGAGGAAGGAAACGCGGCGCTGGTCGCCTTGGCAACGATTAGCGAAACCAACAGCGTCGTCCAGGTTCGCGCCGATGCGCTGCTTGAGGCCAAAGTGATGTCGGGGCTGCTGCGTGGTCTTGCACATGCGGGGCTGAACCGGGTCGAGCTTGTGGTGGCCCGAAAATGAAACGCTGGGTTGAAGCCTTTGTTTTTGTTGCTCTGGCCGCCGCCTTGCATCTCGCCGCCTTTGCCAGCCAGCCAAAGTCTGGTGTTGTTGCGGGCGGTGTTGGTGGTGCGGATCTGGCAACGATAAAAGCTGCCGCCCCCTCGGTGGCCGAGATGGTCAAAACGTGGGAGGCTGCGCCCATCACGCCCACCCGGCAGACGCCGACCGTGCAAGTGCCGCAAACCCCGGCCGTCCCCGCCGGCCCAATCTTAAAAATCGATCAGGCCCCAATGGCTCAAATGACAATCGCACTTGCCCCGCCAGAACCGGAGAAGCTGCCGCAGGTGGACACGGCACTGCCGCCACCAGTTGTCGCGCCGACGGAAAGGGCCGAGCGTGAATCTCAACAGCCAGACAAGACGCCCGCGCAGGACGGTCGAAAAGCCAAGGTAACCGCCGCAGGTGTCAACAAACAGGTTGCCGCAGGTTCAGGTGACGGATCGCAGGCCGGGGCGGGATCGGCGGAAGTGAACGCTGGGTCCTCTGGAAAGCAAGCAAAGCTCAAGGTGTTTTGGGGTGCAAAAGTTCGCGCCCGCATCGAGCGCAACAAGCAATCGTTGCGCCGCACGGATGGTGGCAGCGCCACGATCACCCTGACCGTTTCGCGCGATGGGCGTCTGTTGTCGCATAAACTGCTGAAATCCTCGGGCAATTCGGCACTGGATCAGGCCGCGCTTAGCGCTGTGGCCCGTACAAAGCGCGTACCGAAAGCACCCAAGGGGTTACAGGGCGACAGCTTTCGCTTTTCTGTACCGATCAGGTTTGAGCCCCGTTAACCGGCGCCACCGTCAGGAAAACGGGTGTGGTTCCAACAGAATTCGAACCGAAATCGCGATGAAAAACAGCGCGCTGCCGGTCAGGACAAACACGTGCCAGATGGTGTTGTGAAACGGCAGGTGTTCCGAAAGATAGAATGCAACACCGACGGTATAAACGACACCGCCCGCCATCATCAGCCACACTATTATCGGCGACAGCTCGGTCAGCATGGATTGTCCGGCCCAAATGATGGCCCATCCCATCATCAGATACAGGCCCAGACCAAACCACCGAAACCGGTTTGGATCGATCAGCTTCAATGTTGATCCCAGCGTCGCCGACGACCATAAGCCAATCAAAAGCCCCCATGCCTGCCCGCCCGAAAGCAAAACGAACGGCGTGTAGGTGCCGGCGATCTTGACGTAGATACCCGAATGATCCAGCCGACGCAGTAGATCGGACCATCTGTCATTGTCGACCATGTTGTAGAGGGCGGAAAACGTCAGCATCAACACCAGTGTCACGCCATAGATCGAAACTCCCAGTACCGCCTCGGGCTCGGACCGGTGCTGGGCGGTGATTGTGATCAGAACCGGCACGGCAACAAGGGCCGCGGCCACGCCCAATACGTGTACAACCCCATCGCTGATACGTTCGGCCCGGGTATAGGCCGGCCGGATATCTGCAAAAGACCACATGTCTTAAATCTAGGGGTCGGATCGCAACCCGACAAGTTTAGGTCGGATCATCCCCTGCCTTGGGGTCTTTGTACCTGTTCAGGTCAAACACCCCTGCCTGAATTGGCTTCTGATCCAGGAATATCTTGTAAATCCGATCGCTGAGCGCCCAGAATTCGGGGCTTGTCCGGCGCACGCCGTATTCTGCCACCAAGGCCATGTAATCGCTTTGCGATCTGACGGATTTCAATCCAGTGATGAAAGGAGCCAACTGGTCCGGCCGGACATGGAAATAAAAATTTGGATAACTGCCGATCAGGCCCGGAAGAATTGTCACCTTGTCCTCGGCCGGGAGTCGGCGCGCCTTTTCTTCAAACAGAAAGGCGACGTTGGAATGCGCCTTGTCATGGGCCAGGGTGAACAGCTCTGCCGCGCCGCCATCTTGCTCGACCACAAGAACGGACAGGTCGGGCAGATACTTCACCCAATCTCCGGTCTGATCCGCCAGATCGCGCAGCAAAATGCCTGACTGATCCGAGGGGCAATCACCGTCCACACATCGGTTGATCGGGTCGGTGGTGGGCCACAGGCCGTTGCCACGTTCCAGCAAGGTCAAGAGGAACTCTTGCTTAGGAGTGGTGGTTGCAAAGGTGATGCCGGTGGGGAAATGTCCATCAACGTGGCGACGGTGCCAATAGGTAAGCCATTCGGCCAACACGCCCTGATACCAGCCTTGATGCATCTGCGACCTGACATCCCGTGGCATGAAAAACAGAAACGTATCCTCACTCTCCATCCGCAGCTCGTTCATATAAAGCCGCGTGGTCAGCTGATGCTCGACCCGGCCGAAAACATCATAGCCCGCGACCAGGTCATAGTAGATACGTTCGAACACCGGGAAATCCAGAACCCACGCGGTTTCGGGAATGCCGCCGTGAAATCCGGTCATGGCCGAGGCGTTGTCGAAGTGACGGAACACGGTGATCAGAGCGTTGGGGTTCGAGCCGTCGCCGTCCCAGATCGAGCCATAGTCAAACCCGGTTTCGTATATCGGGGCCTTCTTGTACCGTGCATCCCGAAACTCGAGATACCGAACCTGGTTCTTGTGCGAAAACCCCGGCAACGCGCCCAATGCACTGGCGTCGGCCTCTGACACGGGCAACTCCAGATAGATGGCCCCGTCTTGCAGAAAGCTGGGGTCGGTAACAGACAAATCCGCTTCCGGGTCAAGGAAGCTGACCCAGAACCGGTCTTCGATCACATCAACTGCGGTCGCTCCGTGACAGACAGGGCCGCGTATGAAGCTGCGGACAAAAAACAGCGCATCATCCAACAGGAACTGATAGCGGCTTTTGGCGGGCATCTGCATATAGGTGCTGAATGGATTGCCGCCCTCGGCATCGCCATAGGGGGGTAGCTCAGTGAGTGTCCAATCGGGATCCAGAAACAATTGTTGATAGCGCGCCATGCGATCTGGTCCCATCGAATAGACCAGATGTTCCTTGTGTACGATCGTTTCGGTGACCTGCTGCAAACGATAGTAAAACGCACCCTCCCCCGGATCATCGAATGGCCGCCGCGTGGCAATAATGTCTATGGTGTCACCCGGCGCGGTGGTCGAGCGGACAAGTTGGAAGAACCGCCGCGCATCGTCGCCCTGAAAATGGAGGCGGGCCAGAAACAGGTGTTCGTACAGATACCGGCTCATCAACTGGCTGCGCATGTCGTTTGAGTTCAGGAATGCCTCCCACTGCGTGATCTGGTCCTGAATCTCTGAGGGAATTTCGGTTGCAACAGGTGGCAGCGCTGCGCCGCTGCGCGCCCAGGTCATGAGGGCCTGAAATTCGGCATCCGCCAGTGGCGCTGTGCCATAGGGCATGCCCGCAAGCGCATGATCGCGGCTGAACTGATCAAATTCTCCGGATGTCGGACAAACCAGAGGGCGATCAAGCGCCAAACCAAGCTCGCTCGGAAGTGGCGCGTTAATCGGCATCGGATTCTGTCGCCCCAGCTCAAGATACCGTTCCACCAGACCCGAATTTTCGGCATCATTGGGATCACGGGTTACCGTGTGAAATCCCAGCGCCCGCCATTCGGGGACCGTTTGCGCATCAATCCCCAACCGCGTGGGCTGGGCATCGGTCAAACGCTCGGTATGATAAACGGCCTGTTTGCTTGCCCCGCGCTGAACGCCTGCGGGCGAGGTGAGTTTCAACTGACAGGGTGCGTCATAGCAGCTGTGGCAGACGACACAGCGACGGTCCATGATCGATTTCACATCAGCCAAGCTTTGACCCTGCGCAGCGGGGCTGGTCGTTCCCTGGGCCCGGGCATCCAGGGTAAAAATACCAATGCTGACCACAGTCATCGCGATTGCGATTTTCAGCAGCAATAGACGTTTTCGCATCTGCGCTCCCCCGTAACTTGCCGATATCATTGCAGTTACAGGTGGCATTAGGCAAGAATCGCTTGATCGTCAGCCGGTGTGATATCCGGGTGTCGAGCGTGAGATCGCAGTCTCTTCTTCTGTCATCTCAACCGGGAACCCGTCGAACAGGGGTGTACTCAGATACCGCTCACCCGTGTCAGGCAGCATGCACAGGACCGACGCGCCGGGCTCGGCCTGTTCAGCAATCTGCATTGCGACGGCAAAGGTCGCGCCGCCGGATATGCCGGTCAGGATACCCTCTTGGCTGGCCAACTTCTGCCCCCATTCAACCCCTGTCGGACCGGCCACCGGGATCAGCTCATCAAAATAGCGGTTGTCGATGGATTCCTGCAAAACTGCGGGAATAAAGTCTGGCGTCCAGCCCTGAATGACATGCGGTTCGAACGCGGGGTGGCTTGAAACTGGATCGCTATCCTTGCCACGTTCGGTCGCGATGCCGCTGCTCACCAACTGCGCGTTGGCCGGTTCGGTCAGGATGATTTTGGTCTCAGGACTTTCAGCGCGCAAAACCCGCGACACCCCAGTAACCGTGCCACCGGTGCCATAGCCTGTCACGAAATAGTCCAACCTGTCGCCATTGAAGTCACCCAGTATTTCCCGCGCGGTTGTTGCGGCGTGGATCTCAGCATTGGCCTGAGTTTCGAACTGACGCGCCAGAAACCAGCCGTGTTCCTCGGCCAGTTCGACTGCCTTGCGGTACATGCCAAAGCCTTTTTCCGCCTTTGGCGTCAGAACAACCTTTGCACCCAGCATTCGCATCAAGCGACGACGTTCAGTCGAGAAGCTTTCGGCCATAGTCACAACCAGCGGATAACCCTTTTGCGCGCAGACCATCGCAAGACCGATGCCCGTATTACCACTGGTGGCCTCGACAACCGTCTGGCCAGGTTTCAGGGCACCGCTGCGTTCTGCGGCTTCGATGATATTGACGGCAAGACGATCCTTGACCGATCCGGCGGGGTTGAACGCCTCGAATTTAACGAACAGGTTGACGGCTTCGGGTCCCAGATTGTTGATGCGGATCGTGGGGGTGTTTCCGATCGTGTCGAGTACACTGTCAAAGATCCGGCCATTGCCCGATGTGGTTCTAAGTTTGGCATCAGTCATTGGGTTTCCTTACATGGTCGCGCGTTTCATCAGACCTGTTTACCCGGCGCTTAGGACAATGTCCCGAAAACCTTTCACCTCAGAGATCCAGCACAACCGTATCCGACCCCTTGGCGGGTACGGCGCAACAGATCAGCACCTCGTCTTCTGAATGTTCAGCTGATGGTTCGGTGCGATAGGCAACTTGACCGGCAATCTTGCGGGTTAGACAGCTGCCGCATGATCCTGAACGGCAGGAAAAGGTTGGTGTCAATCCCTGCGCCTCGGCCACCTCCAGTAAGGTCGGGTCGCCTTGCGCCCATTGCACCTTTTGATTGCTGGCTTTGAATTCTACACTGGCCGCCTCAGCCTCAGGCTCGGGCTGGAACGCGACGGCGTTCTCGTCGACGCGCCGCGCCAATGCGGCAGGGCCAAAGGCTTCGGCATAAATACGGTCATCCCGCACGCCAAGACCGCGCAGCATGTCATAGATCGCTTGCATGAAAGGGGCCGGGCCACAAAGAAAGAAGTCGTAGTCATCCAGAGGCAGCGTATCTTGGATCAGTTCGGGCGTGATGTAGCCTTCGGCGTCAAAATCCGCCCCCACGCGGGTGCCTTCTTCGGGTTGTGAGACAACCGAGACATAACGGATCTTTCCGCCGCCCTCGGCCGCAGCCTGTTGTAGGTCACTGTGAAAAGCCCGCTGTCCCACGGTTTGCGCGGCGTGAAAAATGGTCAGGTTGCGCGTGTGGCGGGTTCGCGCGCCTTCGTGCATCACGTGGCGGGTCATCGACATCATCGGCGTGATACCGACCCCGCCCGCAAACAGCACAGCAGGCCGGGTTTCAGCCGCATCCAGAAAAAACTGACCTTTCGGGGCTTTGACCTCGACCAGATCACCGACCGACAGTGTTTCGTGCAAATGGTTTGACATCACACCACCCGGTTCGCGCTTGACGGAAATCCGATACCCGGCATCGCCGGGCGCTGAGGATACCGTGTAGGTCCGCGTTGCCGGCGCCGTGCCATCGGGGCTAGTGCGAAGTGTCAGAAACTGACCTGCTTCAAACGGCAACAGAGGCAGGTCATCCGTGGCCTCGAAGATGAATGACCGGATCACGTCGCTTTCATCCTGAACAGCAGCCACCCGCAGGGTTCGCCACTGACGGCGCAGTGCTTCGGCCTCTCGCCTGGCCTCGGCTGTTTGCCAGTCATCCGCCATCAGACTGTTGGGCGAAAACTCCAGAAATTCAGCTCGGAACGGCAGCGCGTCATGAAGGCGTAGGCCGTGATCCAGATGAAACCACCAACCCCGGCTTGCACCATGGAAGCCCGCGATATCGGGATGGTCTTCTGACAGCACCTCAACCGTCCCAGTCAGCATCAGCACATCGCCGGTCTGATAATCCGGAAATACTAGGCCCGCCGTCGGATTTACGAGGAAGTTGCCCAGCGTGTTGAAGAAATTATTGCCTGCAAAATCAGGAACCAGCAGGCTGTTGCCCTCAACCCGCACAAACCCCGACCGCCCGCCCCGATGTGAAACGTCAACGCCCGTATGGTCGGGGGTGTTGGCGTGGCTGGCGACATAAAACGAATTGGCCGTCGCGATCATGTCCCGGGCTCTTGGGTCCAGCTCAAGAATTCGATCGACAGAGCGGGCAATGTTGGCGTCCGGCTCTCGGACAAACGTAACATCATGGGTCTGAATGTACTGCGGACAATTTCCGAATGACTGCACCACATCCAGAGAGAAACCGCCATTTTCGACCCGCCCAACGGTGGCATTCATACGGTTGCGGCGCCGCGTGGAAAGTTCGACCCCGACGACACCGATGGGCGCGCCGGGCTTCAGCGCCGTTCGCACCGGGTCGTCTGGCAGAGGCTGGACGTCAACATCAAGCCGACGGTCATGCGGTGAATGGATAAACCCCGGCCGACCCGAGATCATCGACGCCCAGGGCCAACCATCAGGATCGACGCTGCCCACTACAAGAAAAGGCAGCTTGCCAAAGAACTCTCGATGCTGATCGGGCATGTAGGGGCGGATGTAGTTCCGGCCAACTGCCTCCATCTTTTCCCGTTTGCCGATGCGGGATTGCATATCCCGTTCACCTGCGTGGAAAGGCGATGTATCTGATGCGGTCGGGGCGTTCATGGCAGACCTCATATGTCAGGGGCGGGTTGACCAGCCACAAATGCGCAGCTGGCCAAGGGGTGGATCAGGCCGCGTTCAGACCAACCGCGGTGCGAGGCATCGGGACAAAGCCGTCCAGCGCCTCGACATTGGCCAGAAGGCGGCGCACGTTTGCGTAAGGTTCAAGCGAAACGTCACCTTCAGGCGCATGCGCGGTGTAGCTGTAGATGGCGACATCCGCGATTGTTGGGGCATCCCCAACCAGCCACTCGCGGCCTTCAAGATGCGCATCCAGCTTGGCAAGAACCTTTGCCGCGGTGGCGTGGGTAAAGTCCTTGTTCAAGGGCGCATTGAAAACATTGATCAAACGCGCAGCGGCAGGGCCAAAGGCGATCTCACCAGCTGCGAGGGTCAGAAACTTCTGCACTTCGGCCTCATGCACTGGGTCCGCAGGCAGATAGGACGGTGCATATTTGCGCGCCAGATAGACCAGAATGGCGTTGCTATCGGTGATGACCACATCACCATCTTCAAGCACCGGTACCTGCCCCGCGGGGTTCATCGCCAAAAACGGCTCGCGCTTATGCTCACCACCAGCCAAGTCAACATCGATGACGTCGTGATTGATACCGGCAATGCTGGCAAACAGGACGGCACGATGGGCATGGCCGGACAAGGGGAAACTGTGAATTCGGATTGCGTTGGACATTTGAAAGCTCTTTCTCTGTTTGAAGGGGTTCGGCTGAGGGTCAGCATCTACGCGTCAAACTTAGATTGCTTTGTCAGGGGCGATAATATACGCATTTATAGAATTACTATGAACGCAGTGTGGATAATGGACACGATCCAAGGCATGCGCACCTTTGCGGCGGTGGCGGCACATTCTTCGTTTACCGAAGGCGCAAAACAGATCGGCATCAGCACCAAGCTGGCCAGCAAATATGTCGGTCAGCTTGAGGACCGCCTGAACGCGCAATTGTTCAACCGCACCACCCGCAGCGTCACCCTGACCGATACCGGACGGTCCTATTACGAGCGTTGCGTTTCACTGCTGGACCAGTTTGATGAATTGGAAGGGCTGGTCCAGAAACGCCAGACCGAATTGGCGGGGCGTATACGGATCACCGCGCCAACCGGGTTTGGCTCGGCCGAACTGATACATCTGCTGAAACCGTTCCAAACCGAACATCCGAAAGTCACGATCGAATTGCACCTGTCTGACCATCACGTCTCGATGGTCGAAGAAGGGTATGACCTTGCCATTCGCTTTGGCGCACTGAAGGATTCCAACCTTGTGGCGCGCAAGCTGACGGACATGCGTATTGTCTGCTGTGTGTCGCCCGAATATCTGGCGCAACATGGGACGCCGCAAGAGCCCGCCGCCTTATCCACCCACAACTGTCTACTACAGACCACCGGCAATATGATCGACAATTGGGCTTTCAAGGGATCGGACGGCGAATACGTGGTTTCTGTATCCGGAAACTTTCGCGCAAATTCCCCGCGCGCTGTGGCGCATATGGCAGCGGACGGGCTGGGGATTGGCCGGATTCCCTTGTACACGGCACAGCCCTTTTTGGACACGGGTCGTCTGCAATTGCTGTTTGAAGCACAAGAGGCAATATCGCTGGGACTCTACGCAGCCTATCCGCAAAACCGCCACCTGACCGCTCGGATTCGAGCGTTAATCGACTTTCTGGTGAAACAGTTACGCGGGGCTTAGAGCCCCAACGCCTTCGAATATTTCTAACCGCAAGATGTGGGGGCTGAATCATGGTTGCAAAATTACCTACCTTCTGATAGGTAGTTTCTCATTGATAATACTTCCAAAGGAATCGCACCTATGAAAATCCATGATATCGAAGGGTTTCCAAACCCAACCCGCGTCCGCATCGCCTTGGCTGAAAAGGGCGCATCTGACAAAGTTGAGTTCATTCCGGTGGACGTGATGGGCGGTGAGCACCGCACCCCTGAATTCAAAGCTAAAAACCCTGACGCCGCAGTCCCCTGCCTGGAGCTGCCCGATGGCACACATATCGCGCAGTGCAACGCGATCACCGAATACATTGATGCGACATTCGACGGCCCATCGCTGACTGGGGAAACAGCCAAGGAACGCGCGCAAATCTCGATGATGAACCTGCGGGCGGAAAACGGTCTGCTGAACGCGGTCGGCACATATTTCCATCACGCGACCCCCGGCCTTGGACCGGATCTTGAAACCTATCAATGTGCTGAATGGGGCTTGAAACAGAAAGAGGTGGCCGGGCAAACCATGGCTTATCTGGATTCAGTTCTGGCCGAGAATGAATATCTTGCTGGCGACACTTTCTCGGTGGCAGACATCACGGCCTTCGCCGGATTGGCTTTTGCCGACTTCGCCAAGGTCGACATCCCGGAAAACCTGACCCATCTAAAGGCATGGCGTGCAAAAATGGCGGCGCGCCCGTCCATCGCGGCCTGAACCAGCCTCTGCCACTGAAGTCGAAAGGAATACTATCAATGGAACTCAACTCGGATTTCTCATCCCGCGTCGTCGTTCACTCTGATCAGCTTGAGTGGCAGGCCTCGCCCATGAAGGGTGTGGACCGGCGCATGCTGGACCGGATCGGCGGCGAAGTTGCCCGAGCCACCACCATCGTGCGGTACGCGCCGGGCAGCAAGTTTTCGGCTCATACTCACACTGGCGGTGAAGAGTTCATCGTACTCGATGGTGTATTTCAGGACGAACACGGTGACTTCCCCGCAGGAACCTATGTGCGCAATCCGCCAACCTCGGAGCATACGCCCGGATCGGAACCCGGTTGCACCATCTTCGTCAAGCTATGGCAGTTCGATCTGGACGACCGCACCCAGTTCCGCAAGACCATGGCGGATGAACTGGCCGCCCCGGTAAATGGCGTGTCAACCGCCACGCTGCACAAGGATGACCGTGAGATCGTCACCTACAGCCACCTTGATCCGGGCGCGGTTCTCAACTCTGACGCCGCTGGCGGCATCGAACTTTTGGTCATTGACGGGTCCATCACCACCGGCGGTGATGACCTGACCAAAGATGGCTGGTTGCGCCTGCCCGAAGGCCAGGCCCTTTCAGCCACCGCGGGTTCCCATGGCGCAAAAGTCTGGATGAAAACCGGGCATTTGCCCTTTGCCAAGGCTCCGGCGGTCTAGCACGTGAAACGCGATCCCTCTGGCATTTTAGGGGCCGGGCCGGTACTGCTTTGAGGGTGTCAAAGGCAGGGGGATCACCGCTGCCTTTGAATAGCTCGGAAAGGGATTGAACACAGATGGCGACCGATACCAAAACCGCCTTGCTGGATGTTGCCGAACATGCCGCCCGAGCGCGCGGGTTCGATGGGTTCAGCTATGCCGATCTGGCTGATGCGGTGGGTATTCGCAAGGCTTCGATCCATTATCACTTTCCCACCAAGGCCGCCCTGTCGGCTGCTTTGATGGATCGCTACCACTCGACCTTTGAGGCCGAATGCCGCAAAGCCGAGGCCGCCCATGACACCGCGTCGCAACGATTGCTGGCCTTGATCGGGCTGTACCGAAATGCACTCAACGATGGCAAAACCCTGTGCCTGTGCGTTTCGCTGATCAGCAGCCTTGAAAGCCTGTCAGACGAAGTGATTGAAAAGATCAAAGCCTTCCGCGCCATGGTGATCAAGCAGATCGAAGCGATCTTTCAACTGGGCCTGCAAGACAAGTCAATCACAGGCGTGACAAATCCAGCGGCCGAGGCCCGCGCCACCTTGGCCGTGTTGGAAGGGGCGCTTTTAACCGCCCGCGCCGAACAAGATGTACAGGCCTTTGATGCGGTCGTGGACGTTTTGAAATCCCGCTGCTGAGGCGAGCCGCACGCCGCAGATAGCTGGCCATCCCCACAGGTTTGTTTCAATATTCTTCGCTTTGTCACCTGTGCGTGAAAGCTCTTTCAATTCGTTGAATTCAGCCGCCGTTTCACAATTTTAAAGGCACAAAGCAACGCAACCGGCATGAAAGGTCATCCCATGGCGATGTCAGAAACTGCGCATTCTTCGACGGGTCTGTTCCCACGATTCAACATCCCGCTTTTGGGTATGATGTTCATTTCAGGTTTCTTCGCGTCCAATGCGTTTGACCTGTGGGGGCAGCTGATCAGCCCGTCATTGGGGTTTGCCAATTTGTCTCCGCACGGGCTTGCGCGCAGCTTGCTCGGAACACTGGGCCTGCCCAATGGCGATTTCGCCGGGTATTTCGTTCACTTCTATCTGGTTGGCCTGATCGGTTATCCGATTGGCTGGCTCTACGTCTTCAACCCGGTTTGGGCGACGCTGTTCAAAGGCCGCCACATATTTGTGGGATCAGCAGTCTACGGTTTTGGGCTTTGGGTATTTGCCATTGGCGGTATCACGACCATCGCCGGTTTGCCGTTCTTCTTAAATTTCACTGGTATCACATGGGTCGCGCTAGTCGGGCATGTGATCTATGGCATCGTGCTGGTCTGGGCCATTCGCCTGATCGAACGCTGGTCGTAACCAGGATGCCTTGGCCAGGGAGAGCCCCCGGCCAGACAGCTTTTGATCGCGGTAGATCTCTACTTCTTACCGGCCACAATCCGATCCAGGATCAGCGCACAGAACAGGATCGCCAGACCGGCCAGAATACCCTGACCTGCCGCCGCGTACTGCAACGCTTCCAGAACGTCTTCCCCCAGACCCTTAGCACCGATCAGCGAGGCAACAACGACCATGGCCAGCGACATCAGGATGGTCTGGTTGACGCCTGCCATGATGGTCTTATGCGCTAGCGGCAGATCCACTCGCCACAGCAGGTAACGCGGCGTGGCCCCAAAGGCGAGCGCAGCCTCGCGCACCGTTTCCGGCACCTGCTGCAAACCTAGAACGGTGAAGCGGATCACCGGGGGACTACCGAAAATCATCGTGGCCACGACGCCTGCTGGTTTGCCTGACCCGATGAAAGCCACCACGGGAATCAGGTATACAAAGGATGGCATCGACTGCATGAAATCCAGAATGGGCCGCACGATGGCAAAGGCACGTGGGCGGCGGGCGCAATAAATACCCAGCGGGATGCCCAGCGTGATCGAAATCAACGCCGCTGCACCCAGCAAGGCAATCGTGGTCATCGCCTTTTCCCAGAAATCCAAAAGCCCAAGATAGGCCAGCGCCGCCCCGGTAAAGATTGCCACGCGCGCACCAGCGGACAGATAAGCCAGCATGATGATCACCAGAGCCACCACCGGCCAGGGCGTATCAACAAGCACCACCTCAATCCAGTCCAGCAAGGTGCGCATGCCATAGGTCAGGCCGTCAAAGAAGCCGCGCCCTGCGGTCTTGGTCCATTCAAAAACCGCCTGCACCCCGTCGCCCACATTCAGCCGCCAGTCGCGATTGGTCGGGAAGGTTTTCAGCACCGCCAAAGCGTCAGGCTGCGCAAATTTGATCATCGACAGCACAACGACAATGCCCGTCAATGCCGCGGCCACAACCATCCGGGGGGTCGACCAGCCATTTGCGACACTTGTGTCCGAGCGCCAGCGCGCAAACTGACCCTCAAGCGTCCAGTTGGCCAGCGACGCTGCCAGAAACTTGACCGCCAGCAACAGCACAATTCCAACCATCAGATAAGCGACACCGGTGGAATCCGCACTGCGCGCGGCCTCTTGGGCCCCGACCAACGCGCCCTCAAGCGATTCCGCCGCACGTTTCAACGACTCCAACGTGGCGGAGCCGGATTGTTCGGCAGCGGCAATCTGTTGGCGGCGTAGTTCCAGCGTCTGTTCGATCTGGGCTGCGCGTTCACGGAACTCGCGACCAAGGTCACCGAACAGCCCCAGCCCGATCTGGATATAGGCCAGTGTTTCCAGCACCAGAAAGCCCAGAAACCACGACCACAACCCACGCGCGCCAAACCAGATCGGCCCCAGGATCGCTGCGGCCTTGTTCAGCGTGAACCGATAACCGGGCGCCTGCATCATATAAGCAAAGGTTTTTTGGTAGTATTCCTGCCCCTGCCCCACGAAATCGGCGATCAGCCCGTTCAGCCGATCAGCGGTTTCCGGTTGGATCTGTTGCACATCAACATGTTTCATATCGGTCCCCTTATGCCTGGCTGTCCTGAATGGCGCGGATCAGACCCGCGCGGTTAATCACCCCGACCGTGTTGCCATCCTGCGTGACCGCGACGACACCGTGGCCGTCGACGCAAAGGTTCATCAGATCGGACAAATCCATCTCGGGATGCGCTTCCTTTGCATCCTCCGGCACCTCGCCATGATGGGCCTCGAATTCGTCCACCGGTTTCATCACCGAATGGGCGAAGATCATGTTGAGCTTAGATATACCGGCAACGAAATCGGCAACATAGTCGTCGGCGGGGTTGAGGATGATCTCTTCCGGCGTACCAATCTGCACGATACGCCCGTCTTTCATAATCGCGATGCGGTGGCCGATGCGAATGGCCTCGTCCAGATCGTGGGTGATAAACATCGTCGTTTTATTCAGCTTGTGGCTGAGGTCCATGAACTGATCTTGCAACTGTTTGCGGATCAGCGGATCGAGGGCCGAGAATGGCTCATCCATCAACAGGATTTCCGGATCGGCTGCAATGGCGCGGGCAAGGCCCACGCGCTGCTGCATGCCACCCGAAAGCTCATGGGCGTATTTGTCTTCCCATCCGTTCAGTTCGACCAGCTCCAACACCCGGTCCGCCTCTTCCCAGCGGCGGGCTTTGCCGGTGCCACGTATTTCCAACGGCATCGCCACGTTGTCACGCACGGTGCGGTGCGGCATCAGGCCGAAGTTTTGGAACACCATGGCAACACGCCGGTTGCGTAAATCGCGCAATCCTTCGTCATTCAGGCCCATCACGTCATCGCCATCCAGATAGATATGACCATCCGTTGGCTCGAGCAGTCGGTTTACATGGCGCACGAGGGTCGATTTGCCCGAACCAGACAGGCCCATGACACAGAACAGCTCCCCACGCTCAATTTCGAAACTGGCATCGGCCACGCCAACAACGCAGTTGAAGCGGTCCAGCACTTCGGCCTTGCTCAGCCCTTCGCTGTGGATGGCTTTCAAAGCCTCCTGCGAGCGCGCGCCGAATACTTTCCACACGCCTTTTGCGTCGATTGCGATATCCGCTGTCATACTGACCCCACCGCTGTTGAGAGTGTTACAGGGCGCCCCCGAAACACCGGGGGCGCGACGGCTTTAGTTTGTTTTCAGACCAAGCCAACCATCGACGGTATCGCCATTCCCGGCGATCCATTCGGCCACGACCTCGTCAATCTCGCGGCCCTTGACCACGACCTCGTAGGTCAATCCGCTAAGCTGGGCTGCGTCCATGTCGATATTGGCCAGAAAAGAGGCAGCCGCCGGATTGCGCTGTTCCAAAGACTTGGAATGCGCCACGGTCACGGTTTTAACCGGCTCGCCGGTACTGACATGGGATTTGTTGTACCAGTCGGCATCCTGATCCGGCTGCACCATCTTATAGGTGGCCGCGTCATGCTCGGGCTCTTCCAGAATGGTTACGTCATAGAGGGCGTGCACATAATGCGGCGCATAGCAGTAAAACGCGGCCCCTTTCTGCTGGTCGATCTGATCCTTCAGACGCGAATAAAACACGGTTTCGTCTTCGGTGGTGGGTGTCAGGAAGGTTTCGATGCCGTAGTCCCGTACCCGCACCTTGAACGTGTTGGTCGACGCCCAGCCGGACGCGCCGACCCAGACCTCGCCCAGCCCGTCACCGTCTGAATCGAACAGTTCCTGCGCCATTGGGGTGGCCAGATCGTAGATGGATTTGATGTTGTGATCTTCGACCATGTAGTTCGGCACGCAAATCCCGGCGCGGCCTTCGTAGCTGCCCGAAGACAGTCCAACAGTACCCTTCTGATCAACGTACTCATCGGTGAACGAAGACTGGTTCGGCAACCAGACGTCCGGGTGTACGTCGATATCGCCGCGCCCGCCATCCATGGCGGCAAAGATCACCGCGTTGGCACCAGGAGCATATCCGACTTCGCCGCCCAAACGGGTTTCGATGACCTGACCGATTACCCGGCTCATGATTTTGGCTCCGGGCCAGCTGGGTTCACCCACCATGACCTTCTCCTGCGCCATTGCCGTTGTTGCGCCCAAGATCATGGTCAAGGTTGCCGTGAATGTTAGTTTCCTCATATGTCTTCTCCCGTTGCGTTGAGTTGCATGCGCCATCAAGCGCGCGCCCGCTTGCGTTGCGGATCTATGAATGGAATGTCCGAGACGGTGGCACACAGGCGCTTCATCCGCCCATCAAGCTGTCCGATCTCAAGTTCGGTGCCATTTTCCGCGTGTTCGACCGAAAGCCGCGCCATCGCGATGGCGTGTTCCAACATCGGTGAGCGGGTGGCCGAAGTGACCACACCCACCTGCCGCTCACCTGCAAAGACAGGGGCACCGTGGGCGGGTACATCATCGCAGCCAATCAGCAGCCCCTTGAGTACCCGGCGCGGTTCGCGCGCATTGCGTTCCAGCGCAGCCTTGCCGGTAAAGTCGGATTTGGTCAGGTCGACGGCAAAACCCAACCCCGCTTCGAACGCATCGACACCCGGCTCGAATTCGGCGTTGGCGGCGGCCAGACCGGCCTCGATCCGGATAACGTCCAGCGCGGCCGAACCCATTGGCGTGATCCCGAATTCCTCACCCGCTTCCATCACCGCGTCCCAGATTGCGACTGCATCGGATTTGGAGCAGAAGACCTCATACCCCAGTTCTCCGGTATAGCCTGAGCGCGACAGCATGAACGGCGCGCCCTCGCGATCGCGCAGACGGGCGACGGTGACGCCAAACCATTTCAGGTGATCCAGCCCGGGCACATGAGGTTGCGTAAAGGCGATCTTGCGCAACAGGTCGCGCGATTTCGGACCCTGGATTGCCAGGTTCGGCATCGCACCGCGCAATGCATGCACGCGCACTTGCAAACCGCGTTCATCCGCCAGCGTCTGCAACACGCGCCCGCTTTCTTCCGAGCCACAGCACCAGCGAAAAATCTCGGGCGCAAGGCGGAACAAGGTGCCGTCATCAATGACGGCCCCGCTTTCGTCACACATCAAAGTGTAAGACCCACGCCACACCGGCAACTTGGCCACGTTTCGCGTGGTCGCCAGCTGCAACAACGCCTCGGCATCCGGGCCGATAATGTCGAATTTGCGCAGCCCGCTCATATCCTGAACCGTCACCGCCTGACGGCAGGCCCAATATTCTCCCAGCGTGCCGTGGGCGGGATAGCTGACCGGCGCCCACAGATCGCGCGCCGGCGCGAAATGCTGGGTCAGCGGAGCGAGCCGGTCGTGAAACGCGGATTCCTGACTGATCGACATCGGGGCATCTTCCTTTTCGCGATAGGCCACCGCGCGGCGGATCGGTGTTTCGGGGCGATAGATGCGCACATGCACATCTGTCGGATTCCAACCATTAATCGGATCAATGTCATCCGGGCAGGCGGTCGAGACACAGACCAGATCCTCGATCGCGCGCATCGCGACATAGTCCCCAGGACGAGAATGGGATTCTTCGGTCTGGATGTGATGGGTCGCCGGATCGATCCATGTGTTCCAAAAGAAATTGATGGCCGGCCAGGCCGCACGCCGTGCGACGCCATACGGGGCCAAGGCATTCGACATGTTGTCGGAACAATTCAGATGACCGGGAAACCCCCGCTCCTCATACCCGCGTGCGGTGCAAGCCAGACCGAAAGTGTCATGCCGCCCGCAGGTATCCTGTATGACATTCAACAGCGGACGCATCTCGCGATCAAAAAATTTGTCCAGCAACCCGGGCCCCGGGAATGCACGACGCACCATCGAGCGGGTGGCGGTGGAGTCGATCATCCATTCGTCACCACGATCCAACCCATCAGCGCGCAGCGCCATGAAATCCGAACACTGCTGGCCTTCGACGTCGATGATCTGAACAAATTCTCCTGCCTTCAGTTCATAGGCAACTGCCCTGCCCCGCGGTACGGTGAATTCATCCCGTGTATCACCCAGCAAAGGTGGCAGGTGCGGGTCTTGCGCAGCGGATGATTTGTGTTGAACCGTAACGCATCCGGCCCCTGCACCTTCGATCAACCCCGAACGCTCATTGGGACGGATCACCCAAACCGTAACGGACGTGTCGGCGCGCAGAATCACCGGATCGGTCACTTGATCCAACCTGTGTCCGGGAACCGGTTCCCCCTCGCCCTGTGCAGCAATCCATCCTGAAAATTGGGCACTATCAAAGTCGCCCGCTGCGATCTGTCCGTTTGCAGTAAGCCCCAAGGTTGCCAACATTGGTTGCCCAACTTCGTCAAATGCCGTCAAATCCAGAGGTTGCGCCGGGCCAACCCCTTCTATCGACAGCAAATCCCCAGCGGACATTTTCAGTTGCACCGCCTCGCGCGGGGCCAGGATATGCGTACGCGCATCTGAGATTTTCGGAAAGCCCGGAAACCGCCGACCAAGGCCGTTAAACCCCGTATTCGCGAACGTATGTAAGACTGAAGATCCGTGCATGGTGCAGCCAGATAGCCAAAATGTAACTAGTTACAGAGGTTGCTGAAACTAGTTACATATGTCAACACTTTCTTATACGACCGCAGAAACGGACCCAGAAAACGGTGAAGCCAAGAAGCCCTGAACCCAAAAAACGCGCAAATCTCAGAGACGTGGCCAAAGCGGCGGGTGTATCGGTCGCAACGGTGTCTCGTGTTCTCAATGAACCAGGCGTGGTGAAGAAAGACACGCTTGAGAAAGTCCAGGCTGCCATTGACGCGTTGAAATTCGTACCCAGCGCCGCCGCTCGGGCGATCAATTCCGGCCGCACCCGATTTGTCGGAGCTTTGGTGCCAACGCTGGACAATGCGATCTTTGCCCGGTTCCTTGCCGCGCTAGAGCGTGAGCTGTCCGAACACCAATTGTCCCTTGTCGTTGCGACAACGAACTCGGACCTCGAAATTGAAGCCGAGAAAGCGCAAAGCCTTGTTGATATCGGAGCCGAAGGTCTGATTATCACAGGTGCCACCCACAGCGACGCACTGCACGACTTGATCGATCGGACGATGCTGCCGACGATCATCACATCCTTTTATGACGCAACAAACCCTCTGCCGACCATCGGGTATGACAACGAGGCGGTGGCTCAGCTTGCCCTGCAGCATCTTGCCGACCTTGGGCATCGCCACATAGCTGTTGTACACGGTCCGGTGCACGATAATGACCGAACACGCGCACGTCTTTCCGGGCTGCACGACCTGCCCTGGGCCGGAGAGCTAACCTGCTACGAGACCGAGATCAGCCATCGCGGCGGCGCGGAAAGTGCCAAACACATCTGCGGACAGGCTCAAAAACCGGACGCCATTTTGTGCCTGTCAGATGTCGTTGCCTTGGGGGTTTTGTTCGGTCTTCAGGCCGAGGATGTCCACGTGCCCGACGATATCTCTCTGGTTGGGGTCGACGATCTGCCCAGTTCTGCTGTCGCAGTGCCTGCCATCACCACAGTGCATTTGCCGGTGTCTCAAATGGGCGAGAAAGCCGCCGTTGCCCTCGCACGCTGGATTTCGGATCAGGAAAGACCCAGTGCCGAACGGCTTGACGGTCAGCTGATCGAACGGCGGTCAGCCATTCCGAACCCGTCCCGTTTGACGTCCTGAAAACCAAGTTCCCGTTTCATACAGGTACGGCATGATCCTCATAACCGTTGGCACATTACGTGGAATCCCAGCGTCCTATGGTGTCAGACGGTCGACCCAATTGGTGCGCAAAAATATATCATTTTGCGCACCACATAGCAGGTCCTATTTTGCGGTCCTATCTCACCTTCCCGCTTTATGTTTTGCCGCGAAACTCACGCAGGTAATCGGCCAACCGTTCAACGATGTTCTGCGCGTCTTCGGCAGGGATATCCATTCCACGAATACGAAGGCGTAATTCGCCTGCGGACACTTCGGCCAGAATGTCGCTGCCTCCGGTCAACGCCACCGGAGCCAGGCGCTGAACCTGTTGCGGACGCCCTCCCCTCGCCTTGTCTTTCACAGGGGCAGGTGACGTCTTTAGGGCGGCTTCCAGCAACGCCCATTCCGATTTTTGGTCCAGCTCGCCCACCTCGGCCAAAGCCTGACGCAATTGGGGTTGTGCCCCCTCCCGCAATGCGGCCGCTAGTTTCAGTCCTGCTTTTTCGGACAGGGCGACCGGGTGCTGCAACAAGTCACCAAGTGCTTCGTGTACCACCGCAAAACTACGAACCTTGGATCGTTTTGCCTTGGACGCAGCAGCAAACAAAACGTCAACAGCGGCTTCGGTCGATGCAAATACCCCCTGTCCCGCGGCTAAAACCGCAATGCGTCCACGTTCATAAGGGCTGAGATTTGCCCTAAGTTCGTTTTCCTCGACCATTGAGACATAGGCGCCCTGCCCCGAACCAGCCTCTCGGACAAAGGCTGGGATTTCAGAAAACCGCGGATCGGTCTCGGCCAGGCGCCGGAAGGCATTCAATCGTCGGAAGCCAGAAATCAACCCGTAACCTTCGCCGTCACGCGTGACCTCAATTGGTGTGCGCAACCCGTGAACGCGCAAGGACTCCAAAAGTTCTGCCATGGCTTCTTCATCTTCAACCATCCGGTCGCGACGAATGAAATCGGCATCAATCTGATCCAGCGATAGCATTTCCGCCACCAGTCCGGCATCCTGCGCATCGCGCCATCGAGCTGCATCACCTTGATCCTGCGCCAGAGCAAGGCGATCGGTCACCGCTGCCATGCCGTTGAGCGTTGCAGCCTCAGCCGCGACCTGTGCAATCGGAGGCGTCGATGACTTGGTTTCAAACGGGCTGATCGACGGTTTCGCCGCGAAACCAGCCTCAAGCTGTTCCAATTCTGACGTGTCCGGAGCGGTCAGTCTTCTGCGTTTAGCCATCTGCGTTTCCTTCCATCTGAGCGTCGCGCCACCAGCAGCCGATCAAGACCTGCTTGAATTCGGCATAGGTCCGGTCGAATGTTTCCCGACCTCGTACATACGTATCGCGATTGAAGTCCCTGTAATCCGCTTCGTAGATACCGTTGACCTGCTCACCCGCCTGGCCAACCAGAGCGGTATAGTCCTGACGGTATGCATTCATGAAGTCCCCGAAATAGGCCTGAATCACATTTGCCATATCGGTTTGCTGGCTGGCATCAAACCGAGTGATTATGGCCCTGACCACGTCCCATTCAAACTTGAGCTCGGGTAAACCAGCCGCCCTTTGCGCCGCGTTCTCACCGTCCTCGATGCTGGCAAAAGTCGTGTAGAGCATGTCAAAGAACCGGCCCGTTGAATCAAATTCAAGAAACGAGGCCCCCAACGGCACAAGCAAAATATCAGCTGCAGCCAGCGCGTTGATCGTTAGGTACCCAAGTGCAGGAGGCGTATCGAGGAAAACAATGTCGTAGTCGTTCAACACTCCTTCATCCTGCAGAAAGTTGGTCAAACCATCCCAAAGCGGCCAACTGCGCAAACCCATGCGCCAAACGGGTATCTGAAACTCGGCCCAATACAGGTTCAACTGGGCGCCAATCAGGTCGATATTGGGCCAATGCGTTTTCTGAATAACATCGCGGGGCAGGGTATTGAGCGCTTCTTGCAGCGTTTCATCCAGGGGGATTTCAGGCTGCCCAGCCGCATTGCGGACCCGGTTTTCCTCTTGTACGGCACGCGCGTAATCTTTGGCTATAAGTGGAAAAACCGTTTGCCATTCATCTGCAACACTCCCACCTAGAATTGAGGTCATCGATCCCTGGCTGTCCAGATCTATAACCAATACTTTATATCCGTCCAGCGCAGCTGACATTGCCAGATGCGCGGCAGTAGATGTCTTACCTACACCCCCTTTGAAATTGGCCACAGCAACCACCTTTGCAGGAAGGCCATCTGGTCGGTACGGCAGATATTCCTTGGTGCTCACACCCTCGGCTGCAAAGTGTTGTCGGAGGGTCAGTACTTCCTCCAGCGAAAACCACTTGGAGCCAGCCTCGCCTTCACCCTGCGGCAATTCGGGATTGGCTTTGAGCACACGTCGCAGATGCGCAGGTGCAACCGGGATCAGGTATTTGGTGATCTCCCAGATGGAAAATCTACGCAGTCTTTTTTCCCCGTCCGGAGCATACCCACGTCGCGCCAGGTCTTCGCGCCCTTTTGCGCAGAATGTAGCCGCTTTGGCGAATCGAGAAGTTCCGATAGGATCAGGCAACTTTTGCGCTGCTAGCTCTGGATCCAGATTCAAATAGGGCGGCAGAGGAGGTTGGTTAGATTTATTCACTGTCGATGCCTCGGGTAATGTTCGCCTTAGCGGCGTATATTGCCCAACATAGCGAACATTTTCTAATGACGCTATCCTCAGAGTGAGAGTTTTCCACAGAATAAGCCCCTCTGAGTGGGTTTCGTCACGAAACCAGTAAAATAGGCAACACCAAAGCTAACAAAGAGTTTATTTATTTTAGATGTTTTAGAGACTTTACAAGAAAAATAGTGTTTAAAACCAAAGAATTAAACTCACTTTAGAACCTGTTTACGGTATGAAAGGGACCAGATTCCGGTATCAAAGGTACCCGTCTACAGGTTGCTGAGTGCCGAGTTTCAGGAAGAAGGGGGCCGATTCGCAGGACGCTGAAATTTCGACCAGATTAGACCCTAAATTTTCGTTTTTCGCCGGGTCGCAGTACATGTAAAACCCTCTAATTGGGCGACCCTCGATCCGGTTCTGTGGATAACTGCGAGGATTTTCAGGTCAGGTACCCAGATACAGGATTCCCTCTTTCCTGTATTTGGGTACCCAAATAGAATTGATCCATGGGTACTTTTTGTGCAAGAAATACCAAAACGAGCAGCCAGGCAGAATCATGCCGGATACACAATTGGATATGGATCAGCTCTCTGGTGCTTTGCGCCGGGAGACGGTTAAGAAAAACGTCGCCGCGATTCACATCAGCGGCAAGCTTACGCTTTTGCAGCGTAAGCTCTCGAATGTCCTGTTGTTGAACGCGTATGACGCACTAACCTCGGCGCAGACACATACTATCGACGCGCGGACGCTTGCGATGATGGTCGGCTATAATTCAAACGACTTCGATACGCTGCGGGCGAGTTTGCGAGCGCTGGCCGAAACCGTCGCGGAATGGGACATGTTGGATGAGCAGGGCAGACAAGAGTGGGGCGTGTCCTCATTGCTCAGCTTCGCCAAGCTGAAGAACGGGGTCTGTGAATACGCCTACTCCCCGGCGCTGGCCCAAAAGCTTTATGATCCGAAAATCTATGCCCTGATCAATGTGCAGATCCAAAGGAACTTTAGCTCTGGGCATGGCCTGGCGCTGTATGAGAATTGTTATAGGTTCGTCAGAACCGGTTCTACGGGTTGGTGGGCGCTGGACGTGTTCCGCAAACTCATGGGGGTAGACGGCAGCGACTATTACGGCAGCTTCAAACACCTCAACGCCAAGATCATCAAACCCGCCGTGGCTGAGGTGAATAAAAGTTCGGACATACTGATAGAGCCACAGTTTCAAAAAAAGGGCCGCACGGTTACGGATATCCGGTTTCTGATCAAAGGTAATCCACAGAAGGCGATGTTCGAAATCGATGACAGCGATGGCGTCCGCAATCTGCAAGTTTACAAGACGCTCCGTAAGCAAGGGGTGTCCGACCGGTTGGCGCGACAGTGGATTGCGGAACATGGCGAAGACTATGTGCAGCAAAAATTGGATTATGTAAGCGGGCAGGGGGATGTGAAATCAACGGTTGGATATTTGTCCGCCGCCTTGCGCGACGACTATCAACCGCCGGAAAACGATTCTCTGCCTGAACCCAGCCCCGAGGCCGTCGAGGCCGCGCGCGTACGGGACGTTGAGAAGGCGCTAGAAGATCAGGCTTACGCAGCCCGAGTGGCTGAGCGTACAGAGCGGTCGCGAAAGCTGTCTATCGTTGAAGAACTGGTTTCGCGGCGAAACCCAACCCAGCGGGATGCAGACAAACGCTTGTTTATGGCAGGGCTCGACAATGATCTGGACCGGGAACACTTCCGCGCCCATGGCTGGCGTTCTGGTCTGAACGCCAATGCCATCTTTGATTTTTGGGAAGAGCTTGAGCCGGACGCCTTCGCCTAGGCGTCAAAGGCAAAGGCTGTGAATGCCCGTTTTCATCAACGGTCCTTCATCGCAGATTTCAACGCATCCGCAAATGCGCTGTTATGCGCTTTACTATCAGATTTTGCGCGTTGCGATCCTTTGGGTTTTGACAGGCCAGTGTTCTTTTTTGGTCCTCGACTGGCCCGATCTTCGCGAGCTGATGTTCCGCCATCCTTGCGCATGGTTAGGCCAATCCGCTTGCGGGGAACATCCACCTCGACCACGGTGACCTTGACGACCTGTCCGGTCTTGACCACCTCGTGCGGGTCTTTGACGAAGCGGTCGGCCAATTGACTGACATGGACCAGCCCGTCCTGATGCACCCCGATATCCACAAAAGCGCCAAAGGCGGCGACATTTGTCACTGTGCCTTCCAACACCATGCCCGGTTTCAGGTCGGTGATCTCTTCGACACCGTCGGTGAACGAGGCGGTGACAAAACTGGGGCGAGGGTCGCGACCGGGCTTTTCCAGCTCGGCAAAGATGTCGCGCACGGTCGGCAAGCCGAAGGTGTCGTCGACGAATTGTTCTGCGCGTAACCCCTTTAGCGCTCCGTCGTGACCCATGATCTGACGGATGTCGCGCCCGCAGGCCGAAACAACCCGGCGGGCCACGTTATAGGCCTCGGGGTGAACCGACGATGCGTCCAGAGGTTCCGATCCGTCGCGTATGCGCAAAAAGCCTGCACTTTGCTCATAAGCGCGCGGGCCAAGGCGGGCGACCTTCAGCAGCTCTTTACGTGATTGAAATGCGCCATTCATGTCGCGATGCATGACAATTGCTTCGGCCAAGCCGGGCCCCAACCCCGAGACATGAGAGAGCAGGGGGGCCGAGGCCGTGTTCAAATCAACCCCCACCGCGTTCACCACATCTTCGATCACAGAGGCCAAAGATTGCGACAGCCTGTGCTGGTCCACGTCATGCTGGTATTGGCCGACCCCAATAGATTTAGGTTCGATCTTAACCAGTTCGGCCAGCGGGTCCTGCAGCCGACGAGCGATGGAAACCGCACCGCGTAACGACACGTCAAGATCGGGGAATTCGCGCGCGGCCAGTTCTGAGGCGGAATAGACGGATGCGCCAGCCTCGGACACAACAACCTTGGTCGGGGCCGAAACAGCTTTTGGCAGCAGTTTCAGCGTATCACCCACCAGTTTCTCGGTTTCCCGGCTGGCGGTGCCATTGCCGATGGCGATCAGTTCAATTTCGTGCGCAGCGATCAGGTTCAGAATGGCGGCCTGCGCGCCGCGTAGATCGTTCTTAGGTTGAAACGGATAAAGCGTATCGGTCGCGACCACTTTACCTGTGGCATCAACCACCGCAGCTTTGACGCCAGTTCGAATGCCGGGGTCCAGACCCAGGGTTGCCTTGGCACCCGCCGGTGCAGCAAATAGTAAGTCTTTGAGATTGCGCGAGAAAACATCAATTGCTTCATCCTGCGCTCGGCCGCGCAGATCCGCCATCAGCTCGACCATCATCGACAGCGACAGCTTAACCCGCCAAGTCCAACCCGCCACTTTACGTAGCCACAGATCTCCGGGACCGTCTCCACGTGTGTGAAGGTGCGCGGCGACAATCGCTTCGGCACGGGCGGCACCGGTTTCGGGATCGGGCGCGATATCCAGTGTCACGATCCCCTCTTTCGAGGCCCGCAGCATCGCCAACGCACGATGCGACGGGGCTTTTGCCCAAAGCTCCGAATGGCTGAAATAGTCGCTGAACTTCGCGCCTTCCTGTTCCTTGCCTTCAATTACTTTTGAAGTCAGCAGGGCCTCGCGCTGCATGAAATTGCGCAGCTCACCCAGTAGGGCGGCGTTTTCGGTCAGCCGTTCGGTGATGATGTCACGCGCGCCGTTCAGCGCGTCCTTGACGGTTGCCACTGCTTCGGTGACATATCCCTGCGCCAGAATTTCTGGGTCAGCCGACCGATCCGCCAGAATGGCATCCGCCAGCGGTTCCAACCCATTCTCGCGGGCAATCATCGCCTTGGTGCGGCGCTTGGGTTTGTAGGGCAGGTAAATGTCTTCCAGCTGCGCCTTGGTATCGGCCTGTGCGATGGACTTGACCAGATCGTCGGTCAGCTTGCCCTGGTCCTTGATCGAGCCAAGGATCGTCTCGCGCCGCGCTTCCAGTTCGCGTAAATAGGTCAGGCGGTCAGAAAGGGTGCGCAGTTGGGTGTCGTCCAGCCCACCCGTCACCTCTTTGCGGTAGCGGGCGACAAAAGGCACGGTGGCCCCTTCGTCCAGCAATTTCACCGCGGCCCCCACCTGTTCGGGGCGGGCATTGATTTCGGTGGCGATGGTGCGGGCGATGCGGTCCAAGGGGGCCTCCTGAATATGTCTGGAGGGACTTCTTAGCCAGCCGCATCGCCAAGGGAAAGGGGCTTTAGCGCGCCTGGGCCTTTTCGGCCAAAGCCTGCAAGTCGACGTACAGTGTTTTGGCTATTTCGACGAAGCCGCGTTCAGTGTTGCGGGCCCGCGCGGCAAAGCGCCTTTGCGAGGGCAGGCGGGCGCCCTGGTCAGTGATATCGGCAAACAGACGTTCGGCACGGGTATCATTCTCATCGACTCGACCGCCGCTGAATTGCGCAGGATCGAAGGCCAGCAGGATTTCCCCGTGATAAGGTGCGCCGCCGGCGCCATCGGCGAATTCCATGCTTTCCAGACTGGTCAGATCATCGATTAGTGGACCGGCCAGCAGTTCGATCATAATCGACAGGGCCGAGCCCTTGTAGCTGCCAAAGGTCAGCATCGCACCGTCCATCGCGGCCTGTGGATCGGTGGTCGGGTTGCCGTGTTTGTCGATGGCGACACCTTCGGGCAGGGGCTTGCCTGCGCGGTGGTACAGTTCGATTTCTCCCCGGGCAAAGGAGCTGGTGGCGAAATCGAAGGTAAACGGGTCTTTATTCTGGCGAGGCCAGCTGAAGGCCAGCGGGTTGGTGCCAAGGCTGCCGCGCGTGCCACCGGCGGGGGCGACCCAGGCGTGGCTTGGGCCCATCGCCATCGCCGCCAGACCGACCGCGGACAGACGCTCCACCTCGGGCCAGAGTGCCGAGAAATGGAAACACCGGTTGATCGCCATGGCGGCGATGCCGTGGGTGCGGGTTTTCTCGATCAAAACCGGCAGCGCTTTTTCGAACGCCAGCAGGGACATCCCGCCCTGCGCATCAACCCGAACGACTGCGTTATCCGACGGTTCAAGGACTGGCTCTGCATGCCCGTCGATCTGACCCGCATTTATCGTGTCGGCGCACATGAACAGGCGGAACAATCCATGTGATTGGCAATCGTCGATTTGACAGGTGGTTAGCGTATCGGCGATCGCTGCGGCATGATCCGGCCCGAAACCAGACGTGGTCAAAATAGAAAGGCTGAGGTCTCGGACTTCGTCCAATGACAGTTTGACCGTTTCGCTCATGCCCTGCGTCTCCCTCATCGTGACTGAGACAAGGGATAGCGTGGCAGAGCGGGCAAAGGGAACCCGGTTTTCGCCGGGTTCGGGATCAGCCCTGCGCTTCGGCCTGCAGATAAGCGATCAGGTTGGTGATATCTTCGTCTTTTTTCAGGCCGGAAAACTGCATCTTGTTACCGGGAATCGTTCTGCGCGGGTCAGAAAGGAACGCGGTCAGGGTGTCAGCGGTCCAGACAATGCCCGACTCTTGCAATTGGGCCGAATACCGGAACCCGTCCGCCTGTCCGGCTGTGGCGCCGATAACCCCGTGCAGTGACGGACCGACAGTGTGGCGGTCTTGCTCGAGCTTGTGGCAGGCGCTGCATTTGCGGAACACTTTCTTACCCGCCTTGATGTCTCCTTCCACTGCGGCGACGGCAGACGGGGCAGCAGGGGCAACCGCAGCCTGTTCGCCATCCAAGTTGAAGATCAGCCGGGCCGTCACCGGAACCGTGCGAGTGATGCCGGGCAGGCTGGCCAGCTCCATCAGTTTTTCGACCCCAGCATTGACGCCTGCGTCTTCGGCGCTGATGAACACCATGTCGTTGGTCGACACCATCACCGAGGACTCAGAAAGGCGGGCCACAAACATCTCGGCGTCGAAGGCCACATCCGTTCCAGCCAGGGACAACACGGCCTCGGTATCGACGGTGGTGGTTTTGCCAATACCCAGACTTGAGACTTCGGCCATGTCAAACGTGGCCGTCAGCGCCGCAGTACCTGCTTTGCGAAACACGTACTCGATCATGCGTTCGTTACGGATGTCGATATTGGTCTCGACCGAGAACAGGTCGATCTGAATCTCGGCCTTGCCGTCCGGGCTGACATGACCGCTGAGGTTGGTGAAGGAATTGACCTCGCCCACGGTGTCTTTCTTGATGGTCCCATAGGCCAGATGCGATCCTTCGGGGACAAGGGTCCAGCCGTCCGCCAGCGCCGGGGTTGCAACAATTGCCGACGCAATCGTGACTGCCTTCAACAGAAGTTTCATTTCTTTCCTCCTCGGGTTATGTCAGTCCTGACCCCGCGGGCCCGGTCCGTGGAAAGCAAACACACACAGGTCGCGATTTATTCGATGGGTGGTGAGATTAGTTCGGAACAGGCCGTGCGCGGCGCGATCCAGATGCATTCGAAACGCGTCTGGCGGTTTGGGCTGGCACTGTCCGGCGCATCCGACGTGGCCGACGATCTGCTACAATCCACATGTCTGCGCGCGTTGGAACGACACCACCAGGTCACGTCACATGACCGGCTGGATAGCTGGCTGATGACGATCTGCCGCTCGATCTGGTTGAATGAGGTGCGGTCGCGTTCGGTTCGCAAGGCGCAGGCGCTGTCCGTGACGCCCGAAGCAGACTTAATTGCACCCGGAAACGATTCAGAAACGAATATTTTCGCCACTGAAGTGTTTACACAAGTGATGCAGCTGCCAGAGGCGCAGCGGGAGACGGTCGTGCTTGTGTTCGTCGAGGGCTATAGCTACCGCGAAGCTGCCGCGTTGCTGGAGGTGCCGATAGGAACTATCATGAGCCGGTTGTCCAATGCCCGGCAGAAACTGAAAACTGTGATGCAGCATGAGGCGGCAGACACCGTTCGACGGAGTGGCAAATGAAGTTTTCCGATGAGACGCTGTTGGCGTATCTGGAAGGCAATCTGGATGAGGCCGAAGCCGCCGCGATCGAAAGCGCGGTTGAGGCGGATCCCGCATTGGAACAGCGCCTGATGGCGCTGGACCCGTTCGCACCTGTGGTGCAGGCGGTTTTCGAACGTGTGCCAGTGGAAACGCCCCAGGTTGATTTGCCACAGCCGGTGGCCCCGGTCGTGCGAGCCGGTGGTGGGCTGCGTCTGCTTGCCGTTGCGGCTTCGGTCGCGGTCGTTGCTGCGTCGGCGACCTTTTGGGCGACCCGTCCAGAGCCGCTGGGCTGGGTTCAACAGGCAGCGATTTATCAGTCGTTGTATGTGCCAGAGACGATTGTGTCGCTGGACAGTTCCTCTCAGGCTTTAGACAAGCAGTTCGCGCAGGCTGAGGCACAGCTGGGTCGGTCGTTGAACCGCGAAGAGCTTGAAACCCTGCCGGGGATGGAGCTGAAACGCGCGCAGGTCCTGTCATTTAAGGGCAAGCCGTTGGTTCAGGTGGTGTTTGCCGATGCGGAAGGTCTGCCTTTTGCCTTTTGTGTCATCCGACAGGGTGAGGGCGCGCCGAACAAGGATGTGCAACAGGCCGTGCTGAGCGGTCTGGCCACAGCCAACTGGGCGCAGGACGGATATGGCTACATGCTGATCGGGAGTAACGATCAGACCGATCTGAGCGGTCAGCTGGATTTTCTTACTGAAAGTTTTGCGGGTTAAACGCGTAATGCGCAAAAACGCCTTGTGAAGCGAGGCAAATCCTCGAAATATAATGGGTATGAAGAAAAAGCCCGTCATGCCTGATCCGGATGAGGACGCCGATGCGGTAGGCCCACCCAGTATCTATGATGTGGACCCGCCCGAAGACGATGACTTGTGGTTTCTGCCGCCCGAGGATGAAGAGGCGGTCGAGGATTTTTTGCCCCCGGGCCCGAAAGTGGATCGCCGTTTGCTGTTCGATCCGCGCGATTGGCGTACGGCTCAGGCCGAGCTGTCTTTTGAACTTGCCGACCTGGCGGCAATTTTCGGTGCTTTGGATGAGAGGTTGCGGGCCGGGCCGGATGGATGGACGCATCGGCTGGCGCTGATGGATGTATCCGATCTGGGCTGGTGGACCGGGGACCGGATCAGTGTTGACCGGCTGGCGTTGTGGACCGGTCTGCGGATCGGTGCAACCGGTGATGACGTTCAGGCTTTGTTTCGGGCCGGTTGGGCGGTACGGCGTTTAACTTCCGGACCGGGCCCGTCTTCGGATGGGTGGGAAATTGGCCTGACCGCTTTTTTGGATCGCATGGCGCAAGGTATCGAAGACATCCCCGAGGCAGTGGCCGATCTGGCAGAAGTGATGCGCAATTCCGAAGGCTTGCATCCGGTGACGCAGGCGGCCATGGGGTTCCATGCCTGGCGCGCGCTGTCTCAGGGGATCGGACAGGATACCGAAGCCGCAATTATCGCGGCCCGCCACGCGGCAACGATGGGGCGGGGCGGGGCGATGTTCATGCCTTTGGCGCTGTCCGGTCCCGGGGCGCTGCGCGGGGTTGGCGAGGTAGACGAAAAGCTTTCGGCCTGGATCAGAGGGGCAGGGCAGGCAACCTTAGCCGCGCTGATGCATCTTGATCGGGTCAGCGCTTGGGAACAACGCGCGCGCGAGGCAACCAGCGGGCTGAGCGGGCGGACACCGCCTTTGTTGATCGACGTTCTGACCGCCTGGCCCATGGTTTCAGCCCCACTGGCCGAGGAACTGACAAAAGCGTCACGTGCAGCGGTACAGCGCAATATCGACCGGTTCGCCCGGCGCGGCCTGATCCGCGAGGTGACAGGGCAGGGGCGTTACCGGGTCTGGACCGCCGCATTGTGATCCAGCAGCCATTCGCGAAAGGCACGCGCCGGTGGCCGCAGGGCTGCGCGGGATGGATAGACCAGATGGTAGGTTTCGTGACCTGCCACTTGAATGTCAGGCAGGCAGGGGATAAGGCCCGACATTTCCATGATCCGATCTGATGCGGGCGCGCGGGCCAGTGCGATGCCACCGCCGCTGGCCGATATCTCGGCCGCTATCAGGGAGTTATCCGCAAAGAAAAACCGCGCCTGACCTGTCGGCAGACGTAAGGTCTCGAACAGATGCAGCCAACTGGCGCGGTGAGTCGAAACCTCGATCAAAGGGAAACGGAACAGATCTTGGGGGTGGTGAATCTGATTGGCGATATTTGGCGGGGCTACGGGATACAGGCGTTCATGCAACAACACATCACTGTCCGCGCCATAGAGTGTCGGATTGCCGAAAACGATCTGCAAATCGGTGAACTGGTTGGCGAAATCTGAAACCAGATTGCCGGTGGTCAAGGACAGGCTGATCTGCGGGTGCGACGCGTGAAAGTCTGGCAGCCCACCGGCCAGAATGCCGTGCGCATAAAGCAGAATGGATTGCACAAACAACCGCTGTTCCCGCGTTTCACCGAACAGCCCCGTGGTGGCGGTTTCCAACATCAGCAGCGATTGTTGAACAGACGGCAGATAAGCCCGCCCCGCCTCGGTCAAGGTTACGGCATGGGCGTGGCGGTGAAACAGCGGCGTGCCCAATCGCGTTTCCAGCGCTTTCACCTGCTGGCTGACGGCTGCAGCCGACATGTTCAACTGCGTGGCCGCGCGGGCAAAGCTTTCGGTGCGGGCCGCGGCCTCGAACACGCGCAGCCAGTTGAGGGACGGGATACGGGACGACATGAGAATAGGCTAAGCTGAACTTAGCCTAACGGGCAACAGGTTGTGCGCTGACCTTGTGGCGTTCCGGCCTATCCTGCGTGAATCATCATTCAAGAGGTGCCTCATGCCGCAATCAGCTAACTCACCCCACGCCCTGACGGTGAACCAGTCCGAGAAATATTGGGAAGACGGATTTCTGTTCCCTCTGACGGTTTTTTCTCCCGATGAGATCGCCGAAATCCGCGCGGAATTCGAACAACTCGAGACCGACTGGCTATCTGCAGATCTGCCTTTGCCATTGAACACCTACAAGCGTGTAAACGCACATCTGGTCATACCTTTGGCCGCGAGGGTGGCACAGGACCCGCGGGTATTGGATGTGGTCGAAGGCGTATTGGGGCCGGATATCATGGTCTGGTCCGCCGAGTTTTTCGTCAAAGAGGCCCATACCGAACACACGGTGGGCATGCATCAGGATCTGACCTATTGGGGCATGGGTGAGACACCGGATCAAGTGACCGCCTGGATCGCGCTGTCCCCGGCCACGGTCGAAAGCGGTTGTATGGATTTCGTACAGGGCAGTCATAAAAACCCGATCCTGCCGCATAACGACACCTATTCCGACACCAACCTGTTGTCGCGCGGGCAGGAAGTCGCCGTTGATGTCGCAGACGAAGACAAAACCCATATCGAACTTGCCCCTGGGCAAATGTCGCTGCATCACGGGCTGACTATTCATGGCTCGGGTCCGAACCGATCCGGTGATCGCAGAATTGGTCTGGCGATCCGCTATCTCAACCCCAACGCCCGGCAACTGGTTGCGGATCGTGACTATGCCATGTTGGTGCGCGGTCAGGACGAACGGTCAAACTTTGTTCATGTCGCCCCCCCGAGCGCGGCCTTCTCTGAACAATCGCTGGCTCTGTACGAACAAGTACGCCGGGATCAGAGCAAAGCGCTGGCGGATGGTGCTAAAAGCGATGTGCCGCTCTACGGGACGTCCTGACGTTAAATAGTGACGTATACGCAGGCTGGCGGTTAATAGCCGCCAGTATTTTCAGTGATTTAATGCGTTGGGTTGCATTCCGCGAGTTCTTGCTGTTTCTGAGGTGGAAAAGATGCACACAGTATTTCGTGGGAAAATAAGATGACGAAAAAGGCGTTGATTACAGGTATTACCGGGCAGGATGGGTCCTATCTGGCAGAATTCCTGCTGGAAAAAGGGTATGAAGTTCATGGGATTAAGCGCCGGGCGTCGTCCTTTAACACGCAGCGGATCGACCACATTTATCAAGATCCTCATGACCCCAACCCCAAATTGCACCTGCATTACGGCGATCTGAGCGACACGTCGAACCTGACGAGAATCATTCAGGAGGTGCAGCCGGACGAAGTTTACAACCTGGGTGCGCAGTCGCATGTGGCGGTCAGCTTTGAATCTCCGGAATACACGGCAGATGTAGACGCCATCGGAACCCTGCGCCTGCTGGAAGCGATCCGTTTTCTGGGGCTGGAGAAAAAAACGCGTTTCTATCAGGCGTCCACGTCCGAGCTGTATGGTCTGGTCCAGGAAACGCCGCAACGTGAGACGACCCCGTTCCACCCCCGTTCGCCATACGCGGTGGCCAAGCTGTATTCTTATTGGATCACCGTCAACTATCGCGAAGCCTATGGTATGTATGCCTGCAACGGGATCCTGTTTAACCACGAAAGCCCGCGCCGTGGCGAAACCTTTGTGACCCGCAAGATCACCCGCGGTCTGGCCAATATCGCGCAAGGTCTCGAAGATTGCCTTTACATGGGCAATATCGACAGCCTGCGGGATTGGGGCCACGCGAAAGACTACGTGCGGATGCAGTGGTTGATGCTACAGCAGGACAATCCCGAAGATTTCGTAATTGCTACCGGCGTGCAATATTCGGTCCGCCAATTCATCGAATGGTCCGCTGCCGAGTTGGGTATCACGTTGGAATTCTCGGGCGACGGCGTGGATGAAATCGCAACCGTCACGTCGATTGAAGGGGAAAACGCGCCGGCCTTGAAACCTGGCGATGTGATCATGCGCATCGACCCGCAATATTTCCGCCCGGCCGAGGTGGAAACACTGCTGGGCGATCCCTCGAATGCGAAAACCAAGCTGGGCTGGGAGCCCGAACTGACCGTGCAGGAAATGTGCGCCGAAATGGTTGTCGAAGACCTGAAAACCGCGAAACGCCATGCGCTGTTGAAAGAGCATGGTTACGAACTGCCGGTAAGTCTGGAAAACGGCTGAGGAACACGACATGCGCAAGATTTACGTAGCAGGTCACCGCGGCATGGTAGGTGGCGCTATTCTGCGGCGTTTGCAGGATCGTCAGGCAGCCGGCGAAGCGCTTGAGTTGATCACGCGTACACATTCCGAAGTAGATCTGACCGATCAGGCCGCCGTGCGCGACTTTATGCAGGCTGAACGCCCGGATGTCGTGATCCTTGCTGCTGCCAAGGTGGGGGGCATCCACGCCAACAATACCTATCCGGCGGATTTCATTTACGACAACCTGATGATCGAATGTAATGTGATCCATCAGGCCTTTGCCGCTGGGGTGAAACATCTTCTGCAATTGGGCAGTTCGTGCATCTACCCGCGTGCCGTGCCACAGCCGATGCGCGAGGATGCGTTGCTGACCGGAGTGCTGGAACCCACAAACGAGCCCTACGCTGTTGCCAAGATCGCCGGGATCAAACTGTGTGAAAGCTATAATCGGCAACACGGGGTCGATTACCGCTCGGTCATGCCGACAAATCTGTATGGTCCGGGTGACAATTTCCACCCCGAAAACAGCCATGTTCTACCCGCCCTGATCCGCCGGTTTCATGAGGCGCAGCGCGATGGTCTGGACGAAGTGGTGATCTGGGGCACCGGCAAACCTCGCCGCGAATTCCTGCATGTGGATGATATGGCCGAGGCGTCGCTGTTCGTGCTCGACCTGCCGCGCGATGCTTATGAGGCAAACACCCAACCGATGCTGAGCCACATCAACGTGGGCTGTGGCGAGGATATTTCGATCGCGGAACTGGCGGCGTTGGTGGCAAAAACAACCGGCTATACCGGTCGGATCACGCAGGATGTCAACAAACCGGACGGTACCATGCGCAAGCTGATGGATGTGTCCCGTCTGGCCGACATGGGCTGGCGCGCGCGCGTAGGGCTGGAAGACGGCATTCGCGAAACCTATGCCTGGTTCCTGGATCAGGCAGCGGCGGATTTGAGGGCTAAGTAACTGCTCAGGTCGGGACCCGGGCAGTTCGTTCCGTCAGAACCAGCGGCCAATGGCAATGGCCGTTGGTGTCCGCGCCGTCGCATCGCTGTTGGTGGCCAAAATCTTGAAACCTACCTGCGTTTCGGTCGGGGCTTCAAAGCCGATGAACCGATTGCTGGCCCCTCCGCTGCCACTGACCGAAATGGTTGAACCGGTTGCAAAAGTCATCGGGAAGTCCCAAACAGCCGCGCCGCTTGCGAAAAGCACGCCATCAGCATTTATACAGCCCGTTGCGGGCAGAGTGACGGTGCAAATCTGCGTTCCATCCGCAAAACGCACGTAGTCGCCATTGGGGGTTGAGCCCCGCTCGATCACCGCTCCGTCTGGTACACCGCCATTTTCGGAAACGGACCCTAACAGGTTGCCAGGGCCATAACCGTAGTCAGCCCGCATCAGGCGCCCGGGTGTGATATCATCAGGGCTGGCCTGAATTGCCGCGCCATCTGCAATGCCGGTCGTGGGGTCAAAGCTTAGTGCGTCAGTCCAGTTGCTGCCATCGGGAGAGACTTTGATGGAAAAGCCTGTAGTGCCCGACAAACCCATCTCGGCATGGCCGGTCCAATTGGACTGAAACAGTAAGGACGCGGTGTCGCCTGCACCGGCCTTGTTGATTTTCAGCTGGTGCCCACCGCCTTCGTGGCTGAGCAATGTGGCCGGAGATCTTACCGACAGGCGGTTCGTGCTGTCATAGCTTGTGGCGATACCCACTCCGTCCAAATTCTGCGTCGCCACCGGGGGATCGATCCAGGCCCCACCGTCCCAGACTTTCATTTGACCGGTGCTTTCATCCCATGCGCGCCAGCCTGTGCCGGGCGCGGCGAAATACCAGGCGTTGTCCAGCCAAGCAGCTAACATTCCGGCCTGACCCGTCCAATCCCCTGTTGGTGCGATGCCCAATGCGTGAACCTCGCCCTGGTCTGGAACGGCAGGTGGAGTCGACGCGTTTGTCGAGGCCAGGCTTAGCTGGGTAACAACATCCAGCTGTCGCAGCGCCTCGTTATGGGTGACGTGTTTCTGGGCCTGTGAAGGTTGCAGAAATGGAAGGCTCAATCGGGGTGAATTTTGTGGCACGGGCGTCCTCCTGTGGCTGTCGGTCCGACAATTGCATTGCGCGCCACATTGCCTTTTGGTGGATGAATCCCGTCTGACCGTGCCGGACGCCCGAAAAACCAATTGCTAACTTTTCAGAAGCATCAAAAAAGCCGAGGCGCTGAGCGCCCCGGCTTGTGAAAATGCCGTGCCGAGGAATACCCCGGTCGATGTGTCGTCAGAAGTTGCTACTGAGCAGCCTGATCCGTCGCCACAACGTCACGCAGATACTGGCTCAGATCCTCGCGCAAGTCCTGGCGGGCCAGCGCAAAGGCTACCGTGGCCTGCAGGAACCCTGATTTTGAGCCGCAGTCGAACCGCTGTCCGTTGAATTTGTACCCAAAGACCGGCACGCCATTGCCAATATCTTCGGCGATCGCGTCGGTCAGTTGAATCTCACCACCGCTGCCTCTTTTCAATTGGTTCAGATTGTACAATACCGACGGCCCCAACACGTAGCGGCCGATAACGGCCAGATTCGAGGGCGCATCCTCGGGCTTGGGTTTTTCGACCATGCCGCGGGCGCGTACGACCGTTCCGATATTTTCACCTACGTCTAACACACCGTAAGCGCTGGTCTTGTCTTCGGGAACCTCCATGGCTGCCACCATGTTGCCACCAGTTTCTTCATAGGCTTCGATCATTTGTTGCAGGCAAGGCTTGTCGGCGGCAATCACGTCGTCGGGCAACATTACCGCGAAAGGCTCGTCGCCGATCAGGCGACGGGCGCACCAAACCGCGTGACCCAGACCCAACGCTTTGTGCTGACGGATATAGGCAATCGCGCCACTTTCCATATTGGTGGCGTTCAGCGTTTCCAGCAGGTCTTCCTTGCCTTTGGCTTTCAGCTCCTGCTCAAGCACCAAGTTGTGATCGAAATAGTCTTCTAGTGCAGACTTGCCGCGAGAGGTCACGAAAATGAATTCAGTGATGCCGGCGGCACGCGCTTCGTCGATGGCGTATTGTACCAACGGGCGGTCGACCAACGTCATGATCTCTTTCGGGACCGACTTTGTCGCGGGCAGGAACCGCGTACCAAGCCCTGCGACGGGGAAGATCGCCTTTGTGACCTTACGTGTCATTTGACCTCTCAAGTTACTAAAACAATGTCTGACTGTTAGCGTACTACGCGGGTCTCTTAGGCGCTGTGGTCCGAACAATCAACGCTCTGTAACAATCAACGTATCATTTGCAAAGGATGGTGCCACCCGGTGCGGTAGAAGTCAAAACGATCGGGATATACCCTGCGCGACATTGCGGATTTCTGCCCTTATCTGCAGCAGAAACGGATATCTGCCTGCCATAGATTCGCCTTGCCGACAGTTGCCGTAATCACTGGGTCCAATTCAAACCCCGAAGCCGGGTGAACGGCTTCGGGGCAGCAGGGTCAGGCCCCGTTCATGATGATTTCCAGCGGGTCGTGTTCGGCCACGAAATGATCCGGCGTCACCTCGCTCAGCTGCGGCACATAATCGGTCTGACCTGCGGCCAACCGGCTGGGAAGAAACCGCAATGCGGCTTTGGGATCCATGGGTGAGGGCAGTTCACCAGGCAGCTTCAACCGCTGTCGGCTGCGTTCCACATCCGGGTCCGGGATCGGCACCGCCGAGATCAGGGATTTTGTGTAAGGGTGGATTGGATCAGAACAGATCACCTCTCCATCCCCCAGCTCGACTATTCGGCCAAGATACAGAACCATGATCCGGTTCGAGACCGCACGTACCACAGACAGGTCGTGGCTGATGAAGATCATCGACAGGCCGAACTCTTGTTGCAGTTCGCGCAACAATTCCACGATTTGCGCTTGAATGGACACATCCAGCGCCGAAACCGCCTCATCACAGATGATCAACTTGGGTTTATTGATCATCGCCCGTGCAATGCCGACCCGCTGGTTTTGCCCGCCGGACAGCTCATGCGGATAACGGTTGATCATGTTGGCCTTCAGACCAACCCGTTCCATCATGTCGGCGACCATTTCCTTTCGTTCCCGATCCGTCAGATCGGGACGATAGGTCTTGAGCGGTTCCGCGATTGAGGCCGAGATCGTCATCCGCGGGTCGAGGCTGGCCAGCGGGTCCTGAAACACGATCTGCAAGTCTTTGCGGTATTTGTTCAGCTCGGCCCGTTTTAACCCGACAATGGGATGGCCCAGCCAGCTGACATTGCCACCGCTGGGCTCGATCAGTTGAAGAACCGCCCTTGCTAGAGTGGATTTTCCACAGCCAGATTCGCCTACAACACCCAGTGTTTCACCTTTGCGGATGTCAAAACTGACGCCATCGACCGCCTTCAATGGCACCTTGCGTCCAAATATGCCACCCGGCACGTGGATCGGGAAATGGACCTTGACGTCATCAACTTTCAATAGCGGGTCTTCGACCTTGTCCAAAGCCTTCGGCGCATCGCCAGCATCGATCCGCGGCATCGCCTCTAGCAGAGTACGGGTGTATTCGTGCTGCGGTGCGCGGAAGATTTCGCGCGTGTCTCCGGCCTCGACAAACTGACCCAGACGCATGACCTGAATGCGATCGCACATCCGCGCAACAACGCCCATGTCATGGGTGATCAGGGCAATCGCCGTGCCTTCGTCCTTTTGCAGGCGCACCATCAGGTCGAGAATGTCGGCCTGCACAGTGACGTCCAGCGCCGTGGTCGGTTCATCCGCGATCAGCAGCTTGGGATTGCACAGCATCGACATTGCAATCATCACGCGCTGACGCATACCGCCCGACAATTCGTGCGGGTATTGATCCAGCCGCCGTTTTGCCTCGGGGATGCGGACGCGATCCAGCCATTCCAGACAGCGAGCCCGAGCGGCGGACCCTTGCAGCCCTTCATGTACCTGCAGAACCTCTCGCATTTGCTGACCGATCCGCAGATGCGGTGTCAGCGCGGTCAGTGGGTCCTGAAAGATCATGCCGACATCATCGCCACGGATCTTGTTCAGCTTGTTGATAGGCAGGTTCAGGATTTCCTTGCCGTTTAGAGTAGCGGACCCCATGGCCCGTCCGGCAGGCGGCAACAATCCCATCGCGGCCATGAAGGTCTGGCTTTTGCCTGACCCGCTTTCACCCACGATGCCAAGGCATTCGCCCGGATTGATGTCGAAACTGATGCCTTTGACGGCCTCGACCACACCATCGGGCGTATTGAACTGGACGCTCAGGTCCTTAACAGAGAACAGGCTCATATCAGCGATCCTTCGGGTCCAGAGCGTCACGCAAACCATCGCCGATGAAGAACATCGAGATGATGATGGCGACATAGATTGTCAGCGGGTACATCAACTGCCACAGCGTCCCGTAAGCCATCGTTCCTGCGCCTTCGGCAATCAAACGACCCAAGGACGTGTAGGGTTCCGAAATGCCCAATCCAAGAAACGAGATGAAGCTTTCCATCAGGATCATTTCCGGCACCAACAACGAGGCATAGACGATTACCACACCCAAAAGGTTTGGCAGGATATGGCGATACATGATGGTGAACTCGCTGACACCAGCAGCGCGGGCAGCCTCGATGAACTCGCGGTTTTTCAGGGTCAGGGTTTGCCCTCGAACGATCCGCGCCATGGTTAGCCAGCCCACCGCGCCAAGTGCGATGAACAACATGAAGAACGACCGCCCCGCCACGACGAGCAGCAAGATGACGATCAATGTGGCCGGGATCGCCAGCAGGATGTCGACAAACCGCATCATGACACCGTCGGTGCGCCCGCCGATATATCCGGCGGCGATACCGTAGCAGGTTCCGACAATCAGTGCGGTTGCCGCCCCGATAAGCCCGACCAGCAGCGATGTTGTAGTGGCCTGAATGACGCGGCTGTAAAGGTCGCGTCCCAGATCGTCGACGCCGAAATAGTGCCCGGTTTCGATTGAGGGCATGCCCATGCCAGCCACGTCCCCCATAACGTTCCAGTCGATTTCCTCGTTGCTCCAGACGGCGAAATATGGGCCAAAGATTGTGAACAGGACGATCATGGTCAGAATGAAGACGCTGGCCATTGCGGCTTTGTTTCGAACAAAACGCATCCGTGCGTCTTGCCACAGCGAACGTCCCTGAATAACCGTATAGTCGGTTACGTCTCCGGCCAGCTGAGCGGCTTTTTGTGATTTTCCAAGCATTGCCAGCCCCTCAGTACCGGATTTTCGGATCGAACCAGGCATAGGCCAGGTCGGTCAGCAAGTTCACGACAACGGTCAGCGCGCCATAAAGGATCGTGACGCCCAACAGCACGGCATAGTCCCGCGACAGGGCCGAGCCGACATAGGCCTGACCTAATCCACCGGTCGAGAAATAGATGTCGACAAAGACAGAACCGGTCAGCACGTAGACAAAGACCGGCCCAAGATAGGACACAACAGGCAGAAGGGTCGGCTTCAACGCATGGCGCCAGATCACGGTTCTGGTCGGCAGGCCCTTGGCACGCGCGGTGCGTATGAAGTTCGAGTTCAGAACCTCAAGCATCGACGACCGTGTAATCCGTGCAATTGACCCCATGTAGGAAGTCGCCAGCGCAATGACCGGCATGATCAGATATTGCCACTGACCACCATTCCAACCACCGCCGGGCAGCAGCCCCAGCCACAGGGTGAAAGTCAGGATAAGGATCGGGCCCATGATGAAGTTCGGTAGCGCCTGCGCAGCAATGCCCAGACCCACGGCGAAATAGTCGATCCAGCTGTTGTGCTTGATTGCGGCGGCGATCCCCAGACCCACACCAACGGTGGTAGCAACCAGGAACGACAGCGACCCATAGGTCAGCGAGATTGGAAAACCCTGTGCGATGATGTCGTTCACATCGCGGTCCTTGAACTTGAAGGACGGGCCGAAATCGAAATGCACGACGATGTTGTAGAGGTAATCCCACAACTGTTTCCACAGCGGTTGATCCAGCCCATAGCGGGCCTCGATATTGGCCAGAACCGCCGGTGGCAGAGGCCGTTCCGAGGTAAAGGGCCCACCGGGCGCGAAGTGCATAAGAAAGAAACAGGCGACGATCAGCAACAGGATCGTCGGTATGGCGACCAGCAGTCGCCGCAGACTATAGGCAAGCATTTCATGCCCCCATGTTTATTGGCCCTGCCCCGGTTGCATCCGGGACAGGGCGAGGTTCAAAGACGATTACTCGGCGCGTTTGTAGAGGTTCTTCGAGTACCAGTTCTGCTCGACGTTGTTGATCGGCCAGTTCCCTACGTCGGTGTCCATCATGTAGACGCCGGCATAGTGGTAAATCGGGATCACAGGCGTTTCCTGTGCAATGATCCGCTCTACCTCGGTGTACAGAGGTGCAGGATCGTCCGAGGTTTTGGCTTCAGCCAGCAGTTCGTCAACGCGGGCATTGTTGTACTTGCCGTCGTTATAGCCTGATTGCGATTGCAGCAGGTCCAGGAAGGTGGAGGCCTCGTTATAGTCGCCACACCATGCGCCGCGGGCCAGATCGAAGTTCTGGTTGCCGCGCTCTTCCAGGAAGACTTTCCATTCCATGTTGGCCAGCTCGACATTCACGCCCAGTTTCTGTTTCCACATCTGGCTCAGCGCCACGGCGACTTTCTTGTGATCTTCGTTGGTGTTGTAGACCATCTCAAAGCTCAGCGGATTGTCGGGGCCGTAACCGGCACCGGCCAGCAGTTCTTTAGCCAGTTCATCCCGCTCGGGCTGAGTCATCGAGGCCATCTCGACCTCGGGGACCGTGAATCCAGCGGTCGCTTCGGGAGCGAAAGTGTAAGCCTGCGGCTGGCCACCAGCCATGACTTTTTCGGTGATGATCTCGCGATCAACGGCCAGTGACAGTGCCTGGCGGACATTAGGGTCCTTGAACGCTTCGGGACCGTCTTCCGTCAGGTTGAATGTGTAATAGTAGTTACACAGGCGCGGGAAGCTGATGGCCTGATCCGGGTGTTCCTGGCTCATGCGGGGAAACTGCCCTGCGGGAACTTCGGTGCGGTCCAGTTCGCCAGCCAGATAGCGGGTCAAAGCGACGTTTTCGTCGTTGATGACCAGCGTCACGACTTTGTCCAAGATCGTGTTTTCATTATCCCAATACATCTCGTTACGTTCACGGACCGAGCGTTCCTGCGGCAGGTGTTCGGTCCAGATATAGGCACCGTTCGAGACGATGTTTTCGGGCCGGGTCCAAGCGTCACCATGTTCCTCGATCACTTTCTGCGGGGCCGGGAAGGTGGTGGAGTGCGTGGTCATCTGCGGGAAATAGGGCAGGGGCGCGCTCAGAGTGACTTCCAGAGTGTGATCGTCGAGGGCTTTGACGCCCAACTCGTCAATAGGCTTGTTCCCGGCAATAATTTCAGCAGCATTCTCGATCGACATCAGCTCCATGAACCAGGCATAGGGCGAGGACAGTTCGGGATCGACAGCGCGTTTCCAGGCATAGACAAAATCACCTGCGGTCACCGGGTCGCCATTCGACCACTTGGCGTTGTCGCGCAGTGTAAAGGTATAAACATCCTTGGTGTCGTTGGTGGTGTAACCGGTGGCAACGCCAGGAACCAGGTTGCCGTCTTCGTCCTGGTTCATCAGACCTTCGAAAAGGTCGCGGGTGATTTCGGCCCCATAGGTATCTTCGACAACCTGCGGGTCGACCGAGCTGTGTTCATCGCCAAGGCGGTAGATAAAGGTCTGGTCATCCGCCAGCGCTTCGCCGGTTGTAGGATGGGTGCCTGCAGCAAAGGCGGCCCCGGTGATCATGGTCGTGGTCAACAACCCCGCCAGAGATGTACGAATATACTTGTTCATGTTTTTCTACTCCCGTTTTTAGGGGTCCGGCACGCGCATCCTTTCAGGATGGGTACAGGCCACCTTGTTTGTCCGACCCTGAACAAGACCAGGACGGGTTCGAATTTTGCTTTTTCAGAGCGCAAGGAACACCGCGTCGCAGTCTTTCGGTTTGCAGTCGGGAACGTGTTTGCGAAAGTCGCCTTTCACTGCCGGTGAAGGTGGCATTATTTCAAATCGGGATAAAGATGGTGCCCACAATTTAAGCAACTACAGGTGGATCGTGAACGAAATGGACGTAGGTTGGGAAATTTAATAATGAAACTTCATCGTTTCTTGACATTTTCGTGAAGGTCACCCCGCAAACTTGACGCCAAGGAAGCTCGATTCACATCAAATTTGCAGCGAATCGCTACTGCGTCAGAGCGGATTTCATGCTGGTTTCTGGGAAGCAGGTCGGGCTGCGCCCCGTCACTTGTTGCCAGCGCCCAATCGAGCGGCGAGTCTTGAACCCCGGCAATCCATCCGCACCACCGACATCATGGCCCTGGTTTTCCAACGCCCGTTGCATGGCTGCGATATCTGACCGGTACAAGGTATCAACCTTGCCCCAGCGGGCTTTGAAGTCCCCAACGCCATACTGAATGCGGTCTCCGACATGGCCCACGAACAGAGCGTAGAGATCGCTTTTGTTGTAATCCTTGAGAACGTAGAAATTCGGCGTGACGATAAAGGCGGGTCCCTTGCGTCCAGCTGGCATCATCAGAAACCCCTCACCCGGCAGTTCGTGTGGTGGAAATGGCTTGCCAGATACGCGGGTGATCCCCATGGCAGCCCAGTCCTGAATAGGTCGACCCTGATCCGGTCCTTCCAACGCACAGGTTATCTGGGTTGGAACCGTGACCTCGAACCCCCAGTCGCGTCCGGTGACCCAGCCATGTTGCGACAGGAAATGCCCGATGGAGGCGATTGTATCTTCGGCCGAGCCCCAGATGTCGGACCGCCCGTCGCCATTTCCGTCCGCGGCAAAGGTCAGGAAGTTCGAAGGCATGAATTGCGGTTGACCCAACGCGCCCGCCCAGCTGCTTTTCAACGTGCCCGTTGGGGCGTGGCCGGCCTCGGCAATTTGCAGTGCGGCGATCAACTCGTCGGTGAAATACGCGGCCCGGGTACTCATGAACCCTTTTGTCCCCAACACCTGAAAGGCATCGTGGCGGATGGGTACTTGGCCATACCCGCTTTCCCGGCCCCAAATGGCCAGGATGATCCGTCCGGGAACCCCGGTTTCCGCCTCGACCCGCGCCAGGGTCTTGGCGTGACGCCGCGCCATCTGCCGCCCCGTAGCAGTTGCACCCTGAACGGAACCGGCACTGAAGTATCGGCCAGGTGATCCAAATTCAGCCTGTTTTTGCTGTTTGGGTGTCTGAGCAGAACTGCCCGGCGGCACCAGATCGGGCAACTTCCAGTTGAGCGTTACCCCATCAAAGGCCCGCTGCATGGTTGCGCGTGAAACACCTTTGGCCTTGGCTCGCGGCCAGACTGTATCCTGCAGCCATGCTTGAAACTGGCGTTCCACCGTCGCGCGATCCTGTGCGCTTGCACTTGTCGTAAGGCACCAAAGGCCGAGGGCGAGAATAATCCAACGCATCACCAAAATGTCTCACCCGGCTGCGATGCCAAGTCAACCGCATCATCGAAGGCGATTTGCACGATCCTAATGCTGTGGTTGTTCAGGCAGGGCGTGAAACAATCGACGGTTTTGGAAAAAACCTTGAGAAAATCTGTGACTCTGCCGATAGTTGGCCGAAACGAAGGCTTAAGAGGACTATCAGGCGTGGCCTTACTCAAACCTTCAGCAATGGCATTGGTGATCGCGGTTGTTGTGACCTCGGCACAGATGGCGTGGGCAAGCAACAGCTTCATGGACCCGCAAGGCCCTATTGCGGCGGTTCAGAAAACCCACCTGCTGCGGGCGACTGTTCTGATCATGATCGCCGTATTGCCGGTTTTAGTATTGGTGCCGCTGATCGCCTTGCGGTACCAGCGGCGCAAGGGTAGCGCGGCAGAGTACCGGCCCAAATGGGATTTCTCGGGCAAGCTGGAATTTGCCATGTGGGGCGTACCGGTCGTGATCGTGGCGCTGCTTTCGTTTTACCTGTGGAAAGCCACCCACCGGCTGGACCCTTACGCCGCTCCGTTCGGTGAAACACCCGCGCTGAACGTGCAGGTTGTTGGCCTCGATTGGAAATGGCTGTTCATTTACCCCGATCTTGGTATCGCCACCGTTGGAGAGTTCGGCATTCCTGTCAAACAGCAAGTGGCGATGACGCTGACGACGGATACGGTGATGCAATCCTTTATGATCCCTGCCCTGGCGGGGCAGATCTACGCGATGCCGGGGATGACGACTCAGCTGCATCTGGTCGCCGATACGCCTGAGACGATGCAGGGCGAAAACACGCAGTATAATGGGCGGGGTTTTACCAAGCAGAAGTTTCTGACTCAGGCGATGCAGCCCGAAGACTTCAATGCCTGGGTTGAAAGTGTTCGCACCCATGGGATCTCTCTGACCGAAGACACGTACAGAACGCTGGCCATGCGCACGGATCGGGATGAGGTACAGGCAGCGTTGGGGACCTCACTGATGCCACTCAATGCGCTGTATTTTACGCTGGAGGACGGTGATCTGTTCCAGTCCATTTTGCACCGCTATCACGGTGGGCAACCGTTGCCACGCGATCAACAACCGGGAACCGCTGAATACGGGCAAGAGGGCGCGCAATGACCGAAACAGGATTCTTTGGCCGTCTGAACTGGGATGCTTTCCCGATCACGGGTCTGATCCAAAATCCTAACGCAAATGAAATCGTGGCCAACGCGGCGGCGGCTGTGGTGATCGTAGGCGTCATTGTCGTGGTCGGATCACTAACATGGTTCCGCCTGTGGGGGCCTTTGTGGCGCGACTGGCTGACCAGCGCAGATCATAAGAAAATCGGCATTATGTACATCGTCTTTGCCATCGTCATGCTGGCGCGCGGCGTGCTTGAGGGCGTGGTCATGCGCGCCCAACAGGCTGCAGGCCCCGGTGACGGGTTCCTTGAGGCCGAACATTTCGCCGAGTTGTTCAGCACCCATGGCACGATCATGGTGTTCTTTGTCGCCGTGCCCTTTGTCTTTGGGCTCGCGAATTACCTGATCCCGCTGATGATCGGCGCGCGGGATGTGGCCTTTCCGGTAATGAACCAGATCAGTCTGGGCCTGACCGTCTCGGCGGGCATGATGTTGATGGTGTCGCTGGTGGTTGGCAATTTCTCAACCGGGGGGTGGACGGCTTATCCGCCTTATACCGGGGCCGCCTTTAACCCCGGCGTGGGGCCGGATTACTGGATATGGGCCATTGTTGTCTCAGGCATCGGTACCACGCTGACGGGGATCAACTTTGCAGTCACGATCTATAAGCTGCGGGCGCCGGGGATGAAGTTCATGCGGCTGCCAATGTATTGCTGGACAATCATCAGCAGCTCGATCCTGATCATCTTTGCCATGCCGCCGCTCGGCGTGGCCGCACTGATGCTGGCGGCGGATCGGTATCTGGATTTCCATTTTTTCACCAACGACCTTGGCGGCAACATGATGAACTATGCCAACCTGTTCTGGCTGTTCGGCCACCCCGAGGTCTATCTGCTGGTTCTGCCCGCTTATGGTATCTATTCCGAGGTTTTCGCCACATTCTCGGCCAAACGGCTTTACGGGTACAACTCGCTAGTGATTGCCACAATGTGCATCGCGGTGCTGTCCTTTACCGTCTGGCTGCACCATTTCTTTACTATGGGCCAAAGCGCGCTGATCAATGCTGTGTTCGGCATCGCCACCATGCTGATCGCCATTCCAACCGGGGTGAAGGTCTACGACTGGATGGCGACTTTGTATCGTGGCCGTATCAGGTTTTCGGTGCCGATGCTGTACGGCCTGTCCTTTCTGATGTTGTTTGTGATTGGTGGCTTGTCGGGTGTGATCCTTGCCAACCCGACGGTCGATTATCAGGTGCATAACACTCTGTTCCTTGTGGCACATTTCCACAATGTTCTGTTGCCGGGCGTGCTGTTCGGCCTGCTGGCCGGATACAATTACTGGTTCCCCAAAGCTTTTGGGTTCCGGCTGAACGAGCGTTGGGGGCGCATCACAGTGGTATTGTGGACGGTTGGGTTCATGCTGACTTTCCTGCCGCTTTATTTCGTTGGCCTCATGGGGATGCCGCGCCGGTCGTTCAGTTGGGAAGACCCCAGTTTCCACCCCTATATGATCATCGCCGTCATCGGCGCGCTGGTGATCTTGTCGGCGCTGTTAGCGGTGGTTATGCAATTGTGGGTCAGTATCCGCGACCGGGAAAACACCCGCGTGCCAGTCGGCGATCCGTGGGATGCGCGCACGCTGGAATGGTCGATCCCGTCGCCGCCGCCGCCCTACAATTTTGCCGTCATCCCGCAGGTGACGGATCGGGATAACTTTGCCGCCGCAAAGGAACGGGGTGAGGCCTATCCGACACCTGATGAGTACGAAGATATCTCGATGCCGCGCAACACTGGGATCGGGTTCATCCTGTGTGTACTCAGCGGAGTCTGGATGTTCGCATTGGTCTGGTGGATCTGGTGGCTGGCCGCACTGGTAACTGCTCTGATGTTGCTGTCCTTCGTCCTGTGGACCTTCCGGCTGGACACCGAAGAGGTCATCCCCGCCGAGGAGGTTCGCAAACAACACGAAGCCTGGCTTGATTTGGTGCGCAGCTCTGCACCGGTGGATCGCGATCATGAAATTGCTCCGGAAAATTGCGGCCTTGCCCGCCCTGACCTGGAGGCAGTGACATGAAGCGCGCGCCGACGCACAGCTATCCGGGGCTGAACCTCGGCCGGCGGCATGCAAGCGCGGACCAGGCCGCCGAGGTTGTCACTTTTGGATTCTGGGTCTTTCTGATGAGCGATCTGGTCTATTTCGGCCTGATGTTCGCCATTTACATCACCATGATCGATGCACAGGCTGGCGGGCCCGGTCCGCACGAGCTGTTCGATCTGAGAAGCATCTTTGCCCAGACGATAATCCTTTTGACCAGCAGCCTTACCGTGGGGCTGGCAATGCTGGCGCTGAAATACAACCTGCCCAGATGGCGGATCGTGTTCTGGTTCTGCGTGACGCTGGTATTGGGTCTCAGCTTTCTGGTGCTGGAAATCCGCGATTTCGTGGCGATGACCGAAAAAGGCGGTGTCCCTCAACGCAGCGGGTTTCTATCGGCCTTCTACGGTCTGGTGCCGCTGCATGGGTTGCACGTGGCTGCTGGGTGCTTGTGGTTGATCGTGTTGGGCATTCAGCTGCGCCTGTTTGGCTTGACCGATCTGCTGATGTCGCGCGTGGTGCGGTTGGCATTGTTTTGGCACTTTCTCGACCTGATCTGGATCGGGATTATCACCATCGTTTATTTCGGAGGGCTGACCTATGGATAAGCGCAGCGAGATGCACCGGCGCGAGCGTCGGCGCTACATAATTGGCTATGGTGGCTCGCTTTTGCTGACAGGGGCGGTGTTCGCGATAGCCTATAAATACGGCATCGAGACCAAGGGGGTTTACCTTTCAATCGCGTTATTGGGGTTGGCGCAACTGGTCGTGCAACTGGTTTATTTCTTGCATATTGATCGCCGCCGCAGCAGCCGGGAAGACCTTGATTTGATCCTTTTCTCCACGCTGGTGCTATTGATCATCATCCTTGGGACTGTCTGGATTATGGGCAATTTGGCGGTGCGAATGCACACATACCCGATGTAGCGAACTGCATGAGGCCGACCTATGAAATCCATGAAAGCCCTTGCCGTTGCAGCCATGCTTATTGCCATCGGTGCAGGACTGTTCCTGTTTTGGCGTCATGAAGAGCGTTACCCTTCAACGATTGACGCGTATGTTGGTGCGAATATCATCAGCGTGGCAGCACAAGTTACCGGGCAAGTGGCCGAGGTTCCGATCACGGAAAATCAACCCATCAAGGCAGGGGATCTGCTGTTCGCCATTGACGAAACGCAATTCAAGGCATCCGTCGATCAAGCACGGGCCGATCTGGACAGCGCCATACAACAGGTTCAAACCATTTCCACCCAGATTTCGGCAGCTGAAGCGGCTGTAAATTCCGCTCAGTCGGCCTTTGACACGGCCAAAAGTAATTTTGAACGCAACAAGGCGTTATACTCGGACGGGGACGTGGCGCAGGTCACGCTGGATCAGGCGACGACGGAATTCGCGCAGGCCTCGGCCCGGTTGACCGCCAGCCAGGCTGCGCTGTTGGCTTTGCAAAGCAGTGTGGTCGCAAAGCAGGACAACGTCCTTTCTGCACGCGCGCAGCTTGAGATTGCAAAAGCGGATTTGGATTGGACCAAGGTCTATGCAGCGGCGGATGGTTGGATTGCTAACCTGACCTTGCGGCCAGGTTCAGCGGTGGCCGCCAATGCGCCGCAGTTTTCGATTGTCGAGTCTTCGGACTGGTGGGTGGATGCGAATTTCAAGGAAACCGCTCTGCCGCGCATTCGTCCGGGCCAACCGGTTACGGTTCAGATCGACATGCTGCCGGGTGTGACGCTGACGGGCAAGGTCGCCTCGATTGGGCGCGGCTCGGGGGATACTTTCTCGCTTTTGCCGTCCGAGAATGCCAGCGGCAATTGGGTCAAGGTCACCCGCCGCTTTGCGGTGCGCGTAGAACTTGATCCGACCGATGTGCCCCTGCGTGTGGGTGGCAGCAGCAAAGTGACTGTGGACACGACCGTCGATCAGGCAGAAAAATGACGGGATCGGCGGCCAGCCGCGTCAATCCGGTGATTGTGATCGCCGTTGTTCTCAGCGCTATACTCGAGGTGTTGGACAGCACTATTGTCAATGTGGCACTACCGCATATTCAGGCTGCTTTCGGGGCCACGACCGATCAAGCAACGTGGATATTGACCAGCTATATTGTCTCGGCTGTCGTGGTCATGCCGCTGACTGGGTTTGTTGCCCGCCGGGTCGGACGGCGGCGGCTGATCCTGACCTCCATCACGGGCTTTACCGCTATGTCCGTCATGTGCGGCCTCTCGTGGAGCCTTGAGACAATCGTCTTCTTCCGACTGGCGCAGGGCATGTTCGGTGCGTTCCTGATCCCGTTGTCGCAATCCATCCTGTTTGATGCCTATCCCCGCGAAAAACGCGGGCAGGCGATGGCTGTTTTTGGTCTGGGCGTCGTGGTTGCCCCCGTCTTGGGGCCGACAGTCGGGGCCATCCTGACCGAGTATTTCTCGTGGCGGATGGTGTTTTTCGTAAACCTGCCGGTGGCGGCCATGGCCCTGCTGTTGCTGGCCGGAGAGCTGCCGGATGATGAAACCGAAGAGGTCAAGATCGACTGGATCGGTCTGGCCTTGCTGGCCATCGGCATTGGGTGCCTGCAATACATACTGGATCAAGGGGAAACCAAGGATTGGTTGACCTCTCGTGTGATACAGGTCGCGCTGATCGCGTCGGTCCTGGGCGCGTTGGGGTTTGTTGTTCATGCGCTCAGCTCGAAACGCCCGGTCGTTGATCTTCGCCTTTTCGCGGACCGGAATTTTGCCCTGTGCAATCTGGTCATCGCAGGGTTTGCGATCTCGCTGTTCGGAGGCATCGCGATCCTGCCAACTTTTGTGCAGAACCTGCTGGACTATCCGGTCATTGCCTCAGGCCATTTGTTCATTCCGCGGGGTATTACGGCGGGTCTGTCCATGGTGGTGACTGGCGCTGTGCTGGTGCATCGTTTTGATCCACGTATTCTGGCCGGGCTGGGCTTGGCGTTGACGGCGGTAAGCAACTTCATGATGGGCGCGCTGAATATGAATGCGGGGTTTTGGGAGCTGGCCTGGCCGGGTGCCGTCAGCGGTCTGGGTATGGGGTTGGTCTTTGTGCCCATGTCGATTCTGGCGTTCGAGAGTATTTCGAAAACCCGGCAGGACGAAGCGTCTGGATTGTTCAACGTGACCCGTCAGTTGGGGTCGTCGGTTGGAATTTCACTTGTTGGCACATGGGTGGTGCGCGGGTTGCAGACGAATACCGCTGTGCTTAGCCAGAATGTGACCCCCTACAACCCGGCAGCGCAGGTTTATCTGCAACCGCTTGGCCTGACGCCCGACAGTGCGCAAGGCGCTGCCATACTGGGGCAAGCGATCAGCCAGCAGGCTGAACTGATTTCATATCTGACCGTTTTCAATAACCTGGGTTTGCTGGCCCTGGCGACGATTTCTTTGCTGTTTTTCTGCCGCGCTCCTAAGCCAGGCACACAGTCTGCTGTTCCCGCGCACTAGTGTGTCAGGAACAATCCCAGCAACAAGGCGAGCCAACACAAGACCAGGCTAAGTAGAATATTCCCCGCCGCCAGCGCAATCGTGCGTTGCCGCCGCAATTCCAGCGACTGATAGGCAAAGCTTGAGAAGGTGGTGAAGCCGCCGCAGAACCCGAAAACCAGCCGTCTTTCTTCCTCGCCCAAATCAACCGGCCCACTCAGGTAACCGATCCACAGACCCAGAAGCAGGCTGCCCAGAATATTCACAATCAGCGTTGCAAACGGCAGGTCGTGGCGAACCCGCAGGGCGACCCAATGGCGCAGCACAGCGCCCAGACCGCCGCCCAGCCCGAACATGGCGTGCAGGTACAGCTCAGTCATTTTGCTGACCTCTGCCCTAGGAGACGCCGCCCGATAGCCTCACCCAGAATGGCTGCCGCAAGGCCAACCGCTATTTCCAGACCAGCAGCCGAAATAGCGCCCCAAAGATGCGTTGCCGCCATACGTTCCAGCTCAGCCACAAATGAGGAAAACGTGGACAGACCACCGCAAAACCCGACGGCACCCAGATGCAATACATGCGTATGCACGCGATGCCGCACTGCATAAAGCCAACCGAGTATGAAACAGGCCACAATATTGATCCCAAACGTGGCCGTCAGAATCGGAGCGCCGGGGATCTGGGCCGAGAGCGCCTCGCGCAGCAACGACCCCGCAGCGCCCCCTACGAAAACGGCAGCGAACATGATGGCCGTGGTCCGGACGGCGGGTCGGGTCTGTGTCACGGCCTGGATTCCTGCCCAATTTCACCTTTGTTTTGGCATACCTATTGGGGCAAGGGGGATCAACAGTGGCTCTGTATTCTGCCTGTTTCGTAATCTAACCTGATCGCGTGATGTTTGGTTCAAACGCTTGCAATCAAAAGCCGAATTGATCCACGCTTGCCATTAGCCGGTTTGGCAACACCTTGGGAGAGCGCAAAATGATTGTACGTCAACTCTATTACTTCCTCAGCTACGTGTGTTTGCCGCTGACTGTGTTGTGGGGGCTGTACTGGCCACCGGCGCATTGGTTACTGGTCCTGCTGATCCCCTACGCAGTGGTTGGCCTGTATGACATGCTGACCACAAAGCATAACGTTTTGAACAATTATCCGGTTCTGGGGCATTTCCGGTACATGCTGGAATTCGTCAGCCCGGAAATCCGCCAATACTTTGTTGAGACCAACGAAAGCGGGCGCCCCTATAACCGTATCATCCGCAGCCTGGTCTATTCCCGCGCCAAGGGGCAGATGGATACACAGGCCTTTGGCACACAATTCGACATCATGACCGTAGGGTATCACCGGGCCAACCATTCACTTGCACCCAAAGAGGTGGCCGAAAGTGAGGAACGGGTCATGCTGGGCGGACCCCAGTGTACCAAACCCTATAATGCCTCGCGTCTGAACGTATCCGCCATGAGTTTCGGCGCACTCAGCGCCAATGCGATCCGGGCGTTAAATGGCGGTGCCAAAGATGGCGGGTTTGCGCATAACACGGGTGAGGGTGGGTTGTCTCCGCACCATCTGGCCGAGGGCGGTGATATCATCTGGCAGATCGGTACGGGCTATTTTGGATGCCGTACGCTCGAAGGTACATTCGATAAGGATAAATTCGCTGAAAAAGCCCAAAAAGATGTGGTCAAGGCGATTGAAATCAAACTGTCGCAGGGCGCGAAACCATCCCATGGCGGGGTTCTGCCTGCGGCCAAGGTGGATAAGGAAATCGCCGAAATCCGCCACGTACCCGAGCATCAGGACGTCATATCTCCTCCCATCCATTCGGCCTTTGAAGGCCCGACGGGTTTGATGCATTTCGTTCAGCACCTGCGTGAATTGTCAGGCGGAAAACCCGTCGGTTTCAAGCTGTGCATTGGACGTCCTTCCGAGTTTATGGCGATCTGCAAGGCGATGTTGGAATCTGGAATTTTGCCCGACTTTATTACCATTGACGGTGCCGAGGGGGGCACCGGGGCGGCTCCGGTTGAATTCACCAACCGCCTCGGCGTGCCCCTGAACGAGGCGTTGATCTTTGTTAACAACTGCCTGCGTGGCGCTGGTTTGCGCGACAAGATGCGGATCATCTGCTCGGGCAAGGTGGCCACGGGCTATGACATGGTCGAGAAATTTGCGCTTGGGGCTGATATGTGCAACGCGGCGCGGGCGATGATGTTTGCGGTCGGCTGCATACAGGCGTTGCATTGCAATACGAACCGCTGCCCTTCGGGTGTCGCCACACAAGACCCGGTCCGGGGACGGGCAGTGAACGTGCCGCAAAAACGCGTTCGGGTGCAGCGCTTTCATGACGCCACGCTGGAAAGCTTTCGAGAGCTTTTGGGTGCTATGGGTAAAGAAAAAGTCTCTGACCTGCATCCAAGCGATATCCGCTGTCGCAACGCGGATGAACACGAGCGATCCTATGCCGAAATGTACACTTTTATTGATGAAGGCGCCTTGCTGACCGATACGCCCCCCGAAGCCTTTGCTGCGGATTGGAAAATGGCATCGGCAAGTCATTTTTAATTTTTTTCGACCCGCCGCCAAGGATTGACCTTTCTGGTCCGTCTTACTCATCGTGATGCGTATGACAACTTCGGATGAGGATCTGGCCAAAGCTGCCGCGAAGGGGGACGCGGATGCGTTCGCTGCCCTTCTTGCGCGCCATTACGACCGGATTTTTCGTCTGGCTTTTCGGTTGAGTGGGCGCGGTGATCAGGCCGAAGATTTGACACAGGATATCTGCGCCGCCTTACCAACCAAGATTGTTGGGTTTCGGGCGCAGGCCAAATTCACCACTTGGCTGTATCGTGTTGTCGTCAACGCCGCCGAAGATGCGCGCCGTCGGCAAGCCAGTCACAGCCGTGCTGCGGTCGGGTGGGGCGATGTTGAGCAGATGCGCCGGGCCGAAGCGGCGGAGACCGCCGAAGCGGTCGATTGGTTGCAACGGTCCATGCGCGCCTTACCGCAAGAATTGCAGGACACTTTGGCCCTGACGCTTGAGGAAGAGATGACCCATTCCCAGGCTGCTGATGTGCTGGGCGTATCTGAAGGCACAGTGTCTTGGCGCATGTCGGATATCCGCAAACGCCTGCGGGCCTTGCGGCAAGAGGAGCTGGCTCAATGACAGACGATCTTGAAGATTTCAAAACCTTGATGAATGCCGCCACCCCCGCGCCGGATGCGCAGCGTCGGGTGGAAAATCTACAGCAGGCGCAGAAAAGTTTCGCCCGCGCCCAAGGATTGCAGTCTGGCGCGCGTCCGACTGTCAAGCGAGGCCCAATAGCCCGCCTGACAGAAGGAGCGAAGTCCATGTTGAATGTCTTGACGCATCGCGGCGCATTGACCGCGACAACCGCAATTGCTGCTGTGGCCTTGGTGGCGATTCTACCGCAGACGCGGGATTATGTTCTGGAGCCGAATTCGAGAATCGAGAGTCGATCCACGACGTCGCAGGCTCCCCATTCGGTTACTGAGCTCGAAGCGGATTCTTTAGAGGAAACAGCTGCAGCTCCGCTGGAAAAGCCGGTTGTAGATGTCCCTGTGGTGGTCTCACGGACAGCGAAACGGCAGGAAGGGTTTACTGCCGAAAGCGATGGTTCAGTTTTGTTTGAGATTGCACCTAATACCGCTGAGCCATTTCTTGGAGGTAGAGTACTAGGTGCCATCGGTGATAATCAAAACACCGAGACCTTCTCCAACACTGCCACCAACCCTCTAAAGGTGACAGCCGAAGATCCCGTTTCGACTTTCTCGATTGATGTCGACACGGCCTCGTATTCGATTGTCCGGTCGTCGCTGATGCGTGGTCAGTTGCCGCCGAAAGATGCGGTGCGGGTTGAAGAGATGGTGAATTATTTCCCCTACAGCTATCTCGCGCCCGAAAGTGATGTGCCGTTCCGGCCTTCGATTTCGGTGACCCCAACACCCTGGAACGAAGGCACGCAGCTGGTCCATATCGGCATTCAGGGTGCGCTTCCGCAAATCGAAGATCGCCCACCGCTGAACCTAGTGTTTCTGATCGACACGTCGGGTTCGATGCAAAATACCGACAAACTGCCGCTGCTGAAACAATCTTTCCGCCTGATGCTATCGGAATTGCGGCCCGAAGATCAGGTGTCAATCGTCACTTACGCGGGCGGCGCCGGGCAAGTGCTGGAGCCGACGGCGGCGTCGGAACGGTCCAAAATCCTAAACGCGCTGGACCAATTGGAGGCCGGGGGTTCGACCGCCGGGCAGGCCGGGTTGCAGCAGGCCTATCAGGTGGCGGAAAGCATGGTTGAGGATGGCGAGGTCACCCGCGTTATCCTGGCCACGGATGGTGATTTCAATGTTGGCCTGTCGGACCCGGACGCTTTGAAAGATTTCATAGCCCAAAAACGCGACAGCGGCACGTTTCTAAGCGTTCTGGGCTTTGGTCGGGGAAATCTGGACGATGCGACCATGCAGGCGCTGGCGCAGAATGGGAACGGGCAGGCGGCCTATATCGATACATTAAGCGAGGCACGCAAGGTTCTGGTCGATCAGCTGACCGGCGTGCTGTTTCCGATTGCCAATGACGTCAAAATACAGGTCGAATTCAACCCGGCGCAGATCGCCGAATACCGTCTGATCGGGTATGAAACCCGTGCTTTGCAGCGCGAAGATTTCGCGAACGATAAGGTGGACGCGGGCGATATCGGGGCCGGTCATACGGTGACTGCGATTTACGAAGTGACACCTGTGGGGTCGGACGCCATCCGAAATGGTCCCTTGCGCTATGCGGAACAAGCGGTGTCCGAGGGATCGGACGAAATAGGGTTTTTCAAACTGCGTTACAAATCCCCTGGTGTTGCAGAAAGCCAATTGATCCAGCATCCAATCCTGCCGGGGCAGGGGGCCGTAACTGAAGATGTGGAATTCTCATACGCCATTGCGGGCTTTGGGCAGTTGCTGCGCGGCGGGGAATATTTAGGCTCGTGGTCCTATGCGGATGCGATTGCGCTTGCAAATGAGGCAAAGGGTGAGGACCCGTTCGGGTATCGTGCCGAAGCCATCACATTGATGCGTTTGGCCCAGACATTGTCTCAATGAAACCGGTATGCGGGCGCTGAAACCTAATAGCGCCCGTTTACCTACCCTAAAATCGATCAGAATTATTCGCGGCGTGGGTGTTGATCTTGCGCACACTCCATTCCACCGCATCCCGCATGGTCTTGCCCAACGCATCATCGAACGCTCGGACCAGATCAGGAGTTTTATCGCTGGCGGCGACCACATATTCCCGGAAGGAATCTGACGCGATGATCTTGTCTTCGAACTCGTCGATGATCTTGATGTTCATTCGAACTTCGACCCGTACAGTTGACGATCCGTCGTCCTCAGCGATCACAAGGCCCTGAAATTCCCGCAAGTCCGGAACGATGACGTAGTCCGCGCGCAATCCAACGGTCGAACGACCAACGGCAGCCACCTTGCCGCTGTTTTCATAGCTTTCCACCAGCAGCGCCTGAACGATCAGCGGCGCGCGGTCCACCCAACGCGCCCGTGGCAGATACTGGACCTGCAACGGGGTGGGTTGAATAGCAATCTGATCGGTGTTGACGGCTGCGGTGGCCGTTGGTTCCTGCACCACGACCTGTTTTTGAATGCGCGGCAACGAAGACGAAAACGTGCTTTTTGGTGTCAACAAGTACAAATCATTAGGCTTTGATGCCTGCCTGAGCGTTCCCAGCCCCGCGCATCCCCCCAGAGACACCAGGGCGAGAACCACAAGTAAATGCCTAATCATTGGCGAAACTCCGATGCTTGGGTTCCAAGAAGGAAACGCGCGGGATCACGTTCGACCTTATCCACCAGACGATCCAGGCTGATGACCAGTCGTTGCGATTCTTCGATGAAGCGGGTGAACTGCGGCAGACCGACCCGCAGGAAATCGGACAGCTGACGGCGGTTGTCCTGGACGATACCGTCGATGGTGCCCAGCAGTTCCGAGGCTGATTTCGATGCGCTCAGGATATCGGCGGATATGTCGTCTAGACGTTGGGTGACGTTCTTCACAGTCGCGGATACCTCATTTGCGGCTGTACGGATGTCGTTCATTACAGTGCCGACGTCTTCGGTTATGACTTTGTTGGCCGAGTCAAAGGCACGTTCTGCCGAGGTCAGCGTGCCTTTTGCCGTGTCCATCGCACCCGTGATTGACCCCAGCGTTTTATTTGCATTCAAGAATGTCTCGGTGATAGTCGCCAGCGAGACTTCGGCCTCGCTCGTCAGACCGTTCAGGTTCTCGGCCAGGTTTGTGGCGCGTTCGATGAAGGGACGGATATCTTCCTGAATTATGCGATCCGCTGTTTCGATTGTGACCTTGGCGCTGTCGAGAGTTGCGGTTGCCGAGTCCGATGCGGTTTTCACGCTTTTCAGCGTATCCGTGCCGGTTGTCAGGGTCGTTTCGGCGGTGTCGGCCAACTGATCCAGTCGATCTGTGAAATCGCCAAGCTTTTTGGCGGCGCCCCCAAGGTCCGTCGACAGGTTTTCGAAATCCGAAAGCGTCTTTTCCAACTTGCCTGAAGCGGAAGCCAAATTGTCGAGAATGTCGCTGACGTATTTGCGGTTCTTGTCATCGACTACGGCATTGAGGTTTTCCAGCAGGGTAACGGCCTCGTCCAGCACCTTCGGGGCGCCCTCAAACAACGATTGAATGGCGCTGCGCTTGCTTTTAATCACACTGTCTTGTGGCAGTTTTGTGCCGCTGGCGGACCCGCCGGTCAGTTCCACGTAACTAACGCCCGTGACACCCAGTGATTGCAACTGCGCAATTGTGTCTTCGGTTACGGGGATGTCTGCGTCGACCTCAAGCCTGACCCGTACCTTGGACGGGTCGTCCTCGTCCAGATTCAGCGAAATAACCTGACCGACCGGCAGACCATTGTAGCTGACGCCGCCTGCCGCAGACAGGCCAGATACGTTGTCGAACAGTACATCATAATAGGCGTATTGCCGCGACACCTCGAATTTCGCCAACCATAGGAAAAAGCCGAATGCGCCAAGGATACCCGCAAGGGTGAAGGCGCCGATCAGGATATAATTCGCTCGGGTTTCCATGGCCTCTACCTGTCCTGCCCCTTCTTTTGCGCCGCGCGCGCCCGGGGGCCGGTGAAGTATTCCTGCACCCAAGGATGGTCGACTTTGGTCATTTCTTCAATCCGTCCTTCAACCAGAACGCGTTTTTCGGCCAGCACTGCGACACGATCGCAAATGGCATAGAGGCTATCGAGATCATGCGTAACCATAAACACGGTCAGCCCCAGCGCGTGTTGCAACTCGCCGATCAACTCGTCATAAGCCGCCGCCCCGATCGGGTCCAACCCCGCAGTGGGTTCGTCCAGAAACACGATCTCGGGGTCCAGTGCCAGTGCGCGGGCCAAGGCTGCGCGTTTGCGCATACCCCCGGACAGTTCTGACGGAAACTTGCCGCAGCTCAGTTGTGGCAGACCTACAAGGCTGATCTTCAGGCTGCCAAGGGCACACATCAGCTTTTCACTTAACCCGGTGTGTTCGCGCAGCGGGGCCATGACGTTCTGCAAAACTGTCAGAGACGAAAACAGCGCGCCATCCTGAAAGGCCACGCCCCAATGCCGTTCGATGCGGCGACGTTCCTGTTCGGGCCCGTTCAGGACGTCGACACCCAATACTTCGATGCTGCCTGCGGCGGGTCTGTTCAACCCAACAATCGTGCGCAACAGCACCGACTTGCCGGTGCCCGATCCGCCAACGATGCCCAATACTTCACCGCGCCAGACGTCCAGGTTAAGGTTCTGATGCACCACCTGCGTTCCAAACTGGTTGGTCAGATTGCGCACGCGGATCACTGCCTCGCGCTGAGCGCCGGTTTCCGAGGTCTTTTCAAGCACGCTCCCGTCCATGTCAGACCTCCAACACCGAGAAGAAGATCGAAAACAGCGCGTCCAGTGCAATTACCATAAAGATCGACTGCACAACGGAGGCTGTTGTTCTTTGGCCGACGCTCTGGGCCGATCCCTTCACCTGCATTGCCTGCCAACAGGCGATAACGCCGATGACCACGGCAAAAAACGGGGCTTTGATCATGCCGATGGCAAAATGCCAGATGCCGGTGCTTTCCTTCAGCCGCGTCACGAACATGCCGGGGCTGATGCCAAGATCAATCCAGCTCATCAAACCCCCACCGATCAGGGCGGCCATATCCGCAATGAAACCCAGGATCGGCAACATGATCAACAAAGCGACGACGCGCGGGATCACCAGCACTTCGATCGGGTCAAGGCCCAGCGTGCGCATGGCGTCGATCTCTTCCTGCACTTTCATCGATCCGATTGACGCGGTGAAAGCCGACCCGGACCGGCCCGCAACAATAATGGCTGTCAGCAGGATGCCCAGCTCGCGCAGTACCGAGATCGAGATCAGTTCGACCACGAAAATCTCGGCTCCGAATTGTTTCAGCTGAGTGGCCCCCTGAAAGGCCAGCACAACGCCGATCAAAAACCCCATCAGGGCAACAATCGGGATGGCCCTAAAACCCGTTTCCTCCATCTGGGATACCAGCGCTGCCTGTCGCAGCCGCCATGGCATAATTATGGTGCGGGCTAACCGATGCAGAGTCAGGCCCAGAAAGCCCAGCATCGAAAGGGTGTCTTCCCAGGCCCCCGCCGTGCGTTGACCAACGCTGGCGACCCAATCAACAAAACTGCGGTGTTCCGCTTCGATGCCGGAATCGTCAGGTATGTTCTTGGCTACAGTGTCCAACAGGGCGGACTGAGCCGGGCTTAACCCTTCGAACCGAACCTCGGCGCCTACGGCCCTGTTTCGCCGGGCCAAATCGGCAACCAGCCATGCGCCACCGGTATCCAGCGCCTCAACCTGAGACAGATCAAACGTGACGTTGCCACCCTGGGGTTGAGTTGAGGCGAAAGCCTGTTCTACTGACGCCAGAGATTTGGTGAGCATTTCACCCGAAATACGCAGGCAGACGCCGTCGGCGTCATGTTCCGAATGTATCATGGGCTGCGTCATGGTCGTATGTGATGTGAAACCACGTTGTGCTGCAACGGATTTTTACGCTGTGACCAGATTTGCCGCCATACCATAGTAGGGGTGTGACAATTTGGGTCCGCCTGACGCTAGCCATGTGCGCCATCCCCTTAAATGACTGTTTTTTTGTACGTGATACGAAAAAAAGCGTGCTCAAATATCAGAGCGATGAACGGCTTGCCGCGACCACGGAACCAAGTCACAGTCTGCAGCGGAAACGCCTCGTTGGAATCAAGGTAAGTGTCATGAAGCACGCGGGAAATGTCCTGTTCATCATTATTGATCAGTTGCGGGCAGATTGCCTGAACGGTGCCCTTGCGGATCACGTCGATCTGCCGAACATGCGGGCGTTTATGGATGAGGCCGTGACATTTGACCGCCACTTTTCGGTCACCAATCCTTGCGGGCCTTCGCGGGCCTCGATCCTGACTGGGCAGTATGCGATGAATCACCGCTCGGTCCGCAATGGCACACCGCTGCGGCACGACACACCCAATATCGCGACCGAGATGCGTAAGGCCGGTTACCTGCCCATGCTGTTCGGCTATACCGATACCTCGGCCGATCCGCGTGTGCATGACGCAGGTGACCCAGTTCTGAAATCCTATGAGAACCCGATGGCCGGGTTTGATGAAATCGTCGAGATGCGGTTGGAGGAATCCTACCCGTGGCGATCCCACCTGATGCAGAAAGGATACCGCTTTGAAGATTACTGGGACGTTCACAAACCGGTGTCACCGACCGGAGATGCACCGCGCCTGAATGATCCGGCCCTGTACCGGGCCGAAGACAGCGATACGGCCTTTTTGACCGACACATTCCTGAACAGTCTTGCCCCGCTCAAGGGCCAGAACTGGTTTGCCCATTTGACCTATATCCGACCACACCCACCGCTGGTTGCCCCCGCGCCGTACAATGACATGTACGATCCGGCGTCATTGCCGCTGCCTGCGGGTTGCTCTGAAGCAGCTGAGGAACGGGCGATGCATCCCTTCTTTGGCCCGACGATGGACAAGCAGACGGCGGCGGATTTCGTATTGGGTTTCGATCACGTTGACCCCACGGTTGAGAATATCCAGACGCTGCGCTCGGTCTATCTGGGGCTGGCAACCGAAGTGGATCATCATGTTGGTCGCGTTATCCAGTACCTGAAGGACAGCGGGCAATACGACGATACGCTGCTGGTGATCACCGCCGATCACGGCGAGATGCTGGGTGATAGGCACAGCTGGGGCAAGATGACAGTCTATGACGCGGCCTATCATACGCCGCTGATGATACGGGTGCCGGGTAATGAATCTCAGGCGGGCAAAGTAATGTCTGCGCCAACCGAGTCGGTAGATATAGCCCCGACGATCCTTGAATGGGTTGGTCAGACGGTTCCGAATGCGATGGATGGCCGGTCCTTGTTGCCGCTTTTGCGTGGCGAAGTACCTGAGGATTGGCGCAGCTATTCATTTAGCGAGCTTGATTTCTCGGAACCCGAAAACCCTACGTTGTGGCAACAGCAATTGGGCACGGGCAACAGCGACTCGTGTTTGGGCATTCTGCGCGACGACCGATTCACTTTGGTCGAATTTGCTGCTGATTTGCCGCCGTTGCTTTTCGATCACGACGGCAAGGGCGAGCTGGAGGATGTTGCAAGCAACCCCGATCATGCGGTGGACCTGGCGCGTTTGGGGCGGCAAATGTTGCGGCATCGGATGCGAAACATGGACCATACGCTGTCGCTGCATTCTATCACGCCGGATGGGGCAAAGTCCAAACCGCGGTACTGATCCAATCTGTCCTATACACCTGTGACGAAACCGATGCTACGCATGGTTCGCGGAGAGGGCGAAATTGGACATAACTGAACAACAGATAAAGTCGATGACCAGTGCGGGTCTGAACCTGATCGGTCAGGCCCTGTCGATCTACGACAGCAAATTGCGGCTTGTGGTCAGCAACCACCGTTTTCAGGATATGTTCGACCTGCCGGATGAACTTGTGCAGCCCGGAGCGCTGTTCGCCGACACGATCCGCTATCTGGTTGCGCACGGTGAATATGGTGAAGTTACTGATGTCGAGGATGCCGTCGCTCAGCGGGTTCAACAGGCGCTGGCGTTCGAGCCTCATTACATGGAACGTGTGCGCGCCAACGGCTGCGTGATTTCGGTCGAAGGTGCGCCTTTGCCCACAGGCGGTTGGGTATCCGTCTACACCGATATCACCAACACCAAACAGGCCGAGGCCTTGCTGCGTGCCCGGTCCGAGGAACTGTCGGATCAATTGCTGGACCGCGCCGAGGAGCTTTTGGCAGCCAACCGAAAACTCGCGGCGACCAACTCTGCGCTGGAAGAAGCCAAGCGTCAGCTGACCGAGATCGAAGCCCGCACACGTATGACAACCGAGATGATGCCGGCCCATATTGCCCATCTGAATCCGGACGGGCGGTATGATTACTCCAACCGCCGGCTCAGCTCGGTCATGCCGGGCCGGCCATCTGAAATTCTGGATATGCATATTTCCGACGCGTTGGGTGCAGCGGCCTTTACCCGTGTGGAACCTTACCTGCTCAATGCTTATGGCGGTGAAACGTCGGTGTTCGAGTTCACCGAGGATCAGGATTCCCGCCGCATCCGCGTGTCGTTCTCACCAGATGGTGAGGGGGGCGTCTATGTGATGTCTGTCGATATTACCGAGGAAACGCAGGCGCGTGTGGCCCTGCAACAGACACGTCGCCGGGCTATGGCGGCGCAGATGACCAGTGGGTTGGCGCATGATTTCTCGAACCTGTTGACCATCATTCTGGGTATGCAGTCCCGGTTGGAAAAGATGGATTTGTCCGAAGCCGCGCGAGAGCTTGTAGCCGCTACCCAGCAAACCGCGCTAAGGGGCGGGCAATTGCTGAACCGGATCGCGGATATGACCGGCAACCGAACTTTCCAACCAAAAGCAACCGACATGCGTGGCCTGTTGGAAGATTTACGCATCCTCGCCTCGCCATCTTTGCCGCGCGGCGTGGGTCTGTCGGTGGTCAACACCTTGCCGGACGAGGCGTTGATGCTGGACCCGGGCATGGTGCAGGATGCGCTATTGAACCTTGTTCTGAACGCGCGCGATGCCTGTGGCGGATTTGGTCAGGTGACGATCAGCGCGCATAAGATCGGTGAGATCTGGATTGAGATTGCGGTCACGGACACCGGACCGGGTTTTTCCAAGGAAGGCATGGAAAAAGCACTGAATCCCTTCTTTACGACCAAGGGTAGCAAAGGGTCGGGGCTGGGTCTGCCGATGGTCTATGATACTGTAAAACTGGCAGGCGGGGACCTGAACTTGCGCAACACACCATCGGGCGCTGCGGTGGCCATGCGTTTGCCTTATCGTCCAGCCCCGCCGGTGCAGGATGGGCTGGTCCTGCTTGTCGAAGACAATGAAGATTTGCGCGGGCAGTTCCGCGAAATGCTGGTCGATCTTGGGTGTTCCGTGATCGAGGCGACCTCAGTCGACGAAGCCCTGGCCTTGACCGCAGATATTGACGATATCGAGTTGGTGTTGTCAGACATTCGCCTAGAAGGTCAGGGGACGGGGCTTGACCTACTGGCGCAGTTGAGACCTGGTTTGTCGTGTATTTTGATGACCTCATTACCCTATTCTGACCCGTTGCACCGGCAAGCGCTGACACTGGCGCCGGTCCTGAGTAAACCATTTACGCGGGCACAGCTGTCCGCCCTGATCCGAACCGAGGCCGCCTGATGACACAACCGCTGGTCACCATTGTCGATGATGAGCCCGAAATTCGGCGTGTTTTGACCGACGCGCTGGAAGAGGCCGGATTCCGCACCCAAAGCTTTGCCCGGGCGCGGGAATTTGAGGCTGCGCTGAAACGTGTGACGCCGGATGTGTGCTTAGTTGATCTGTCCCTACCCGATACGGACGGGTTGGCGTTGGTGCATCGGCTGGCACTGGAACAGGGGGCAGCGGTGATCATCATCTCAGGTCGGGCGCAGGTGCAAGATCGTGTGACTGGGCTAGAGCTTGGGGCGGACGATTACATTACCAAGCCGTTCGACCCCGCCGAGGTTGTGGCCCGCATCCGCGCCAGATTGCGGTCTCCTCGTCAGCAAACCTCACAGTCAGATGTGGCGATGTTCAATGGTTGGACTGCGCATTTTGACCGCTATGTCCTGATCGATGCCAGTGGCGCAGAGACACCGTTCAGCCATGCTGAAGGAGAAGTTCTGCGATTGTTTTTGGACAGCCCGAAACGCCTGATCAGCCGATCTCAGATGCAAGAGGCACTGGGCGGTGCGGCTGGCGACAGCTTTGACCGCGCAATGGATGTGCGTATCTCTCGGTTGCGCACAAAGCTGGGCGAAGATCCGAAAAACCCGCGCCTGATCAAGACCATCTATGGGGCAGGGTATATCTTTCTGGGGGATGTCGAGTGGCGGTAAAGCGCCTATCAATAGCTGGAAGACGACCTTATACTAGAGCTCCTGTTGTGAATAATTTAGCAAAACCACTTCGTTACACGAAAAATAGGACAAAATCCTAATCCTGATGTCAGCTGGAACACATCGCTTTTATTATCTGCGCACGGGCTATGGATTCTTGGCGCAGTCGCGCATAACTAACACCATCCTGTCCGGGGGTTGCCGGTGCAATGCAGGTTAAGACCATGACGCTGCCGGGTATCGGAACAGCTAAGGGTTTTGGAGAGTAGAATGATCAAAAAAACCTTGGCCAAATGGCAATCCGGTCATATCGGCCGTTTGCTGGGCGAAAGCCTGCGCAGTCAGGGCTGGTTGTATGGGATCGCGATGATGGCCATGGTTGTGGTTGCCGCAACCACTGCCGGTACTGCGTGGATGATGGAAAACATCGTCAACACCATGACCGAGCCTGAGATGCGCTCGCAGGTCTTTCTGGTTGCCGGGGCTGTAATTGCGCTGTTTTTTGGCAAAGCGGCTGCCTCTTACGTACAGGCGGTGTTTTTGGCGCGGGCCGGAAACCGCATTATTGCCGTTCAACAAGAGCGCCTATACGCCAAACTGATAAAGCGCGGTGTGGGTTTTTTTTCCAGAAACGAATCCTCGGGCCTTTTGATGCGCGTGACGCAAGGGGCCCAAGCGGCCAGACGGCTGGTCAACGTCGTTGTCACCAGCTTTGTGCGCGATCTTCTCACATTGATCGGCCTGGTGTTCGTAATGGTCTATCAGCAACCTTTATTGTCTGTGCTGTTCTTTGTCGTCGGCCCAGTTGCATTGGTGAGTGTGCGTTTCCTGCTCAAGCGCGTTCGCTCGATCATGCAGTCCGAGATGGCGGCGCTGTCCGAGATCATCAAGGTTCTTCAGGAAACATCTGGTGGCATTACGATCATCAAAGTCTTTGCTCTCGAAGATCATATGGTCGGCCGGATGAATGGGGCGATCAGATCAGTTGAGAAGCGGGCAAATTCGATATCGAAACTGCAATCGGTGGCCAGCCCTCTGATGGAATTCCTGGCGGGCCTTGCCATAGCCGGGGTTCTGGTGATCAGCACCATAGGTATTGCAGGAAGCGGCCCAACCACCGCAGGTCAGCTGATGTCGTTCATCACGGCGTTGTTGATGGCCTACGAGCCCGCGAAACGTTTGTCGAAAATGCGCGTTGTCATTGAAACGGCACTGGTTCCGATCGGTCTGATGTTTGATTTGCTGGACGAAGAAGAGCCCATGCGGGAAAGCCCCGATGCCAAACCTCTGGAATCTGGACCGGGTGAAATTCGGCTAAGGGATCTCAGTTTTGGGTACAAGGGAAACCCCAATGTCATTTCGGATATGAACGTGACATTTGAGGCTGGAAAGACAACGGCTCTTGTTGGTCAGTCCGGTGGCGGAAAATCTACTATCTTTGGCCTGATCATGCGTTTTTATGATCCTGATAGCGGAACGGTTGAAATAGACGGGCAGGATCTACAGGGGGCAAGCTTTGCCTCATTGCGCCAAAAGATCTCGTATGTTGGTCAGGAAACGTTCCTGTTTTCCGCTTCGATTATGGAGAACCTCAGATTTGCGCGTCCCGAGGCAACCGACGAAGAGGTGACCGAAGCCGCGCGGGCCGCCCATGCACATGAATTTATCAGCAAGATGCAATTCGGCTATGACACGCAAGTGGGTGAGAATGGCGCGTTTTTGTCTGGCGGGCAAAAACAGAGGTTGGCCATTGCACGAGCAATTCTGCGAAAGTCTGAAATCTTGTTGCTGGACGAAGCCACCAGTGCCCTTGATGCAGAATCTGAAACCCTTGTGAAAACCGCGCTGGACAAGCTGACCGAGAATGTCACAACGATTGTCATCGCCCACAGGCTGTCTACCGTGTTGGAAGCGGACAAGATCATTGTCATTCAGGACGGTGAGGTTATTGAGGAAGGCAACTTGGAAACTCTGGTCGGGAACGATGGGGTGTTCCGGAAATTGTTTGATAAGCAGTTCAAACAACCGGTGTCCTGACAGCCGCCCCTTCTGTAGGATCTGGTCAGTAACGTGGACCTACAACCGGGCTTAACCCGTTTTGACCTATTCGCGCAGTGCCCTGTCTTTGACTTTGACCACAGGTTGCAGAAGGTATTCCAGCACCGTCTTTTTGCCCGACAGAATGTCAACTTCGGCAATCATGCCGGGGATGATTTCAACGGCCAGACCATTGGCATCCAGCATCGAGTTGCTGGTCTCAATTTCTACGACAAAAACTTCTTCGTCATTGCGTTCGGACCGCGTGATCGTGTCTGCACCGATGCGCGTGATTTGACCGTTCAAAGCCCCATAACGGGCAAAGTCATAGGCTGTGATCTTGACCTTGACCGGCTGCCCTGAGTGAAGAAAGGCAATGTCTTCTGGCCGCACATAGGCTTCGACAAGCAAGGTGTCGTTCAAGGGCACAATTTCAATCAATTCCTCTCCACTGCGGGCCAATCCCCCAATTGTGCTGCGATGCACCCGGTTCACGATACCCCGAACTGGCGATCGCACCTGTGCTCTATCGGCCCGGTTGCGCAGTGCTGGCAGAATGGGCTGCAACGCCGCAAGCTCTGTGGTCGCCAACGCCAGATCAGTCAGCGCGGCGCTGCGAAACCGGCTGCGCGTTGCACGGATGCGGTCTTCTATTTCGTCTAGACCAGTTTTCAGCCTGTTGGTCGCGGCCACGGCCCGCGTTCTGCGGCCTTCCCATTCGGCCTCACCACGGCGGAGCGTTAAAAGCGTTGTGGCTGGCTCCATTTTCTTTTCCACCAATGGCTGCATCATCGAGCGTTCTTCGGCCAGCAACTTAAGCGTCTGATCTGCTGTCACACGATCCACCAGCCCTTCCTCGTATTCCTGTTGGCGTTGCTGGCGCTGCCTTTCAAGAATTGCGATTTCAGCACGCAATTCGGATTGGCGCCCCTGATACAGCGCGGTTTCCGAATGCACGACCTCGGGGGACCCTTTGATCAGGTTCGGCGAAAACCTCAGTTCGGTCCCGTCAATTTCTGCCTGCAAACGTTGGGTGCGCGCCATCAGCCCGAATGCACGCTGTTGTTCCTGGTTTAGCTGACTGTCGATCTGGGTGGTTTCGAACTCCATCAGCAGCGTTCCTTTTTCAACCACTTGCCCTTCCCGAATTTTCAGGGATTGCAATACGCCGGGTTCAGTGGCTTCGATCACCTGAATGTCAGCCGAAGGCACGATCCGACCGTCAACGCGCGTCACGTCGTCCAATACGGTGAGATGCGCCCACAGTCCAAGCACGATGAGACAGGACGTAATCACCAACAAAAGCAGAGATCCACGTAGAGGTGAGCGTCCACGTATTTCACGCGCGAGTGTGGCCAGATCAGGATGCCGCGACATTCAGGTGCCTCCGTGTTTTGCGGACGTGTTGGGCCAGCAAGCTTTTCGGGCCGTCTGCGCCCACGCGCCCGCCTTCGATCACAATGACCCGATCCACCAGCTCCAGAAGGCTGGTGCGATGCGTGACGATGACCATCGTTGTGTCCTGCGTTGCCTGTTTCAGGCGACGGATCACTTCGGCCTCGGTTTTTACATCCATCGCGCTGGTCGGTTCATCCAGCAACAGGACCGGAGGTCGTCCGACCAGTGCCCTGGCCAAAGCAATGGCTTGCCGCTGACCGCCGGACAAACCTTCGCCCCGTTCCGCCAGTTTCAGGTCGTATCCATTGGGGGTATGAGCAATAAAATCTTCGACCCCGGCCACCTTCCCAGCATGGATCAAGTCCTGATCGCGTGGCCTGACGGTGCCGCTGTTTATGTTCTCGCGTACCGTGCCAGAAAACAGCCAGATATCCTGTAGGATCGAGCCAACGTTTCGACGCAGATCACCAGGGTCGATCTGCCGGATATCTGCCCCGTCCAGCAGAACCGACCCCGAGCGCGGCTGGTAAAGTCCAAGCAACAGCCGGGCCACTGTACTTTTACCCGAGCCGATTGGCCCCAAAATCGCGACCTTCTCACCCGGTTCAATTGAAAATGACACGCCGGCCAAAGTGTCCTCGGTCTGATCGGGATAGGCGAAGTGAACATCCTTGAAGCAGATCCGGCCTTCGAAGCCGTTTCGGCTTACCCAATTGCGTCCTTGTGGCCTTTCGCTTTCGGCCTGCATCAAGGCATCCAAACTGCGGTAAGCGCTTCGGGCCTGGTTGACGCGGGTCAAGGTTTGGGCAAGCTGTCCCAACGGGGCCAAAGCGCGCCCCGTTAGCATGACCGAGGCAACCAACGCCCCCATGCTGGCCTGACCGTCGGTGATCAGAAACACGCCATAGAAGACGATCAATACCTGTGCAGCCTGTTGGGTGAAACCGGTCAGATTCAGGGCAAACTGCGTCACCGTTCGGCTTCGCGCGCCGTGTGACGATTGTCGTTCTATCGCATTTTCCCAACGGGTTCGCATTTGCCTGGCCGCTGCGGTGGTTTTGATGGTCTCAAGCCCTGAAACCGTTTCCACCAGAACGGATTGCTTGGATTGCCCGTCTGAAAAGCTTTTCTCTGCCAGGCGTGCCAACACTGGTTGAACGGCAATTCCCGCAAGCAACACAATTGGAACCGCGAGGGCCGGGATAAGCGCCAGCGGTCCACCCACCAGATGGATGACAAAGATGAACAGCGCGATAAACGGCAGATCAACCAGCGCAACCAGCGTGGCCGAAGTAAAGAACTCGCGTAGAGTTTCGAACTCACGAACTGTGCTGGCCATGGCGCCAGTCGAGCCTGTACGCGATTTCATTCGGATGTTCAGAACCTGATCAAACACACGACGCCCCATCAGCATGTCGGCCTTTTGCCCGGCGCGATCAATGAACCCGGCGCGCAACAGCTTTAGGATGAAATCGAAGCCTAGTGCGAGGCCGACGCCGGCGGTCAGCGCAATCAGGGATTCAGTCGCTTCGTTGGGTAGAACGCGGTCATAAACCACCATGATGAAGATCGACGTTGAAAGGCCAAGCAGATTGGCGAGCGCTGCCGCCAGAATAACCTGTGTGTAAGACCATCGGTTTGCGGCCATTGCCGACCAGAACCAGTGCCCGGAATATGAGGAATCGCTGTTTGATACTTCGTCGCGATAATTGCGGCGAAACAGAAGGGCATATCCGGTGTAAATGTGCCTCAACTTATCTTCTGACACTTCACCGATATCAGCCCCAAGCTCAGGGTCGAAAATCAAAAGATGCCCATCGGGCGAACGACCGTGGTAAACAACGGCTTTATTGTCTTGCAACAGCAAAAGCGCTGGTGCCAGTTGGGTGTCGAAATCCCGCAGCTTTCGTTTGCCGTATCCGGCCTGCAAACCAGCCCTTTGTGCCACTTCGATAGCGTCACGGAGGGTAAGTTCCCCGGTCGTTCCTGATTGCGCGGCATACAAAGTGGCGCTTGTCATCGGCCGATCCAATTGAGCCGCGACGTGCAACAGGCATTTTTCCAAAGGCGTAAGCTCGGGGTCTCGTGAAATTGGCAGCAGTTGTGTCATAGACCCTCACCCCACTTGGCCGATGAAATCCCCAGAAGGTCCAGAATGTCACCAGTGAGGCTGAGCGCGGCATAGTTGGTCAGGAAAAAATTCTGCTCAGCCAGGATCAATCTTTCCTGAGCGTTCACATAATCTCGTTGCGCGTCCAGGATTTCGATCAGACTGCGCCGTCCTATTGTGAATTGCTCGCGTGCTGCTGAGACACTGTCGGCGTTGGCCTGCACTGCGATGCGGGCGGCCTGCAGCCGCACTGCGCCAGCTTGCTGATCCGAGCGAACAAATTCCAACTCTCGCCGTATGTCCCGGATTACAGATTCTCGTGTGAATTCAGCCTCTTTGACCTGTGCCTCTGCCGCCGCAATTGCAGCGCGGCGCTGTCCTGTGCTGTCGATCTCGTAATTGAATGACAGGTCGACGCCGAAATTCGCGTCATTCCTATCATCCCGATCAGCAAAGGCTGCAACCTGAACGCCAGGCTGGCGCCGGGATTGAGCAGCAGCCTGCTCGGCCTTTGCGGATAGCAGCGCTGCATCCGCCCGCCGAACCTGTGGGCTGTCCATCACGATCTGAGCATCAGTTCTCGACAGTTTTGGGGCCGCAACCGGAGGGGGCAATACCCCGGGGGCAGAGCCGAAAAATTCGCGAAACTGAGCATCCGCACGATCTAGTCTGGCCTCAGCATCCGCCAATCTTGTCTGCGCGTCAGCCATGCGAGAGCGGGCCGCCAGAACATCCGCATTTGAACCTACACCCTGCGCGGTTCGCTCGGCTATTTGGCGAAGCATTTCTTCGTGAGCCGACACGTTCTGTTCCGATATGCCCAGGATTTTCCGCCTGTCAAGAACCACAACATAGGCCTCGATTGCCGAAAGCGCGATTGCCGCTGCGGTTTGCAACTGGTCGCCCCGGCTTTGAAGCACGCGGGCTTTTGCGGCAGCCAGGTCATTCGAGGCCGCGCCGCCGTCATAGACTAGCTGCGAAATTCGCAAATAGGGGGTAACGTCAGCAATATCCGATTCAATGCGCTCGGATCGTGCGTTTACGCCGATGGACACTTGCGGTAAGAACGCCCCTTTGGCGGCGTCCTCATTGGCAGCAGCGACTTCAAGTCGAGTTGCGCTCTGCGCCAAGTCGGGGTTGGATTCGACAGCGACCCGGACCTTTTGACCAAATGCACTTTGCGCAAGCCGCGGTGAAGGAGCGTTCGCGCCCGCGCCCACTGAGCCACGGGAAAGCGACATTTCAACCCCCGTCAGTTCGGGTGCGGGCGTGCAAGCCGAAGACAACGCGGCGAGACAGATTAAAGCTGCAAATTTTACTTTGCGATCATGTATTGGCATAGGTGTTTCACACCCCACTGGTTCCAAGAAAGTCGTCATTCTGAGCGTTGGCCATGGCATAGAGGAAACCGGAAATATCTGAATTTTCCGTGTATTTTTCTTGCGGGTTTTGCTGTGCAAGCTGTTGATGAGCCCGGGATAACCACCCGCAATGTGACAGTGAAATCTGATGCGCGTGGATCAAGAAAAGAGCACCCGAATCGACCAGTTTCAGCTTTTCAACCTGCGACAAAGTCTTGAGCCGCTGGACTGACACCCCAAACTTGTCCGGCGGCAGGGGTATCCCATCATGTGACGCAATTAATTCGAACAACCCAAGACTATCGATGATCTGACACAGGGCCAGGGTTGCCTCACAGGCCGCAGCGCGGGCTTGAAGAAAGATTTTCACCTCACGCAAAGCAGGTGAAACGGCTCCGGTATTGTCAAAAAATGCTTCGTCCTTTGGGTCGTCGCTTAGCAACCCAGAGGATTCATCCACATTTAATTGAAACAGAGGTGCCTGATCTGCCTTTTTGCGACCGGTGGGTGCGACCTGAAAAGGATAGCAACGTAAAGCAGAGGGCACATAGGCGGCAAGCCACCGGCCCGCCTGCGATACAAATGGAGTAGGCCTATCTTTGAGAACGGACAATATACCGGTTGGCTCATAACCTCTGGCTGTTTTCTTGAACAAAATGGGAAAAGTGGCGGCCGCTTGTTGAGCTTCTTGAAAGACAATTGCGCATTCAGCGCGATTGGCCGCGAATTGGTAAGACATGAAACGTGTCCAGTAACGCCGCCCATGCCGGGAAAAGGTGACTGGAACCAGGCCATTCTGCGCCATTTTTACCCCGTGATTTGAGTGACCGCCGCCAGAAACGGCGGCAGCCGAATTTCTGTTCAGGCTGTGGCCCCGGTGGGGTCGGTGTGCAGGATGTTGTCCGCACTCAGACCGCTTAGGTCATCCAATCCGGAGAATTGCGCCACGGTTTCAACCGTTGCAGAGTTCGGGGCGGTATAGTCGACTTTGACTAGCACACTGTCGGTCCCATCCGTCGCCATCACGTAAATCTCGTCGCCAGTTTGAATCCCGGTCAGGCTTTCAACTGCAGTTTCGATCGTGTTCTCAGACAGGTCGCCCAATACCGTAGTCAGACCGACGACCCCGGTATCTGCGCCGATGGCGTCACCGACGGCCAGTGTCTCGACATCGGTGCCATCTCCGCGAAGTGTTCCGAAGCTTAGGCCGCTGAACATCACAGCATCAGACACTTCGGTCGCGGTTCCAATTGAAAAGCCTGTCACTGTATCGACGCCGTTTGCGGCTGGATCAGCTTCGAATAGGATGACGTCGCGCCCAGCGTCCGAAACGTCAATCGCATCATCACCGTCTTGACCGCGGATAAAATTATCCAAATCAGAGGCTACCAAGGTGTCGTCGCCGCTGGTGCCAATCTGGTAAACGCTTGGACCACCATCCGGGGTCGTGATCGTCAACTCGATGGGCTGATTTGGGTCAACAACGGTCATCTCGAATGTAACCAGAGGCTGGTTCAGATCCGTGAAGGTGGTTGCTGCACCGGCAAAGCGGATCACGTTCCCTCCGATCGGGTTGGACACGAAGAAATCGAATGCCCCGTTGCCAACATCCGACCCAGTGTCGAAGGTTACGACGGATGGGTCAAAGCCCAGTTCTGCCGTCATTGCAAGACCGCTTGAGATATCCCGATCAGCATCTGCATAGATCTCGAATGTCACGGTGTTCCCGCTGATTCCGGCCTGTGTAATGACGTAAGCGGCTGGTTCATGGGCCGTATTGTCATCGTTTGCGGTTAGGGGATAAGGACCACCGGAAACAGTTGCGTCCGCTGCAAAATCAAGGTCGTCACCTGCGTTAATCCCCGAGAAATTCGAGGCAGGAACAGCTAGAGACCAGCTTCCATCTGCGGCGACCGTCGCAGAACCGACGGGGCTGCCGTTCAGGGTGACGTCCACCGCCTGACCTGCACTTAGTCCGGCAGATGTGCCCGATACGGTTACACCTGACGCCTGCGCGTCGGCCAACGACACAGCGCCGTTTGAACCGACAGGGTTTATGGTCAATACGGGCCGAAGGTCAGTGGTCAATGTGATGGTCGCCGAGGTGGCCGGGTTTCCGGCCTGATCGGCTACACTGGCTGAAATCGGATAGCCCGTACTGTCTGCAAGGGCCGCCAGATCAGCGGAAGGAACGGTTGCAAACCAGAAACCACCCGACGCGGTACCGGTATACGTTTGGCCATTCAGGCTGACGGAAACGGTTTGCCCATCCTCGGCACTGGTCGTGCCCGAGATCGTGAGGTCGCTGCCTTGCTCGGTCACGTCCAATTCGGTTCCAACCGGCAAGGGGTCGAGAGTCACTGTCGGAACAGTGAAATCAGTGGCAAAGCTTGTGGTGTCCTGCGCGCTGTTGCCTGCCGCGTCGGTTACCGAAGCATCGACATCATATGATACGCCATCCTGCAATGCGCTAAGATCTGCAGCCGAGGCTGTATAGCTCCAACTGCCGCTATTGACCGTAGCGGTGCCCGTGACATCCACGGTTCCGTCGGGTCGGGCGATTTCGACCGTGACAACCGTGCCGTCTGCGGCGTCAGAGGTACCGCTGACAGTCAGGTCTGTGCCTTGTTCCACGGCATTCATGACGGCGCCATCCGACAGGCCTGTGACGCTGATCGAAGGGGCGGTAAAGTCTGTATCAAAGCTGTTGCTGGCCTGGATCGCCGGATTTCCCGCCGTGTCGGACACGTCTGCCGTGACCGGAATGGTGACACCGTCAGACAAGGCGGCAAGATCCGCCGCAGGAACAGTGACAGACCATGCGCCACCCGAGGCCGCCCCGGTATAGGTCTGACCGTTCATCGAAACCGTCACGAGCTGACCATCTTCGGCCGTGGTCGAACCGTTGATGGTCAAGTCTGTTCCCTGCTCGGTTGCGTTCAGAACAGCGCCATCCGAAAAACTGTCAATGGACAGGGTCGGGGCGGTTGCATCTTTGGCAAGAGGTACACTGGCTTGAGGTGCTGCCAGCCCATCGGTATCGGAAACGTCAGCAGTCACCGCAAAGCTTCCTCCGTCAGCCAGGGATGCCAGGTCAGCGGCCGGAACTGTCACGCTCCAACTCCCGCCCGAGACCGTGTCTGTATAGGTTTGGCCGTTCAAGGTAACGGTGACCTGCTGGCCGTCTTCAACATTGGCCGTCGATCCCGAGATTGTCAGATCGGACCCAACCTCGACCGCGTTGAGAACCCCGCCAACGGATAGCGGAGAAACGGAGATAGACGGGCCCGTCAAATCAACAGGAACAGAAGCCGAAGCCGGGACCGAAATGTTGCCGGCGGCATCGCTGACCGTGACATTGACGGTTGCCGGAACACCCGTCGATAGCCCGGTCAGATCGGCGCTTGGGACTGTTACGCTCCATGCGCCACCCGTGGCCGTGGTTGAATATGTTTGACCGTCAAATGTGACGGAAACCGTCTGACCGTCGACAGCTGTGGTTGACCCTGTCAGGGTCAGGTCGGCGCTGACATCGATCAATTCGATAGACCCGCCGGCAACAGGGTCCAGAGTAATCGTCGGAGCGGTAAAGTCTGTATCAAAGCTGGCATCGGCTTGTGTTGCCGAGTTACCTGCCTGATCGTTGACATCTGCGGTGACCGCAAATGTGGCACCGTCCGGCAGGGTCGCCAGATTGGCGGCAGGGACCGATACGCTCCATTGTCCGCCAGCAACAGTACCGGTGAAGGGTTGTCCGTTGATCGTGACGACTACGGTTTGCCCATCCTGGGCGTTCGTTGTCCCGACTACGTTGAGATCAGTGGTCTGTTCCGAGGCATTCATCACCGCCCCGTCCGAAAACCCTGTAATGGTCAGGGTCGGTGGGATGGTATCCACGGCAAATGTCACTGTTTCTGCTGACAATTCCGCGCCCTCGGCGTCGAGATTGCGGACCGTTACGGTTTGCACGCCCTGTGGCAAGGTTGCGGCCTCGGCAGGAGTCAGCGAAAGGCTCCAGCTTCCGTCATCTTCGGGGGTTACGGTTTTGGTGAGCGATCCGATTGTCACTTCGACAGTTTCAGTACCCTCTGGTGCAGTCAGTCCAGTGCGTGCCGTGCTTAGCATATCGCCCTGCGAACCTGCCAAGTTGAGAACCGGATAGCTGGGTGTCGGTGCAGGCGCAGGTGCGGGTGACGGCGCGGTATCGTCGTCTCCGCCACCGCCGCCGCCACCCCCGGCAGCGGCTGCAGCACCCGCCAAACCAAGACCACCCAGCGCCGCGGTTGCGCCGCTAAGACCTCCTGCCGCTGCAGCGCCTCCGGCCTCTGCCAGGCTGAACTGGGCAATCTCGGACACGGCGTCTTCGGCGATCATGATTGCGCCACTATCAAGCACCTGTACGTTTTCGGCGGCGACAACCATCTTGCGACCATCGGCCAATTTCAAAAGAACGTCGCCATTGTCCAACAGCTTGACGGATCTTACGCCAGGAATCGTTTCCGCGAATTGGAATGCATAAAGCTCTTCGATTGTGGCCTGCGCCAGGGCGGGCAGCGCGAGGATCGTTGACCCGAGCCCGCCAACAATGCCACGTCCGGCCCAACGGCGCATCTTGCCGTCAATCCACTGGCGGATGTGTCGCTTGCGTTCGGTATCAGGCTGAGCATCGGCCGGGTTGATCTTGGATTCAGGTTCTTTGGTCATCTTGCCCTCACATGTGGTTTCCGCATCCGCTCGAAGAATCCAGGTTTTGTTCATCTGTCTTTCTCTTCGGTGACTCATGCGGTCGGACCAGAAAAAATTGAGTTAAACTGAAGCCGAACTCCTCGTTTTCTCCACATTCCAGCTTTGGTTTCGGACTGGGCATCGGATCATCCTGTAATCGGTGCCGGGTGTGGCGTGGGGTGATTGGATATGATGCTTCAGTTCGAAGGAGTGGTTGCAACGGGGAGCGCAGCGCTCGATTCAGGTATCGGCCATACGGCTTTAAAAACGCTTAATGACGTCACGTACCTGTACAGCGTGACCGGTCCGGGCGGCGGTATCGCGGTTTGGAAGCTGGTCGAAGGTGCGCTGCCGCAATTGCAAGACACCGAATATTTTAGTGGAACGATAACGTTTCAGGTTGGCGATACCGGTATGCCTGTAACGCTGGCCGGAGACGATCAGCTTGTTCTGGATGTACGTACGGCGACTGGATTGATCGGGTATGACCTGAACCCAGATGGAACCGTAGGCCCGCTTCAGGAAACGGGGACACTGACCGGCGGCGGAGATATCTCGGCCCTAGTGCAGTTCGGCGATATCCTGACCATCGCGCACGAATCGACACGGCAGATTGCAACCTATACCGTGAACGGGGACGGCACATTGAGCCTGTCGGCGTCGATCGCGGGGCAGGCTGATTCGATGCAAGTTCTGCAAGCCGGGGCGGATCATTTCGTGATTGCAGCCGACGCGACCACCGGCACGATCAGCACCTACAATGTCGATCAAAACACCGGTGCTTTGACAGTGGTCGACAACAGCGACGCGCTAGCGACTTTAGGGATTACTTCACCGACGGCGGTCGAAGTGGTGCAAGCCTATGGCCAATCCTGGGTCATTGTGGCAGGGGCAGGCAGCAACTCGCTGAGCGTTATGGAGTTAGCGGGTGACGGGCGATTGATCCCCACGGATCATGTTTTGGATTCCTTGCATACACGGTTCGAAACGGTTCAGGATTTGGCCGTGATCGAGGCTGACGGGCATGTGTTTATTGTTGCTGGTGGCGGCGATGATGGCGTTTCCCTTTTCACGCTGACACCTGGCGGGCAATTGGTGCATCAGGACAGCTTTGCCGACACTATTCATAGCGGGTTGCAGAATGTCGAAACATTGAGTGTTGCCCATGTCGGGGACGAGCTTCAGATTCTTGTCGGCGCGCAACAGGATGAAGGCTTGACGCAACTCAGCGTTTCGATTGCGGATTTGGGCATCGTGCGCGATGGCTTTGGTACGGTGACGGGAACTGCGCAGAATGACATGCTCAGCGGCAGTATCCTCGAAACAACCCTGATGGGTGGCGCAGGTGACGACATTCTGATCGCAGGTATCGGCGCAACAACCATGCATGGGGGTGCCGGCGCGGATATCTTTGTTATGCAATACGGCAGTGACCCCACAACAATTAACGGTTTTCAGGCCGGAACCGACCGGTTGGATTTATTCGACTATCCGCTGCTGCGCACTCCAGGGCAACTGATGTTCACAGCCACGGCGCAGGGGGCGCAGATTGAATTTCTCGATGAGGTCATCGTGATCAACTCTTCAACCGGAGGGCCCCTGACCAGCGCCGAAGTCTTTGGTGCGGGCTTTGGCGGGCCGGATCATATCCCTGTCGATTTTGGCGATTTTGGTGGGTTGGATCCTGGCAGCTCGGATGGGGTGCAGGGCACTGTGACTGTCAACTCCGAAACCGCGAATCCTGGCCTGTCGGACGCTGAGATTCGATTTACACCGGATGGCGGCGGAACCATCAGCTTCAGAGCGGATGGCGAGGGGCGGTTCGATCTGGATTTGCCGTCAGGCACATTCGAGGGGGAGTTGGATATCATCAAGACCTATTCGACGGCCAGCTATGAGATCACGGCGCTGGATGCGTTGCAGGTCTTGCGCATGTCGGTCGGGTTAGACCCGACCTGGGGTCCGGCCACGCCCGAGAACCTGATCGCGGCCGATATTACACAGGACGGAATGGTCAATGCGTTGGATGCGCTGGCCATCTTGCAAATAGCCGTAGGTCTGCCCACCGCGCATGAAGCGGAATGGGTTTTCCTTGATGATGACGCAGACCTGTCCGGGATTACCGAGAACAATGTCAGTTATGAAACCGGTGTCGATGTCACTGTGGTCGACAATGTGATTAGCACCGATATGACCTCGATCCTTCTGGGCAACCTCGAACCGGTCTGAAACCGCAGCCCATTATTCACGGAAAGCCCGGTTGAAATAGTCGGCCATGGGTTTGACCATATAGGACAAAGGGGTTCTTTCGTCGGTCTTGATCATGGTTTCCACCGGCATGCCCGGTAACAGGGCTTGCCCATTCAACCGCTCGATCTGATTGTCTTCGGGGGCGACCTCGGCGCGGTAGAATGTCTGACCAGTTACGTCATCAGTGAATGTATCCGCCGAGACGGTGACTACCCGCCCGTCAATCTCAGGCGTCTCTCGTTGATTGAAAGCCGTAAACCGTAACGCCACTGGTTGCCCAATATGCAATTGATCTACGTGGATCGCATCAACGCGCGCTGCCACCAGCAACGGCGTGTCTTGGGGTACAATATACATCATAGGCTCGGCTGGTTGAATCACCGATTGCAGGGCGAAAACCTGACTGCCATAGACCGTACCTGCAACGGGTGCGCGAATGTCCAACCTTGATAGCCGTTCTTCCAGAGAAAGACGTCGCTCAGCCAACTCAGCGATCTGCGTCTGAACGTCCCGCAGTTCGGTAATAGCCTCTTCCCGCCGCGTGGCCGTCAATTCGACAATCTCAATCTCGGTTGCTGAAATCTGACCTTTCAGGCGAGCCACAGCAGCTTCGAGCCTACCAATCTCACCCGTCAGGCTGGCCTCTTCCCGCTGCAAGGCGGACACGCGGCTGGCCTGAGTCAAACCGCGTTGTAACAGGTCTTGTTGGTCCTTCAGCTCGTTTTGAATCAGTTCCACCTGGCGACGCAAGGACACTAGCTGTGCCTCGGTTCCTTCGATTTCACTGTCGATTTGAACCCGCTGTTTGCCCAATTGTTGGGTCTGTTGGTCCAGTGTTTCCAGACGGGCCTCGAACAGGCGTTGCTGACCGGCAATCAGTTCAGCGTCGATATCGTCCTGCTTTTGAATCTCTTCAAGCAGAGCTGCCAAGGCTGGGGCATCGCCACCGTCGCGTTCTGCCACCAATCGGGCTCTACGCGCCAACAGTTCGAAAAGCTGAGATTCAACTATAGTTCTCTCCGAAGACAAAAACGTATCATCTAATCGGACCAGCATATCTCCGTCAGCGACTTCGTCACCGTCGCGTACGAAAATCTCGCCCACAACGCCACCATCAGGATGTTCCACTACCTGTCGGCTACTTTGAACCTCGATGGTTCCTTGCGATATGATCGCCCCGGCCAGTCGGGTCTGCACGGACCAGATGCCAAGCCCGCCAACCAAAATCAGCAAGGCCACAAAACCGACCAAGGCTGGTATCGTGATGTGCCACACCGGGCGCGTGTCTTTACCCGTCTTATCCTGCATCTTTTTTCACCTGACTGAGGCCGCGTTTGATGGCGCCAGCGTTTTGTACCATTGCACCCAGCACCTCATCCCGAGTGCCGGATTTCACAACTTGCCCGTTTTCGACAACGGCCAGATCGTCACATTCCGAAATTGCCTGAGGGCGGTGGGTCATGATGATGGTTGATTTTCCGGCCTCTTTCAGACCTCGAACAGCGGCGTTCAGCGCCTCGGTCCCATCGGCATCCAGGGCCGAGTTCGGCTCATCCAGAATCAACAGAACCGGGTTGCCGTAAAGGGCGCGGGCCAGTGCGATACGTTGCTTTTGCCCGCCCGACAATTGGCTGTCATTGCCTTCCAGAAATGTGTCATATCCTTTGCTCAATGACAGGATCAGATCATGCGCGTTGGCCATTTTTGCTGCGGCTACAACCGCGTCAGGGTCGGGATTTTCCGACATGCGGGCAATGTTTTCAGCCACGGATCCGTTGAACAGAGTAACTTCCTGCGGCAGGTAACCAATATGCTGGCCCAGATCGTCGGGATCATATTGATCCAGTGTTGCACCACCCAACCGTATTTCCCCGGCGGCAGGTTGCCACAGGCCCAAAAGGGCTTTGGCCAGCGTCGATTTCCCCGAGCCGCTTTTACCGATGACGCCAAGCGCTTTACCTGGTTCTAGCCGCAAAGCGACATTGCGCAGCGTCGGCTTGTCTGCACCCGGAGGAATGACAGTTAGGCTTTTTGCGGTCAGCCGGGCCTCGGGCACAGGCAGTTTGGTGCGAGGTTTTTCAGGTGGGGTCGCATCCAGAAACCGGTTAAGCGAACTCCAGGCCGTGCGGGCCCGTTCAACCATACCCCATTGGCCAACCGCCTGCTCAACGGGTGCCAGCGCCCGCCCCAACAAGATAGAGCCGGCAATCATCGCCCCTGGCGTCAGTTCGTTGCGTAGCACCAGCCAAGCGCCAAGCGCCAGCATGGCCGATTGCAAAAACAACCGCAGTGATTTGGTCAGCGAGGTAAAGCTGCCTGTCCAGTCACTGGCGGCAATGGTCTGACGCAGGGCATTGGTGCGCTGCCGCTGCCAGCGTTGGGTTATGTCCTCTTGCATGCCTTGCGATCGCACCACTTCGGCCGCTTGTCTTGCGTGTTCGGAAAACGCGTTGGCCTGGGCCGACGCCCTTTGTGCTGAAGCCACCTTGCTGTGGGTTAGCCACTGGTTCAACAAGGCGATCAGGATAAGCAAACTCCCGCCCGCCACGGCCAACCAGCCTAGCAACGGGTGAAACAAGAAGATTGCTGCCAGAAATACTGGTGTCCACGGAATATCCATCACCGCCAATAGAACGGGCGAGGCACACAGGTTCTGAATCGACTCAAGATCGCGCAATGCCGTGGCCGGAGCGGACCGTGCTTGTGGAAAAAGTGATCGGCGCAGGGTGGCGTCGAACACACGTTCATCCAGTTCAGACTGGAACCGGGCACCGAATCTAGCCACGATTCTGCCGCGGGCAAAATCCAGCATCGCCATAAGGCCATATAGCAGGGCTACCAGCAAAAACAGTGCTGTCAGCGTTTCCACAGCGCGCGAGCCCAGGACCCGATCGTAAACCTGCAGCATGAACAAAGGCCCGGTCAGCATCAGAAGGTTAACGAAGATGCTGAACAGAAACGCCAGGGCCAGGAAAGTAATGCCCCGATTGCGCACATTTCGCAACTCATGGCGAGGCGGCAGTGTCATGCGGTTTTCAATATTCACGTACAGGGCCTTTAGTAACTGATTCTCTGCCGGACCAGAGTGGTGGCGATGGGCCGCATCTTAAACTATGGCACAACGGAGAAAATGCGAGAATTGGTGGATCGGCGAAAAGCTACTTGCAGTCAAGGCAAAGGAACGCTGGTGGGCGCGCATACGCTCATGCCGATACCATACTGGGTTCAGTTGCCGCGCCGCTAAAGGACCGAGCTACTTGAGACCCCGCGGCAATCGGACCGTCAAGATACCGCCGCGCATTTCGCATATCGGACGACCCTTTGTCGCCAATGTCCGGTTCCTGAGGTTGCTCTAATTGGTGGGTTCAAGCGTCTCACTCTGCTGTGCCAATTCGTTGACGACGTCGAACAAGGCCTTTTCGAACAGCGGCAGAGTTTTAGACCCTGTTTCGGAAACCGGATAGAGCAGCCCAAAGGTCATCCACCGCTCTGGGGCCACGGGAACAAGCGTAAGGTTTGCGGACGCGACCTGAGCGGCCACCAATTCATCCGCGATCGTGATACCCGCGCCCTCTGCCACCAGCGCGCAAGCCAGCTGCGAGGCGGCGACTTCGCAGGTTTGTCTGGGCGTCACACCGGCGGAACGAAAGAAGTCGTCCAGTTGATCCCGCAACAGCAGACCATGCATCAGACGTATAACGGGTTCCCCGGCAAGATCGTCCGCCGTCAAATGACTTCGGGATGAAAGCGGATGGCCTGCGGGCAAAACCGCCTGCGCTTTTACTCGGAAGAGGGGTTTGGAGACGATGCCGGGATGATCGACGGGCAACGCCCCAATTCCAATATCGTATTCCCGCCCGGCCAGCCATTTTCCCGCCTCGCGTCTTGCCCGGACATCCAGGTTTACATTGGTGCTGGGGTTCTCTTGCATGAACCGTGCCACCGCAGGCGCGGACAGGGATTGTGCAATCCGGGGCATCGTCACAATGCGGAGCGTTTCGGTGCGCCCCGCTTTTATCTCGGCTGCGATGCGCGGAACTTCGTCAAGATTGTCCAGAATCCTGCCGGCCTCTTTGTAAAAGGCCAACCCTTCCGGCGTCGGCGTCAGGTTGCGGCCACCGCGATCAAAAAGCGTCAATTTCAGCTCGGCCTCAAGCCCGGTGATCAAACGGCTGACAGCAGGTTGGCTGAGATGGAGGATCTCAGAGGCGGCGACAAGGGATCCTTCGGACAAAGTAGCGCGAAACGCGCGTAGGGCTTTGATATTCATCCTTCTACTCTTTCAAAATTTGCAAGAGTAGATAACACCTTTGCATTTTTTACAATTGAAGAAATCGCGTAATTTGATCCCAAGTGAAATTGGGAGGTTACTCATGAAACGCAGAACTCTTCTTGGTGTTGCCATCGCGGCAGTTGCCGTCACCGCCACAGCTACAGCAAGCTTTGCCGCGGATTGGCCGAAACGCCCGATCAACCTTGTTGTCCCCTACAAGGCGGGTGGCGGCACAGATGCTTATGCGCGCGCTATCTCGGCCGCTGCCGAAGGTATTCTGGACGTGCCTGTGGTAGTTGTGAATAAACCCGGTTCGGGTGGTTTGAACGGTGCCAATGCAGTCGTTGGCGCGCGTCCTGACGGGTACACTATGATGATGACGTCGGGGGGGTCGTTCCTGCTGTCGACCATGACCCGCGATACCGATATCGACGCATTGGAAAGCTTTGACTTCGTTGCACAGGTAGGCCAGTTGCAGACTTCGCTAATGGTTCCGGTCAACAGCCCCTTTCAATCCGTTCAGGATGTGATCGATGCCGCTAAGGCCAACCCCGGCCAATTGCGGTGGGCTCATTCGGGCCGCGGTGGTTTCCATCACGTTGGCGGCATGGGTTTTTTGGCCAATAACGGTATCGAAGCTCAGGATGTGCCGTTCAAAGGGGGCGGGCCGACCCGTGCCGCGTTGATCGGTGAACAGGCTGATTTCGGCTTCCTTGGAGTTCAGCAACTGGCAGGTTTTGAAGAACAACTGCGCGCGCTGGCGGTCAACAGTCAGGAGCGTGACGGCATTATGAATGAGGTGCCCGCTTTTGGGGAGCTGGGTATTCCATTTGCTGCAGTATCCTCGCCAGTAATCGTGTTTGCTCCGAAAGGGACGCCTGCAGAGGTGGTCGCCGCGATGGAGGCCGCGCTCGAACAGATCGCTGCCAAGCCGGAATTCGCCGAACTTCTCGCCTCACGCGGGACCGGCCCGGTCTATCAGAGCGGTGCGGAGGCCAAGGCGGCGCTTTCGGCGATGAAAGAAGACGCCACCCCCTTGGTTGAAAACCTGACCAACTAAAGCTCCCGGGGCCGGCGGATCATCCCCCGGCCCAATTCTAACGACGGAAAATAGAGAGGATCGTCATGCGTGCCTATGCAGAAGGTCTGGTGCTTGCCCTCATTTCGATTTTTGCCATCTGGGGCGCCTGGCAGGTGCCTGCGGCATCTCCAGGGGATACATGGGCCGGGATTGTGCCGTTCTCTGCCGCAGTTGCCCTGCTGTTTCTCTCGGGCTTTATGCTGGTGGGTGCAGCACGTCAGACGACGGGTGGAGCGAGCCACGCACAAGATAATGGCGCGGCCTTGCAGATCATTGGCTTGTTCATCATTGCTCTGATCTATCAACAATCCTTCCGCTGGTTCGGTTACTTACTGCCAACGGCCATTGTCGCACCACTTGTCCTTTACTTTTTCGGTGTGCGCAGCCGGATCGGGCTGGCCGTGTCTGTCATCCTTTGCCCGCTGATCTTCCATCTCATCTTTTTTGTCCTGCTCGGCGTCTACCCTCCCTATGGCGAGGTTTTCGATCTGCTGAGCTGGATTCAGGGGTAATCCACTATGGAAATCTTTCCCGCACTTCTTTCGGTTATCACAGACCCCACGCTGCTGTTTGCAATTGTCCTTGCTGCGGTTGTTGGCATGATCGTGGGTGCCACGCCCGGCCTCACGGCATCGGCTGCGATTGCCATGCTGTTGCCCATTACCTTTTACATGTCGCCGATTTTTGCACTCGCCTTTCTGTATGTGATCGGAAAATCCGGCCGCTATGGCGGGTCGATTGCGGCGATCCTGTTCAATACGCCCGGTACTGCGGCCAGCGCGGCGACCCAGATTGACGGCTATCCGCTGGCACGCGCCGGCAAGGCGGGCAAAGCAATGAAGGTGGCGACAATCTCATCGATCATCGGGGATTTGATGGGAGACATTCTATTGGTCATTGGCGTCGGTTTCATTGCGGCCATTGCCCTGAAACTGGGCCCGCCGGAAACCTTCGCCATCTATTTTGCAGCCTTTGTGGTGATTGGATCGGTCATCGGAAACTCCATCGTCAAAGGGTTGGCGTCGGCGCTGATGGGTATCCTGATTGCAATGGTCGGACTGGACCCGATCTCAAGCGAAGAACGCTATACGTTCGGCTCATTCGAGCTGTCCAACGGCATTGGTCTTGTGCCGCTGATGATCGGCGTATTCGTTCTGGGTGAGGTCTTTGCACAGCTTGAAACCCGGCGCAAAGCCACGGGTGACACCAAAGAGAACGAAAGCACGGCGGACGGAAACACTCTGACATGGGAAGAGTACAAACCCTGCCTGCCGCACGCTTTCCGAGGCGGGTTCATCGGTGCGGGCATCGGTGTTCTGCCTGGACTGGGTTCAGCCATTGCCGCGTTCATCTCATACGGTGAAGGCAAGCGCCGCGCCAATAACCCGGAAATGTGGGGCAAGGGCGCGCTGGAAGGCGTGGCCGCGCCCGAGGCCGCCAATAACGCGGTTTCCGGCCCATCAATGGCACCTCTGTTGACGCTTGGTATTCCGGGTTCAACCATCGGTGCAATCCTGCTGGGTGTTTTCCTGATCCACGGCATTCAGGTTGGCCCGACCCTGTTCCTTACGGATAAGGAACTGGTCTATAAACTGTTCGCCTGTGGAATGCTTGGCATTCTTGCCTACGGTCTGATCGGCTATTTCGGGGCTACGCAGGTTGCGCGGTTGATCCTGAAGATACCGACCAATGTTCTTTATCCGCTGATCTTTCTGACCTCGTTTGTGGCGGCCTATTCCGCACGTGGGTCGATGTTTGATGTGACCGTCATGACAGTTGCAGGTTTCGCCGGTTGGCTGATGCGCAAATTTGATTTCAATGTTGCCGCATTCGTCATCTCTTTTGTGTTGGCCAAAGGCGCGGAAGAAACCTTTCGCCAGTCGTTGCTGATGTCCGAAGGTGGGGCGTTGGTCTTTGTGGAACGCCCCATCGCGCTTGCGTTCCTGCTGGTCGGGCTAGCGGCGATGGCATTCCGAATTCGCGGTATCGTCAAAGAGCGCCGGATCGCACAAGGAGGGCTTGGAGATGCTTGATTATGGTATCTACCGGGATTGTTTTTCCAGCGCCGACATGCGGTCCATCTGGTCGGAACATACAGTCATCTCGGCCTGGTTGCGCGTGGAGCAGGTGCTAGCCGAGCATCAGGCAATGGCCAACGTGATCCCAGCTGAGGCGGCGAAGGCAATAAATTCCCTGTCAATCTGCGATCTTAACAAGCCCGATCTGCAAGAGGAAATGATGTTTGTCGGTCGCCCGATTGTCGGATTGGTCAAACAGATGCGCACCCTCCTTCCGGAATACGCCGCCTATGTGCATTTCCGTGCTACCACGCAGGACATTATGGATACTGCGATGGCTTTGCAGATGAAGCTGGGGCTAGAGTTTGTTCAAGACGCTCTGGATGGCGTTATCGCGGCCATTGATCATCATATTTCTTCTCATCCCGACACAATGATGATGGGTCGCACAAACGGGCAATTCGCAGTGCCGATTCAGCTGGCCACAAAGCTATTGGTTTGGCGATCGGAACTTGAACGCCGTTCACAGGCGCTGAAAGATGCGTCAGGACGTGGGTTGAATGTCCAGATTGGTGGACCTGTTGGCGATTTGCGTGGCTATGAAAACGGGACCGGTCAGCGCATCAAACAAGGTATCGCCGCATCTCTTGGACTGAATACGGTCGAGCCTCATTGGCAGAATGCGCGGGACGGGGTGGCTGACATCATCACTGCCTTAGGTGCGCTGTGCGGGACGCTTTGTAAAATTGCACATAACGTCAATCAGTTGTCGTCGTCTGACATCGGAGAATTCCTTGAGGTTCAGGAACCTGGTCAAGGCGCGTCTTCCGCGATGGCCCACAAACGAAACCAACGTGCATCGGAATTCGGCGAAGCCGTAGCCCGCCTTGGGCGCCAACGCGCCGAGCAAATAGGCGAACTGACCCTGCATGAACACGAACGATCAGGTGGCGTTTGGGTTGCTGAATGGGTGACGGTGCCCGAGACGTTTCTTCTGACCTCGGGCGCATTGCAGTGGTTGGAACGGATGTTGAAAAACTTGGTTTTTGATACGGACGCGATGAGCAGATCGCTCTCGGCCAAACTTACTGCCGAACAGCAAACGCATCATTAGTAGAGACGCGGTTGCACCGTTTAGATCTGTTAGTCTGTTAGGTGATATTGGTCGGAGTGAGAGTATTCGAACCTCCGACCCCTGCCTCCCGAAGGCCGGTGCAGAGAGCCAAGTTATTGATTTTTTGCCAAAGGAGCCCTGTTTCCTTGGCGTCTTCTCCAATCAAACCAGCCAAGTTCGGGTTCGGCAGGTTCATTGAACCTAAGAGCACTCTCTACATGGCCCAATAGTTATCTTGGTCTATGTTCAGTGCTGGTTTGCTCTCTACATTATTGCCCAAATCCAACCCAATTATGCACGGTGAAGGGTCCTGCCATGTGTCAGGCCATTCACTTTCTCCAGGATAGCGTCTGCGTCAATACAGTGATGGCGATATAGATCGCCGATCGTTCCGGTCTGACCAAAATGCTCGACGCCCATGGGGATAGTCTGATGTCCAAGCACCGCCCCAAGCCAGGAGAGAGTTGCAGGATGACCATCGATAACGGTGACGAGCTTGCAGTGTGGCGGAAGGTCGGACATCAGGGTTTCGATGTGGGAGCGCGCCGCTTGGTTACCGCGAGAACGCGCTCGTTGCGCGGCGGTCCATCCGGCATTCAGGCGATCTGCGGATGTCACGGCCAATACACCAATGTCGCGACGACCTTCACCAATCATACCGGCGGCTTTGATTGCCTCTGGCGCGACTGCTCCTTGATAGGCGACTACAACTTCGCAATTGGGCCCGGGTTTTCGTAACCAATAGGCCCCATCAATGGCACCTTGGCGGAACTCGTCGTCAACACGTTTTCCGGGCTGTTCAATCGAGTTGGTGGTCAGGCGCAGGTAGACGGACCCTCCGGTTTCATCGCGCAGCCAGGTGCGCTTATCCGGTTGCCCTTCGCCGTCGCGTTGCATGTAGTCAAAGGCCCACTCCATGATTACTGCCAGCTCGTCGGCGAAGGCGGGTTCAAAAGCCGCCAGCCCGTCTTGGCTCATCCCGATGAGCGGTGTTCCAACGGATTGGTGTGCTCCACCTTCGGGGGCGAGAGTGATTCCCGATGGTGTGCCAACCAGAATGAAACGCGCGTCCTGATAACAGGCGTAATTCAGCGCATCGAGGCCGCGGCTGACAAAGGGGTCATAGACGGTGCCAATTGGGATCAGTCGCTTGCCGAACAGGGAATGCGACAGACCCGCCGCCCCAAGAATCAACATGAGATTCATTTCGGCGATACCAAGCTCGATATGCTGCCCTTCCGGCGTGAATTCCCATTTTGCGGTTGATGGGATCCGGTGTTCTATGAAGGCGTCGGCTTGCTCGGCTCGGGCAAATAGCTTGCGCCTGTTCACCCAAGGACCAAGGCTTGTCGTGCCTGTCACATCTGGCGAGGTTGTCACTATGCGCTCGGCCAATGGGCTGTTGCCTTTGGACAGATCGTCAAGGATCTTGCCAAACGCCATCTGGGTCGAGATTTCGCGACTGGTGTCGATCCCGATTGGCGGCACATCCAACTTATCATCAAAATAGCGGCGCGGACCTTTGGCGAAGAAAGGCGTATTTGCAAGGAAATCCTTGAGCTTTTCTGGGTTCTGCACTGTTGCAAGCGGCTCCCATTCTTCGCCCTTCGGCACACCCATATGCGACTGCCACGCGGCGAACTGGCTATTGTTCATCAGCCCGCCGTGATTGTCCTTGTGGCCTGCAATGGGGGTGCCCCATCCTTTGACTGTGTAGGCCAGGAAACATGTTGGGCGATCATGATCGATGTCGGCAAATGTTTGGGCCATGGTCTCGACGCAGTTGCCGCCGAGGTTCTCCATAAGGGCTGCGAGCTCTGCATCCGTGCGCCGTTCGATCAAAGCAGTCACATCGCCCTGATCCCCCAGATCGTCCATGAGGCGCTGTCGCCAATTCGCACCACCCATGAAAGTCAAAGCGGAGTAATCCTGGTTGGGGCAAGCGTCGATCCAATCACGCAGGCGGTCGCCGCCGGGCTCTTCAAAGGCCGCGCGTTGAAGAACCCCATATTTAACACGCACGACATCCCAACTGAATGCATCGAAGATTTTCTCGATCCGTTCAAACAGTCCTTCCCGGACGATACCGTCCAGCGACTGTCGGTTGTAATCGATGATCCACCACGTGTTTCGTAGGTCGTTTTTCCAGCCTTCTTGTAATGCCTCATAGACGTTGCCTTCATCCAGTTCGGCGTCGCCTACCAGGGCTACAATACGACCCATTGGCGCGTCTGAACCCCAGCTTTTGGCCTTGATGTAGTCTTGAATGATCGAGGCAAACGAGGTGATCGCGACACCTAAACCCACAGACCCGGTCGAGAAATCAACATCATCAATATCCTTTGTCCGGCTTGGATAACTTTGCACACCGCCAAATCCGCGGAAATTCTCCATCTTCTCACGGGTCTGATTACCCATGAGATTCTGCATCGCGTGAAATACTGGCGACGCATGGGGTTTGACTGCGACCCGGTCCTCAGGGCGTAGGGCCGAGAAGTAGAGCGCGGTCATGATCGATACCATCGAAGCAGACGAAGCCTGATGGCCACCGATTTTGATCCCATCCACCTTTGGTCGGACATGGTTGGCATGGTGGATCATCCAATGAGACAACCACAACAGGCGCTGTTCGACGATCTTCAGTTGGGTGGGATCGATGTGCATGTTGGTCTCCGGGTTTAGGCGGCGCTGCGAGCAGGGTAAGGCAAAGCTTGCTCTAGGTCTGCAAGGATGTCCTCGACATCCTCCAGCCCGACGGACAGGCGGATCAGGCCATCGCTGATCCCATGCTCGGCCCGCTCTTCCGGGGTATACGTCGAATGCGTCATGGATGCGGGGTGCTGGATCAGGGTTTCCGCGTCGCCCAAGGACACCGCACGCTGGATCATGTTCAGGCGGTTCATGAACCCAATCCCGCCGGACAGGCCGGACTTGATTTCAAACGCTATCATAGCGCCCGGTTGGGACATCTGTCGCTGCGCTACATCGTGCTGTGCGAAGCTCTCAAGACCGGGGAAATAAACCTCGTCGACGGCAGGATGCGCTTCGAGGAAGTCCGCGACGACCTTGGCAGACGCACAGTGACGATCCAGACGCAGGTTCAGTGTTTTCAGCCCTCGCAGGATCAACATCGCGTTGAAAGGGGCCATCACTGCACCTGTCATGTCCTTCATCCCAACAAGGCGGATCTCGGCAATCTGTTCGGCGGTTCCGACAACCAGCCCGGCGACAACATCGCCATGTCCGCCCAGGTATTTGGTGGCGGAGTGCAGAACGATATCTGCGCCGTGCTCAATCGGGCGGGTCAGATAAGGGCTGGCATAAGTGTTATCGACGACGACTGTTGCACCGACCGAATGCGCAATTGCGGCGCTTGCGGAGATGTCCACCAAGCGCATGTTCGGATTGGCCGGAGTTTCGAAATAGACAACGCGGGTTTTGCCGGAAACGGCAGCTTTAAGGTTTTCAGGGTCTGTCATGTCGACATGTGTGATCGTGACCCCCCATTTCGCCAAACCGTGACGCATGAAGGCAAAGGTGCAGCCGTAGAGCGTTTTGTCCACGATGACTTCGTCCCCCGGCGACAGAAGGGTCCAAAGCACTGCCGTGATCGCCCCCATGCCGCTTGAGAGAGCTAACCCGGCCTCGGCCCCCTCAAGCACGGCAATGCGTTGTTCAAGAAGGTCGCATGTGGGGTTTGAAATACGGCTGTAGATATGACCTTCACGCTCGCCGGCGAACATCTCTCCACCAGCCTCTGCGGTTTCAAAGGTAAACGTGGACGTCAAATGCAGCGGTGGTGTCAGCGCGCCGTCATTTTCCAGAGGGTTATAAGCGTGGTGAATGGCGCGGGTGGCAAATCCGGTTGAACGAGTCATTACAAGCTCCTGAATCATGTTGAAGCTAGTTTGCGCCTTAAGTTTGGGCTAATGATTTCAAAATATGCCAACATATGGGTAAATGTTGGCAGATTCTGCTAAGGATGAGGGCGAAGTGGACGCTAAGGACAGGCAAATCATTCGAGCGCTGCAACGTGACGGGCGCATGACGAACCAGGATCTTGCCGATGAGGTGAACTTGTCTCCCTCACCGTGTTTGCGCCGGGTCAAAAACCTAGAAGCCAATGGAGTGATAAAGGGATACAGCGCTGACGTTGACGCTGCCGCGTATGGGATGGCCATTACCGTCTTCGTGCGTATCAGATTGGAGCGACACAACGAAACGGACGTTCAGAACTTCGAGAAACGCGTTCGGATGATCGATGAAGTTCTTGAATGCCACGTGCTGACCGGGGCAATGGACTACCAGTTGCGGGTTTTGGTATCGGATCTCGAGGCCTACGAGGAATTTATTCGCCACCGAATTCATCCGATCGGTGGGATAGCCTCGATCGATACCAGCTTTGTCTATGGAACAGTAAAAAAGACTTCTGTTTTTCCGCCCGGATAGATGGGCCGCCTTAGAATGGGTTATTACCAAATGGCTAAACATTTACTCTGATTGATTTTTTCCTGTCGCAACTTCCCATTGTCATCATCGCTATAGAGAAAACATGCAGCACGTGCTGCGTCACTTTTGAGAAGATTGCGATCACCAAAAAACCGTATGAAGAAACCCGGATGGCCAAGTATGTCGAATGCAGGGTGCTGGAACTGAAACCAACCAAGAGCCAGGCCGAGATCGCAGCGCAGGTGGGATATGTAAGCCCGAACATGATCACAATGATCAAACAGGGTAGTTCCAAGGTGGCACTGGATCGCGTCCCGGCCTTGGCGAAAGCTTTGGAATGCGACGCTGCCTACCTTATGCGCCTCGCAATTGAGCAGTCGATCGGCCTGACTGCAGCTGAGGCAGTTGTCGAGGTGTTCGGAGAACCTGTCACGTCGAATGAACTTGGCTGGCTGAAAGCAATACGCAAGGCCTCCAACAACACCGATCCTCGGCCGACCAGCCGGTCAGAGACGACGATCAAGACTATCTTCGGGAGGTAAGAGCCATGTATGACCAGAGAGATGTCCTGACATTGAATGAGCGCGCCTGGTTGCGGTTCCTCCGTGACGTGAGCAACGGAAGTGATCCTGAGCCGACCCTACGGCGAGTGCAGCTATTGCGGCGCATACGCGAGCTCTCGGAGAGCTTGATGAAAATGCATGGCGTGACGGCGGTGAGGAATGGTTGAAGTTCTGAGCTTCGCCGGATCCCTCTGAAGACGTAAAATTTTTTGGGTGAAGTCCTAGTTGACGGACACAAACACGAGCTCCGGCAAAACCACCTCCCATGCATCGCGGCGGAGCGTGTGGTGGAATGCTTCCCCAGAGTCTTCTTTTCGCCATGAAAGGATAGCTGCGATTTCTCCGCGCTCAAATTTGGTGTTTGGAGGTGCAGAAAAGGATTTGGACATACGGCCAAGCACACGCCCATTTTCGTCGCGTAGCAACCAAAAGTCGCCATCCTTTACCAACGTTACAGTATCGCCAACGCGGGCCTCTTGGATAGCGATGAGAGAGGCGTGACCCGGGCACTGGCGTCCAGCATAGGACAGATCAACCATCCTCGCCTCAGCTGCCCGAAAAAAGCGGCGGGGACCGGGCAATGCTACCATGTCAGGCGTAACGCGACGGGTCAGAACCGAAGGTGCTCCTGTTGGCAAGTATTCATGATTGTCGTTGCTCATTACTACAAGGCTGCGGCGGGCACGGGTCATGGCAACATAGAACAGGCGGCGGGGGGCGTCCTGATCCTCGGATCGCGATGGGCGTTCCCATCCGCCATCCAGAATGACCACATCGTCAAATTCCAATCCTTTTGCGCGGTGTGCGGTCAGCAGTTTCAACCCCCGCTGTTCGCCCCAACTGTCGCGTGCCCATTCCGCGAACCATTCGATGATGTCGGGAACGGGCAGGCTACGCGCGCCCACTTCGCGTGCCAGAAGACCCAGCCCCTCGCCAATCCGATCTGTCCAGCGTGAAGTGGAAATGGTGTTGAGAAGGTTGGTCAGCCGTTCCAGAGTATATAGTTCAGTAGGTGTCTCGCGCAGGGCTTTGACAAACGACTGCATCTCGCGCATGCGCCAGAGACTGGGCATGTTTTCGTTTGCCATTTCAACCGGTATACTGAAGCTTTCGGCAAAATCGCGCACGGGTATCAGCTTACGCCAATCGCGCGAGATAATAGCGGCGCGTGACCACGTCCAATCAGGGTCAAGTCGAGACAGCCGGATTAGTTCCTCCAATGCGGCCATGGCCTGCGAGTCATTCCCTGGGGGACATTCCAGGATTTGCACACGACCTTGCGCGACTGGGTCCAATTTGGCCAGCGGCCCACCTGGGTCAGCCTTTGTCCGAGCATGATCTACGCTGATATCATGGCCCAGTTTCATTCGCGCGACGGCCCCCGCGATCACTGCGTTGGCGGTGCTTATAATGTGGCCGGTTGAACGATAGTTTTCAGTCAGGAAAACCGGTTTTGCGTTGTAGTCCTGCTCAAATTGACGAATGTAGCGGATCGAGGCGCCGGAAAAGGCATAAATATTCTGGTCGTCATCGCCCACCGCGAAGAGACTGAGCCGCAGATCCGGATCGTCCAGAGTGCGCCCTGCCACGGCAGCAATCAGCGCGTATTCATCGGGGCCGATATCCTGATATTCATCGACCAGAATCCAGCGATAGCCCTGAATCAGCGTGTCACGCAGCGCCTCGGCTTCATGCCTGCTCAAACCATCGCCGCGCAGCAGGGCCGCAGCCTGTGTCAAAAGGCCCTTGAAATCAGGCGTGTCGGTTGTTTGCGCGCCCACAAAACTGGCGCCGACCAGCCGCATAGCTAACGAGTGAACTGTCGAGATGGTAACAACTGCCGCATCATCGCCAACCAATCGACGCAAGCGTTCACGTATTTCTGCTGCCGCGTGGCGGTTGTAAGCCAGCACAAGAATGCCGCGCGGGTCCTCACGTTTGATACGAAGAAGATAGGCTATGCGGTGGACCAAAACACGCGTTTTGCCCGAGCCCGGCCCTGCCAGCACCAGCACGTTGGTTTGTTCGCGGTCGTCGCGCACAATCTGTTGCTGCACCGGGTTTCCCAGATCTTCGACGATGGCTTTGTAGGTGGCCCCAGTTGCCTGACGTCGAAATTCTGTCCCGCGCTCAGGCATCCATCGGCGCATGAATGCGTCCTGTTCCAGCACGAAATAGTCGTCGGCCAGCCGATGCGCTGTTTCGATGTTCTCCAGCCCCTTTTCCGCGTAAGCAGCCATTACATGGGTCTGGATCGTTTGTTCGGTATAGTGCTCCTCAAGCGGAGCGAAGTGCTTGACAGTAAAACCACCACCCTTGGGTCTGAGATGCATTGTCATGGCGGGGCGGAAAACGGACAGCCCTCGGCCTAGCGTCAGAATCTGTTGTTCATGTTGCCACAGCAAGGCGCGATCCATTAGGCGATTTGGGTCCTTCACGGCGTTCCGTAAAAGGCTATCGCCGGTGATAGAGGACAGCATTGCACCCAGCGTGGTTTCGACCTGAAGGTCCTTGCCACGTATGCCTTTGGGCACAAGGGTCAGAAGATGTGTCAGCAAGCGCTGTGCACCCTGACGGCGCAACTCGGCGGTTTGAGCTGTCACGTCCCAAGACCGCTGCAACCGCACAAGGATGCTACCATGTGCTGATTTGCGTAAAGAGATGTTGCCGCGCCCCCCCCTCCATGTCGCGTCCATCCTGTGCCATGCCGCGCAGCAGGGTCTCGACCAGATTCGGACGCACCTCGCCATGGCCCAGCTGTCGCAGTTCATTACAGGCATCAGAAGGGTTGAATGGGATTGGCTCTGCATGCTCGGCATCGGGGGCCATTTCGCGCATCAGAGCGACAAGATTCTCCTCGAGCCGCGCGGCCTGTTCTAGTCGCGCCTGCGAGGCATCAGCGACACCGCAATGAACGAAGATGGTGATATTGGTATCATCGCTGGCAATGCCAAATGCTTCAAGATCAGACAGCGCTTTGCGCAACGCGGTGGTCGAAAGCCCGCTTACCCCGGCCAATTCGTCGGTGGAAACGCCCTTGTCCGCCGGAGAGTTGACGATGTGGCGCACGATATCCAGAAGCTGCTTACGCCGCGTGCCGGTGATATCAGGACCATCCAATATCGCGGCTGCCGCTTCCAGACTGCGCACACGCAGCGAGGCGGGGAAAACCTGCACGTTGTTTTCTTCGCGCCGTAGAAGGCTCGCCTCTTGAAGCCAGGCGATGGCGGTTTTGACGCGTGTATCATCGGTCGCGCTGTCGCGCACAAATTCGTGGTCCTTTTCCTCGCGGACGATCTCGCCGGGCGTCGCGACTATCTTTCCTTCGTCCCGGGTGCGCCCATCCAACCGCCGGAGAGCATTTAGGATTGCTCCGATCTCATGCCGGGCAAGGCGGGAACGGGCCGAAAGGCTGAATTGACGCTCGACATCTTCGGTGTTGAACAACAGCACACAGTTGGCCGGGTCTCGGTCGCGTCCGGCACGGCCTGCCTCTTGCAGGTAGTTTTCCAACGAACCTGGCACATCACCGTGCACCACAAGGCGGATGTCGGGCTTGTCGATCCCCATGCCAAAGGCGTTGGTGGCTGCAATCACCCGCAATTCGCCCACGCGGAACTCTTCCTGAATCTCGCGCTTTTCTTCAGGCGATAGGCCGGCGTGGAACCGCTCTGCGCTCACGCCTTGTTGCTTGAGAAATTCAGCCACGCGTTCCGTCGCGCCGCGGGTCGCGCAATAGACTACGGCACCCGAGGCACCTGAGGCCGGCAATCCCTGTTCGATTGCGTTCAAAATATCGGACAGTTTAGTGGCGCGTTGCGTTTCGCGCACCTCGAAGGAAAGGTTCGAGCGCGACGCACCCCCATCAAGCAGGGCCAAGTCCAGGCCCAATCGAGTTTTGAAATGCTCCCTTATGTCGCGCACGACTTCTGGCTTGGCGGTGGCTGTCAAGCAAAGGATCGGAGCTGGGGCATCGCCTGAGTTTTCCTTTATGAACCGGCTCACATAACGGTAGTCTGGTCGAAAATCGTGGCCCCATTTTGAAATGCAATGTGCCTCGTCCAGCACCCAGAGGCCGATCTCTCGTTGAGTCAGCACACTTCGAACCGCTGTACTGCGGAGTTGTTCGGGTGAAATCAGCAGGATCGCAGCATCGCCCATGCGCACTTTGTCCAGTGCCTCATGCCTTTCCGGCAGCGACAGCAGACCGTTGATAGTGACGGCCGAGGATATCCCGGCTCTCGCCAGACCCTGCAGCTGATCGGCCATGAGTGCGACAAGCGGCGAGATGACGACGGTCAGCGCACCGGTCTTGTCGAACCGCGAAAGGGCTGGAATCTGATAGCAGACTGACTTGCCAGTTCCGGTCGGAAGAATGCCCAGAACGCTTTTTCCTGCCATCGCCTCAGCCACAATGCGTTCCTGCAAGGGTTGACCGAATTCGTCCACGGGTTCGGGTCTGAAAGAAGGAAAGCCAAACCAGCGATCAAGCGCGCGTTTAGGATCGTTGTTTTCGACACACCACTGGCAGGCGGCATCGTTACAGGCGGCCTCTCGCAAGTGGCGCACAATCAGTGAAGCCTCGCGGAACTGCATTCGGACCCAGGGTGGCATGACACTGTCGCCGCCAGCCACCGAAATCCACGACAAGGCATAGGCCATGGGCCAGGCGAGGTTAGGATTTTCCATCCGACTAAGAGTCTGTTCAAGCCGATGCAAACAGACCTGTCCAGCCAAAAGGCGGCGAACGGCGTCAAAAGCCTCTTGTTCATTGGGTCTGCTAATGCCACGCACAGCAGTAAAAAGTGCGTCAAACCCTCCGCTGCGTGGGGGGCGTGTGGCAAGGAAATGATAGGCTGCCAGCGCATCTGGGGTCGCGGTGTTTAGCTTGGCGAACGCCTCGATCTGGTTTTGCAGAACGTCGAAGACTAGACGTGCATCCTTTTCGGGATCGTTGACATGACCCGATTGCAACCGTCCGTCGTGATAGTGTTTGACTAAATGGTGATAGGGGTTGCGCGGGAAGGCCAAAGGATTGAGCCAGAGTGTGTCGATTGGTGCCTCTGCCAAGGCGGCAAAGCGAGGCGCAGCAGCGGCCAGGTGAGGCAGGTCGTGGTGCAAGATGTTGTGGCCGATGACACTGTCGAAACCTTTACAATATGTGTCGAGGTGCGACAGTGCTGAGGCGGAGCTGCTTTTTTCGACTAGAGCGGGTCGGGAATCATCGTTCGTTGTGGCAGCGAATGCGAATATCCGAGCGGACTTAGGATCCACTTCCAGGTCAATCGAAACACAGCGCTCAAGAAAGCGCGAAATGTCCACGTGACCGTTCGTTATCATTGCTCGCCAAATTTTCTCTTTCAGTGTCTTCTTGATAGCTACCGGATTACAGACAAAAGAAAAGGTGCGTTTCAAATTGCTCTTCGCAATGTGGATTCCTCGCAACCTCAATGGTTGCAAAAGGTTGAAAAAAGTTTACATCCGAACTCTCGGGATCGACGGAATGTAAACTTTTCGACCTCAAAAACACCCCAAAATCAGGCCAAAGGTTTACACTAAGTTGACAGATTTCGGCTCAAAACCAGTTTTTCAGACCAAAATGTAAACCTTCGATCCAGACAAACCCAAAAAACAACGGATCTTGGAAAACACATATCTGAAGACAGGCCAGAAAAGCGCGTTCAGCGACGAAACACAGACCAGACGACCCAGACACACATAAGAGAACGGACGTAACTCAGGCCTTCTCACAACGCTCCTGAGAGATGAACACATTGAGAGCGTAAGCACAGGTCTATGCCAGGCAGTGTCCTGAGCTACTCCAGAGAGAAGAAACCGACGATTGCTAATAGTGGGGGAATAGTCGTGAATAGTGAGCTGCACCGCGTAGAGGCTGACTGGGTCTAGATATACAAAGTAGTGCTAGTTTCGTCCTAAAAGCTGGTTGTCTAAACAAGAGGCTGGTGATGGGGAGATCGTAGCGAGGAGCTCTCAGAACCGAAAAATGTTCCCGAGCTCTAGTTCACAGGTGTGATGGATGCTCCGCAAACAGAATTGAACTGGCTCAGCTCAACCTGAAAGAATGTGATTTTGGGCATGTCATAGACCCGATCTATCGCGTAACACGTCAAAAGCAGCTTTTTCGAAGGGTGATATCTTGGACAAACTGTCAGTCATGCAAGCTTTTCGCCGCATCGTTGAACGCGGTAGCTTTGCCCGTGCGGCGGAAGACCTTGGTGTCTCTCCTGCGCTTCTCAGCAGAGAAATCAAGCTTCTGGAAGAAAGTCTGGGAACCGTCCTCCTCACCAGAACGACCCGATCCATGTCACTGACTGACACCGGCAGTCTCTATTACCAAGATGCAATTGGGATTCTCGACGCGGTCGAAAAAACGGAACAGACCATCAGGGAAGGTTCAAAAGCGGTGCGTGGGCACCTTCGGGTGAATGCGTCAAGTTCATTCGGCCAAACCGTTATCGCACCGATGCTTCCAGAATTCTTAGAAGCCTATCCAGATCTGCGATTTACTCTTTCGATGGACGACAAGGTGATCGATATGGTCGAGGGCGGGTTCGATCTGTCGATACGAATCCGAGCCGCGATGCCGGACTCGGCCCTTGTTGCGCGACGGATCGGCGTGATGCGACAGCGGATTTTTGCGTCTCCTGACTATTTGGAGCGATGCGGGACACCGACCCAGCCGGCGGATCTAAAAAAAAACCACGCGATCATTGGCTTTTTGCTTGCTGATCATTTGACGAGCTGGAAGCTCTCGGCCGCCGAAGGTGTCACAACATTAGAGCTTGATCCGCGCGTGCGCGTCGGCAACAGCCTCGTTTTGCGGGATATGCTGATAGCGGGGCAAGGCATCGGAACATTGCCCGAGTTCGTCTCTGATGCTCCCGAAGCCAGCGGGGCCTTGGTGCGAGTTCTTCCTGACCACGAACTGCCTGCGCCAGAAGTATTCGCCGTTACAGCATCTCGCTTGGGAATGGACGCAAAGGTTACAGCCTTTCTTGATCATCTGCGCCTGGCTCTCAGGTCCTGACATTATTCAATACAGGTAAAGAGTGATGTCAAAGAGCGCGCCTTAATTGGCGGCGCAACAAATTCCATTCTCTCAGGGAACAAGTCACAGCCCTGAGAGGTATCCTATGTCACGTATTCTCGTTCTCTACTATTCAAGCTATGGCCACGTCCGCACATTGGCCGATGCCGAAGCTGAAGGCGCCAGAAGTGTTCCCGGCACTGAAGTTGACATTCGGCGTGTGCCTGAAACCGTGCCTGAAGAGGTCCGGCAGCAGGCTGGCTATGTCGTAGATGATACACCTGCCGCCTTGCCGACAGATCTGGAAAACTATGATGCAATCATCATTGGAACACCGACCCGATTTGGCATGATGGCTGGCCAAATGAAGTCCTTCCTTGACCAAGCCGGAGGGCTTTGGGCCAGGAATGCACTGGTTGGTAAGGTCGGAGCGGTCTTTGCATCAACAGGTTCGCAACATGGCGGGCACGAGGCCACCCTTCTGACAACGCAAGTCCCTCTTCAACACTTTGGGATGCTGATTGCCGGAATGCCCTACACATTTGCTGGCCAGACTACATCAGAAGATATCATTGGCGGCGCACCATATGGTGCCGGAACGATCGCCGGTGCTGATGGTTCCCGCACACCTACCGAAACCGACCTAGCCGGAGCGCGGTTCCAGGGTGCTCATGTTGCAAGGATTACAGCATGCCTCGCTGGATCAAACCTGCAAGCGGAAGCAGCGTAACTCGCGCGCCTCTGACGTCTCACTCTAATTCTCAAACGCTTCAGACGGGAGACACTCCATGTCACGCTCAACCGATATTCTTCTCACTTCACTCGCTCCAGCGATATGGGGAAGCACTTATCTGGTAACTACGGAAGCGCTCCCGGCTGGCTACCCGATTACCCTAGCGGCGTTACGAGCTCTGCCAGCCGGCTTGTTGTTGCTTGCAGTGACGCGCTGCGTCCCACCACGCGAATGGCTCGGTCGAACTTTCGTCTTAGGCAGCCTCAATTTCGCTCTGTTCTGGGTGCTCCTCTTCGTTGCTGCCTATCGGTTACCTGGTGGTGTGGCCGCCACCCTAGGATCGTTGCAAGCAATGATCGTGATTTTGATGGCGTGGGGATGGCTTGGAACTCCAATCCGACTTGGCGCACTTGGAGCCGCTGCAACTGGCGTAATGGGTGTGTCTCTGCTGCTGATCGGACCAGAAGCACATCTTGATTGGATCGGTATAGCAGCGGGTTTGGGAGGAGCCGCGTCAATGGCTGCTGGCACTGTTCTCAGTCGGAAATGGCAACCTCCGGTCTCGGCGCTGAGTTTCACAGCGTGGCAATTAACAGCCGGTGGTTTGATACTGCTGCCAGTCGCACTGTTCCTTGAGCCGCCTCTACCTGTGCTCAGCGCAACAAATGTCGCAGGCCTTATTTGGCTTGGGTTGATCGGTGCTGCAGCAACCTATGCTCTTTGGTTTCGCGGCATAGCGCGCCTGGAGCCCAGTGCAGTTTCGATGCTCGGCATGATGAGTCCTGTTACAGCTGTCGTGCTCGGCTGGGTATACTTGGGACAAACGCTTAGCCTCACTCAGTCGATAGGAGCAGTCATAGTTATTGGCTCTGTTGTGGTCGGCCAGAGCGTGAGTCGAAGGGACAATTCGGATTTGAGAAAATGGAGATCAGCAGCAGCTGAATCTGTCTGATGGGTTTGAGGCGCAAACAATGGGTCCGATCACGCAAGTGGGCGAGGAATGGCTCAGCGCCTCGCTCAAGCCCGTTCGTCAGATCCCTGGAATATCGAAGTCCTAGGTTTCCCCACGGATGATTAAGGGGATGGGTTCTGGGTCCGCAGCATCCGGACGGTCCAAACCTCCTGTCGCAATGGTCACATTGTGGCCGTACTCGCTAAGTGCTGAGGGCGTTCAGGGCGTGCGTTATAACATCAGTGCTGTCTTGCGTCGAAAACTGCGTTGGACGCTGCCAGTGAACGTCCCAGCCGGCCTGTTGATGTGCATAGGAGGCTACGGCATTGCGCGCGTGTTCTATACATATCTACTGGCCCCGTGTGCCAAACGCAAAACTCTCGCGCTCAAGATAAAAGTGCATTTCGCCCTGGAAATCACCTTATGGGCGAGGCTGAATTTTGGTATTTTTAAGAAGTCGTTACGGCAGCAGCAAGCAGTCAGCCAAGAACAACGCGATTCGATGCCTATGTTCTTTGACATCTCATACAAGACCAACAAGAAACGCCGGCGCCGGGAAAATGACCGGGCAGCGAGTCACCTATCTGGAAGGTGCAGGAAAGATCACTTTGGATCGCTCCCCGGTGGAAAGCATCGGACGCCCCAAGTGGTTGCCGCCAGCCGTATGACGAAATGGCACAGAAAGACGGTTGCAATGTGCATCGGGCTTAGATCTACGAAAGGCTGCCAGTGCGTTGGAGTTCGACTAATGCTCAGGTTCAACGAACCTCGGATTACTGACTTACAAACAACAAAGGCGCCCTTGGGCGCCTAGTTTTACTGGTCGGAGTGAGAGGATTCGAACCTCCGACCCCTGCCTCCCGAAGACAGTGCTCTACCAGGCTGAGCTACACTCCGACCGTGGCGGGTGATCTATACCCGAGGAATCGGATGTGCAAGGGGATTATGGGACCAAATGCAGGATTTCGTGCCCAGCAGAAACTGTCCTTTGCGCCACCGCTGCTTTAGCAATTAGGGTAGGGGATCTGTGCGGTACAGCCGGATTTTCGTGCCACCGTGATCGACGACTGGCCCGGCAGGGAGCAAAGGCAAGCGCGTGGCCCGGGCTAGTGATTGATTGCTGGTCACGATACCCACCCGCCAGCCGCTGAACCGCGACATCAGAACCTTGCCCAGGCTGCCGTACAGAGAGCGTAGGCGTTTCTCGTCCCCGATTCTTGCACCATAGGGCGGGTTGACGATGACCAGACCCGTGGAGCCCGGTGGCGGCTTGATGTCACTGACCGACCGGCACTGAAACCGGGTGTGTGCGGCAACCCCAGCTTGATCGGCATTGGTGGCGGCGGCCTCGGCGGCCCCGGCATTCCGGTCCGAGCCGTAAAAGACAGTGTCCAAGTTTACCGGCGGTCCGTCTTTGCGCAGTTCGGCCCAAGCGCGCGAATCGAATCCGTGCAGGTCTTCGAAGGCAAAACGGCGGGATCGGCCTGGGTTCAGCCCGGCTGCGATCTCGGCTGCTTCTATGACGAACGTGCCTGAGCCACACATTGGGTCCAAAACAGGCTCAGATCCATCAAAACCACATTCTCGCAGAAACATTGCAGCCATGGTTTCGCGCATCGGGGCTTTTGCCACCGCCGGTTTGTGGCCACGTTTGTGCAAGGGTTCTCCTGAGGTGTCGACCGAGAAGGTGCAAATGTCTTTTTCGATGCGCAGCAACACGCGCAGCCCGGCGTCGGATGAAATGGGCGCACCCAGCGTTTCGGAGATCGCCCGCTCGACCCTTTGGCGGGCGGCCCCGGCATGATAGATGCGGGATTTCCGGCTTGTCGCCTCAACCTTGACCGGGATGTCGGTGCGCAGAAAATCGGACCAGGGGAACTTGCGCGCCCGCTTGTCGAGCTGCGCCAAATGTACTGCCGGAAATGTGCCCATCCGGACCAGTACTTTGTTGGCGCCGCGCAGACACAGGTTTGCTCGCCAAACCTCGGGCCAACCGCCATGGCAGCTTATCCCGCCGGGTACAATTTTGGCATCTGCGAATCCCTTTTCGACGGCTTCGGCCTGCAAAGGCGCCTCAAGCCCCGGGGTGGCCACCAGAAAAATCTCAAATTCGCGCGTCTGTTCCATTGGGCGTGCTTACACTGGAAGGGCACTGGGCGCGACCAGCAATTTTTGGGCGCTAAAATGGAAACATTTCAAAGGAAAGTGAAAATCATTGTGTGATTTTGGCGGCAACGGGTTTGCTTTTAGCATCATCCCCGCGTAAAGGAGCCCAAATCGGAAGTACGCCCGCGGAATTTGGACGCATTTCGACGCTTTTGCGACGACTGTTAAAAAATCCTGCGTTATTGTCCGACACTGTTAAAGTGTTGGTCTAACCGGCGCAGATAAAGAGGCTTGGAAGACAGTAGCAACATGCAAACTTTCAAACTGAAAAAAGGGTTGGAGCTGCCGGTGCAAGGCGCGCCGGATCAAACCATCCAGCCGGGACCTGAATTTAAAACCGTTGGGGTATTGGGCGGGGATTACCTGGGCCTGAAACCGCGCATGCTGGTGCAGGAAGGTGACGCGGTTCAGCGCGGTACGCCGTTGTTCTGCCACAAGGATGCGCCCGAGGCGATGATGGTCGCCCCGCTGAGTGGTAAGATCGTGGCAATCAATCGCGGTGCGCGCCGTGTATTGCAGAGCGTCGTGATCGAGGTTTCGGACCCGAACGATACAGGGATTGATTTCTCGGGTGTGGGCAATGCGGACAGTGCCGAAGGCGTGACGGAAAAGCTGTGCGCGGCCGGTCTTTGGACCGCCTTCCGTACCCGGCCCTATTCGAAATTACCGATGCCGGGTACCACTCCGGCCGCGATTTTCGTCACCGCCATGGACAGTGAACCGTTGGCGGCAGACGCGGCCGTAATCATTGCCGATGCCGGTGAGGCCTTTGCAGCCGGTTTGGCCGCAATCACCAAGCTGACCGAAGGCAAGACCTATCTGTGCCACAAGGAAGGCGACGCCATTCCGGGCGCGGAAGTGCCGGGGGTCGAAGCTGCGGCTTTCTCGGGCCCGCATCCCGCCGGATTGGCCGGGACGCATATTCATTTCCTTGAACCCCTGGCGGGGGACAAGCAGGTCTGGACCATCGGTTATCAGGACGTGATCGCCATTGGTCGCTTGATGCAGTCCGGTCATCTGGATCCGAACATCGTGATCGCACTCAGCGGCCCGGGCGCGCGTCAACCGCGTCTGATCCGCACCGTCATGGGTGCTTCGACCGACGATTTGACCAACGACGAGATCGACGTGGATGGCACTCCGCGCATCATTTCGGGGTCGATCCTGTCGGGTACTCAGGCTGAAGGACCAACCGCATATCTGGGACGTTTCGCGCGTCAGATCAGCATCATCCGCGAAGATCACGACCAGATTCCGATGGGCTGGATTCGTCCGATGCCGTCGAAATACTCAGTTCAACCGGTGCTGGGCTCGGCATTTTCGCACAAACTTTATAAGTTCACCAGCAACCTGAACGGCGGTCGCCGCGCGATGGTGCCGACGGGTGTGTTTGAGCGGCTGATGCCGCAGGATTATCTGCCAACACAACTGCTGCGCGCGCTGCTGGTGATGGATACTGACAGCGCCCAAGCGTTGGGTGCGATGGAGTTGGACGAAGAGGATCTGGGCCTTGTCGGCTTTGCCTGTCCGGCAAAATATGAATACGGGCTGGCGCTGCGCGACTGCCTGACCAAGATTGAAAAGGAGGGCTGATCCAAATGGGTTTGCGCAGCTTCTTCGATCGGATCGAGCCGAACTTTACCAAGGGCGGCAAGTACGAGAAGTATTTCCCCATCTACGAGATGGTAGAAAGCTTTATCTACACTCCGAAATCCGTCACCACCGTCGCCCCGCACGCGCGGTCCTACATAGATATGAAGCGGATCATGACTTATGTCGTGATCGCGACGATCCCCTGTATCCTGTGGGGGATGTGGAATACCGGTTATCAGGCTAACAGCGCAATTGCAGCCCTTGGCCCGGATGCGGCAACTGGCTGGCGTATCGCCATCCTGCAGGCATTTGGCATCTCGCTGGACCCGTCCAGCATCTTCGCCAACGTGATGCACGGATTGATGTACTTCTTGCCGATTTACATCGTCACACTGGTTGCAGGCGGTATTTTCGAGGTGATCTTCGCCACCGTGCGTGGGCACGAAGTCAATGAAGGTTTCCTCGTAACCTCAATGCTTTACACGCTGATCATGCCCGCATCCGCCCCGCTGTGGCAGGTGGCTCTAGGCATCATCTTCGGTGTGGTCATCGGCAAAGAGGTGTTTGGCGGCACCGGTAAGAACTTTCTTAATCCTGCGCTGGTCGGGCGTGCCTTCCTGTATTTCGCCTATCCGGCGAATATGTCGGGTGACACAGTCTGGACCCCAGTTGACGGTTTTTCAGGTGCAACTGCGCTGTCGGTTTCAGCATCCGAAGGCTATCAGGCGCTGGCAGCCGAAGGTCTGACCTGGTGGAATGCCTTCATGGGCTTCATGCAGGGCAGCTTTGGCGAAACTTCCACACTGGCCTGTCTGATTGGCCTGGGCTTCCTGTTGGTGACACGTATTGCGAACTTCCGCCTGATCGTTGGCTGTCTGGGGGGCATGATCGTCTTTTCCCTGCTGCTGAACCTGATCGGTTCGGACACTAACCCGATGTTTGCAATGCCGTGGTACTGGCACCTGGTCGTTGGTGGCTATGCCTTTGGTCTGGCCTTCATGGTCACCGAACCGGTTTCGGCCAGCCACACCAATCTGGGCCGCTACATCTATGGCGCGCTGATCGGTGTCATGGTTGTGATGATCCGTGTGATTAACCCGGCTTTCCCCGAAGGCATGATGCTGGCCATTCTGTTCGGCAACGTCTTTGCACCGCTGATCGATTATTTCGTCGTTCAGGCCAACATCAAACGGAGGGCGCGTCGCCATGTCTGATACGCAATCCCCAGACAATAACGAGGCACCCAAGGGGGCGATTGCCAAGTTCCTGGCAGCCTCGCCGGATTCGGTCGGCAAGACGATCTTTATCGCCGTCGCTGTCTGCCTTGTCGCCTCGATGGTCGTGTCCTCGGCTGCTGTAAGTCTGCGCCCCGTGCAAGAAGCGAACAAGCTGAAGGACAAACAGGTCAACGTCCTGCAGGTCGCGGGTGTTTATGAACCCGGCGTCGACGTGACCGAAGCCTTCGCCGCGTTTGAGCCGCATGTTGTGGAACTGTCCACCGGCGAATTCGTCGATGACCAGTTTGATCCGGCCACCTTTGACGACATCGCAGCCGCAAGTGATCCTGAGTTGAGCGTTGCGCTGGACGACGACCCGGCCGGGATCGGCCGCAAAGCTAAGTATCGTGTGATTTACCTGCTGCGTGATGATGCGGGTGATCTGGATAAGGTGATCCTGCCGCTGCACGGCTATGGTCTGTGGTCCACGCTCTATGGTTTTATCGCGCTAGAAAACAACGGCAACGATATCTACGGCCTGCAATTCTATCAGCATGGTGAAACGCCGGGCCTTGGGGCCGAGGTGGACAACCCCCGCTGGAAAGCGTTGTGGAGCGGCAAGAAACTGCGTGATGACGCGGGTGATCTGCAGATTACCGTTGCGAAATCGCAACCGGCAGCTGGCCCCGACTTTTACGTCGACGCGCTGGCCGGTGCCACACTGACCTCGGTTGGTGTCGATAACCTGGTGAAATTCTGGATGGGTGATGCGGGCTTCGCTCCGTTCCTGGCCAAACTGCAAGCAGGAGAGATTTGATGTCCCAGACCAAGAAAGAAATGCTGGTCGACCCGCTTGTCGACAACAACCCGATTACCCTGCAGGTGCTTGGCATCTGTTCGGCTTTGGCGGTGACCTCGTCACTGCAGGTGTCGTTCGTGATGGCACTGGCGGTGACCTTCGTGACATCGTTCTCGTCCTTCTTTATCTCGTGCCTGCGCAACCAGATCCCCAGCTCGATCCGGATCATCGTGCAGATGGTGATCATCGCCTCGCTGGTGATCTTGGTGGATCAAGTTCTCAAGGCCTATGCCTTTGAGATTTCGAAAACCCTGTCGGTGTTTGTCGGTCTGATCATCACCAACTGTATCGTGATGGGCCGCGCCGAGGCGTTTGCGATGAAGAACCCTCCGGTCGCATCGTTCATCGATGGATTGGGCAACGGGATGGGCTATGGCCTGATCCTGCTGCTGGTCGGTTTCTTCCGCGAATTGTTCGGGGCGGGGTCGCTGTTTGGCGTGACCATTCTGCAAACCGTCAACAATGGTGGCTGGTATGTGCCCAACGGCATGCTGCTGCTGCCGCCATCGGCGTTCTTCATCATAGGTCTGATCATCTGGGCCTTCCGCACGTGGAAGCCAAGCCAGGTTGAAGAACGTGAATACAAAATTCAGCAGGTAGAGGCCCACTAATGGAAGGTCTGATTTCATTGGCCGTAAAGGCCATATTTGTCGAAAACCTTGCGCTAAGCTTCTTCCTGGGGATGTGTACCTTCATCGCCGTTTCCAAGAAGATTTCGACCGCGCTGGGTCTGGGCATTTCGGTGATGCTGGTTCAGGCGATCACCGTGCCCACCAACAACCTGTTGCTGACTTATCTGCTGAAACCGGGCGCGCTGGCCTGGGCCGGGTTCCCGGATGTGGACCTGACCTTTCTTGGCCTTATCTCGTATATCGGTGTGATCGCGGCGATGGTGCAGATTCTCGAGATGATCTTGGATAAGTATTTTCCGCCGCTCTACAACGCGCTGGGGATCTTCCTGCCGCTGATCACGGTGAACTGCGCAATTCTGGGTGGTTCGCTGTTCATGGTGGAACGCGACTATAACTTTGCCGAAGCCGCGACCTATGGTCTGTCTTCGGGCTTTGGCTGGGCGCTGGCGATCACCGCGATGGCAGGGGTTCGGGAAAAGCTGAAATATTCGGATATTCCTGACGGCCTGCAGGGTCTGGGGATCACCTTCATCACCGCAGGACTGATGGCGCTGGCCTTTATGTCCTTCTCGGGCGTGAAACTTTAAGGAGGGACGAATGGAAACTTTTAGCCTTGGCGTCGTCCTCTTTACCCTGATCGTTATCGCGCTGGTAACGATCATTCTGGCGGCACGCTCCAGACTTGTATCCACCGGTGATGTGAACATCACTATCAATGGCGAAAAAACCATCTCGGTGCCCGCAGGCGGCAAGTTGCTGCAAACGCTGGCGGCTGAGAAGCTCTTTGTCCCGTCGGCCTGCGGCGGTGGCGGCACCTGCGCGCAATGCCGGGTCAAGGTGCATTCGGGCGGCGGGTCGATCCTGCCGACCGAAGAAAGTCACATCACCAAGCGTGAGGCTGCATGCGGCGATCGTTTGTCCTGTCAGGTTGCGGTCAAACAGGACATGGATATCGAAGTCCCCGAAGAGGTCTTTGGCGTCAAGAAATGGGAATGCACCGTTCGGTCGAACGAGAACGTGGCGACCTTCATCAAGGCGCTAACGCTGGACCTGCCCGAGGGGGAAGATGTGAACTTCCGCGCCGGTGGTTATATCCAGATCGAAGCCCCCGCACACCAGTTGAAATACACTGATTTCGACATTGAAGAGGAATACCGCGAGGATTGGGATCGCTTCAATCTGTGGCAGTACGAATCCGTGGTAAGCGAACCGATCGAGCGCGCCTATTCGATGGCCAACTATCCGGATGAGAAAGGCATGATTATGCTGAACGTCCGGGTCGCTTCGCCGCCTCCGGGTTCCGAAGGTATTCCGGCGGGTCAGATGTCGTCGTACATCTTCAATCTGAAACCAGGCGACAAAGTCACCATTTCGGGTCCGTTCGGCGAATTCTTCGCCCGCGACACGCAAAAAGAGATGGTTTTCATCGGTGGTGGTGCCGGTATGGCGCCGATGCGCAGCCACATCTTTGATCAACTCAAACGTCTTGAAAACCGTGATCGCAAGATCAGCTTCTGGTATGGCGCGCGGTCCAAGAAAGAGATGTTCTTTGTCGAGGATTTCGACACGCTGGCCGAAGAGTTCGACAATTTCGAATGGCACGTGGCCCTGTCCGATGCGCAGCCCGAGGATGACTGGAAAGGCTATACCGGCTTCATCCACAATGTGCTGTTCGAGGAATACCTCAAAAACCACCCCGCGCCCGAAGATTGTGAGTTCTACATGTGTGGCCCGCCAATCATGAACCAGTCGGTCATCAACATGCTGCTGGATCTGGGTGTGGACCGCGAAGACATTATGCTCGACGATTTCGGCGGGTAGGAAACGAAAAACCGGCGCATTCAGCGCCGGTTTTTTTTAAGCCGCAAGGTTGCTGGTTTTCTAGATCAAAGCCATTAGCCGACGATCATCTGCTTCATGCGAAGCGCCTCGTATTCCAGCTCTTTGAGACGGAAATGCACAACGTCTCCAATTGTGATCACGCCGCACAGGTTGCCATCGCGAAGCACTGGCATGTGGCGGAACCGACCGTCGGTCATAGTTTTAAGAACATCATCCAGCAGATCGTCCGGCGAACAAGTCTTGACCTCGCGGGTCATCAGATCCTCGACCGCTTGAGGCAACGTCTGGCCGGGCGTATCCGCCATGCGCCGTACGATGTCGCGCTCGGACAGGATGCCTTGCAATGTGCCGTTCTGGTCGGTCACCAGCACCGCCCCAATCCGCTTTTCCTTCAGCGTATTGACCACCGAATGGATCGTATCGTTCGGGCGGACCGAAAACACCGCATCCCCTTTACCATCCATCAGCTTGGCCACAGTTGTCTGCGCATGCGACAAGTTCGACTCCGTCGATTGGCTGTACGTGGTCTTGTCAGCCTTGTCGCCGCGCTTGGGGGCTTGGTAAGAGGTCGGGGCCATGGGCAATCTCCTTCATGGTTCTTGCAAAGTCTTTCCCTTTTACCTTAGCGCAGCTAAACGACCTGTATAGGGTGCAATTGCGCTGATCGGCAGAAACCCCCATCAAAAAAAGGACGCTTAAGCCTTTGAACGACCTGTATCTTACCCCGCCGGTGGCTGCCTTGATTTTCTTTGTAGTGGTCGTGTGCGGCCATAATTTCCGCAAGACGTGGAAACAGCAGCCGCCGGGATGGCAGAAACGGGCCTGGCTGTTTGGTGTGCCGGCGGGAATTGGCCTTTTGGTATTGGGCTTTTTGCCGCTGAAACTGTGAAGTCGGTTTGACTCTGACGGGGGTGGCTGGCATATGCCGGACACTGATTTTCCAGGAGATCGCCCCATGCGTCTTGTGCCAGTTTTGGCCTTCGTCACTTTGCTGACCGGCTGTCTGTTCGACAAAGAGCCAGAGGTGGTTCGCCTATCGGGCGAAACGATGGGAACAACCTTCAACATCACCGCAATTGGCCAGGACCTGGACGAAAACGCGCTGGCTGTGGCGGTCGAAGAAACTCTGGCAGACGTTAATGCCAAGATGTCCAACTGGGACCCGAACTCCGAGGTCTCGACCTTTTCCGCCGCGACAAGCACCGAACCGGTGCAGGTTTCCGCAGAATTTGCACAGGTGATGGCCGCCGCGAATGATGTGCATGAAAAAACCGGCGGCACCTTTGATGTCACCCTTGGACCTTTGATCGAACTGTGGGGCTTTGGGCCCCGCAAGCCGGAAGACCCGGTGCCTTCGGATGTCGAAATTCTGAAAGCACTCAACGGCGTCGGGCAGGGGCGTTTGCTAACTCTGGATGCCGAGGCGGGAACGCTGACCAAATCTGAACCCGGTGTTGGGATCAACCTGTCCGCTATTGCCAAGGGTTATGGTATCGACGCGGTGGCCAAGACCCTGCGCGACGCCGGGATTGAAGATTATCTGGTCGAGATCGGTGGCGATCTGGTCACCATGGGGCAGAACGACAAGGGCGAGGCCTGGCGCATCGGTATCGAAAAACCACAAGCGGGAGCGCAGACATATCAGCTGATTGTGTCGGTCAGCGATCTGGGCATGGCCAGCTCGGGCGATTACAAGAATTTCTTTGAACAAGACGGTGTGCGGTATTCGCATATCATCGATCCAACAACCGGGCGCCCGATCACGCATCGGACAACATCGGTGACTGTTCTGGCTGAAAACGCTATGATGGCGGATGCATGGGCAACCGCGATGCTGGCGCTGGGGCAGGAAAAGGGCCTTGAGCTGGCCGAAGAACATAAACTTGCTGTGTATTTCATCTCGCGGGATGTGACGGGTGGCGAAGAAGCCTATATCACGGTACACAGCACCGCGTTCAAAGACGCGCTTGAGACCAACTGACTGGTAGGTACCACAATGAGCACCTTTATTCTGGCCTTTATTCTGCTTGCCCTTGTGATGGTAGGTATGTCGTTGGGTGTTATGCTGATGGGCAAAACCATCAAAGGCAGTTGTGGTGGCCTGAACGCGATCTCGGGCGCGGACAAATGTGTGGTCTGCCACAAAGACATTGATCCTGACAGCCCGCTGCGTGATCAGTTGCAGTGCAAACGCGCCAAGAAGATGCTGGAACAGATGGAGCGGCAGGCCGAAGCGTAAATTACGCTTCGCTGCGGGCCGGGAATTGGCTAACTAAGTCCCTGACTATCGGGGAGGTGCCGCGTTGGCCAAAGCCAAAAACATTCTGTTCATCATGTTCGATCAGCTGCGCTGGGATTATCTGAGTTGCTACGGCCATCCGCATCTGCACACCCCGAACATTGATCGTTTGGCCGCGCGGGGTGTGCGGTTTGACCGGGCTTTTATCCAGTCCCCCATTTGCGGTAGTTCACGCATGTCGACCTATACCGGGCGCTATGTGCATTCGCATGGTGCGTCTTGGAATGGCATCCCCTTGAAAGTGGGCGAGATGACGATGGGCGATCATCTTCGCAAGGCCGGGATGGGGTGCTGGCTGGTCGGCAAAACCCATATGCGTGCGGATGCCGAAGGCATGGCACGGCTGGGGCTGGAACCCGACAGCCTGATCGGTGCCCGCGTGGCAGAATGCGGCTTTGACGTGTTTGAACGCGATGATGGGATGCGTCCCGAGGGGCCGGACGGGTTTTACGATCCGGACGGGGCAAGGGAATACAACAAATACCTCAGCGCCAAGGGATATGAGAGCGACAACCCCTGGCACGACTTTGCCAACTCGGGGCTGGATGCGGATGGCAACGTCCTGTCTGGCTGGTTCCTGAAGAACTCCCCCGAACCCGCCAATATAGCCGAAGAAGACAGCGAAACCCCATATCTGACTGGCCGCGGTATCGAGTTCATGGAAACGCAGGACGGCCCGTGGTGTTGTCACCTGAGTTTCATCAAGCCGCATTGGCCTTATATCGTCCCTGAACCCTATGCCTCAATGTACGGTCCCGAACACGTGCTGCCTGTGGTGCGATCCGAGGTCGAGCGCCAAAAAGCCCACCCGGTGCTGCGGGCCTTTATGGACACGAAGATCGGCCAGACATTTTCGCGCCAGGATGTGCGCGATGCGGTGATCCCCGCCTATATGGGCCTGATCAAACAGGCCGATGACCAGATGGGCCGCCTGTTCGACTGGATGGAGAAAACCGGCCGGATGGACGATACGATGATCGTGTTGACCTCGGACCATGGGGATTTTCTGGGCGATCACTGGATGGGGGAGAAGACCTTCTTCCACGATGCCTCGACCAAAGTGCCCCTGATCATCTACGACCCGTCACCCGAGGCCGACGCCACGCGCGGCACTGTCAGTGATGCGCTGGTCGAATCCATCGACCTTGCCCCGACTTTTGTGGAGGTTGCGGGGGGCGATGCGCCTTTGCACATCCTCGAAGGGCATTCCTTGCTGCCGATCCTATACGGGCAGCAGGAAGAGACCGCGCGCGATGTGGTGATCTGTGAGTATGATTATTCGGCCTCACCGATTGCCGATACGCTGAACGCCTCGGTCCGGGATGCGGTGATGTTCATGGTTGCCGACAAAAAGTGGAAGCTGATCCATTGTGAAGGTGGCCATCGGCCGATCCTGTTTGATCTGGAAAACGACCCGGACGAGTTGATCGATCTTGGTGAAAGCGCGGATCATGCCGAAATTATCGACCGTATGTACGATTACCTTTTCGCGTGGACGCGCCGCGCCTCGCAACGGACCACGCGCTCGGAACAACAACTGATCGATATGCGGACCAAAAGCCGCGGCAGGGGTGTTGTTGTCGGGGTCTATGACGAAAACGATGCTCCGCTGGATCTGACCGTCAAGTACCGGGGGCGCAAGGCTCGGCCATTCACCGAATATATCGGCAAGGAAAAACCGCCCCGGCATTAAATCTGCCCACCACAGGCCAAAAGGCGGTTCACCCGCCGATGGTCAGGCGGTAAAAGATCGACCAAGAGCAGAAATCCGGAGAGCTATAATGACCGCCCCCAAACCCGTTGTCCTGTGCATTCTCGATGGGTGGGGCCTGTCCGAGGACACCAAAGCCAACGCGCCGTATCTGGCCAATACCCCTACGTTCGACGCAATCATGGCCAACGGGCCGCATGCCACTTTGATAACGCACGGGCCCGATGTTGGCCTGCCCAGCGGTCAGATGGGCAATTCCGAGGTCGGCCATACCAATATTGGCGCGGGCCGCATCGTGGCCATGGATCTGGGTCAAATTGATCTGGCGATCGAAGATGGCTCATTCTTCGACAACAACGCCCTGCAGGATTTCATCGCCAAGGTGAAGGCCGCGAGTGGTACAGCGCATCTGATGGGGCTGGTTTCGGATGGCGGGGTGCATGGGCATCTGAGCCACATCATCGCAGCGGCCAAAGCCATCACCGATGCGGGCGTTCCTGTCGCGCTGCACGCGATCACGGATGGGCGCGATGTGGCCCCGAAATCGGCTTTCACCTACATTGCCGAGCTTGAGGACCGACTGCCCGAAGGTGCGCGCGTTGTGACTGTCAGCGGGCGCTATTTCGCGATGGACCGCGACAACCGCTGGGAACGCGTCAGTGAGGCCTTTGAGGCGATGATCAAGGGGCAGGGGCGGACTGCGGCCACAGTCCACGGTGCGGTTGACCACGCCTATAACCAGTCGGAAACCGACGAGTTCATTGTGCCGACGGTTCTACAAGGCTATGACGGCGTAAGTGATGGCGATGGTGTTTTCTGCCTCAACTTCCGCGCTGATCGGGCGCGCGAGATTCTACGCGCGATTGGCGAGCCGGATTTTGCTGATTTCGACACCGGTCCGCGCCCGCACCTGTCTGCGCTATTGGGTATGGTGGAATACTCGGACGGTCACAATGCCTATATGGCAACCGTGTTCCCAAAGCGCGATATCGTGAACACGCTGGGCGAATGGGTCGCTAAACAGGGGCTGCGTCAGTTCCGCTTGGCCGAGACCGAGAAATACCCGCATGTTACGTTTTTCCTCAACGGTGGCAAAGAAACGCCCGAAGTGGGCGAAGATCGTTATATGCCGAAGTCACCAAAAGTGGCGACATATGATTTGCAGCCCGAAATGTCCTCGGCCGAGGTTACCGCCAAGTTTATCGAGGCGATCGAGGCCGGGTACGACTTGATCGTCACCAATTATGCCAACCCCGATATGGTGGGTCACACCGGTAATCTTCAAGCCGCAATCAAAGCCTGCGAGGCGGTGGACCAGGGCCTGGCACAGGTGGTTGCCGCGCTGAAAAAGGCAGGTGGTGCGATGATCATCACTGCCGACCACGGCAACTGTGAAATGATGGTGGATCCCGAAACCGGCGGACCGCACACCGCGCATACCTTGAATCCCGTTCCCGTGGCGCTGGTGGGTGGGCCGGAAGGTTCCACGTTGCGCAATGGGCGTCTGTCCGATCTGGCACCAACCCTGTTGCAGTTGATGGGCCTTGAACAGCCACCCGAAATGACCGGCAAGAGTCTGTTGTTATGACCTTGCGCGCGCTTCTTTGGGCAGTGCTGTTTGCGACGCCGGTCCACGCCCAGACCGACCCGTCCACAGCGGCGCTGAATGCGGTGCAAATGCTGGAAGACGCATCCGTTGCCTTGACTGAGGCCGACAGCGCCCGTGACCGCGTGCGTGCCCTGACCGAAACCATTCAGGCCTATGAGGCCGGTCTGACCGCCATGCGCGAGGGCCTGCGCCGCGCCGCCACGCGCGAGGCACAGTTGACCACTGAATTGCGCAGCCGCGAGGATGAAATCGCGCAGTTGCTGGGCGTGTTGCAAACCATCGAAACAACCGCGCCACCGGTTCTGATGCTGCACCCCTCTGGCCCGTTGGGATCGGCCCGCGCAGGTATGATGCTGTCCGAGGTCACGCCAGGTTTGAACGCTCGCGCGCAAGAACTGGCCCACGACCTGCAAGAGGTTCAGACCCTGCGGCAGCTACAACAAAGCGCCGCTGATACTCTGACCGAAGGTCTGACCGGCGTGCAAACCGCGCGCACGAAGCTCAGTACCGCCATAGCAGATCGGACCGATTTGCCGGTGCGTTTTGTCGAAGATCCGGTTCGAACGGCGATCCTGATCTCGTCCACAGAAACGCTGGAAGGGTTTGCCAGCGGACTGTCGGAAATCTCAGAAGGGGAGATTGCTGAAACCAACGCGGATATTTCACAGCGCAAGGGTAAAGTTGCCTTGCCCGCTCAGGGTGTTGTGCTGCACCGCGCTGGTGACACGGATGCAGCAGGGGTCAAGCGCCCGGGTGTGGTGCTGGGCACACGTCCACGCGCGATTGTGACATCGCCTACCGCGGCTACGATACGTTATCGCGGGCCACTGCTGGATTTGGGGAATCTGGTCATCCTAGAGCCTCAACCCGGTCTTTTATTCGTATTTTCGGGGCTGCAAGAGGTCTACGGCAACCCCGGTCAGGTGATCCCCGAGGGCACTCCGGTCGGCTTGATGCCTGGTGAAACGCCCGAAATCGGCGCTATTTTGTCAACAAGCAGTGATGGCACTGGAACTGATCGGTCAGAAACGCTCTATATAGAGGTAAGACAGGATAACAGCCCCGTGGACCCGGAATCGTGGTTTCGGACCAGCAAGGATGGATAAATACATATGAAGAAATTTGTGATGGCCGGTTTGGCCGGAACCGTGGCAGGCATACTCGCAACTACTCAGATCGCAGGACCCCTGTTGGCACAAGAGGCTGAGAACAAGGCCAGCGTCTATGAGCAGCTTGATCTGTTCGGGGACATTTTCGAACGCATACGTGCGCAATATGTTGAAGAGGTTGAGCCCGAGGAGCTGATCGAAGCCGCGATTGATGGCATGCTGACATCGCTGGACCCGCATTCCAGCTATCTGTCGCCTGACGATGCCGAACAGATGCGCGTGCAGACACGCGGCGAATTTGGCGGGCTGGGTATCGAAGTCACGCAGGAAGAGGGCTTTGTGAAAGTCGTCTCTCCGATCGATGACACCCCGGCGGATGCGGCTGGGATCGAGGCTGGGGACTTCATCACCCATGTCGATGGCGAAAGCATTCTGGGCCTGACGCTGGACAAGGCGGTGGATCTGATGCGCGGACCTGTGGGTTCGGAAATCGTGATTACGGTCGTGCGCGAAGGGGAACAGGAACCCTTTGACGTCACGATCATTCGCGACACGATCAAGCTGACCGCTGTGCGTGCCCGCACCGAAGGCACCAGCGTCGTGCTGCGAGTGACCACCTTTAACGACCAGACCTTCCCCAACCTTCAGGAAGGGCTGAACGAACAGATCGAAGAGGCTGGTGGCATCGAAAAGGTCAATGGCTTTGTTCTGGACCTGCGCAACAACCCGGGCGGTCTGCTGACGCAGGCGATCAAGGTTTCCGATGCCTTCCTGAACGAGGGTGAGATCGTGTCTACCCGTGGCCGCGATCCGGGCGAGGGTGAGCGGTTCAACGCAACCCCAGGCGATCTGGCCGAAGGCAAGCCGATTGTGGTTCTGATCAATGGGGGTTCGGCCTCGGCGTCCGAGATTGTTGCCGGTGCCTTGCAGGATCACCGCCGCGCCATCGTGGTCGGCACCAAAAGCTTTGGCAAAGGTTCTGTTCAGACGGTCATGCCGCTGCGTGGCGACGGGGCCATGCGCCTGACTACGTCGCGGTATTACACACCGTCGGGTCGTTCGATCCAGGCGCTTGGCGTCAGCCCCGACATCATTGTCGAGCAACCGCGCCCGGTGCCGGATTCGGAAGAGGAAGATTCGAACCGTCCCGCCCGGTCCGAAGCCGACCTGCGCGGCAGCCTGAACAATGACAGCCTCAGCGAAGATGAGATTCGTCAGATCGAGGAAGACCGAGCCCGGGCCGAAGCCACAGCCGAGCTACGGGAAGAAGATTATCAAATGGCCTATGCTATCGATATCCTCAAAGGTTTGTCGGCCTTCAACCCGAACGGGCCGTCGCAGTAAACAAACGGGGCCGCCAGACAGGCGGCCCTTCTTCTTTGGTGGATCAGCTTTCCACTTTGTGCAGCTTTTCCTCATCCAGCAACATCGCCAATAAGACGCCGACAGATACTGACACAGTGGCGAAAATGAACGCCATGTTCATGCCGGTGTCAAACGCTGCGGTGATGGCGGTTTTGACCTTTTCGGCTTCGGCCGTGCTCAGTTTGTCCATGATCGCGCGTGCAGAGGATGTGGTCAGCGTCCCACCGTTGATGGCTCGCTGATCGGATTCCGACATATCAATCCCGGCGGTCGCCAGACGTTCGCCCAGGCTACGCAGACTGGCCAGATACATGATCGCGGTCGCGCAGGCCACCGAGATGGCACCATAGACGAGGTGAGTCATGAAACTCAGCCCACCGACCAACCCGGCCCGTTCCGGTTTCACCGCGCAAACCGCAGCGGTGCCTGATGGGCCAACCGTCAGCGTGGCCCCCAACCCAATCATCGCCATACCGGGCAGAATCTGAAAATAGCCCAACCCTGCGGGCAACACGACAACACTGGCCGCACCGATAGTGGCGCACAGGTAACCCCAGAACAAAAGCCGTTTGGGACCGAAATCGTTGTACAGTTTGCCCGACAAGATGGACCCCACGGCAAGCAGAACAGTAAGCGGGGCCAACCCGAATGCAGATTGCAACGTCGACCAGCCCAATACCTTTTGCATGTATTGGGGGAAATACATCAACCCTACGAACGCTGCTGAGACATTGAACATGTTCAGGCCCAGCGTGATGCGAAACTCTCTGTTCGCCATCATCTGGGGCAGCAACAGGGGTTCTTTCACGCGTTTTTCCACTTGTGGGAACAAGACGAACAAAACAGCGCAGACGAAGAACAGCATCAGCAACGGCGATGAGGTCCAGCCCCAATCTGCACCCACGTCCAACCCATAAAGCAACAGCAGGACAGCCACAGACAGTACACCCATACCTGCGACATCGATGTGTTCGCCTTTTTTGTGCTGGGTTTCGCGCTCCATCAACACCAGGGCGGTGACCATTGAAATGGTCGCAAACACAACGTTTGCAAGGAAAAACAGCCGCCAATCCCCAAGGTTCACGACCGTACCGCTGATCAGCGGGCCAATGACGTTACCGCATGTGACGCCTGCCAGAATAAGCCCCATGATCATGGCGCGATGTTCGGGGCGCGAGACTTTGGTGGCGCCATAGGCCAGCGTGCAGGGCCAGACACATCCCGCGCCGATCCCCTGTAATGCGCGTGAGACAATCAGAAAATCCAGGCTAGGCGATACAAAACACATGACTGAGGAAAACATAAAGATCGACAGGCCGATCAGCATCATCTTGCGGTGCCCGTACATGTCGCCAAGCCGCCCTCCGGCGACCATCGTCATGGCAAAGAACAGGGCATAGATGTTCAAAACCCATTGGGTGCTGGTGATATCGGCGTCGAAACCGTTTTCGATAGCCGGAACCAGGATCAACGCGCCGGTAAAGTCGATGCCGATCCCGAACCCCGTCACCATCAGCGCGATGAGTTTAATGATGCTGCTGCGGTCCATGAGCTTGCCCAAGTTGCTGCGGGTCGCTCAAGGATGCACGGGATTCTGATGAAAAGATAGGGACTTGGCCCTATACGGGCTATTCGCCCACGCTCTGCGCCCGCCGAAATGCCCGTTTCAGCATATCCAGTTCCGCGCGCAGCAGCTCGACCTCAGCGCGAAGATCATCCGCTGCCGGGGCGCCTGCGATAATGGTAAAATCGCCAAGTTTTTCGGACGTGCCTGCGTCCACAATGACAAAGCAATGCACGCCATCGGACAGTGCCTTCACGGGTACAGGGACAGTCAGTGCCCATCCGTCATCTGCTGGTGTCACGCGTACGTCTTCCAAAGGTTCGCCCAGGTACAGAACCTCAACAGTCACCTCGGCCTGCAGGTGACCCTGCCAGAGGCCGTTCTCGAACCGGATGGGTGTCAATGTCGGTTGCGTCATGGCCGGACCTCTTACAAATCGGCGCGATGGTGGCGGCAGAAGGTCAGATCGCGCAGGGAAACGCGGTTCATCTGCGGGTTTTCAAAGATCAGGTCCAGCCAGATCTTCTCGATCCGCGACTCATTCAAGGGCAAATGTGCCAGATCGAAATCGACTGAGCAGGAGCTTGCAGACAGGTCCAGCTTGCGCAGAACCTGTTCAGCGTTGGGTCCGTGCTGGATGTTGAGACGGGCGAATATCTCAAGCGGCTGCTCGGCCTCGATCAGGGTATCCACACGCATGAGATGCTGTTTGGTCAGGCCCTGAGCAGCCTCGTACGGCAATTCCACAGACAGGGACAGGAAAGAGCCCGAAAACCCGAACACCTCGACTGTCATCCCATATGCGGCCAGATCCTTGTCGCGGGAATTCCGGGTCTGCCGCATTGCTATTTCGGCCAGCGAACAGTCGTGGAACAAGGTCACCTGCCGGTCCATCTGTGCCTTACGGGCAGCCGAGGCCACACCCGGACGCGCCAATGGCCCGCGCCACAGATCCGGTCGCCAGCACCAATCGGTGCCAAGGGGTTTGGGGAATTGGGTCGACCCAATTCGAGGTCGGGCCAGACGGCTGTCGGCCTCATGAATCAGCATCTGCAGATGCGTGCGCAGCTTGCGCGCATCATCGCGCTGTTGCCGCAGTTGCGGTTCAGGTGCAGCAGGTGCGCCACGCAGGGCCTGACGCCAGCGTTCGACGGCGAGGCGTTGAATATAGCGATCCAGAAGTCTGCCCATGGCCCCATCATTCAGAGTGTGACCCTGTTTAGTCAAAGACAACGCAGGGTTTAAAGGAGAATAAACGATACTGAGGGGCAAATCTCGCGAATTTGTGACTGATGGGGCGGATGGGCAATCGATTTGAAACCTGTTAGCCCAGCCATTCTTGCAATCGTAAAGGTCAGTGCGTACCGTCTGATACCTGATTGCAGTGGATCATCCGAAAACGCATCCAATAGATTTGAGGCAAGGCCGGGGCATGGAACCCACTCTATTCGCTTTCATATGGAAACATTCGAAAAAACAACAGCTTGTGCTGCTGTTTCTGACGGTTCTGTCATTCCCGTTCCTCTATGCCTCGCTTGAGTTGCCCAAGCAGATTATCAACGGGGCCATTGGCGCGCCAAGTAATACGGTAACGATCCTGGGATTCTCGGTAACGCAGGTGCAGTATTTGCTGATCCTGTGTTTCGCCTTTTTGGCAACCGTGATTGCCAGCGGGTTGATGAAAATGCGCATCAACACGATGAAGGGCATCCTTGCTGAACGCATGTTGCGCCGTTTGCGGTTCACTTTGATCCATCGCACCATGCGGTTTCCGAAATCCTATTTCGCCACCACCAGTCAGGGTGAGCTGGTGTCGATGATCACCTCTGAGGCCGAACCGATGGGTGGCCTGATGGGCGACGCGATCGCGCAGCCGGTGTTCCAGTTCGGGCAGATGATGACCATCGTCACCTTCCTGTTCATGCAGAGCGTCTGGTTCGGCCTTGCCAGTGTGGCTCTAATCCCTCTACAGGCCTGGCTGATTCCAAAGTTGCAACGCCAGATCAACCTGCTGAACAAGGAACGTATTCAAGAGGTCCGCAACCTCAGTTCAGAAATTGGCGAAAGTGCGGCTGGGATCAGCGATCTGCGCACCAATGGCGGCTGGCGGTATCGGCAGGCGCAGTTCAGTCATCGTTTGGGGCTTTTGTTCGAGATCCGGTTCAAGATTTACAACAAAAAGTTCTTCATGAAGTTCCTCAACAATCTGATCACGCAGATGACGCCGTTCCTGTTCTATTCGGTAGGCGGCTATCTGGCGATCACGGGTGAGGTGACAGTCGGGGCGCTGGTTGCTGCACTTGGGGCCTATAAGGATCTGAGCGGCCCGTGGAAGGACCTGCTGACCTATTACAATCAGGTACAGGACATGTCCCTGCGGTGGGAGGTCGTGACCGAACGCTTTGCGCCTTCAAACATGATCCCTGAAAATCTGTTCGTGGGTGAGCCCGAGACTATTCCGCATCTGACGGGCGATATCGAGTTGCGAAACGTCACCGTGCGCGATGATGACGGCAAGACCATTCTGGAAGATATCGACCTGACCATTCCCAAGGGTGCGCGGGTCGCCATCCAATCGACCCATGCCGCGGAACGAAATGCGCTGGCGCAGGTCCTGACCCGCGAAGTCCTGCCGGTGCAGGGCGACGTGATCATGGCGGGTCACAATCTGAAAGACCTGCATCAGGTCGTGATTGCGGCCCGGATCGGCTATGCCTATTCGCGGCCCTATCTGTTCGACGGCACGCTGGGCGACAATCTGTTAATGCCCCTGCGTCCGCATCCTCAGCATGAGGCCGATGCCGCCGTGGCGCCGACTCGCTGGCAAATCGAAGCTGCCCGCGCTGGAAATCCGACGGATTCGCTGACGGATGAATGGATTGATCCGGGGCTTGCCGGGCTGGACGATGTTGATGACATTCGCGCCTGGTGGTTCCAACTGGTCGAAGCGATGGGTACTGACGAACTTATGCTGCGCCGTACCCTGCGCACACAATTTGATCCCATTTTGCATCCTGATCTGGCGCAGGACGTGGTCAACCTGCGGGGGACGATTGCGGAAAAGCTGCAGGAAAAAGGGCTGGACCAACACGTTTATCGGTTCGACCCGGATCGTTTTAACCCGGCTGTTCCTTTGGGGGGTAACCTGCTCTATGCGACTCCGTCTCGGGATATCACGCCCGAGTCTATGGCGGATGATCGGCGGTTCAAGAACATGCTTGGGATGCATGATCTTGCCGATGACGCCATGTCCATGGCCAGCGCCGTGATGGAAACATTGGATCAGGCCTTTGGCCGCGACGGCACCGATCACCCGCTGTTCCTGCGTCTGGGGATGTCCAAGGACATGTATCACCGTCTGCTCGACATCAAGGATCGGCGTAAGTCGAGAGGAGACAACGGAATTTCCGAGGATGAGCGCGCTTTGCTGCTGACGCTGCCGTTCCTGCTGACGGCTGAGCAGATTGGCCCGGACTTCCCCGAGGAATACAAGGACAAGATTCTGTCAATCCGCAAGGATCAGGCCGAACGGCTGCGTGGGGCGCTGGATGGTATGTTCGTGCCTCTGTCGCCCGACAGCTACATCCCGCGCCTGACGGTGATGGAGAATGCGATTTATGGCCGGGTGTCCCTGATGGCCGGAGCCCATGCCGATGAGATCGAAGATGTCGTTGCTCAGGCCGTGAACGAGGCTGGTCTGCGCCGTCGGGCTGCGTCGACTTTGTACGATCTACCGACCGGGCTGGGCGGAAACAACCTGCCAACCGTGTTTCAAGAGCGCGCGGCGTTTTCCCGCGCGGGGATCAAACGTCCCGATATCCTGATCCTCGACAAGGCATTGGCCAGCCACGATTCCCAAAGCCGTCTGCGCACACGTCTGCGGCTGCGCGAATTGTTGCCCGAATCGATCATGATCTTCATGGAGGATCATTTTGCGCACCCTGAGGCCTATGACTTGTTCATCGAGATCAAGGATGGTCGGATTGACGGTGTCTCGCGCACCCAAACCCACCACGAAGACGGGGCCTCGGCTGATCTGAGTCGCAAGCTGCAGATCATATCCTCGACCGAGCTGTTTTCGGGGCTGGATGCGCGCAATCAGCGGCTGCTGGCCTTTTCGGCACAATGGTACGAGGCTGCGTCGGGGCAGATGATCTTTTCCCGTGGGCAAGCACCCGACGCGGCGTATCTGTGCATCAAGGGGCAGGCCAATCTGGACTGGACCGATGAAAGCGGTGGCACGCGCACTATATCGATCATTGAACCCGGTCGGTTGATCGGCGATCTGTCAATTATCACCGGCGATGTCCGTCAATTGGATCTGACAGCGGCCACAGATTGTACGTTCCTGCGCATCGGAGCAGAGGAATTGCGCGCTGTGATCGAAAGCGATGCGTCGGTCGCGGTTCAGTTGCTGCAAACCGTTGCCGGGTATCTGACCACGTTGTCCACAAGGATCAACACCATCCAACACGCATCTGAGGTGTTCCCTGAAATCCCACAATCCATCGAAGGTGAAAGCTCTGGCAACAATGCCTGACCCTCACGCATATGCCGCCCATGAGGGGCTTGTGGGCGACGCACGCGCCCGGCCCGAACTGTGGCGCCTCGCGGCGGGTCTGGGTATTGTCCTTGTTCTCTATGTGACGTTGAACGCAGTGTTGTTTGCCTTTGTCGGGCAATTGCTTCAACCAGATCAGGCGCAGGGTCTTTTGCATGGAACCTCAACGTCGGCCGCGCTGATTCTGCTGTTGAGTTTCGGTTTCCTGACGCTGGGCGTGGCTATCGCCGCCCGTCAAATGCAGCACCGGTCTCTGGCCGCCATCCTTGGCCCGCGCCGCCTGTTATTGCAACAATTCTGGATGGTCCTGCGTGCCTTGGTGATTCTGGGCCTGATCATGGCGGCCCTGCCACCCTATGGTATGGGTGAGACGCTGACGCAAAACCTGGCCCTGTCCACATGGTTGCTTTTGCTGCCAGTGTCGGTGATTGCGGTCCTGATTCAGACCAGCGCCGAAGAAGTGCTGTTTCGCGGCTATATCCAGCAATGCTTGGCGGCTAGATTCCGATCTCCGGCGATCTGGATGGGAGTACCTTCGGTACTGTTCGCAGCAGGGCATTATGCGCCCGGTGTCACCGGCGAGAATGCCCTTCTGGTGGCCATTTGGGCGTGTATTTTCGGCCTGCTGGCGGCGGATTTGACCGCAAGGTCGGGAACATTAGGACCTGCTATTGCATTGCATTTTCTGAACAATGCGGTCGCGCTTCTGTTCATTTCGCTGCCTGAAACGTTAAGCGGGTTGGCATTGTATCTGCTGCCTTACGACATGTCCGAAACCGGCTCGTTACGGCAATGGCTGTTCGTTGATTTTGCGGTAATGACTGTCAGCTGGTTAACTGCACGTCTTGCGCTCAGGCGTTGATTGCATTTCTTTCCGTTGCGTCTTATTTGACGTCAATGCCGCAAAACAAGGTTCCGACATGAACTGGATCACAAACTACGTCCGTCCCCGGATCAATTCGATCTTCTCGCGCCGGGAAGTGCCCGAAAACCTTTGGCACAAATGCGATGAATGCGGCACGATGCTGTTCCACCGCGAGCTGGCGGAAAACCAGAATGTATGCACCCAATGTGATCACCACATGGCGATCACCCCGCGGGACCGTTTCGCACACCTGTTTGACGGTGGTATTTTCACCGAGGTCGAAGTTCCCGCACCAACAGCTGACCCGCTGCAATTCCGGGACCAGAAGAAATACCCGGATCGCATGAAAGCAGCTCAGAAAAAGACCGGTGAGTCTGAGGCAATGCTGGTTGCTCGGGGCGAAATCGGGCGCACCCCGATTGTGGCTGCCGCACAGGACTTCTCGTTCATGGGTGGATCGATGGGCATGTATGTCGGCAACGCCATCATCGCCGCCGCACAAGAGGCGGTAAAATTGAAGCGCCCGTTGGTTCTGTTCTCAGCCGCTGGTGGCGCACGGATGCAAGAAGGTATCCTCAGCCTGATGCAGATGCCGCGTACAACCGTGGCCGTTGAGATGCTGAAAGAGGCGAACCTGCCCTATATTGTCGTGCTGACTCATCCCACTACCGGTGGCGTGACCGCATCTTACGCGATGCTGGGCGATGTCCATATTTCGGAACCCAATGCGCTGATCTGTTTTGCAGGGCCGCGCGTGATTGAACAGACCATCCGTGAAAAACTGCCCGAAGGGTTCCAGCGCGCGGAATACCTGCTGGATCATGGCATGTTGGACCGTGTGACCAAACGGACCGAGATGCGTGAGGAACTGATCACCATTACCCGGATGCTGATGAACCAGCCGCCAGCGGTCAAAGGCGATCTTCCCGCGCCTCAGCCCGAAGAGGCCAAGGCCGAAACCCCAGCCGAGGAAACGGTCGAAGAATGACCAGCCCGACATCTGACGTCATCCTCGACCGGATGATGGCGCTGCATCCCAAGATCATTGACCTGACCTTGGATCGTGTCTGGCGTTTGCTGGCAGCTTTGGACAATCCGCAGGTCAAGCTGCCACCGGTGATCCATATCGCCGGAACCAATGGCAAGGGCTCGACCCAGGCGATGATCCGTGCCGGGTTGGAGGGCGCGGGGCTGTCAGTCCACGCCTATACCTCGCCCCACCTCGCGCGGTTTCACGAACGCATCCGATTGGCCGGAGAGCTGATTTCGGAACCCGCTTTGACCGCCGTTCTGGATGAATGCTACGCCGCCAATGATGGCGAAAACATCACTTATTTTGAGATCACGACCTGCGCGGCCCTGCTGGCTTTTGCACGGACGCAGGCAGATTACACGCTGCTTGAGGTCGGCTTGGGTGGCCGTCTGGATGCCACGAATGTCATACACGAACCGGCAGTAACGGTGATCACGCCAGTTTCGATCGACCACGAACAGTTTTTGGGAGATACGCTGGGCAAGATCGCAGCCGAAAAGGCGGGCATCATCAAACCTAGTGTGCCCTGTATCGTCGGCCCGCAACAGGACGAGGCGCTAGAGGTCATCGAATACACCGCCGCACGCCTGGGAGCGCCGCTGCTGGTCCACGGTCAGCACTGGCATGTGCATGAGGAAAACGGGCGCCTGATCTATCAGGACGAAACCGGGTTACGTGATCTGCCATTGCCCAACCTGCTGGGTGCGCATCAAATTCAGAACGCTGGTGCCGCGCTGGCCGTTCTACGGTACCTTGATCTGGGCGACGACGCCTACGAGGCCGCAGTGACCCGTGCCGAATGGCCCGCTCGTATGCAGCGCCTGAAAACCGGTCCCCTGGTCGAGGCTGCGCCACAAGCTGAGCTGTGGCTGGATGGTGGCCACAATACCGCTGCTGGAGTAGCACTGGCGGATGTTTTGACCAAACTGCCAGAGCGCCCGACGCATTTGATCTGCGGAATGCTCAACACTAAAGACGTGACGGGTTACCTCGCACCGCTCGCGAAACAGGCCCAAAGCCTGACCGCAGTATCGATCCCTGGCGAGGCCGCAACGCTGAGTGCCGAAGACACGGCCGCTGCCGCGGCTAAAGTCAACCTAACCGCCACAACCGCCGACAGTGTTGCCGACGCTCTGAAAGCAATTGTCGGGGAAAACTCACAAGCCCGTGTTCTGATCTGCGGTTCGCTGTATCTGGCGGGAAACATCTTGCGCGAAAACGGCTAAATTCTCTGCCCGCAGGGGCTTCATCTGGCCAATAATACCTCGAGGGAGCCACGCAAAGCGCGGCGGGGGCTCAGCCCCCTATTTCCCCCAGTCCTGATCCTGCATTTCCCGCAGTCGCGAGGCAGTGCGTTCAAACTCGAACGTCCCTTCGCCTTCGACATACAACATCTCGGGCTCAGCCGCGGCGGAACAGATCAACCGAACCTTGGCCTCGTACAAGGCGTCAATCAATGTGACGAACCGTTTGGCTTCGTTGAAGTTGTTGCGCGACAAGCGCGGGATGTCCTCTAGCACCAGAACCTTCAACTCATCTGCAATTGCCAGGTAATCCGCCGGTCCTAACATGCGACCACACAGATCGTAGAACGTGGCCCGGGCAACTCCGTTCCGAAAGGCCGGCAGCTCGACCGACCGGCCTTTGACCTGCAAGACTAGCGGTTCCGCCGCACCGCCCGACAAATCGGTCCAGACGTCACGAATGTTCTGCCGTGCCTCGGGTCCGATTGGAGTGAAGTATACCGGTGCGCCCTCCAGCCGGTTTTGGCGGTAATCTGTGGGAGATACCAGCTCCCACACCTGAAGCTGTTCCTTGATGCGGGCGATGAAAGGCAGGAACAACTGCCTATTCAGCCCGTCCTTGTACAAATCGTCAGGGTGCCGGTTTGACGTGGTCACAACCACAACGCCGCCTTCATAAAGCAGGTCGAACAGACGCCCGACGATCATGGCATCGGTGATATCGATAATCTGCATCTCGTCAAAAGCAAGCAGCCTGACCGAATTCACGACCTCTTTCGCCACCGGAGCCAAGGCATCCTCGACCCCATCCTGACGGGCTTTGTGCATACCGGCATGAATTTCCTGCATGAACGCATGAAAATGCACTCGACGTGCGGGAATATCCTCCAGCGCATCGACAAACATATCCATCAACATGGATTTCCCGCGCCCCACGCCACCCCAAAGATACAACCCCTCGGGCGGGGGCGGAGCCTTGCGGAACAACCCGCGTTTAACCGGGGCGGACAGCGCCGCGCGGATACGTTCGAAATGGGGTAGGACGGCCTCTTGCGCATCGTCCCGGGTCAGGCTGCCCCCGGCAATGCGGGCGTTGTAAATCGAAATCAGATCCGTCATGGATTCGAGCCATAGCGCCCGCGTTGAGCCTTGAAAAGCGGCCATTTCCCACGACCCATCAAATTTCCTTATCCGTGACCGCAAATCTGCTGATTTGACCGACTGCACAAATCCGCTACCGTCCGTCGAACCGATACCCCCGAGGTCCCTATGTCGCATTCTACGCGCCTGCTGAACCCAATTCTGATCGTCGGATGTGTCATCATCACGGTCAGCTTTGCTGTGCGGGCCTCTTTTGGAGTATTCCAGATTCCGATTGCCAGCGAGTTTGGTTGGCTGCGCACCGATTTCTCGCTGGCCATAGCGATCCAGAACCTGGCCTGGGGGATTGGACAGCCGATCTTTGCTGCAATGGCTGAAAAGATTGGCGACCGGAAAGCCATCATTCTTGGCGCGTTGACCTATGCGGCTGGTATGGTTCTGTCGGCTTGGTCTGTAACGCCGTTTGGTCATCAAATGTATGCGTGGCTGGTTGGATTTGGCATCGCGGGCACGGGTTTTGGTGTCGTACTGGCGGTGGTCGGGCGTGCGTCGTCCGACAAGAACCGCTCGATGTCTTTGGCGATTGTCACGGCGGCGGGCAGTTTCGGACAGGTGATTGGCGCACCGACGGCAGAATGGTTGCTCAGCTTCCTGCCCTGGCAACAGGTGTTTCTTGTCTTTGCAGCTGCGATTCTAGCCCTTGTGCTGACGCTGCCTTTCATGCGCGCACCACAACCGGTCAGTAAGGCCGAACTGGAAGAGAGCATGAGCCAGATTCTGAGCCGGGCGTTCCGAGACCCCTCTTATGCGATGATTTTTCTGGGGTTCTTCAGCTGCGGCTATCAACTGGCGTTCATCACCGCCCATTTTCCAGCCTTCGTGACCGAGATGTGCGGCCCGATCCAACCCGGTGGCGTGCTGCATTCGCTGGGCATCACCACCACCTCGGCCCTGGGGGCTGTGGCAATCTCGCTGGTGGGGCTGGCGAATATTGGTGGCACCTTACTGGCCGGTTGGGCCGGTAATCACTTCCCCAAGAAATACCTTCTGGCGTCGATCTATACCGCCCGCACATTAGCGGCTGCGGTCTTTATCCTCATGCCGATTACACCAATGTCGGTCATCGTATTTTCGATTGTCATGGGCTCGCTCTGGCTGGCGACTGTGCCTCTGACCTCGGGTCTGGTCGCGCATCTGTACGGGCTGCGCTATATGGGTACCCTGTACGGTTTCATCTTCCTCAGCCACCAGATTGGAGGTTTCCTGGGCGTCTGGCTGGGCGGGCGCATGTATGACGTCTATGGCGATTACACGATGGTCTGGTGGATTGGCGTAGCCGTTGGCGCCTTCAGCGCTATAGTTCACCTGCCCATTCGCGAAAACCGCAGCGGAACGCCGGTTCCGGCCTGATCTACTTGGCCTCGTCTGGGGTCAACAGACCTTCGGCCACCAACCTTTCCGCCCAGCCCTGAGGGCCAGTGAAATGATGCGTCTGCCAGCCCCGCGCGCGTGCCGTTTCGATGTTGTCGATCCGGTCATCGGCAAACAGCAAACTGCTGGGTGGTAGACCACAATCATCCTCGACCATCTCATAAATCGGGGAGTGCGGCTTGACCGCTTTCATCCGGCCCGAGACATACTGCCGGTCAAATTCGTTCAGGAACGGATAAATCGTGGTGGCATAGTCGAAATTCTGCACCCCAAAATTAGTGAGCGCGAAAACCGGGATATTCTTTGCACGCAAAGCCCGTTGCAGGCGAACGGAATGCGGGATTTCCGGCGTGGCCAATTCGATCCACTTGTCATGCCACAAGCGGATTTCGTCGCGCCATTCGGGGTATTTCTCAGCCCAATCATAGATCGTGTCGGTAAAATGGTGGCCCTGATCAACCAGATCGTTCATCCCGTGCAGATCAACCTCGGCAAACATGGCGCGGCGGCGGTCTTCTCCGATGGCCTTGTCATAGTAACGCTCTGGCTGCCATTCGATCAGAACATTTCCAATGTCGAAAATTACGGCTTCAATCGGCATATTACGCCCCTGTCAAATCAATCTCTGCTTGCGCCCGACTGAACCAATCCCGGGCAGGACTTTCAAGTCGGAACCGCAGCGCGCAGCGCTGCCCGGCCCAACGGGAGAAGGCGCATCATTGATGCGTCGCCGACGGGCGGGAGAGTTACCGGCGCCGCGCTGCGCGCAGTTCACGTTCCAACGCATCCAGAAACCGGGATCGATCCGCCTTGCCAAAAGGTTTGCCTCCGCCACCAGCCCCCAGCGGATTGGCTGCCCGCAGGTCGGCCATCAGATCGCGCATGGCTAGCTGCTGGCCGATATTGGCTGCCGTAAACGCTTCACCATTTGGGCGCAGCACGCGTGCCCCGGCTTCAACGCATTTGGCGGCCAAAGGGATATCCGAGGTCACCACCACATCCCCAGGCCCACAACGCTCGGCGATCCACTTGTCCGCCTCGTCCGCGCCTTCCGCAACGATGACGACCTGCACCAGGGGATTGGCCGATGGCCGCAACCCACCATTCGAGACCAACGCCATCGGCACCTTGTGGCGTGTCGCCACCCGCTCGGCTTCGGCCTTCACAGGACAGGCATCGCCATCGACATACAGGGTGGTCACGCCTTCTTGGCCTGTTTCTTGGCGGGTTCTGCGGGTTTCTTGCGCACCTTGAACTCTTCGGGGATCGGCATCCGGTTGAACGCGTCCAGACCGGCGATCTTGTAGGCTTCGGCCAAGGTCGGGTAGTTGAACGTGTTCTGCACGAAGTAGTCCACCGTGCCTTTCAGGTTCAGCACCGCCTGCGCGATATGGATTAACTCAGTCGCCCCTTCGCCAACGATCTGCACGCCCAGCACCCGGCGGGTTTTCAGCGAGAACAGCATTTTCAGCATGCCATGCTCCAACCCCATGATATGCCCGCGCGAGGTTTCGCGGAATCGTGCGACACCAACCTCATATGGGATGCCGCGTTCCTCCAATTCTTCCTCGGACATACCGCAGGTGGAAATCTCGGGCACCGAATAGATGCCATATGGATACCAAGGGCTTTCTGGCAGTGTGGGGGTGTCCAACGCATGACAGGCCGCGACACGGCCCTGTTGCAACGAAGTTGAGGCCAACGACGGGTGCCCGATCACATCGCCGGTGGCATAGATATGCGGCACAGTGGTCTGATAGGTTTTACGGTCCACCTTGATGCGGTTGCGATGGTCCGTCTCCAAACCAACTGAGTTCAAATTCAGCGCCGAGGTCGCACCCATGCGCCCGGCCGCAAACAGCAGCATTTCAGCACGGACATGGCGGCCATTATCCAGTGTGACTTCGACATGATCCCCTGTGTCCTCGATCTTTTCCACGGCAGAGCCCAGCCGCAGATCGACGCCGTTTTCGCGAATTTGATGGGTGAAATCGTGGATCAACCGCTTGTCGATGAAATCAAGGAAGGTTTCGCGCGGCTCGATCAGAGTCACGCGCACATCCAGTGCCGAGAACATCGTGGCATATTCAACGCCGATTACCCCCGCGCCGATCACGACAAGCGAGCGCGGAATCTCGGCCATTTCCAGAAAGTCATCGCCGTCGACCACGGTTTTGCCGTTAAAGGGCACGTAATCCGGGCGGTAGGTTTTGGTCCCGGTGGCGATCAGGAACTTGGCTGCAGTCAGGCGTGTGGTTTCACCGGCATCAGTGGCGACCTCAATCTCATGGGGGCCAACGAACCTGGCCAGACCGTTCAGGGTTTCCACGTGGTTGCGGTTGAACTGATGTTCCAGCACGTCAACCTCGTGATCCAGCGTCATGTGCAGACGCGCCTTGAGGTCTTCGGCGCGGATTTGATCCTTGACCCGGTAAGACCGGCCATAAAAACTGCGCTCGCGCCAGCCGGACAGGTTTAGCACCGTTTCGCGCAAGGTTTTCGAGGGGATTGTGCCGGTATGAACCGACACGCCGCCAAATCGGTCTTTGCGGTCAATCACCAGCACACGACGTTTCAGTTTGCCCGCCTGGATTGCCGCGGAACGCCCTGATGGCCCTGACCCGATGATGATCAGGTCATAGTCAAATTTGCTCATCCGTCAGTCCCCGTACAGCGCTTCGGCGTGGAAGGTGATGTGGTCTTCCATGAAGGTCGATACAAAGAAATACGAGTGATCATAGCCCGGCTGTAAACGATAGGTTGCCTGCTGGCGTCGTTCCGCGATGGCTGTCGCCAGCGCCTCGGGGCGTAGAAGGTCGATGAACTGATCACTGGCACCTGTGTCGATCAGGATTGGACCGTCAAAGCCAACCTCTTTCATCATCAGCGAGGCATCGTGCTTGGCCCAAGTGGCTTCGTCATTACCCAGATAGGCGCTCAGCTGTTTGCGCCCCCAATCCGCGCCGGTCGGGTTCGAAATCGGCGCGAAGGCCGAAACCGACCGAAACCGACCTGGCAAGTTCATCGCCAGGGTCAGCGCCCCGTGGCCACCCATTGAATGACCAGTGATCGCTTGACGATCCATGTCGATGGCGAAGTTTTCTGCCAGCAGGTTCGGCAGTTCCTCGGCCACGTAGTTCCACATGTTAAAATGCGGTGCCCATGGGGTTTGTGTTGCATTCACATAGAATCCAGCGCCCTGGCCCAGATCATAGTCATCGTGATCGGCCACGCCTTCACCCCGCGGAGAGGTGTCGGGGAACACGACGGCAATGCCTTGTTCGGCTGCCCAGGCCTGCGCACCGGCCTTGGTCATGGCGTTTTCGTGTGTGCAGGTCAGGCCAGACAGATACCACAGGACGGGAACCGGGCCGTCCTTTGCCTCGGCAGGTAGAAACAGACCAAAGGTCATGTCGCATTGGCAGGCTGACGACGCATGGCGGTAGACGCCCTGCACGCCACCGAAACAGGCGTTTTCCGAAAGGGTTTCCATCTGGCAGAGTCCTTAAATTTAGATCGCGTTATGGCTAACGATCCAAGGACGCCGCGTAAAGGCCGCACGACTTCGGCGCGCGTTTTTTTGAATGCTTTGGCTCAGAGCGTCCCAACCCAGGCGATGACCACCGGCACGGTCAGGATACTGACCGCAGTCGACAGCAGGATCGCTGCCGAGGCCCGGTGCGGGGCCACACGGTAGTGGGCCGCCAGCATGTAAACATTTCCGGCCACCGGCAGCGCCGCTGCCGCAATTGCGACCGTGGCGGAAAAGGCATCGACTGGCATCAACCACAGCAGCACCACGGCCACACAAGCCGGGTGAATGACCAACTTGCAAAAACTCAGCCATGCCGCAACCTGAATGCGTTCGGCGGACTTGGACGCCAAAGAGGCCCCAATTGCAAACAAAGCCCCAGGTGTGGCCGCCCCGCCCAGAATGGTCAGAAAATCATTGAGTGCCGCCGGAACCGGCATTTGCAAAGCCGACCACAGAAGCCCTGCGGAAATCGAAACGATCATTGGGTTCTTCAACAATCCCAACCCAATCAGGCGCAACGTTGCCGGGGTCAGCCGCCCGTCGCGCCCCGCGTTGATCAAAATCACGATCAAGGACGAAAACACCACCAGATCAACGGTCAGAACCAGCATGACCGGCCCAATGGCGGCCTCGGACAACAACAGCGCCAGCATCGGTAGTCCCAGAAAGCCGACATTTCCGATGGCGGCACATTGGGCCTCGACCGCCGCGGTAGGAATATCAAGCCTGCGAACCCAGGCCACTCCAGTTGCCAGACCATACACGGCGAGAGTTCCCAGCAGATAGCCCGCCATCAGCCGACCATTGAAAATGTCGGCAAAGGGCAGGGTGGCGGCAAAGCGAAACAGCATCGCCGAAAGTGCGAAATAGAACACGAACTTTGTCAGATAGGCTGTCGCGTCTTCGGTGAAAAAGCGGCTGCGCCCGGCCCAGTATCCCAGGCCGATGATTGCAAAAAACGGAAGCGTGCGCAGAAATATTTCGACCATGCCCAAAGTGTTAGCATCGTTTGACCGCGCAGCAAGCCTTGAACGACAACGACCGGAAGCCGCGGGTTTGCGGGGCAAAACATTCAGAATTCACATTCCGTTACGCAACGGGACAACGCGAATCGTTGTATCTGTACTGATCGGTTTATAGTTTGAGGGGAACACTAACCCTAGGAGAGCTCATGACTCAGACAGCCGCCATCCTTCGCACGGGCCGCAAATTCGATCAGGTTTTGCGCGGAGCCCGAGAAGTTTTCATGGCGGATGGGTTCGAAGGTGCCAGCGTCGATGACATCGCGCGGGCGGCGGGCGTGTCCAAGGCGACGCTCTACAGCTATTTCCCCGACAAGCGTCTGCTGTTCATGGAAGTCGCCCAGACCGAATGCAAGCGTATGGCTGAAAGAGTCATTTCGATGATCGACGACTCCAAACCTGCGCGCGAAGTGTTGACGATCACGGCGACGCAGCTAACCGCATTTCTAGTGTCCGATTTCGCGCAGCAGGTGTTTCGTATCTGCGTGGCCGAGCGGGATCGGTTCCCTGAATTGGGCCAGGCGTTTTACGAATCCGGACCTCAGAATGGCCAGCGTCATATGGTCGAATATTTGGAAAAGGCCGTTCAAAAAGGCGAATTGGTTATCGAAGATGTTCAGATTGCAGCCGAACAGTTCTCAGAACTGTGCAAGGTTCGCTTCTGGACCAAAGCCGCGTTGGGCATCCAGACCAATTTCAAACAATCCGAGATTGATGAGATCGCGTTGCACGCAGTGGACATGTTCATGGCGCGTTACGGCGTCTGACACTTAAGCACGCATTGATACTGGTTGGATCGGGACAACGATCTCAGAAATGCCTGCGCCCAAGTCTCGGACGCAGGCGGCTAAAATCACTCGATAAAGGTCTTGGCCAACCGGTCGCTTATGGGTTGCGACAGATAGCTTATGACGGCGCGTTCGCCGGTATTGACGAACAAATCTGCGGGCATGCCGGGCACCAGTTCCAATGCGGCCACGTCTCGCGGTTGTTCGGCATTCAGCTTTACCCGCGCCTTGTAATAGGCTTCGCCGGTGCGTTCATCCTCAAGCGCATCGGCTGAGATGTCGAAGATATGCCCCACAGCTTCGGGCACGTCCGCTTGCGCAAAGGCCGACAGGCGGATGCGCGTGGATTGACCGATCCGCAGCTTATCAATGTCGCCGGTCTTGACTCGTGCCTCGACGATCAGGGCTTGATCGGCTGGGACGATATCCATGATCGGCGCACCCGGGCGGATCACCCCGCCATTGGTTGACACTTCCAAATTCACAACGCGTCCGCTGGTCGGGGCCAGAACCTGTGTTCGCTTCAGGCGTGCCAGCGTGCCCGCGAATTGCGGTCGAACCAGATCAAGCTGGGCCTCAACAACAGCCAGCTCCCCGGCGAGGACCTCATCGCGTAGTTTTTGCTGGCTGAGCAGGGACAGCTCCAACTCTTGCACTTGATCTTCGGCCTGGGCGATCTGGGTGCGCAATGATGCGTCAACGCCAGCCAGCCGTTCCAACTCGATCTGCCGTGCGCTGACCCGCGTGACGGCGACCAGCCCCTTATTCAACAGCGTCTCTAAGTTGGACAACTCAACCCGCGTGATCTTGATCTGGTTCCGGGCCGCGCGGCGCTGTTCATCCAGACCCGTGACCTGGTTGCGTAGGCCCGCGATACGTTGCGCGTTGATCTGCGCTTCGGTCCGGCGGGCACGGGCTTCGGCGTCAAATAGTTGTTTCTGGGTCAGGTAAGGCGACACCCAATGCAGGCGGTCCATTCCTTCGCGGAATCCCGCCAGGGCGGTGGTTTCTTCAAATTGGCTCTGCCCGCTCATTTGCGCCAGCAGGCGCGCGCGGCGAACCGACAGCTCACCCAACTGGCTACCCTGAACGCTAAGATCCACGTTAATCTCGGTGCTGTCGAGCTGAACCAGAGGCTGCCCTGCCTGCACAAATTGGCCGTCTGTGACCAGGATCGACTGAATTATGCCGCCGTCCAGATGTTCGACCGTTTTGCGTTGGCCCTCTACCACAAAGGATGCGGGTGCAACCACGGCACCATCGAGTTTCGAGGCAAAGGCCCAATAGGCGCTACCACCGACGAATACCGCCAGGGTGAACAGGCCGAACAGGACATAGCGGGCGATGCCAGGGGAACTGTCCGAAATCTCTTTCAGCTGTGCGTCGTGAAATCCCACGGCAGTTCGAGGGGCTGAGTAATTGACCAGGTCAGTCATTGGGCCGCTCCTGTGATCTGAGTTTCATCCACCCGGCTGGGTGCCGGTTGTGTTGGTTTGTCCAGAACGTTGCGGCGATTGACTTTCAGAACGTCTTGCTTGTCGCCGAATTGAGTTTGATTGCCATTGCGCAACACCATCACCTTGTTCGCCGCCTGCAGCGTGGCTGGGCGATGCGTCATGACAATGGCAATCCCGCCGCGTTCCTGCACGGCCAGCAAAGCATCGCGCAGGGCCTGTTCGCCCTCGGCGTCCAGATCCGAGTTGGGTTCATCCAAAACCAGAACAAACGGATCACCGTATAGCGCACGTGCCAGAGCCAGCCTCTGACGCTGACCGCCGGACAGGAAAAAATCGCGGCCAAGCCTGGTTTCGTACCCGTCGGGCAAACCGCTGACCAGTTCGTGAACCCCTGCTTCGCGCGCGGCACGCAGGACCTCGGCATCGTCGATCGCGGTGGAGAACCGGGCAATGTTTTCGCGGATTGTGCCATCGAACAGCTCGACATCCTGTGGCAGGTATCCGATCTGTTTGCCCAAGTCTTCGGGATTCCATTTCGACATCGGGCTGCCGTCCAGCAGAACCTCGCCCCGTTGCGGATGCCAGATGCCCGCAAGCATCTTGCCCAGCGTGGTTTTGCCCGAACCGCTCTGGCCAATCACTGCCAGAACGTCCCCGGCCGTGAGGCTGAAATCAATCGCCCGGATGGTGGCATTGATCGCAAGTGGAGGGCCTGCCTGAGCGATGCGGACGTCCATCGATTTGAACGCACGTGGCAAGTTCAGGTTTGGAGGCGCCTCGGCGAAATCTTCGGTCAATTGTTTGATTTTGCTATAGGACCCGCGTGCAGCCAGAAAAGTGCGCCACTGCCCGATCAACTGATCAATCGGAGCAAGCGCGCGGGCCAGAACAATCGTGGCGGCAATCATGACGCCTGCGGTGGACTCGCCGATCACGGCCAGTGCCGCACCCATCCCCAGAACCGCTGATTGCAGGCCCATACGTATGGTCTTGGACAATACGGAAAAGCTGGCCACCCGATCAGCGGCGCGGGTTTTGTGTTGGTGCGCGTCAGTTTGCAGCGCGGTCCAGCGGCGTACCAGATCGGATTTCATACCCAGCGCATGGACCAGTTCGGCATTCCTGTCGCTGATCTTGAACAGCGCATCCGACCGCCCTCGTGCCTGCGCGGCCTGCTGCATCGGGCCTCGGGATCGGGCGTTGTTGATCAGCGCCATCAGTGTCAAGGTCAGCGCTCCGGCCAGGCCCAACAGACCCAGAAACGGGTGCAGCACATAAAGAACCATCAAATAGATTGGTATCCACGGAGCATCGAAAAAGGCGGTCAGGGTGGTGCCGGAAATGAATTCGCGGAACCCGTTCACATCCTCGACCAGGTTTTCGCCTGCCTCAGCTTCTCCTTGGACCCGGCGGCGCATGGCGGCCCCCAGGACGCGCGCGCCGACGCTGAGTTCGAACCGGGCGGCCAGGCGGCCCAGAATGCGCATCCGCATCAGGTCGAGGCACGCAATGACGATGAATACCCCCGCCAGCAGCACGGACAAGGCGATCAATGTGTCTATGTTCTGGCTGGTCAGAACCCGGTCATAGACCTGCAGCATGTATAGCGGCCCGGCCAGCATCAAGAGGTTCAGGAACAGGCTGAAGATCGCAACCGCAACAAAGCCTTTGCGCAGCGATCCCCAGGCGGTTTTGACGGGATTGGAATTCTGGAACATCGGATAGCCCTTTCCGGTTTGGCAAGCGGGGCGGCCACAAGACCGCCCCGTTGTGGATCGCTTAGGCGACGAAGTCGTCTTCGGTTAGGTCTGCGCTGTTGATTCCAGCCAGACGGACCGAGCCTTCGTTGCCAAAGGTGATCAGGGTGTCATTGCCATCCTGCGCAACATTCACCGCGCCGCCGAAATCGGGGCCTAGGTCGCCGAACTGCAGCTGATCGCGACCGATCTCAAAGTCCTGGATCAAGTCATTGCCGAAGTCTTCACCGAACGAGAACGTGTCTCGTCCCAGTCCGCCGATGAGGATGTCATCACCGCCTTCGCCCGAGATCAGATCTCCGCCCGCGCCGCCATTCAGCACGTTGGACAGATCGCTGCCGACGATCACGTCGCCATCATCGGACCCGATGACGTTTTCAATGGACTGCAGCACGTCGGTCTCGAACTGGTTTTCGACAACGTCCTGACCGATGACACCGGTACCCCCGGTCGCATTCACATCCAGCGTTGCACCTGCGTCGACCAGAGTGTCCTGCACCACCGGGCCGTTCACGCCCGCCGGAGCATTGTGCAGATGGATCGCCGAAATAGTGCCCGGGATTGGGGTACCCAGCTCTGCCTCGCTGATGCCAACAACGCTCAGCTCGCTGGAATAGGTGACCTCACCAGTGTTCAGGTTCTGCGTGATGACAACGGTGGCCTCACCGGTCGCTTCGCTGTTTGACAGCGGCCCTGGCTCTTGCGCCGCGTCCAAACCGCCACTCAGGCTAACGGTGCGGATACCGTTTTCGGTCACGTCGCTGTCGACCGATAGCTGCCCGCGGATTTCACCCGCCGGGAACTGGTTGGTGTGGATGTTGTAGTAGAGGTTGCCTTGAACCGCCTGCTCAACAAAACCGGCACCATCGGCAATGTTGGACCCGAACTGATCCGGTGCCGCGATAACCGCATCGGTGACCGAGATGTTGAACCCGGTATCGCGGGTGGCGGTGCCATTGCCGTTGGCGTCCAGACGAACCTCGACCGCGACGTCCAGATCCGAGAAGTCGGCCGTGTCGATGCCGTCTCCACCGTCGATGAAGTCATTGCCCAGACCACCGGTCAGAACATTGTCGGCATCGCCGGCAATCAGAACGTCATCACCTGCGCCACCGTCGATGTCACCATTGGTAGTGCCCAGATCGACAAAGATATCGTCGCCATCGCTCAGCAGAACGTCACCGTTGATCACGCCTTCGTCGTCATTGACGATGGTGACGGTGCCTGCGTCCGAGGCGTCGATTGCGTTGACCGTGCCGCGGATTTCGCCCTCGTTCAGGACGGCACCAACAAGGTTCAGACCGCCATCAACGCGCAAGCCCGCCGCAGCGTCCGAGTCCTCGGATCCCGCGATCAGACCTTCGTTGACGACAACTCCGGCAAAGGACGCGTCATCCTGGCTGGTGAACAGGCGCAAGCCATCGCCCACCTGGTTGCCCTCTGCGGCGTCTCCACGGCCTTGCAGCGTGCCTTCGTTGACGACAGCGGCCGAGACCACATCGCCAGACACATCGCCGGTTTGCAACGAGACGGCTGAGCCGTTATTGCCTTCGCCTGCGTCAACCAGACCGGTGTTGGTAAAGGTATAGTTGTCGGCGGTACCATCGGCATAAACCGTACCGTTGCGCTGGTTGCCGGTACCCAGAATGTCACCTTCGTTGATGACCTCGAGCCCTACTCCGTCAATATTCAGCGCGCGGCTGTCCGAGGTGACAGTACCCCGGTTGACGAAGGACCCGCCCGAATGATCGCCTGTGCCAAAGTAGACACCGTTCTGACCACCCGCAAAGACGCCGGTTTCCTCGTTGACCAGTTGGCCTTGGAAATTGACGTTGTTCACAGCGCGGAACGCGCCGACAGTGCCATTTGCACCTTCGGACGAGACCGAACCTGTGTTGGTGATCGTTCCGGTGAACAGAGCAGGGCCAAAGCCGCCGCCTTCTAGCCGGGCGCCTTCCAGACGGATGCCATCTCCGGCGGTGCCCAGACCAGCGCCTGCATTGCCGCGACCGGCGACGGAGCCTGCATTGGTCACTTCGACCTCACCATTGCCTTCGGCAGACAGGGAAAGTGAAACGCCAGCGCCTTGGTTGCCTTCGCCCGCATCGATTGAGCCGGTTGCCAGGTTGTTGATCGAGAAATCAGACGCGGTGTCGTCGGCGTAGATCGTGCCGTTGCGCTGATCGCCAGAGCCCAGAATGTCACCGCCATTGACCAGATCAACGCCGGAGCCGTCGATATTAACCGCGCGGCTGCCTGATTGGATGGTGCCAAAGTTCAGCACATCCAGATCATGTTCGCCTTCACCGATATAGAGACCGTTGCGAGGTCCTTCGATCACACCGGTCGAGGTGTTCAGAATCTCACCTTCGGCATTTGCGCCATTGGCAATGCGAATACCGGCGGCGGTGCCTTGATTGCTTTCGGTCGAAATCAGACCGCTATTGATGATCTCGGTTTCAAGAATGGCACCTTCTGCACCATCATCGATGCGGATGCCGTCTCCGGCCAGACCTGTATTTGCCGCCGCCTGACCGCGGCCTTGAATGGTCGCGCCAAAGCCGTTGAACACGTCGGTTTCCACGCGGTCTCCGAGTTCATCACCGACTTGCAGCGAAATACCGGCGCCCTGATTGCCGTCACCGGCATCAATCGTGGCGCCTGAGAAGTTCGAGATCGAAACATCCTCGGCGGTGCTGTTGGTATAGATCGTGCCGTTGCGCTGATCGCCGGTGCCGATGATGTCGCCAAAGTTGCGCACATCAATGCCCTGACCCTGAATATCAACCGCACGACTGTCCGAACTGATCACGCCGCCGCGGAAATTATCCAGGCTGCCAGAGCTGTCAGGCCCGGCAAACTGCACTCCGTTAAATTCCCCGGCTATCTCTCCGAAGTTTCGGACTGCGGCGCTGCCGGTCACCTGAACGCCGGTGGCCAGAACTTCGGGACCGTTATTTGCTTCGATCCGGCCCGAGGCAAAGTTGAAGATGTCGACATCTTCACCCTGCGCCTTCACCGCGGCCACCGCGTTGTTGGTGACTATCTCACCAAAGTTCAGCAGGCGCGAGAAATCATTGGCTAGCACAAAGGCCGGAGTGTCATCGACAACCGTGCTTTGGAAAAAGTTGTTCAAAAGGGTTTGGCCATCGCGGCTGGTCTCTTGCGCCAATGTGGACGTGGTTAAGAGACGTGCGCGTAAGCTTTCCATAAGTTGGGACAGCATGGGGGACTCCATCATGGGTTTGCGTAATGCGGTCCGCCCGCTGGTCTGGGCATTCCACGTAGCAAAGGGGTAGTCACCACCACGGCGCAGCTAAAATTCATCCTTCGAATTGGCGGTATAACCAATACAAATAGTCACGGATGGCGTGATATCTGGCCACCGTGCCTCGTTTCTTTTCAATTGGTTACGTGGCGTGTCTCCGCAGTGCCCTTCTATTCAATGGCGCGGATTGACGGTTTTGTCAGTGATTGTGATGCCGATTTCCTGCAGCGGCGCGCCGGTTGGCGTATGTAAAGGGCATCCCCAGCGGGATCGGGAAACGGATCACGGGCCCAAAACCATGAATTTCAGAGACCTGGAATATGTGCTTGCCATTGCCAGACACGGTCAGTTCAGTCAGGCGGCTGTGGCCTGCAATGTCTCGCAGCCCGCTTTGTCTAATCAGGTAAAGAAGCTGGAACAGGAATTGGGAACGGATCTGTTCCTGCGCCTGAATAGCGAAGTGCGCCCCACTGCCTGTGGCAATCGCGTGATCGCCATTGCCGAGCGCATCCTGAAAGACGCCCAGAACATCCGAGATACCGCGACTCAGTTTCGCAACCCCGAGGCAGTGCCTTTCAATATCGGTATGACCCCGACACTGGCCCCCTATCTGACGCAGTATTTTTCCGAGCTGTTCAGCGCGCTTTTTCCCAACATGCGTGTCACCATGGTTGAAGATCTGCCACAGAACATGTTGCAAATGGTTGAAGATCACACGCTGGACGTCGCCCTGGTGGCAAAGGTCAACAACAGCGAAGCGCTGGATTTCACCTCGATCTGGTCTGAACCCCTGTTTCTGGCCGTACGCGAGGGCCACCCGCTGTGCATGTTGCCATCTATCGCGCCAGAAGATGTGCCGGTGCATGATTTTATCCGGCTTCCCCATAGTTTTGGTTATGAACTGGAAGACCGGTTGCCCGAATCAGACCCCTCGAACCGGGCCAGCAAGCGGTTTGATCTAAGTGCGCTTCGGTTCGAGACGATCTGCCGCCATATCTGCCACTCGGATGATTGCACCATCGTCTCGGCATTGGCGGCGGAACAGTTCAAACGGGACAAGTGGCCTTTGTGCTTTGTCCCGTTCGAAGGCCCCGGCAATCTGCGAAACCTGGGCGCGGCAACGCGTCCGGGCTGTCCCCGCCGACCGCTATTGGACCGTATCGGTGCCTATATCAATGAACGGCCACCTGTCGGGGTTACGCCCACTTTTTCACACTGACCGTCAACTGATCTCTTGTATCTTGACCTGCGATGGCGACCGTCACGCTGTCACGTAGCAAGACATGGGCCGTTAGGTCATGGTGATTATCCTCTTGCCCGAACGACCCAAAAGGCCGAACGTGTGGGGGTATCCGCCTTGTTAACGGGTTGCTCAAATTAGCGTGTGCAAGTCAGTTGACAATGGATTTTGTATTTTGGATACATTGGGCAGAGATATCGCGATGACACGAGTCGTCTAGGAATGCTCTGACCACAAAGAGCAACGCGAATGTCTGAATAAATTCATTTCTGGGAGACCCACATGAAACTGAAATTGATGGCCGCAACTGCTGCGATCGCCTTGTCGGCTGCCGCGGCACAGGCAAACACTCTGGTGTATTGCTCTGAAGGATCGCCCGAAGGGTTCGATCCGGCCCTGTTCACCGCCGGGACGACTTTTGATGCGTCTTCGCACCCGATCTACAACCGCCTGCTGGAATTCGAAACCGGAACGACCAACGTCATTCCCGGTCTGGCCGAAAGCGTCGAAGCCAGCGATGACGGTCTGGAGTACACGTTCAAGCTGCGTCAGGGCGTCAAGTTCCATTCCAACGACGAATTCACCCCGACCCGTGACTTTAACGCCGATGACGTGATCTTCTCGTTCATGCGTCAGAAGGACGAAGGTCACCCGTTCAATCAGGTGTCCGGCGGCACCTGGGAATACTTCCAGGGTATGGGCATGCCAGATCTGGTCGAGTCCATCGAAAAGGTCGATGACTATACGGTCAAATTCACTCTGACCAAGCCTGAGGCGCCGTTTGTGGCCAACATGGCGATGGATTTCGCCTCGATTCTGTCGGCCGAATATGCCGATGCGATGATGGCAGCAGGAACACCTGAAAAGCTGAACACAGCGCCCATCGGCACTGGTCCGTTCTCGTTCGTGGCCTATCAGAAAGACGCCGTGATCCGCTATGCGCAGAATGCGGACTACTGGAAAGATCCGGCGGACGTGGAAAACCTGATCTTTGCGATCACTCCAGACGCTTCGGTTCGGTACCAAAAGCTGAAGGCTGGCGAATGCCACATCATGCCGTATCCGAACCCGGCTGACATTCAGGCGATGAAGGATGACGGCGACATCAACATGATGGAGCAGGAAGGCCTAAACGTCGGTTATCTGGCGTATAACACCACTATGGAGCCGTTCGACAATCCGAACGTCCGCAAGGCGTTGAACATGGCGATCGACAAAAACGCCATCATCGATGTGGTGTTCCAGGGCTCAGGCCAGGTGGCCAAGAACCCGATCCCGCCAACCATGTGGGGCTACAACGACGCCATCACCGACGATGCCTATGATCCCGAAGCGGCTAAGGCGATGCTGGAAGCCGAAGGTGTTTCCGATCTGTCGATGAAGATCTGGGCGATGCCGGTACAGCGTCCGTACAACCCGAACGCACGCCGCATGGCGGAGTTGATCCAGGCGGATTTTGCTAAGGTCGGTGTGGATGTTGAGATCGTGTCCTATGAATGGGGCGAGTATCTGTCGCGCTCGAAAGAACTGAACCGCGATGGCGCCGTTCTGCTGGGCTGGACCGGTGACAACGGCGATCCAGACAACTTCCTGGCCGTGCTTCTGGGCTGTGACGGTCGCGAAGCCTCGAATCGTGCACAATGGTGCCACGAACCGTTCGAAGATCTGATCCTGAAAGCCAAGCAAACCACCGATCAGGCTGAACGCACCAAGCTGTATGAGGATGCTCAGGTCGTCTTCAAAGAGCAGGCACCATGGGCCACCATCGCACACTCGGTCGTTTACATGCCGATGAGCAATAAGGTGCAGGGCTACAAGGTGCACCCGCTGGGTGGCCACATCTTCTATGGCGTGAGCGTCGAATAAATCACCACTCACTGACCGGAGCCGCCCAAATTGGCGGCTCCGGTTTTCTATTTCTGGAGGTCGGCGCGAATGCCGGATTTGTCCGAGTACCGTCAACTGGCAAAGGACATGTCAGTAGACGCCGTGGCGCTTGTGCCTGGCCCGAATTTCACCCGCGCTTTGGGAAAACCCTTCATGAGCCACGAACGGCCTTTCGTGGTTGTGATCCCAGCCGAAGGTGCCCCAGCTGCGATTGTGCCAAATCTTGAGCTGGGGTCATGGGCGCTGGTCGGGTTTGACGGCGCTGTCTTTGATTGGCGCGATCAGGCAGGCTATGACGATGCCTTTACCGCGCTGGCCGCGCGTATGCCACTGTCGTCACTGGCGGTGGAAGGGCAGGTGATGCGGGTTTTCGTATCCAAGGCACTAACCCGCGCGATGCCGGATCTGCGCATTGTGGACGGCGAGCGTGAGATTTCTGGTCTGCGTATCATCAAGACCGATGAGGATATCGCGGCGCTACAGGCTGCGATTGATATCTCGGAACGGGCGTTGCAGCGGGTCATTGAGGATGTGCGTGTCGGCCAGACCGAGGTTCAGATCGAACAGGCCCTGATCCAGGCGTTGTTTGCCGAAGGCGCCGCCTCGCTGGCTTTTGCGCCGATTGTGGCCGCGGGTGATAACTCGGCGCAGCCGCATGGTAAGGCGCGGGCGGATTACAGAATCAAACCCGGCGACGCGCTGTTGTTCGATTTCGGTGCCCGCAAACACGGTTTTGCCGCCGATATTACCCGGACCTTTTTCGTCAAAGAGGTCTCGGACGAGGGCAGGGCGGTCTACGATACAGTCCTGCGCGCCAATCTCGCCGGTTTCGAGGCCTGCCGCCCCGGGGTGACCGCGCACGATATCGACGACGCGGTCATCAGCGTGCTTGAGGCTTCGCCTTTTGCCCACCGCATCCGCACCAAGACCGGACATGGTCTGGGCCGGGACGTCCACGAAGCACCGTATATCATGCGCGGGAATGACCAGAAAATCTTGCCCGGAATGGTTTGGACCAACGAACCGGGCCTTTATGATCTGGACAATTTCGGCGTTCGCATAGAAGATGACGTGCTTGTTACACGGGATGGCTGCCGGTCGCTGACCCGCTTTCCCAAAGATCTCACAATCATAGGTCGCTGATGTTTGGCTACTTACTCACACGCCTTGGCATGTTCGTTCCGACATTTCTGGGCGTGACGCTGATTTCCTTCATGTTCATTCGGGTTCTGCCCGGTGATCCCATCATCGTCATGGCTGGCGAACGCGGCATGACCGAGGAACGCTATCAGGAGATGGTCGAGAAGCTGGGCTTCGACAAACCGGTCCTGCAACAATACTGGGATTACCTTGTCGGCGTCCTGCATGGCGATCTGGGCGAGAGCTTTGTCACCAAAAAGCCGGTCTGGGATGAGTTCTTCGCCTTGTTCCCTGCCACGCTGGAGCTGTCGCTTTGTGCAATGATCTTTGCGGTGGCACTGGGATTGCCTGCCGGCGTGATCGCGGCGGTGAACAGGGGCAAGTTCTTCGATCGGGCGCTGATGTCGTCAGCCCTGGTCGGGTATTCGATGCCGATCTTCTGGTGGGCTCTGCTGCTGATCATCGTGTTCTCGGGCAATCTGGGTTGGACGCCAGTCTCGGGTCGGATTGACCTGCTGTATTATTTCCCCAGTGTCACCGGTTTCATGCTGATCGACAGTCTGTTGTCAGGCCAGGCGGGGGCGTTTGGTTCGGCCGTCCGGCACCTGATCCTGCCGACGATCGTACTGGGCACCATCCCGCTGGCGGTCATTGCACGTCAGACACGCTCGGCCATGCTTGAGGTTTTGGGCGAGGATTACATCCGCACTGCCCGCGCCAAGGGTCTGGCGCCGACACGGATCAACGGGCTGCATGCACTGCGCAATGCGTTGATCCCGGTGATTACCGTGATCGGCCTGTCGGTCGGTACCTTGCTTGCCGGGGCGATCCTGACCGAGACGATCTTTAGCTGGCCGGGTATCGGCAAGTGGATGGTCGACAGCATTTTCCGCCGTGACTATCCGGTGGTGCAGGGTGGCCTGTTGATGATCGCGGTGATTGTCATGCTGGTGAACCTGCTGGTCGATGTCCTCTACGGCATCATCAACCCCAAAATCCGGAGGCGGTGATGGCTGAACTATCCGCAACCCCACCCAAAACCGAAGACCGCCCCAGCGCATTGCGCGAGTTCTGGTATTACTTCAGCGAAAACCGCGGCGCGGTCATGGGGCTTTGGGTTTTTGCCGCGTTTGTCTTGTGCGCCGCCTTCGCTCCGCTGCTGGCGCCTTACGATCCGACGGAACAGTTCCGCAATCACATCCTGCAGCCCCCGGCGTGGCAAGAGGGTGGCAGCTGGGCCTTTCCGCTGGGCACTGACCCACTGGGCCGGGATATGCTGTCGCGCCTGATCATGGGATCCCGCTATTCCTTCTTTGTCGGCATCGTTGTGGTCTGTGTGGCCGTGACAGGCGGTGTGATCATTGGTCTGTTGTCCGGCTTTGCACCCAAATGGGTTGATACGATGATCATGCGGGTGATGGATATCATTCTGTCCTTCCCGTCGCTACTGCTGGCATTGGTACTGGTCGCCATACTCGGGCCCTCTCTGACCAACGCCATGATCGCCATCGCCATCGTTTTTCAGCCGCACTACGTGCGTCTGACCCGTGCCTCGGTCTTGTCTGAACGTCAGAAGGATTATGTCACCTCGGCCCGCGTGGCCGGTGCCAGCAAAGCGCGGCTGATGTTTAAGACCGTGCTGCCCAATTGCCTGGCCCCGATCATCGTGCAGGCGGCGCTGTCCTTCTCGACCGCCATTCTGGACGCCGCAGCCCTTGGCTTCCTAGGCATGGGCGCGCAGCCGCCCACGCCAGAATGGGGCACCATGCTGGCCGAAGCGCGAGAGTTCATTCTGCGTGCATGGTGGGTTGTGACATTCCCCGGCCTGGCCATCCTGGTCACCGTGCTGGCCATCAACCTGATGGGCGACGGTCTGCGCGACGCGCTGGACCCGAAACTAAAGCGGAGCTGACGACATGAGCCTGTTGGACATCCGAAACCTCACCGTCGAATTCGCCACCGCTTCGGGGAAATTCCGCGCCGTGGATGGCGTCGATCTGTCCGTCGACAAGGGTGAGCTTATGGCCATCGTCGGCGAAAGCGGCTCGGGTAAATCCGTGTCGATGCTGGCGTTGATGGGCCTGCTGCCATGGACGGCTACGATCACCGCCGATCAACTGAGTTTTGAAGGCATCGACCTCACCAAAATTTCGGCTCGTGACCGCCGTAAGATCATCGGCAAAGACATCGCCATGATCTTTCAAGAGCCGATGTCGTCACTGAACCCCTGTTTCACAGTCGGCTTCCAGATCAAGGAAGCCTTGCGGATTCACCTCGGCCTGAATCGCAGGGATCGCCACCAGCGCGCCATCGAGCTGTTTGATCAGGTCGGTATCCCGGCCCCCGAAAGCCGCCTGAACACCTTTCCGCACCAGATGTCGGGCGGGATGAACCAGCGCGTCATGATTGCCATGGCCATTGCCTGCAATCCCAAGCTGCTGATCGCAGATGAGCCGACAACAGCGCTGGACGTGACCATTCAGGCGCAAATTTTGGACCTGTTGGTTCGGCTGCGGGACGAACAAGGGATGGGGCTGGTACTGATCACGCACGATATGGGTGTGGTCGCTGAAACCGCTGAACGGGTTCAGGTGCAATATGCCGGTCAAAAGGTCGAGGAGCAGCCAGTCAAGGACTTGTTCCGCACCCCGCGCCACCCCTATACGGCTGCCTTGCTGAGCGCGTTGCCAGAACGGGCGACCTCGAAACTGTTGCCGACTATTCCTGGTGTCGTGCCCGGTCAGTTCGACCGGCCCAAAGGCTGCCTGTTCAGCCCCAGATGCCAATATGCGGACGACCTCTGCCGATCTCTGCCGCCAACCCCGCACAGCGCGGATTTCGGTAAGGCCCGTTGCCATTATGTTGAAAAGATAACCGCCGGAGAACTGGCATGACCGCCCCCATCGTTCAGGCCAGCGCATTGGCCAGATTCTATTCTGTCAAAGGCGGATTGCTGTCGAAACCGGCAACGGTCAAGGCGCTGTCAGGTGTGGATTTTGACCTGCAACCCGGCAAAACACTGGCGATTGTCGGAGAATCCGGCTGCGGAAAATCCACGCTGGCGCGGGTGGTAACGATGATCGAAGAACCGACCTCGGGCAGCCTGACCATTGATGGGGTCGACATTACCCCGTCGAAATGGGCGCAAATGCGCGAGACGGTGCAGATCGTGTTTCAGGACCCCTATGGTTCGCTCAACCCGCGTCAGCGGATCGGGCAGATCCTGCAGGAACCGCTGATCATCAACCGCCCCGACATGTCTGCCGCCGACCGCGAGGCCCGAGCGCGTGAGATGATTGACCTTGTCGGCCTGCGCCCCGAGCACTACGACCGCTATCCGCACATGTTCTCAGGCGGTCAGCGCCAGCGCATCGCCATTGCCCGCGCGCTGATGCTGAACCCCAAAGTACTTGTGTTGGACGAACCGGTCTCGGCGCTGGACGTGTCGATCCAATCGCAGATTCTGAACCTGCTGGTCGAGTTGCAGGAGCGTTTGAACCTTGCCTATCTGTTCATCTCGCACGACCTGTCGGTGGTAAAACACTTCGCAGATGATGTGATCGTCATGTATTTGGGCCGCGCGGTTGAAAAAGCCCCAAAAGAGTTGCTATTCGCCGCGCCCCGTCATCCCTATTCGAAGGCTCTGTTGTCTACGACACCCCGCGCTGACCCTGAGGCCCGGAAAGAGCGGATCAAGCTGGAAGGTGAATTGCCGTCCCCAATGAATATCCCCAAGGGCTGTGCCTTTGCGCAGCGGTGCTGGCTGGCCACCGAAGAATGCCGCGCCGCGCCGCCCGAGCTGAGCGGAGACAGGCATCAGGTCGCTTGCCTGCACCCGTTGGACTAAACCCGCTTATTCGGTTTTACGCGTCGCCGTTATCATGGCTAGCAATTGTTCCTTGGTACGCTGGATATGCCGGGTCAGCAGGTCACAGGCATCATCGACCCGACCCGCACGGGCCAGCGACAATAGCTCGCGGTGGTCTTTCTTGGCGGGTTCGCGTTGCTCCATGACACTTAGATGCATGCGAACATAGCGGTCGGACTGCACGTTTACCCGCTGAAGGATTTCGTTGCTCAGCCCGCGACCGGCAGCGGCGTAAAGCGCCATGTGATATTCATTGTTCAAGCTGCCCCAGCGGCCCACATCATATGCATCATAGGACTTTTCCATCGCATCCAGAATCCGATCGCATTCGTTGAAATCGGCGGCAGTCATCTGCTGAATGGCGCGTTTGAAAAGATCCACCTCAAGCAAGACCCGCAGGTCGAAAATCTCTCCGATTTCGGACAGGGAATGCGATGTGACCGCAGCACCTCGGTTGTTGGTTAGCTGCACGAGGCCCTCGGCATCCAGCCGTTTCAGCGCCTCGCGGATCGGCATGCGCGAGACGTCGTAATCCTCAGCCAGTGCCTCTTGACGAATGGTTTCACCTTCGGCGATTTCACCGCTCAGAATCCGCTCGCGCAGATCGTTGGTGATGACGTCGGGCAGGCTTTGTCGGGGGATCGCACGCGTTCTGGGCATTCACTTCGTCTCGGGTACTGGAAACTTGTATCCAAAATACAAAATGCCTGAACAATTTCCAAGCCCTTTGCATTAAGGATAACAATTAGGTGTCGCACGGATTCTGACGGACCATGAGCAGGGATTTCTCTGGTACGAAAATGGCGTTCTGACGGTACGAGACGAATTACAGGATAATTGACGTATTTATCTATGAAACAAAAGCGGCGCTTAAGAAAAATGGACGGGATCATGAATACATCCGACATTCGCAACGAAGGCATGCGCATCGGGGGGCAGATCGTTTTTACCGAGGCTACGGTTCCCGTTCACTACCCCTATACCAACGAGGTTATTGGCACGGTGCCAGCAGGCACCGCCGAACACGCACGCAAGGCTTTTGAGGTCGCTGCAAGTTATACCCCCAAGCTTACCCGGTACGAACGCAGCCAGATTCTGCAGCGCGCAGGTGAATTGATCGGTGAAAAACGCGACGATCTGGCGAAGTGGCTGACGCTGGAACTTGGCATCTGCCACCAGCATGCGATTTACGAAACCAAGCGGGCGCAGGATGTATTTCAGTTCGCCGCAGCCGAAGCGCTGAAGGATGATGGTGAGGTGTTCTCGTGCGATCTGACCCATAATGGCAAGCAGCGGAAGATTTTCACTAAACGCGAACCGGTCAAAGCCATCAGCGCGATCACGCCCTTCAACCACCCCCTGAACATGGTCAGCCACAAGGTTGCCCCGTCGATTGCCACCAACAATTGCATGGTCTGCAAACCGACCGAATTGACCCCGCTGACAGCGCTGACACTGGCTGACATCCTGTACGAGGCAGGGTTGCCGCCCGAGATGTTCCAGGTGGTCACTGGCTGGCCACAGGACATTGGTGATGAGATGGTCACCAATGAAAACATCGACATCATCACCTTCACGGGTGGGGTGCCGGTGGGCAAAATGATTGCTGAAAAAGCGGGGTTTAAACGTCAGGCGCTAGAGTTGGGCGGCAACGATCCCCTGATCGTCTTGAACGATCTGAGCGAGGCTGATCTGGACCGGGCCGCAGCCATCGCCGTGGCCGGGGCCACTGGCAATTCCGGGCAGCGTTGCACGGCGATCAAACGTGTTCTCGTACAGGACAGCGTGGCGGATAGATTTGTGCCGTTGGTTCTGGAAAAGGCCAAGGCCATTCGCTTTGGCGATCCGCAGGATCCTGAAACGCAACTGGGCTGCGTGATCCATTCCGAGGCTGCAGAACTGTTCGAAAAACGTGTTTACATGGCTGAAGGCGAGGGCGCGGTGATTCTCTATCACCCCGGTCGTCAGGGCGCGCTTTTGCCGCCGATTGTTGTCGACAAGGTTCCCCACACCAACGAGCTGGTGATGGAAGAAACCTTCGGTCCCATTATACCCATCGTCCGCGTGCCGGATGATGACGCCAAGGTCATGGAAATCTCAAACGGAACTGCGTTTGGCCTGTCCTCGGGCGTCTGCACCAACGATCTGAACCGCGCGATTGCCTATATCAATGGTCTGAATGTCGGAACCTGCAATATCTGGGAACAGCCCGGGTACCGGATCGAAATGTCGCCTTTTGGGGGCATCAAGGACAGCGGCAACGGGGTCAAAGAAGGGGTCATCGAGGCGATGAAATTCTTCACCAACGTCAAGACCTATTCCTTGCCCTGGCCAGAGTAAGGGTGTTCAGCCCTGCACTACGTCCTGTCGCTGCACGCCCAGCCCTTGGATGCCCAGTTCCATCTTGTCACCGGGTTTCAGATAGATCTGAGGGGTCCGTCCCATACCCACACCCGGTGGTGTTCCGGTTGAGATCACATCCCCTGGCTGCAGTGACATGAACTGTGACAGGTGCGAAATGACTGTGGCCACATTGAAATGCATCGTATTGGTCGAACCATCCTGATAGCGATGCCCGTTCACCTCAAGATACATCTGCAGGTTCTGTGGATCGGCGATCTCGTCCCGGGTGACCAGCCAAGGTCCGATCGGGCCGAACGTGTCGGCCGATTTACCTTTGACCCATTGGCCCGAGCGGTGGAGTTGAAAATCCCGCTCGGACAGATCGTTGATCACACAATATCCGGCTACGTGGTCAAGCGCCTCGGCTTCGGAAATATATTTGGTGTGCTTACCGATGACGACGCCCAGTTCAACCTCCCAATCGGTCTTAACCGAACCGCGCGGGATTTCGACAGTGTCATTCGGACCTACGATGGCAGAGGTCGCCTTGAAGAAAACCACCGGCTCGTCGGGCAGGTCCAGACCGCTTTCGGCTGCGTGATCGGCATAGTTCAGGCCGATGCAGGCGAATTTACCAACATTCCCGACACATGCCCCAATCCGCGGATCACCGTCGACGACAGGCAATGTTCCAAGGTCGAGCCCACGCAGCCGCGCCATGCTTTCATCGCCAAGCATCGCGCCAGTTACATCGTCAACAATCCCCGACAGATCGCGGATTTTACCGGCCTCATCCAAAATACCGGGCTTTTCCGCGCCAACCGGCCCATAGCGTAACAGCTTCATATCCTGTTCCCTTTCAACTCAGTTGGTCCAGCCGCCGACGACGGCAATAGGCTGTTCGATGTGACCAAATCACCGCCGCCTTGGGCGTGCAATAGACAAACCGGTGCGGGGCATACTTCAGGATCGTGCGACCAAGGGCATGTTGATCTTCGGCACGTCGGGGTCTGATCTTCGCAACCATAGGTATATAATCGCCGGGCCGCTGTTTTCTCATTTCGTATTTGCTGCCTATGTATGTTAGGCTCTGGGGTGTATATTTTCTGATATTAGTTAAAGGTAGTTGGTCCATTGTCAGACAAGTCCGACAGCGTATTCAAACTGCGCCCACTTGAAAAAGCAGATCTGGAGGTAATCACACCCTGGTTTCAGGATATCGAGGACCTCGGCCGATTTGATCGTACATCGCGGATTCCGTTCAACCTTGCGCAAACCGAAGACGTCTGGCGCGATGCATTTAGCGCGTCAGGCGGCAGCGGAAAGTGCTGGTTCGTTGTCGTCTCCAATAGCGGACAAGTGGTGGGGATTGTTGGGCTCGAGGCGATTTCCCCGGTAAACCGGGACGCGGTCATCGCCATGTTTGTCGAAAAATCGGTTCGGCGTTTGGGCCTTGCCATCAGAGCGACGGCACTGGTGGCGGATTTTGCATTCCGTCAACTGGGTTTGAACAGGCTGACCTCATATTACAGGCAGGATAATCATATCAGCCGCGACCTTGTGGAAAGACTGGGATGTCAGGTCGAAGGTACCATGCGGCAAGCCTGGTATGCAGACGGAACGTTTCATGACATGATTGTTGTTGGACTTCTCCGTCAGGATTGGATGAATACTCGTCCGACCCTGGCAAAAAGCATTAGCTCAGAAACAGTTGTGACTTTCGGAGAGAACGGGTGCCCAAGCTGGTCTTGGCCACCACAGGTTGATAAGTGTGACTAACGGGGTGTGCAATTGCTCTGCAAGCGCAGAGGCACATTTTGCTATAAGGTGACCATAGGGTTCGAACGCAGCCCCTAATACGAGTTATGAATGTGAACACCACGAGTCCAAACTCTTCCATAACGCAGAAGCTGGGTGCAGTCTTGTTTGCCGATGTCGTCGGGTATTCCCGCCTGATGAGTGAGAACGAGCTGGACACCTATAACGCATTGAAATCGTTGATTTCTCATCTTGAAGAGACCTGCGCGCGTTTTCAGGGCCGGGTGGTCGAGGTGCGCGGCGATGGTATTCTGGCTTTGTTCGAAACTGCCACCAGTGCCGTGGAGTTCGGCGTCGAACTGCACCGCATTGCCAGCCAGCACAATCAGGATCGCGCCGAAAAACAACGAATCAACTTTCGCGCGGGCGTCCATCTGGGCGAAATCCTGATCGACGATCGCGGCATTCATGGCGACAATGTGAATATCGCGGCGCGTCTTCAGGAAATTGCTGAGCCAGAAAGGGTTTACGTCAGTTCCGCCGTTTATGATCAGGTCTGTAACCGGCTGCGCTATGGTTATGAATTTCTCGGTCCGCAACACCTGAAGAACATCCTTGCGCCTGTCTCGACCTATTGTGTCCGCAGCGAAGTCGCTGGCGCCACGATGGCTGGAACGATGCGGCCGGATATGCCAGGAAATATTCTGGAACGTCCCGATACACCCTCGGTGGCGGTTCTGCCCTTCAGCAGTAATGGCGGAGACGAATCCGACAGCTGGATTGCCGAAGGGCTGACCGACGACATCATCATGAACCTGTCCAAGTTCCGCAATCTGTTCGTAATCGCGCGGAACTCGTCCTTTTTCTTCAAGACGCAGGGGATGCCACCGAAAGAGGCCGCGCAAAAGCTCAACGTGCGGTATATCGCGCGGGGCAGCGTGCGTCGCTCGGCCAGCCGCATTCGGATCACGGCGGAACTGATCGATGCCTCAACCGAACGCACCATCTGGGGTGAGCGGTTTGATCGTAATATCGACGATATTTTCGACATTCTGGATGAGGTGACCGAGTGCATCGTGGCCGCAACCGCGGTGATGATCGAGTCGCATGAAAAGCAGCGGATGATCCAGTCGGTCCCATCCGACCTCGAGGCTTATGGCTCTGTTTTGCAGGGCCAGTATCACATCTTCAAATACACCAGGAATGACAACCGGAAGGCGCAAAACTTCTATCAGAGTGCGCTTGACCGGGATGGGGGTTATGCACGCGCTGCGGCTGCCCTGTCACGAACGCTGAATATCGACTGGCGCTATTCCTGGTCCGAAGATCCTACGCAAGCCCTGGATCAGGCGCTGACTTTCGCACAGCGGGCGATTGAACTGGATCCCACGGACGCGCGCGGTTTTGGTGAATTGGGGTATGTCCACCTATACCGCAAGGAACATGACGCGGCCCTACAGTCGTATAGGCGGGCGTTGGCATTGAATCCCAACGACGCCGATATGCATTCAGATTATGCCGACGCGCTGGCTCACTACGGTGACAACGAAACGGCAATCACTCATCTGCAGCAGGCGATGCGGTTGAATCCATACTTCCCGGACCAATACTTATGGCATCTGGGTGGGGCATATTTCAATCTCAGGCAGTATCAAGACGCCATCGACGCCGTAAACAAGATGAACAACCCTACAGAAGGGCAACGTTTGCTGGCAGCAAGCTATGCACAACTTGGTGAAACCGACATTGCGCGTCAGATCGCGGATAAGCACCGTGTCGCGCATCCTAATTTTTCACTGGCACGTTGGGAAACAGTGCAGCCGGACAAGTTAGAAGAAGACACGCAACATTTTGTTGGGGGCCTGAAAAAGGCAGGTTTCTAAATAAAGACAGGCCCTGTTTTGCAAGGGCCTGCCGTGTTCTTTCCCGATACTGTAAAACTGCGTCAGTCTTCTGAGCCTCGTGCGCGCGCACCGCTGACCCTGGCTCCGCTCACACGGGCACCGCTGACGCGCGCCCCACTGACACGAGCTCCGCTGACACGCGCGCCACTCACGCGGGCTCCGCCAACGGCCGGGCTGTCAAAGCCGAAAAAGATATCCAGCAGAACCTGTTCAAACTGACCAGTCATTACATCCATCCGGACGGTGTAATCGGCCTTGTCATAGTCCCACACCTTGATGTCGTTGGCGATCTGATAATCAGCTGAAGCAACGCCAGAGAGGGTTGGGTCACTCGGGGCTCTGGACGCAAGGTTACCGGGTTTGTTACCTTCAGTTGGGCTTTCACCCTTTCCGTGAACCAGGAAAATAGTGGGCTCCGGCAACTCATAATAGGTGCCCTCGTAAGAGAACCCATAGATACGCGCCAATCTGGCGTCATCGCCATATTGATCTTTGAGCTGCTGATTGGCTCCAAGTTTTTCTGAAAGTTCCTTGCGGAATACAAACTCTTGCTTATTGAAGCCAGTCGGCGTGGGCAAAGTCTGTTCCCAATAGCTGTCTGCGTATTTGTCCCCATCGGCGACCTTAACAAGAGCGCCCTCTTTCACCCGTGTCTGATCCTCTAGTGTATAGTTGGAGTTCGTTACTTTTACAGTATAGATACCATTCTTTTTCGGACGATTTCCGGTAATCAGAACCTTTTCGTCGTTCGCAACTTCTTCACCGTCGATAGTGTCATCCGCGACGGACAAAGTCTTGTTCACTTTGACCTTTTTCTTCGCAACAAGCTTTACGGTTTTAGCCGGCGTCACATTCTTCGAAGCTGCGACCTTCAGATCATTCAACAAACGGCCAAACAACAACACTTCTGAAAAACTGAGCAAAGATTCGGACATCTCATTTTCTCCCAACTATGGGATCGACGGAGTTTGAACCCTCATCTCCCCCCTTTAAATTAGACTCGAACAAATAATTCGAGCAAATACATTCCAATAATCACCCCAAGATTGCATGCCATAAAACCGTTTAAAAATAAAGGATTTTAGGCGCTAACCCGGCACCTGCGTGCGAACTGAATCGGAATGACTGTCTTCATCGGGGTCCGGCACGCGAGGACCGGCCGTTGTCAGGCCGATATCGCGCATGCGGAAATTGCCTTCGATGATGCGACGAAATGCGCCGCCGGAAATCTCTTGATCCACGGCCAGCAAAGCCTTTTCGACACCGAAATAGCTTAGCATATCCGCGTCCAGTCGCTCCCACGCGTCGGCCAGATAGGTGCCCAGATAATCGCGCGCCTCAATAAGGGCGATGCGGAACCCTTCGGGGTTTTCGGCGTATCGCTTGTCAAAAATACCCTGCATCACTTGGCTGTATTCTGGCGTGCCTTCCAGTTGGTCCGACAGGTCCTCTTCTTCCGCCGAGATCAGGCCATGCACCAGCAATCGTTCGTGGTAGATGTCGACGAACACATCGAACATCGCACCGGTCAGGGGTTCGGACAACGCGTGCTCGCTGGACCATCCGGCGGCGAATTCCGACATAGTCCGATCATTGGCGGCAATCCGGATCTGCGCGTTGTCCGACAGTTCGGCAAAACGGCTGAGGCGGTTGAAAGTATAGAGGTTCCCCCGCGTGTTTTCGAGCAACGCGTCCACCACCGAACCGAAGTGCAATGACGCCAGCAGAGCCACCAGATCGGCAGCGGATTCGTGAAACCCGTAATACTCGCCCGAGGCATCTCCGTCTGTTGGCATTCCGATCACACTGTAAATAATCGCATGGCCGACTTCATGCGCGACCACGTCGAAATTCAGGCTGTAAGGGCGGTATTCATTCCCGTGTTCATGGGTGCCACCGGTTTCCAGAAAACCCCAACCGATATGCGCGTTGTCGAGGCTGGGCAGAAGTGACAGTTCCAGACGGTCGAAGTCCCGGGCAAAGTGCCAAGGGATCTGACGGTCGAAATACCCCTGCCAGACATCCATTGTGAAATGGGCTGAACCATACAGATGCGCAGCCTCAAAGGCCGGGTCGGTTGGGTCGATATGGATGAAATTTCCGAACTCATCCGGCATTGCCGGCGGATGGATATATCCGTCCCATGGTGGCAGGTACATGCCCGGACCGTTCGGCCCCGGTATAATGGCACCGTAAGGCGTGGTTTTTCCCACCGGGTTCACCGTATACATGCGCGGCCCGGACGGCCCCGGGCCGATACTGCCCTGAGGGGCAGAGATTTCGACCAGTTCCAATGGGGCATCAGGTTCCAGAAAAGGCGACTGCGGATACAGCAGGAATCGAGTGCCGGGTTCTTCGTCTTCGATCTGTTCGGGGTAGTTCACAAAACGCCCTCCGGTATCGTGCCCGGTCAATTCCGGCGGCCTTTAATCGGCGGCTCCGGCGTCGGCACTTTTATGGCAATATAAAAACTCGGCTTCTATCAGGTCATAAAACGCATCGCGCCCGGTCAGACCAAGCGCCACTGCGTAGGAGTCAAGATCATCAGGCACCTGTTGGTCAAGACGAGATTCAAAATACCACATTAGCACCCGCAAACGATCCACTCCGGATGAGCCCGCCGGAATGGCGTTCTGTCCCTTGCTGGCGGCCCGATCCCGCAACAGGGTGTATTGACCCGTGCGACGCAATTCTGACAGCAGTTGTGTGTCCAAATAGCTCGCGCGGGATGCAACGGTGGCGTCGATCCGCGCAGCGTCTGCCAGCATAGCCTCATAGCTTTCGGGGTTCAGATCGTTCGCCTCAATCCACGCCATCAGGTCAGACCGCCGTGACAAGCCTGTTGCCGCCCTATGATCGTCCATCTTCCGGACCAGATCAGCGCGTGTAGGGGTACGATCCCGTCTAGAGGCATCTTCGCGCGACAGCAGCGCCAACGCGGCGCGATCTTTCAATTGCGCGTATAAGTCAGGGTTCAGACGCAATTCGTCGACAATGGCGCGATCAGCTTTCGGCTCACCGCCATCCACCCTTGCGCATAAGGCTTTCCACATCAGGGTTGGTTCGGTACGCGTCACCTCGGTCGCGGGCAAAGGTGTACCATTCAAGTGATCCGACATGCGGGTCAGCATGGCGCATGCGTCAACCGCCTTGGCGTCGACCCGACCCGTCGGCAGCCAATCCGCGAAACCGTCCACTCCTGGCAAGTCCTGCACGGCAGAGATAATATCCGCCCAAATTCGCTGGCGATAGTGCATGACCTTGGCGAGATGTAGCATCTCAGACGCCGTGTCCGTAGGCAGGACACCCGCAGCCTGCGCTTGCTCCACAGTTGCGCGGATCGACACCATCGGCTCGCTGAGAGGTTGGAACCCCAGTTCGGCCGGGCTGTGTAGCACGGCAACCTCATCGTCATCCTGCAGGACATCGGTGTAATAGTCCTGAAAGATCTGACCAACCCCGATCATTCCGAAATCAGCCAGCTCGGCCGCGCGCAACGCGCCCATGCTGGCGCTGCCAAAGACCGGAATACCCAGTTCGATCGCCCATAGGATTTCCTTGTGCCATACCGATGGAACCCCTTCGAAAAATCCGTCTATGATCCCGATTGCGGTCGGTTTTTCGCGCGCGACACGATAGACGTCGCCTTGTCGAACGGGTGGCAGAATGGTCGCATCCAGATGTTCGGCCACTGCGTCAGACGTCAGGGTAGGTCCCACAAAAACAACTGCCGTCATGCCAAACCATCCACTATGCGCTGTGCCCGGGGGCCGGGCACGTAATCTGGCTCGTCATGCGGAGCCTCCAGCCCGGGGATCACAGCCCGGATCACGGCGATATCAATTTCAGGCCGCGACAGATCAACCGTCACCACCTGTGAAATGCCCACGGCGGCAAGCCGTTGCAGCAGCAATTCCAGGTCTTCGTCAAAGGACCCGGTCACATGAGACGGACAATCGTCAAATCTTTGATCCGCTGCGGCACTATCAATTAGGTCACGCACATAGCGCCCCCGATCCATCTTGGCCTGATCGGTGAATTCCTCTGGATCCAGATCATCCCGCGCGCCAGAGATATAGGTAAGTCGCGTCTGTGCCGCCTCGGTCAGGGCCCGCAGCAAGGCGATCGCACGGTCTGGGTGGCAACCATCACCAATACCGATATGGCCGGGCTGTCCGCCGCCTTCGCAAATCACACAGCGGAAACTGGCAATTCCTATATCTGAAGTCGTGTTCCACAACCCGATCTCAAGCCCGGCGGTGGCAATCATTTCGATGGCCTGACGACAGCGCGGGTCATCCACAGTGTCTGGATCAAGGCGGGGGGCGCTCGCACGGTGATGCCACATTGTTGTGGCGTCCCGTTCGATCAACTCGCAGATGGCGTGACAGCTGGCCTCGGCCACGTTGTTTCCCGACGCCAGACCGTTGGTCGTGCGAGGAAAGGCAGCCTGACCGCCAACCGGCGCGGTGGTATAGTCGGTATCGACCATCTCAAGCGGAACCCAGCACGCGTGACCCGTACCCAGATCCTGGCCTAAAACCCATAACATGTTGGCCTGCGGATCGAAATGCCCGCCGGTCACACGCGGTAGCTTGGTCACCTCAACCACAGTCGCATCTTGGGCCAGTTCGGCATATCTGGCCAGACGCTGCGGCAATTGCACCCGTTCGGCATGCCAGGACTCAATCGCTTCCATCACGCCTGAAGCTTGAGCCGCGTGCAGCGACAACCCTTTGCCCAATGACACCGCAACCGACCGGGAATTGGGCCGGGCAACCATCACGGTGGGCAATCCGATCCGGTCCAGGCCAGTCAGGTTTGCAATCCTGGTGATGCCCATGGCCTTTAGATAAGGTTTAACAATTTGCAGAGTGTGCTCAGGATCGCGCAGCCGATGTGTGTCCAGCACATATTGCTTCTGCGATCCATCGGGCATGTTACAAGCCTTGTTTGAAATTTACGCTCAACGTGAAAATAACTGCGCCGGGCCAGTCCGTTACGGGGCAGGATGATAGATCATACCCTATCGGTCAACCGCTGCGGCCTTTGGACCTTTCGGGAGCCGCCGCGTAACATTGTCAGGCCGTGTGTTCAGTATATCGTACCGCTGGAGATTAAAGGGCGTCGTTGAGTTTCACCCCCAGACGCGCCTGAATTTGCTGGCTGAACCCCTGTGTGATGCGGTCGGCGATCATTGCGATGATGGCCATGCCTATCCCGGCAGTCATCCCGACCCCGAAATCGCCATCTCCGAGGCCGATATAAATCTGCTGGCCCAGATCGTCAGTGCCCACCAGGGCGGTAATCACCAACATTGAAATCCCGAACATGATTGTCTGGTTTAGGCCCAGCATGATTGATGGCACCGCAAGTGGCAATTTCACCTGCCACAGCAACTGCCGGGGCGTCGTTCCGATGGCTGTTGCCGCCTCGATCACGTCATGCGGCAGGTTGCGTAGCCCATGTTCGGTGTATCGGATCGCCGGAACAATCGCATATACGATAATGGCCAGAAGAGCCGTGAATTCACCAATCTTGAACACCATCACAAAGGGAATGAGGATCACGAATAGCGGCATGGTCTGTAACGTGTCGATAACGGGCCTTACTATGCGGGACACAGTGTCATTCTCGGACGCCCAGATGCCGATGGCGCTGCCGAACAGAAATGACAGCAGAACGCCTACGCCGCAGAGGTACAAGGAAATGACTGACGGTTCCCAAATTCCGGTCAGAAGCAAAAAAGCGACCCCGGCCAGCGCCCAGAGTGCAAGGCTCTTTCCTCCGGCCTGCCAGGCCAGGGCCAGGATCACGGCGCAAAGCGCAATCCAGGCCAGCCCGGTCAGGCCGGAATACAGAACCAGCCCGAACAGGATCACCCAAAGAGCTTGCAACTGCTTGCCTTTGAACGCGAAATACCCAGCTATTGCCGCGACGATCAGTGCATATCCCGTGGTCACGGCGGGTGTCATGGCAAAACCCCAGGTAAACGGGCTGACGGCCTGAGACAGCCCGATCTTGATTGGCAGCATCAGGTAGAACAGCGCGACACGTTTGATTGCTTCAAGCGTGGTGCGGAATTCGACAAAGATCCACTCAAGCCCCGCGTTCATAGCCGGGGCGGGGTTCAGCACCCACGCTTCGGGCCAGTCTTTGAGGGGTGGGAAAACCATGGCCAGCAGCCAAGCAACGCCAAACAGCGCAGCGCAGATGATCCAGCCTTTGGCCCCGCGTTTAGCTGAACTGGACTGCACCGCGAACCCCCAGGTGATCCGATCCAGCACCATGGCCATCAACGCGATCACGATCCCTGCCAATAGGCTTTCACCGAACTGCGCTTTGCGCATGGTCGATAGCACCTCCCAGCCGATATCGTTTGTGCCGCCGATGATCGATGCAATGATCACCATGGACAATGATGCCATCGTCGTTTGGTTCACCCCCAGCAGGACTTGCCGCTGCGCCGTTGGAACTCGCACGCGCCAGAAAAGCTGGGATGGGGTGGCACCGCTCATCAGGCCGGACTCGATCACTTCGTCCGGAACACCGCGCAGGCCAACGATGGTATTGCGCACCATTGGAGGAAAGGCGAACAGGATGGAAGCGACCAAACCGACCGTAGTGCCAAATCCGAACAACAGCAGGATCGGCAGCAGATAGGCAAAGGCCGGAACGGTTTGCATCAGATCCAGGACTGGCATGATGATCCGATAGGCTCGGTCAGACAGAAACCCCCAGGTTCCCAGCGCAAAGCCCAGTGCCACCGCCATTGGAATCGAAACAACCACAAGCGCGAAAGAGTTCATGGACTGTGTCCAGAACCCAAACGTGACCATGTATAAAAGGCTGACGGCGGTAAAGATCGCAAGTCCCCGACCCCCTGCACGAAGGGCCAGATAGACCCACAGCATAAACCACGCCACCCATGGCACCGCATGCAGAACCGTCTTGGCCAAAAGGATGGGCCAATCCAACAGCCAAGAAATGGCTTTGAAAAACCAGCCGAAGGTCACCACAAACCACCGCATCGCGATATTCATCGGGTCGGTTACCGGCAGAACCAGTGCATCAGGATAGGTGACCAGTGGCCCAAGGCTTTTGGCAAAGACGACGCAAATGGCCACAAGCACTGTGACCGCAAGCCAGACCACCAGCGATCTGTTCGAAACTGCATCCATTAGGTCAGTCCTTGACCGCTGAGGCGTCTGATACACCGCTGGCCAAAGCGGCAATCACGTTCTGACTGGTCATGTGTACCAGCGCATTGTCGTCCTTGCGCACGGCCACCCCGTTGTCGTGTGAGGCCAGATAGGGCAGCAGATCGGCCACATTGGTTGAGGCCGGAACCTCTTTGATCCCGCTCGGCGGGACGTTGTCCGAAGCCACATCGCCCGCCGTCAGGATCAGCTCCCACGGGACGTCATTGGTGAATTCACGCACATAATCGTCGACGGGGTTCAGGATCAGATCGACTGGGCGCCCGATCTGAACCACTGCGCCATCCTTCATGATTGCCATTCGATCGGCAATGCGCAGCGCTTCAAGAAAATCATGGGTTATGAAGACGATAGATTTGTGCAGCTCTTGCTGTAGCCGCAGGAACTCGTCCTGCATCTGGCGTCGGATCAATGGGTCCAGCGCGCTGAAGGGTTCGTCCAGAAACCAGACCTCTGGTTCTACAGCCAGCGACCGTGCAATGCCGACACGCTGTTGCTGCCCGCCCGACAATTGGCTGGGAAAGCTGCTTTCGCGCCCTTCTAGGCCGACCAATGAGATCACGCGCTCGGCGCGCTCCAGACGCTCTTTGTCGTCCAACCCTTGCAACTTCAGGGGAAAGGCCACGTTTTCCAGAACGTTCAGGTGCGGCATCAGGCCAAAGCTTTGGAACACCATCCCCATCTTGTGACGGCGAATGTCTATCAGTTCCTTCGCCGAGACCTTCAGCAGATCCTCACCATCCAGCAATATTTCCCCGGCGGTGGGTTCGACCAGACGGGACAGACAGCGCACGATGGTGGACTTACCCGAACCTGAAAGCCCCATGATCACAAAAATCTCGCCCGGCATGACATCAAAGCTGACATCGGTCGAGGCGACAATGCCGCCGTCATCGCGAATGTGTTGAGCCAGGGCCTTGGCCTCGCTTGGGACCTGACCTGCCACACCGATGTTGCGCAGATGTTGATCCGCCCCTTTACCGTAAAGTTTCCAAACATGTTTGCAGGACAGTTTCGGGGTGCTGGGTGGGGAAGATGCAGTCATTTTAGCAGCCTTACAAAGGGTGGAGCGCATATGTCGCGCTCCACCATGGTCAGAGACGGGTTACTGTTTTGCCGCTGCAACCCAAGGCTGCCACACGTCTTCGTTTGCGCCCATCCACTCGGCCACGACTTCTTTGACTTCGCGCCCGTTCTGATCCACTTCCAGGATCAGTACGTTCTGTACGTCGTTGGTCAGGTTCATTTGCTCAACCATCTTCATCGCATCCGGATAGGTCGACGCGAAATCTTTCGAGACGATCTTATCGACAGTTGCCTGCTGGAAGCCGCACGCCTCGCCGCGTTTCTGGCTGGCCTCGTCGCAGGTGCCATGCGGCGTGTCCCATTCGACCCAGTTCACATCGGTCTCGGCAAAGACCCAGTGCGGCTGCCACATCATCATCAGGATAGGCTGCTCGGCGGCCACGGCGCTTTTCAGTTCGGCCAGCATCGCTCCTTCGGAACCGCCCGGAACCGGCTTGAACGGCAGATCGATCAGCTCAACCAGATCGGCTGACCGGGTTCCCCAGTCTGCCGGGTAGGTGATCAGACGACCATCCGGGAAGGTATCCGCGGCGGCAAAAGCCTGCGCGCAGTCATACAGCGCCTCATAGGCCGGTAGGCCAGGGCATTTTTCGGCCATGTATGGCGGATAAATCCAGCCTTCCTGCGGCTCAAGCCCCAGGCCGCCAACAACAATGATATCCCCGGCCTCAACGGCCTTGGGGTAGATGTCGCCGACATTGTTGGTCCAAAGTTCCGGCTGATAATGCAGGCTGCCCTCGGCAATGGCGGCCAGCTGCGGCACGGCACCGGCGGTCACGTACTCGACCTCGTGGCCCAGCTGTTCGAACAGCGCCCCTGCAAAATGGGCCGAGATATGCTGACCGGTCCATTCGTTGACAGCAATCTTGATGGGATCGGCCAGAGCAGCGCCCTGGCTTAACAGCAGTGCGGCTGAAGCCAGCAAAGCAGGCTTCAGAGAGTTTGAAATAGTCATTGTGTGACCTCCGTTGGTGGACTGGCCATTTTGGCCTTTATTGTTTGCTGTATCGAAAAACAGTACAGTTGCAGGTATTTGGCCCAACAGACTGCTTTCTATCAACAGTGTTTTTAATAGCTCTTTCGAATGCGATCTTCACTTGCACCAAGTTGAGCATGAACGCGATCCTAACATGAGAAAACAGACCATCAAGGATTTGCACCGTAAGTAATTGATGCGCAACACGGGTTCGGTTCTTTTGCGCATCACTACACGATAAAGATCTGTACTCTGCTGATGATTGACCAGCCCGACCCAGATACCAATAAGACACGTTTCGGTATTTGTTTTGACCACCAAACCCGATCCACAAATAAAAATTCTTGAATTGTTAAGAAGCCGAAGGTTATTTGACTGCTGTACGTTCGTTTTTTGTTTTTTACGAGTTTTCCATGCCGACAACATTTACCGTCTTTTCCCTTGGCAACCAGCAAATCTGGGACACGGCTGAAGGCAACCAAACCCTTTCAACCGGCGCAGTGAATTCGTCCCTTGGCACCTATGGGTCTGCGGGAAATCCTCTGTTTGACAGTAGACAGACTTTCGCCGAGGCAGGGTCTGGTTTCAGCGGCGGGGATTCTACGGCCTATGATCTGGACAACAACGTCTCGAACGATCAGTTCAGCATCGACGGTGGGTCGCCGCAGTCGTTTGATGCAGCAATGCAATTCGATGCTGTCATTACATATACCGATGGCTCGACCGTAAGTATTACAGCTGTTGTTTTTCAAGATACCAACGGCAACACCTATTGGGCACCGGAATTTCAGGATAACGCGGATCAGGACGCGATCGACGCAAGCGCGATCGAGTCGATTCAATTGGTCTCGCCGATCTATGCGAACGGCTTCAATACCGGATACTCGCTGTTCGGGGAAAGGGCCGATTCCGATCCGTTGTGTTTTGTGCGGGGGGCGTTGATTGCCTGCCCGGACGGGCCCAGGCCCATCGAGTCCCTGAAAGCGGGAGATCAGGTGCTGACCATGGATAGCGGCGCACAACCAATTCGTTGGATCGGTCGACGTACGATGGCGGCTATTGGAAAATTCGCACCCATCCGAATCCGCGCGGGTGTTTTGGGCGCCGAGGACACATTCGAGGTCAGCCCGCAACATCGCCTTCTGTTACAAGGCGCCGACATCGAGTTGCAGTTTGCCAGCCCACAGGTTTTGGCAGCAGCAAAGTATCTGGTTGACGGTGACGGAATATCTGTGCGCATCGGTGGCGAAGTCGAGTATTTCCATCTGCTTTTTGATGATCACCAGATTGTCTGGGCCAATGGTGTCGCGTCAGAAAGCCTTCTTCTTGGCAAAGCGGGGACAGCCGCGCTGGATGAAGAGGATGTTTCGGAAATCCAGACGTTGTTTCCGGAACTTGATTTGCAATCAGGGCGGGGTGTTGAGGCTGCGCGCCCGGTTTTGAGATCTTATGAGGCGTCGTTGATGACCGCGGGGCGTTCAACGGAAAATCCAGGTGCCCTTAGAAAGATTGCTTGAGGCGGCGGAATAATTTCCTGTTTTAGAATGGCACGGATCAGGGAATTTAAGCCTTTGCGTCTTGCGGATCAGGATTAAAACCCCAGAAATATCTTTCAATTCCAGGCGTGTAGAGAAGTAGAAGCGCGAACGTGCGAAATCTCGCAAATGCCTGGCTATGCGCAACAAGGTAATTCATCGCCTTCTTGGAAGTCGCGGATTTGGTCGAGTGACCATTATTAGAGAGCTTTCCGCAAGAATCGGGTCGCGGTGTTGGGGGCGCGCGGACTAGTTTTTTAGGAGAAGCATCAACGAGGAACCGGCAATAAATGACTCCGCAGCCCATGCCATCGATGGATTTGAAGGCCACTGCCATGCTGCTGTTGCTTGCGGCCGTTTGGGGCGGTTCGTTTTTCTTCGGCGAGGTTGCCCTGACCGAAGTGCCGCCACTGACAATTACGCTGCACAGGGTGATCTGGGCGGTTCCTATTCTTGCCCTGATCGTCATAATCAAAGGATTGAGCGTGCCACGCACCCCTCGGATATGGGGCGCTTATCTTGTTATGGGCGCGCTCAACAATGCCATCCCATTCTCGCTGATCTTCTGGGGACAAACGCAGATCGACAGTGGACTTGCGTCAATTTTAAATGCAACGACGGCAATGTTCGCAGCAGTTGTGGCTGGTTTGCTTCTCAAGGATGAGCCGTTGACGCCAAAGAAGATAGCAGGTGCTGCGCTAGGTATATTGGGTGTGGCCTTTATCATGGGACCAAGTGCGTTGACTGAGTTCAATCCCAGCAACCTGGCACAGTTGGCTATCCTTGGGGCCACACTTTCCTATGCTTTTGCCGGCGTCTGGGGCAGAACTGCCCTTTCAGGCCAACCGCCGCTTGTGAATGCGCTCGGTATGCTGATTGGCAGCACCGTGCTTATGATCCCAATTGTTCTTTTGATGGATGGCGCCCCCAATTTTGATTTGTCTTTAGGCGTTTGGTCTGCGCTTCTTGGGATGGCCGCGTTGTCAACGGCATTGGCCTATGTTCTTTACTTTGCAATTCTTGCGCGTGCGGGTGCGGCCAATCTTCTTTTGGTGACGCTGCTGATCCCACCGTTTGCTATCGGTCTTGGCGTGACATTCCTTGGTGAGAGGATGGAGCCGAGTGCGTGGATTGGGTTCGCCATCATTGCTTTGGGCTTTGCCGTGACCGACGGTCGACTTTTTTCACGCATCGCTAAAGGCAAGCCCAGACAAGCGGAATGAGACGCATCTTTGAATTTCACGGCATAATGGCAGGCGCGAGAAACACGAAGTTCGAATATGGATAACTTTTACATGGAATGAGGGAAGTTTCAGTACAACAGGACACTAAGCAACATGGAAACCGCCCAGCGGCGCTTAGCCGGAATAGGCGTGATCGTGTTTGCGGAGTCGATTGTGCAACAATTTGGCCACCCCAATCACGATGAGAGCTGCCAGAATGAACAGCCAGCCAAACAGAATATAGGCCCCCAATGCCATCAGGATAGAAGAACCGGAATATAAGGCAAAACCGCCAGCACATAGGCCAACAAGGATGGCTATTCCGAAAATTCCCATCATTTCTTTCGGCCCTCCGGCTGTGACCTTGGTCGTGTCCCCCTCCAAACTGGCAAGAGTGATGCCTTGGAGCGAGCGCCCACGATGATTCCGCGCCTAAATCATGGCAAAACTGTGAACCACCTTGGGTTAAAATTTGATTATTGTTACCTGACGGGGCAACGCCCCACTACTCGTTCGACACTGCGTATTTTTGAGGCCAAAAGAAGCCTGACCAAATTATTCCTTAAATTCCGTGCTGCGGCAATGCTTTCTGAAAAAGACCTCGAAAAATGTGCGAAGGTTTGCTTGCCAACATATAGATCTGTTGCGGGATTGGACCAGTCGCACCGGGCTTGTTTAGACCAGGCCTCAGGCTTGTTTCACCTGTGACAGGACAAAAACACCAGCGATGACCAGCCCGATGCCAACGATTTTTTGCAGGTTCAGTGTCTCGGAAAACAAGAAATATCCGACGACAAGAATGCCGACCATCGCCAATCCGGTGACGGCCGGGTAGGCGATACTCAGTTCAAGGCCGCGGATGGCGACAATAAAGCTGCTCAGCAACAGCAAACCACTGATCAACCCGGCCCAGGCCCAGGGCGAAACCACAAGGGCACGAATATCGAAAGGTCCTGAAAGCTGTTGCACAGCCAGTTTGAACGAGACGTTTGTGCAAATGTTCGCGCAGACCGCAAATAGCAACGCAGACCAGTATAACGACATAGTATTCTCCTTCGTTTTCGCGGCCATCATCAAAGGGTCAGGTATTTCGCAGCCAGGGTCACAAGAACAAACGCGCCACCGACCATAAGACTGATCCTGTCGCGCAGGGCAAACAGGACCGGATCGTCCGCGACCCGTCCGCGCCGGGCACCGACCCAGATGCGGTTGCCCCAGTACAGCAGTAGCAGACACAGCAGCCAAAGGATTTCGGGTGTCCGGTAAATCTCCTGCACTTCGGGGCTGTTGATATAAAGCGCCAGAATGACAACGGCTGCGGTGATATTGGCCACGCCCAGGCTGAACATGGTTTCGCTGTCGGCATAGGAATAATCCCGGCCATGGACATTGCCGTCATCTTCAGGTGCCGCGGCCACTTCGATGTAGCGTTTCAGATAGCCGAGGCTGACAAAGACAAACATCGAGAATGCCAGAAACCAGGATGACAGGACAATTCCGGTGGCCGCAGACCCCGCGATGACACGCAGCGTGTAAAGCGACGCCAGCACCATGACATCCGTTGTTGCAATCTGTTTGAGCCAGAAGGAATAGGCCATGGTGATGATCAGATAGGCAATCAGCACAACCGTAAAGACGGGTGGAAGGAAAGTCAGTGAGAGAGCAAAGGCGATAACGGGCAGCGCGATGGCCCCGGCAATGCCTGTATGCAGGGACAGATCGCCCGATGGCAGAGGGCGGTGCCGTTTGCTTGTGTGCTGGCGATCAGCGGCCAGATCGACCAGATCGTTCAGGAAATACACGCCTGACGCACAAAGACTGAAGCAAACAAAAGCCAGCAAAGACGCAAGAACCGACGAAAAGGGCAGATATTGTTGAGAGGTAAAGATCGGCGCAAAGATCAGGGCGTTCTTTGCATATTGATGCGGCCGCATTGATTTGAGAAAGGCGCGCCACAGCGGCGGGCGTGATGTGATGACTTTCTCGGCTGTGCCCGCCGCCTGCGCCGTTGCCACCTCGGATTCAGGAGCATTTACGAATATGTTCGACGCAGAGGCGGCCCAGATCGGGTTGTCGGCGGCGCTGTCTCCGGCATATGCAAATGCATCACCATGGGCGGCGGCGCGTATCGCGGTCAGCTTGTTGGCGCCTTTCAGGTTGTGATCTGCATCCGTTGCCAGCACGGACTCGAATATCCCCAGATGTGCGGCAACCTTATCGGCATATATGCGGTGCGAAGCTGTCGCGAGAACCAACTGCCTGCCATCCGCTTTCTGCTGTTCCAGGTATTCAAGAAGCGGGGTTTCGTATGGCAGCGTCTCAGCCCTGAGGGTGACCTCCTGGGCAATGCGTTCCTTGGCGTAGGGAATACCTTTGAACAGCCATAAAAGGAGGGGAAAGATATTAAGCGGGTTCCTTTTCAGGAATTGAAGGATGGCCTCGACAAAAAGATCAGTTCTGATCAGCGTCCCGTCCAGATCAACAAAAATTTTCTCGGGCTTTTCACTCATTACAAGAATTCTACTTTTGATTTTTACCTCATTGAAAGTACGTAATTTTAGTAACCTTTTTTCTGTTTCAAAATTGCCGGACGCGTTGCACAGGGCTGATGTGTTCAGAGTTTGACGAGCTTGCCGCTTGTCACGGTAATTTCTGCTTTTTCAAAGACGTTGCGTGTGTCGAAGATCAGCGTCGCCGTGCGCGCGACCAGATCGTAATCCGGGGCGCTGTGATCGGTGATGACGGCCACCGCCGCATATTGTCTCAGGTTCTCGGCCGCCAGCGGCACAGACTCCCGGCCCGCAAGCTGCGGGTATTCACCGCCTTCCGGCAGTCGGGGGAAATACGGGTCGTGATAATCCACCTCGGCCCCCAGCTTCTCCAACTCATCCAGCAGCACCAACGCCGGGCTGCGGCGGGTGTCTTCGACATCGCGCTTATAGGCGATGCCCATCAGCAAAATATTCTGCCCGGTCAGCGGCTGCCCGGTTTCCGCCAGCGCCGAGCCGTTGCGTGCCGTCAGCTCTGCAGCCATGCGCGCAGCCAGCATCTGCGGGACGGCGTCGTTGCTGGAGCGTGCCAGGTTGATGATCGGCGTATCCGAGCCCGCATCCGCCGCACGCCAGGCCAGATAGGCGGGGGATACCGGAATGCAGGCCCCGCCAATGCCGGGGCCAGGATAGAAGGGCATGAAGCCAAAGGGCTTGGTGGCCGCGGCCTCGATCACCTCCCAGACGTCCACATCCATTGCCTCAAGCGCGGTTTTCAATTCGTTGACCAGGGCGATATTGACGGTGCGAAAGCTGTTTTCGACCAGTTTGACGGCCTCGGCGGTAGCGGCTGAACTGACCGGCACGGCGCTGGTGACGATGGCGCGATAAAAATCTTCGACCAGTTGCCGCGACAGCGGGTCGTCGGCACCCACCACTTTGGGAATGCTGTGCGTGTCGAACTTGTCATTGCCGGGATCTTCGCGTTCGGGTGAGAAGGCCAGAAAGAAATCGCTGCCCGCACGCAGACCGCCGGCCTCAAGAATGGGCTGGACCAGAGTTGTCGTGGCCCCGGGCCAGACGCTGCTTTCCAGTACCACCATCTGACCCGGACGCAGATGCTGCGCGATGGTTTGGGCTGCGGCAGCAACAAAGCGCATGTCCGGGTCCTGCGCATCGGTCAGCGGGGTCGGAACGCAGATCAGCACGATATCGGCCTCGACCAGTGCGGCAGGGTCCTGCGTGGCGCGAAAACGCCCGCTGTCCACAGCCTGCGCGATCCGGTCGGATGCCAGATACGAGATGACCTGATCGCCCTGATTGATCCGCGCCACCCGATCGGGGTTTAGGTCAACACCGGTCGTGTCGAACCCCTCATCATAGGCGGTCAGCGCCAGCGGCAGGCCGACGTAGCCCAACCCCACCACCGCGACCCGCGCGTCGCGCGCCGCGATAAGCTGCCCGAGGGACTGATGGTGCGAGGTTTCGTAGTTCATAATTTACCCTGATCTTACAAAGTCAGACTGAAATCAATTCACGGTATGGCTGTCGGAAATTCTAACCTTTTCCACGGATAGGAGGAAGGGGGTGCGAATCCAACAAATTTGTCAGCCTGGTTCCAGACTGCCGTACCGCGTTTCCAATAAGGGTTCAATTCTTGGACGGACACAGAATTGTTGCGGGAAGTTTGAAAAAGGCGCGCCTGGGAAAAATTTCTTTACTTCGGGCTTAGCGCCGTTCGAAACGATGCCTCGGCCAGTTCTGCACCTTTGTCCCAGCTAAAGTTTGAGGCTTGCGCCATGGCTTTTTGCGACAGGTCACTTCGTAGTCCGGGTTCTGTCAGTAAGCGGATGGTTTGATCCGCAAGGGCCTGGCTGGATAGGGGGTCGAAATAAAGCCCGCCATCACCCACCACCTCGGGCAGACTGCCGCGATCCGAGGACAGAACGGGCGTGCCGCATGACATCGCCTCGAGCGCGGGCAGACCGAACCCCTCCCAAAGCGAGGGAAAGACCAGCGCATCGGCCGAATTGAGCAGAGCGGCAAGTTCGGGGTCATCAATCTCGCCGGTGAATAGGATGCGTTCGGACCGGGTGGCATCAGCGGCAGCACTGGCCTTGAGGTCTTCGACATTGTCCCAGAACCGCGCCCCGGTGGTGCGCCCGACAATAGCCAGCCGCGTTTTTGGCGCTTTCTGAAGGATCTGAGGCATGGCCTCAATTAGGCGCAGCACGTTTTTATGTCGGTTGAACCCGCCCAGATAAACTAAAAGCGGTGCGTCAGGTGGGATTCCATAGGTCTCTCGGGCTTTCACCAAAACCCGATTGTCGTGAATAGGCTGAAAGATGTCCTCGGCCCCTTCCGTGATCGTGTCAATTCGCGCGCGGGGAATGCGCAGAATACGCGTCAGGTCATTTGCCGAAGCGTCCGAAATCGTCATCACCCGCGTCGCCTGCACCTTGGCCAGCCAGCATTTGGCCTGCCACAGTCGGAAGTTCAGACGTTTTGGAAAGATCAGGTCGGGAAAGCGTTCGGGTATCGTGTCGTGATAGCAGACTACCGTGGGTCGCCGGGACGGCAGCGGAAAATAGGAATAAACCGCCGGGTAAAAGAACACGTCGCAGTCGATGTGTCGGGCCGCCTTGGCCATTGTCAGCAAATCGGCCCCGCCCCGGGCTTTGGCTCCCGATGAGGCCTCGGACATCGAAAATTCAGAGCCTGCAATGCGGGTTTCGACACCTTCCGGCACGGGTCGTGTCGGTTCCTGATCAAACAGGAGCGTATATCGAAAGCCGGTATCGCGGGCGGCCAGAGCAGTGACCAGATTCCGGGTGAACCGGCCAAAGCCTCGTTCGTTATCCCAGGGTGTTGCGTCAATGGCGATGTGGGTCAAAGGCCTTGGTCCCTGATAACATGCAGTAACTGGTTGCAATTAAACTATTTTCCATACCTGTTGCGCAGATAATCCTGCGTGGCCTCCAACCCAGAGTCGAGGTCGTATTCCGGTGCATAACCTAGTCTGGCCCGCGCATGGGTGATCTGGCAATGCCCCTTGGTCGAGAACAGTTCCAACATATAACGGTCCGGGTAAACCTCGCCCTGTTGCGGCAACCGTTGTTTCACCATTTGCACTATCCCCTCAAACCTCTCGCGACCGATCCAGCCTCGGGCAGCGGCGCTGATCCGGGCAGCCAGCGGCGGTGTGTCCGGGATTGTGCCGGGTTCCTCGGGTGGCAACCGTTCTGCGAGATCGGCCAGCGGAACATAATGAGTGCTGCCCCGACCGATGATGTTGGCATAGCCGGTCAGCAGAGAGGACCATGAAAAAGGACGCGCGCCTGAAATGATGAACCGTTCTTGCCCAAGCCCCTCCAGCACTGCGGCGCGCAGCATGGCCTGTACCAGATCGTCGACGAACACTGCGTTGCACAGCCCCTCGGGTTCGGGCAGCACCACACTGCCGGCGGCCATCCAGTCGGCCAACCGGTCCGTCCAGAGCATGCTACCCGGGCCATAAACCAGCGTTGGTTGCAGGATGGCAACCGGGCAATTTCCTTGTATCAGGGTCTGTTCCATCGCCATTTTGGCTTGGCTGTACGGTGTGCCTCCTGCTTGGGACGCGGGGCTGTCTTCGGTCAGATTTTCCTGTGGCCAGCCGTCATAGACGACGATGGAACTGATATGGATGATCCGTCCGACCTCGACAGCTTCGGCGGCCTGTCTGAGGGTGTCGAATGTTGCAAGGTTTTCGGCTGCAGGCGCGCGCATGTCATAGGCCAGATGAAATAGTACGTCCTGATCGCGCAGGGCGGATTTCATCGCAGCCCCATCCCCAAGCGATCCTGTCACAACCTTTGCGCCCATTGCCGCAAGTGCGTGCGCGCCATGGCGACTGCGCAGCAGAACGGTGACCTTGGCACCCGCATCCAGCAAGGCCGGAACAAGCCGTTTACCAACAAAACCGGTTGCCCCGGTCACGAAGACCGATTTGCCATTCAGGCGGTCCAATCCGGTGATGCTCACACTTCAAATCCTCTTTGATCTCGTTTTGTCGGCAAATGTCATCCTTCAGAAACCTAGCGTGGAGGCAGCGTCTGTGCTACTCCGCTTATAGGTGAATTGTTGTTAAAGATGCCGGGTGTAGCCCTGTTGCGCACCCGTGATTGTTAATGAGGAATTGAATGAAGATCGGTGTGATCGGGGCGGCCGGAAAGATCGGCCAAATGCGGGTTCAGAACATTCTTGAGTCTCCTGATGCTGAATTGGCGGCGGTTCTGGACTTGGAGTTTCATCGCGCTGTGGCTGTGGCGGATGGCGCGCCTGCCTTTACCGATCTCGACCGGTTTTTTGCCACGTCGATGGATGCGGTGGTGATCTCGACCCCGGCACATATACGTGAACCGCTCTGCCTGCGGGCCTTTGCCGAAGGCCTGCATGTGCTGACCGAAAAGCCGCTGTCCCCGACCGTGGAAGGGGCAAGGCGCATCGTCGATGCCGCGAAAAAGGCGGGCAAGGCTTTAGGGGCCGGGTTCAATATGCGCTACTACCCGTCGTTCGCGCATGTGAAAGAGGTCGCATCCTCGGGCGAGATCGGAGAGATCGACCATGTCCGCGTATATGGCGGCCATGACGGGTTGGGCCATTTCACCCATGATTGGGAATATCAGGCCGAATTTTCCGGCGGCGGTGCGTTGTGGGATGTGGGTATTCATATGACCGACATGGCGCGTTTCATTCTGGGCGAGATTACCAGCGTTTATGGAGTGGCCACCAACACGGTCTGGAACGTGCCGGGGTCCGAGGACAACGCTGTGGCAATCTTCAAGAACCCCGATGGTATTCCGGCGATCTATCAGGCCTGCTGGAACGATTGGAAAGGCTATCAAAGCGTGATCGAGGTGTACGGTTCGCGCGGTATGGTGCGCGGGGCCTATGCGCCGATGCAGAACCTTGTCATCACCATGGACAAGCCCGGTGGGGCGCCCAAACGGGTGCGTAAGTTTTATCCGGAAATCATGGTGCGCGAGAAATTGAAATCCTGGAAATCGACCGCGATCCTGTCCTTTGGCGACGAACTGGCCGACTTCATTCGCCTAACCCGTGGTGAAACCGGTCTGAACTGCGCCGACGGTCATGCGGGCCTGCGTGCGGTCGAAATCGCCGCCGCCGTGCCGGAAAGCACACGCAGCGGTCAGCCGGTTGAACTGGACAATCTGGGGGACATGACAATCCAATGAGCAGTGATCCGACCCTTTCCATCGTTCTGACCATCGTGCAAGGCGGCAGCTATGTGCGGGATTTCCTTGAAGCAGTACGCAGTTTCGATGATCCGCCACCGCTGGATGTGATTATTCCCTATGACGCCAGTGTCGCGGATGTGGCGCAATATGCCGATGACTATCCAGAAGTGCGGTTTCTGGACCTTGGCGTGATCGACCCGATCCGCCCGATCACCTCCGAGGCGGGCAAGCACGAGCTTTATGATCGCCGTCGTTCGGCCGGGCTGGCCGCGGCCACAGGAGATATTATTGGCATTCTCGAAGACCGAGGTCTGCCGCAATCCGACTGGGCGCGCACCATTGTGCGGTTGTACGAGGAAACCGGAAAGAACGTGATTGGTGGCGCAATCGAGTGCATGGAGCCGGTCAGCCCGCTGAACTGGGCCTTTTACGTCACCGATTTTGGCCGCTACGGGCGACCGTTTGAAACCGGTCCGGCGGATTGGGTGTCAGACGTGAACTTGACTTATAGCCGCAAAGCCTTGGATGAGACCCAGCACCTGTGGAAAGATCGCTATCACGAGCCAATCGTGCATTGGCACCTGATCGAACAGGGTGAGGAGCTGTGGCTCTCGAACGAGGTGGTCGTGCATCACCACCGGCCCAGGGCGACATTTCGGGAATTGCTGCCCGAGCGGTTCGATTGGGGTCGCCTGTTCGGTGAAATCCGGGTGCGCAATCAAAGCAACGCAAAGCGCCTGATGCTGATCCTGGCGGGGCCACTGATTCCGCCACTGCTTTGGGTGCGTCACTATAAGCTGCAGGCCAGCAAGGGGCGGGGGATGCGGTACCTCAAGACGCTGCCGTATGTCATGCTGCTGTCTACCGCTTGGACGCTGGGCGAAGTCTGGGGCTACATCACCAAACGTCCCTGATCTGCGGTCCTTTTTAGCGACCTGCCAGAGTGTAATAGGTCTTTTCGAATTGCTGGTGCACCCAATCCGGATCGAACCGGTCTTCGAGGCTGCGTTTCAAAGCATTTTCCGCAAGGGTTCGGCGGCGGTCTTCGTCTGACAAGACATCCGCCACGGCAGCGCAGATCGCATCGATATCGGCGATGGGCACGACCGCGCCAACACTGTCATCAATCAGTTCGACCACGCCGGAACAGGCGGTGGCCACCGCCGGGGTTCCGGCCTGGAACGCCTCGGCAATGGTGAAGGGCAGCGCCTCCCACCGCGAGGTCAACAGGAACAGATCCGCCGCGCGCAGGTGTCGGATTGGCTTGTCCGTGCGACCAACAAAACGCAAGTGCTTGCCGAGGCCCTTTTCCTGCGCCAGCGCGTGCAGCTGTGCCTCATCCGGCCCGTCACCTGCAACGATGAAACGATAGCCAGGATGGGTTTCTTTCATCCGCGCGACGCAGTCGATCAGAATGTCGATCCCCTTTTGCGGCAGCAGACGGGCCAGTGTGACGATCACCCGGTCACCATCCCCAAGCAACTCAGCGCGCAGGTTGGCAATGTCCTCTGCACTGTCCTGAGGCGGGGGTGTGACGCCCAGACCGATGACTTTCAGCTTGTCCTGCGGCACATTGCCGATGGTGGCCAGATCCTCGGCGGACCGATGACTGGGCGTGATCACCAGATCGCATTTCGCGGCAATCCGGCCGAATGCGGCGATCCGCTCGGGCTCGGACCCGTGATAGGTAACGGCGACGGGGATGCGCCGCCCGGTGCGGGCCAGAATTGCAACCAGCGCAGGGGCGGATTCATGGCAGTGGATCAGATCGACCGGATTGTTCGCCAGCCAGCGCCGCAACCGCCAAGCCGCGACTGCCGTATGGTGCAACCGGTTGGCGATGTTGCCGCCATCGCCAGCGACATAGCGGGTGGGCAGGTCGAGGAAATCCGGCTGCTGATCAGGCCCGCCCCAGATATCGGCGGTGCCAGCCAGCGTGACGCGATGATCGTGTGTCTGCAGCCACTCACTCAGCCCTAGGATATGCCGGGTGATGCCGCCCATACCGAACTGGGTGCCCATTTCGACAACATGAAGGGGGTCTGAAGAGGAATAGGTCTGCATCTGAAGCGGGATCGAGCCAATTTTCTGAACTATTCCCCGATCATAGCATGCGCACAGCATTTGCACATGCTGTGGTCATAGCCCGTGACAGCCTGCGTATGTTTGCAGCATGTCCGCAACACCGGTGGCTATCTGAGTGTCCAAATGGCTTGTTCCTTTCGATTGTCGCAGGGATCGTGTTTCATACCTGAAAGTTATTGGTTGTTTGGTACAATTCACATGCAGTCGCTGCGCATTCTGATGTTCACCACATTTTACCCGCCCTATTCCTTTGGCGGTGACGCCATAGGGATTCAGCGCATGGCCCGGGCGCTTGTGGCGCGCGGTCACGATGTGACGGTGGTGCATGACGAAGACAGCTATTTGATCCTGGGCGGAAAGCCGCAGGCTGAGGGCGACCCCGATGGGGTGCGGCGGATCGGGCTGCGCAGCCGCAATGGCATGATGTCGAACCTGCTGACCCAGCAGCTGGGTCGACCTGTTGTACACGCAGCCCGCATCCGCGAGATACTGGCCGAACGGAAACCGGATATCATCTGGCACAACAATACATCCCTGATCGGAGGACCCGGTCTGTTGCCGATGGGTGAGGGGCTAAAGGTTTATGAGGCGCACGAGCATTGGCTGGTCTGCCCCACCCATGTTCTGTGGCGGTACGGGCGGGAGCTGTGCGACGCGCGCCAATGCCTACGCTGCGTGCTGAATCACAAACGTCCGCCGCAGCTGTGGCGCTATACCGGCGCGCTGGACCGGGCGCTGGATCATATGGATCTGATCATTGCAAAAAGCGAATTCAGCCGCGCCAAACATCGCGAATTCGGTCTGCGGCAAGACATGCAGGTGCTGCCCTATTTCCTGCCCGATCTCGATCAGAGCGCCCTGCCAGAACCAGCGACCCATGAGCGCCCCTATTTCCTGTTCGTCGGACGTCTGGAAAAGATTAAAGGGTTGCAAGATGTGTTTCCGGCCATTGACCGCTATTCGGATGCCGATCTGCTGATCTTGGGCGACGGTGACTATGCGGATGAGTTAAAGAGCCAAGCCGCAGGCAATGACCGGATTAAATTCCTGGGCCGCAAAACCCTTGAGGAGCTTAACGCCTATTACCGCGGTGCGATCGGGTTAATCGTTCCGTCGGTTTGCTATGAGACGTTCGGCATCATCCTGATTGAAAGCTTCCGTCTGGGCACGCCGGTTATTGCCCGTCGGTTGGGCCCATTCCCCGAGATCGTGGAGCGGGCCGGAGGTGGGTCGCTGTTTGAAACCGAGGATGATTTGATCGCGGCGATGCGTGAATTGCAGCACCAGCCGGACCAGCGCGGGGTGCAGGGAACTGCGGCGCGCAAGGCCTTTCTGGACATTTGGCATGAGACCTCTGTGCTTGAAGCCTATGGTGCGGCGCTGGCGCGTGCGGCGCATGGAAAAGGTGATCGGGCGCTTTCTGCGGCTCTGGAAGCCGGTGCGTTAGAGAACGGAGCGCGTGCAGCATCACTTGCATGAATTGAGCGCTAGGGGGTCAGCGTTCCGATGCGATGGGCATTGGCCATGACCGAGAAGGTGATGGTTGTGGCCGGGATGCTGGGCAGGCTCGAGGCATCGACAAGATGCACCCGTGATAATCCATGCGGCCGCCCCAGGATGTCGGATTGCCCCGCGCCGGGGGCCTTGGCCATAGGGACCGAGCCGCCGACGTGAAAGCTGGACCCCACCTCACCCGGACGGCGGGCAAACGCCAGCGGTATGAGGCCGGCACGTTTCAGCACCTGTGCCAATCGGGACGTCACCCACCCCATCACCATTTCGGTTGCCTCATTGGTCTGCACCGTCGGGACCAGCCGCCTGTCAGTGGCCAGCGTCAGGTCGATCCGGGCGGAATGGGCCGAATGCAGAAACGCCTGCGCCACGATCAGCCGCCGCGCCAGCATCCGCCACAGAACGCCCGATCCCGGCAGTTTGGAGCCGTGGCTGTTGATCAGGTCATGGGCATAAAATTCGTTCCAGGTATAGACCTGCGCATGGACCAGATGGGGTGAGATGTTCGGATCATCCAGTTCGATGAACATCTGCGGCAAGGTGTGATAGGGCCTTTGATCCGGGCGGCGCGGTGTGCGCCAGCGGTGCAGGTTGGGCAGAAAGAAATGCTGGCTGTCCTGTAGTTGCAAACTGGTAGACGGATCCGGCGACGACGTCAAAAACAGCCGCGCCGTTTCCAGAACCCCGGCGGCCACAAAAATGCGACTGGCTTGCAAGGCCTCGCCATCCTCCAGCGTCAAGGTGACGTGGTCGGCCTGTTCTTCGAACCGGCGGGCGAGGCCAGCGCGATATTGAAAGGCCGGGTTACGGCGCAACTCAGTCAGCGTTTTCTGGGCTGAATAGATGTAGCCCCAAGGGCATCCATGTAGGCACTGGCCGCAATATTGGCATCCGGGGTCAACGGCCAGACGCGCCAGTCCGGCATGGGCGCCCAGTTCTGACAGGCTGGTTTTCTGATGCTCCAGACGCTGCAACAACTGCTGCGCCTGTGGGGACGGGGTCAGCGGCACCCGGTCCTGCATCGAAAGGGCGGGGAACAGGGTCTGCAATGCATCCTGCTGGCCGCTTACGGGAAGAAATTCGGCGACGGCGCGGTAATGCGGAGCCAGATCGTCAATTCCAATCGGCCAGTCCGCGATGTCCTCGGCGCGGTTGGGCAGAACCGCCGAACCCCAGAGATTGGACAGCCCGCCCACCGCATGTGAGGCCCGCAACCCGATCCGTTCGGGCGACACCAGTGTCTTGGCGCCCGGCACCATGGCAAAATCCGACCCGAACCGGCGCACCTGCCCGGGCGGTGTGTCGAATTGCGGGGCCTGCCATTTTTTTTGGTCATCAACAGACCAGGTGTCGGGATCCGAAGCCGCAAGCTTGTCACGGCGGTCTTGCGCCGGGGCCTCCAGCCTGCCGCCCGGGTCCAGCATCAGAACCTGACGCCCCCGGTTCAGCAAAGCCATGGCCACAGAGACGCCGGACGGCCCGGAGCCGATCACCAGATCAGTCACAGATGGGAACCTGACGGCTCATGCGGAAACCGGGGCCTGCATTTCAGTGATGATATCTTCGATAGTCTGCTGCAGCGTGCGCATCGGGCGGAATCCAGTGACGCGCTCCAGCTTTGACACATCGGGCAGCCGGCGCTGCATATCCTCGAACCCTTCGGGATATACCGCGTCATAGGGAACATAGCGGATTTCCGAGTTGGACCCGGTGAGTTCAATGACCTTTTCAGCCAAAGCGCGGATTGTGACTTCTTCGTTCGAGCCGATATTGAAAACCTCGCCTTTTGCCTGTGGCGCGTTCATCAGCAACCCCAATGCCTTGACGACATCGGCCACATGACCGAAGCAACGCGACTGCTCGCCACTGCCATGCACCATCAGGGGCGCACCCTCCAGCGCGGCTTTCACGAAATTCGGCAACACCATGCCATAGCGGCCCGTCTGTCGCGGCCCGGTGGTGTTAAAAAACCGCAGAACCGTGACTGGCAGACCGGATTCGCGCGCATGGGCCAGCGCCAGAAACTCATCCAGCGTTTTGGCACAGGCGTAGGACCAGCGCAGGTTGCGCGTGGCCCCAATGGTCAGATCGTCGTCTTCCTGAAACGGAAACTTCGCGCTTTTGCCGTAAACCTCGGATGTAGAGGCGACAAATGTATAGGTCTTGTTTGGCAGCGCCGCATCCAGAACATTCTCGGTACCCGCAACATTGGTCAGGATCGATCGGCTGGGCTCATCCATGATCAGTTTGACGCCAACGGCGGCGGCCAGATGAAAAACGACGTCAGCCGGACGAACCAGATCGGTGACCATCTGGCGATCCAGAATTGAGCCTTCGGTGAATGTGAAATTCGGGTGGTCCGCAACCGAGGTCAGATTTGCCAGCCGTCCGGTCGAAAGATCATCAAAGACCGTGACCGTGTGGCCATCCCGGATCAGCTGTTCCGTCAGATGAGAGCCTATAAACCCGGCGCCACCGGTAACCAGAATATGCATTTGTTCGTACCTGTTACTTGTTGAAAACCAATTTACCGGATCGTACAACCCGCGCTGCGTATCCGGCTATAGCCGCAGGCGGAAAATATCTGTTCACCACGGTTGCCCGCGTATTGCCGCGCGCACCCCTCGCATTGTCTTGCGCGCCGTCAGATAGGCTTTGCCGCGCCCTTCCAAATGCGCTTTCCAACGGGCGATGTCGGTAAAGTAAAACATCTCGAGCCGGGGCAGATCGTGGACATCGTCCCCCGCCTTGGCCACGCCCAGCTTGGTGCCGACCGAAGTGTCGTAATGCTGAGCGATCTGTCTGAGTACGCTGCTATTCGACGCGCCGTAAGGCGGTGCGAAATGCCGGACAGGCTGGCCCAGCCGCGCGGCAATGTCCTGACCGGAGCCACTTACTTCCTCTTCCAGCATGAGCGTATCCAGCGTGGTGAGATCGGGATGGTTGACACTATGCGCGCCAAAACAGACCCCTTCCCCTGCCAGGGCTTCGATCCTGTCCCAACCCATCAGGGGGCGGGGCGGGATGTTGCCTCCGACCCAGTGGTCCATCCCGCCCATCAGGCCCGAGGGCAGATAGACGATGGGGCAGAAGTCATGATCGCGCAGAATGGGCCAGGCGGTATCAGCGAAATCTTCAAAACCGTCATCGAAACTGATGATGACCACGCGGGGGCCGGGCGGGTTGGCCAGCGCATCGGGCGTGACCACCGGCAGGTCGGATGCCGCCAGCGCCTGCATCTGTGCGGCAAAGATGTCAGGCGCGATCGAGGTCGGCCCAGGCGCATCCGAGATCGAATGATACATCAGGATATCGGCCTGCCACGCGGACATGGGTCAGTCCTCCACCACATGGGTGGCAAAGACCTCGCGATACCGGTTCCATTTCGCGCGGTCGACCTGGCCTTTGCCATTGATGCAGTCCGCCGCGCCATAGGCCATGGCAAAGGCGTGGTGGGTGTTGTCATGGGCGAACAATCCCTGACGTCCAAATACGAGCAATCCGTCCAGATTTGAGAGCCACTGATCAACCGTATCAAACCGCGCCTCATACCCCACGTCGTAAACCGGATAGGCGTGGCTCAGCCGTCGGGATTCACAGCGGCGCACCGGCACGGTGACCGGCAGGCCCAGCTGGTCCAACCATTTGGTGAACTCCTGCCCCAGTTCTTCGTCGGACATGGACCACCACTTTTCATCCGGGTCGCAGGGCAGTTCGGCGCACAGCACGGTCACGCCCTTCGGCGCGCCACTGGCGTTATAGTTCTTGGGTTCTGACATCCGGCTGATCGGGATCGACAATTCCGGAAAGTAATGCGCGTCGAACTCGGTGAACTGGTCTGTCTCGAGTACCAGATACAGCAGGATCATGCCCCTAAACCGGATGGCGCGGGCGGCATCGACCACTTCCGGCGGAGGGGCGTCGATCAGGCGCGTCAACCCGGTCAGAGGAATGGTCGACAGGATCAGATCGCCGGTCACATGCCGCTCGCTGTCGCCGTCGCGGATCGTCAACCCGGTGATACGGTCGCCGTCGCGGTCAATCCCAGTGATTTCGGTGTTGAACATAAAGGTGGCGCCATTTGTGCGCGCGCTTTCAAGCATTGCGTCCGAGATTTGTCCGAACCCTTTGCGCGGATAGAAAAATCGCCCGGCGGTTTCGCTGCGCAGCCCAGGCACCAGGCGCAGCATCTTCATCAGGATCTTGCCGACCGATCCGCTGCCGACCCGGCGCTCGGCCAGCTTGACGGCCAGCTTTTCCGGGTCCAGCCCCCACAGCTTGCGCACGTAGGGGAAATAGAAATTGTCCGAAATCGTTGGCCCCAACCCGTCATAAAGCACGGTCGAGAATGTCTCGGGGCCCGTGCTTTTCTTGCGAAAGGGTTTCAGCACCATGTCCCCGATCAGTGACGCGGCAAAGGGCTTGGGCAGGCGCATAAGCGCGTCGGTCAGTTTCAGCGGGAAGTGAATCCATTTGCCGCCCAGCCGGATACGCCCATGGCGCGGGCGCAGCAGCAGATCGTCACCCAACAGCGTTTTCACATCCTGCAGCACCTCAGGCTCTGCCGCAGGGTGAAACCGGTGCGAGCCATAATCGCAAATCACGCCTTCGACCGGGAACGAGGCCGAATTGCCGCCTGCAATGGGTGCGCGTTCGATCACGGTCACCTTTGCCTGCCCGGTCAGGGCGTATGCTGCGGCCAGACCAGCGGGTCCGGCACCGAGTATGATGATTTCAGGCTTATCCTCGCCTGTTGGCCGGGAAACATCCGTCACTTGCACTCTTCCTTTTGGGAATTCGCCGGAGCGCTAAACCGCATCCCGGACATTGTCAGAACCAGCGCGCCAAACCCGCCCGCTGTAAACAGAACGACCTGCCAGACCAGCCCGGCTGCCACGACGGCAGGCGCGCTGGCACCAAAGGGGGCCAGAAAGCCCGCCAGCGTGGCCTCGCGCAGGCCCAGCCCGTTCAACGACACCGGCAGAACTGCGATAATCTTGGCCAGCGGCCAGGCAAATATCCACGGTCCGGCTGCCACATCGACACCCGCCGCGATGGCCAGCCACCAGGCCAGCATGACCAACAACAACTGGATCAAAACCGACGCGATAAAGGCCGCCGCCAGTGTGCCGGGTTTACGCCCCATCCCGGCCAGCGCATCGGCCAGGCGATGCGCAAAGCCTTTGCCGGGCAGCGACGGGATATAGCGCCAGGGCAGGGGCAGCAGGCGCGGCAGCGCAACCATACCCGCCAGCGCTGCAAGCAAGACCAGCGCCACTGGCACGATCATATGCCCGCCCTCGGCCCGCTCCCATGTCAGGACAAACCCCAGGCAGGACAAGGTCAACAAGGCCACCATGTCGATCAGTCGATCCACGGTTGCGCCTGCGACGACCCGCGCCCCGTCTTTCATTGCCGCTTGTGCCATCCCGGCGCGCACCGTATCGCCCCCAATCGCGCCCGGCAGGCACAGATTGGCAGCCAGACCGGCAAAATGCGCCCGGACAGCCAGCAGGGGCGAAAGCCCGCGGCCCAGCAGCAGCCACCATTTCAGCGCTGCACCCACATGGGCCAACAGGAACAGGACCAGTACGCTCAGGAACACCCAGATCGGGATTGCCTTGAATGCCGCCACGATGGCCTCGGCCGGAAGGATCCAGAACAGGATCGCCAGCACCAAAGCCGACCCGGCCACCCGGATCAGCCAGCGCCGTTGATTTGGATCGGAAAGCATGCCGCCGCTCATGTCAGGGTCTGAGGTGTAGCCGCGAGATCATGTCGGCGATCAGCCCCAGCGACCAGATCATGATGGCCGCCAGGAAGGAAAACACCGCCGTTTCGCTGAGGTTCCAGTAGAACATGTCGATAATGAACTTCACCGTGCCCAAAGTGAAAAACGCCAGCCCCAGCGGGATGAACACCCGCAATGGGTTGAACAGGGTACTGATGCGCAGGATCAGGATGATGAAGTTCAGAAAATCGATCGGTCGGATTTTCGATTTACCCACCCGCTTACCGTATTCGATCGGCGTATAGATCATCCGCTTGCCATTCGAGGTCATGCACAGTGTGATCGTGGTGGTGAACGAGAAATTCTGTGGCAGCAGTGGCAGGAACGGGATCAGCTCGGATTTGCGGAACACACGCAGCCCGGAATTGAGGTCGTTGATCTTGCGCTCGGCCAGGAATGAGGCAAAGGCGAACAGGAACTTCTTAGCCGGCCGCCGCAGCAGCGGCACGTTCTTCATTGCGGCGCCCCGATCGCCCACCACCATGTCCTGATCGCGGCACATGGCCAGCATGCCCGGCAGGTAACGCGCCGGATAGGTGCTGTCGGCATCAAGGATGGCCAAGTATTCGTATTGCGCCATCCGCACCCCGCGCTTGAGGCTGGCGCCGTATCCGGAATTGACGTCGTTGAAGGTGACGGTGGCACCGCTGGCCTCGGCTTCGGCGCGGGTGTTGTCCTGGCTGGCATCGTCGACCACGATGATCTCGTACGGAATACCCAGCGGTTCGAGATGGGCCCGCACATCTTCAACAGTGCCACGGACGGCGTTTTCTTCGTTATAGGCAGGGATGACCACGCTCAGACTCATGCCAGAAGTGTCCGGCGTGCCGGTTGGGATGTTGTCCGGGGTGATCTGCTCGGCAACCTTGTTCATGAAAATGAAATCCCTTTGCGTACTTAATATATATTCTGCCCCGCTTGGCATGCATGCCGTTCAGAGCGCGACGGGCTCAATTCCCATCGCTGCTTATTGTATTCAAACACAGACAGGCTGGATATAGACAATAATTTTGACAAATTTCGGTCTTTCCGGGGTCTGGTTGCCAGAATTCACCTATGCATGCGCTTACCCAGTAACGTAAAAAAGCCAGTGATGGTTTCAATTATACCCCGATGAGCCCTTAGGCCTCGGTGTAAGTTTGCTCTGATATTCGGTCATTTTTGATGAGGAGCATAATGTCTAGAGTGTTTCCAAATAGGAACCTATGCAAAGCTATGCAGCACTTTGATCTCATAATGCTTGGAAACTCATGCAATCCAACACATGCGTCCTTGGCGGAATGTTGAGACGTTGGCAGGATATGCCCATTGTCCACGACTATTGTCCGAGGGGTTTTGAGAATGGAAGCAGGCTGGCCGCAGCACCAAGAAGCGACGGGTGATCTCGACAGCAGTGTTTCCAAACCGTTACGCTTTGATTCAGAATGCCCGCGGTTTCGCGTGGCAATAAGTCAGTGGGAAGGGTTTTGATGTCGCGGGGGCGACGTTTCACCAGCGGCGTTGCCTGGATGTCCTTCGGCGTCTGGGCAGAACAGGCATTCAATTTCATTATAATAGCCATTCTGGCGCGGTTGCTTGGGGCCGAGGCCTTCGGCCTGTTGGCAATGGCTGCTGCCTTTGTTTTGTTTTCCGAGTTTCTGGTGCGCGAAACCATATCCGAGATTTTGCTGACTCAGGACACGCTGACACCTGAACGGCTGAATTCGGTCTTTTGGCTTTTGGGGCTTCTGGGCGCTTGCCTGACCGCGTTGATTGTTCTGGGCGCGGGGCCAGTATCAACCTTTTATGACGAAGCGATCGCGGGTCAATTGCTGATCGGTTTGTCGCCAACGGTGCTGATGATATCGCTCACGGCGGTGCCAGTGGCGCTATTGCGGAGAGAGATGCGGTTTCGGGTTCTCGCCGTGCGCGCGGTGCTTGGCGCAATAGTTGGCGGGGTTATCGGCATCGGTATGGCCCTTGCGGGATACGGAGTCTGGAGCCTGGTTGGTCAGCGGGTGGCGATGACCGCCACGAATATCCTTATGGCCTGGGGTGCGGTATCGTGGAGACCCACCTTTCACGTGTCGGGTCACCAGATGCGGCAGGTTCTTCATTTCAGTCACCGGGTCATCGGGCTGCGCGCGGCTGAACTGGCGGCGGTACAGTCACCTGCGGTTTTGATCGGCGCGATGCTGGGCCCGGTTGCAGCCGGGTATTATGCGATTGCCTGGCGGGTCGTGGAAACGGCCTCATTTCTGACCATCACGCCACTGCGCATGGTCTCGCAGCCCGCTTTTGCGGCGGTAACGCGCGGCGGAGGGCGCGCGTCTGAGATGCTATTGGACGTCATGCGCCTGACCGGGTTTGTGACTTTTCCGACCTTTGCCGGATTGGCGGTTCTGTCCGAGCCGGTACTGGTGCTTTTGTTTGGTGAGAAATGGAGCCCCGCAGCCCCGGTTCTAAGTCTGATGTCCGTGTTCGGAATGTATCTCTGCACTGAAAGGGTACAGCAAACATTTTGCCTGGCGTCCGGCCAACCCGGTAGGTTGGCCGTGCTGTCGTGGATCGAGGTGGTCCTTGCAGCCATTGCGGTCACAGTTGCCGCCCCGTATGGCGTGCCGTTCGTCACCGCTGCCTTTACCACTGTCTTTCTGATCATGTGGCCGTTCAAATTCGCCAACCTGGCAGCGATCTCAGGCCAGCCTGTTTCCAGATTGGCATCACTGCATATCCTGCCTTTGGTCTCGGCGGGGATCATGGCAGCGGGGGTCGCGGGATGTCAGGCGGTTTTGGGGGATCAGGCAAACATCTTGCGTCTGATTGTGGGTGTCGTGACAGGTGTGGCGATCTACACCTGCCTTGCATTTGTAACGATGCGTGACCGGTTTGCGGTGCTGAAGGATTTGGCCGCTCGGGTCTGAGATCACCAGATAGGGCTGCCCATTCGGAAGGTGACTTTCTGTTCCGTACCATCGGGTTTCTTCAAGTAGGCGATGACCTCGTTTTCTGTCTCGAGGGGCTCAAATCTAAAACGGCCCAAAGCCTTGTCTCCGTCTCGGACCAGATTAACCGACTGTGCTGCAGTTCCGTTAACTTCGACCAAAGCCGCACTGACATCCGGTGCGCCGATCCGCAATTCAATCTCGATCAGGGTACCGCGCCGTAACGGTTCATGCAGGACCAGCTGTGCCACAGTGCCTTTGGCATCAACCGGATGCACGCGGGACGGTATATAGGCATCCGAGTGCAAGCGCCATGATACGGCGAAAAGAGTGGCCAGCAGCACCAGCAGGTATACCCAACGCAGTGGCCCCATCCTACGCCAGAAACGCAGGTTAGAACTGCCGGTTGAGACAGTCGGTGCCAGACGGGCAGCATAAACAAGCGAGCCGGTAAAAGCGAGAGCTGTGGCCACGAGCCCCAGAATAATCCACAGCACCATTGAATATGCTCCACCCCAAACTCCGTAATGAAGCAGCTCCATCAAATGGTTCAGGCGCGCAAGCCCCCTGAAGTCAGCTGGTGTGTAGATGTTGAGAACCTCTAATGTGAGGGGATCAACAGCTACGGTGATCTCTCCGCGTAGATACGAAAAATCCTGATGCAGCCCAAAGAAACGCAGACTGCCAGCCTTTCCACCGGGGATTGCCAGGTTGACCGGTTGAAAGCCTGGAAGCGCAGCCCGAGCGTGTGCTTCGGCTGCATCGATGACGGACCCGTCAAACCCGTCCGGCAGCGCGGCTTCACGCGGTGCAGGGGGTTGGAACTTTAGTTTTCCCCCCTCAATCCCAAGTCCACCCAGCAGAAAAAAGAAGCTTGTTATAGCAATCAAAAAGACCAGCGGTGCCGCCCAAAGAGCTGCTAGCCGATGGGCGCCGCCTGCCCATGATCTGAAGCCGCCCGAGCTGCTGGGCCATCTGAAAAATCCTTTCCAGAAACGCCGGTAGGTGATCAGCCCGCTGACCATCTGGAAAAGTAATGGGATGGACATCGCACTAATGAGAATGAACACAATTCTTTTATCGATCAGAAACGTATCGTGAAGCCCACCAAGAATGGTGTTGAACCCTATGTCCCTTGTCTCATGAATGACGGTGCCCGTAGTGGGATTTGTCCAGTAATTGATGTTCTCACCCCACCCTGTGCGCCCGTATGTGCGGTCCACGAACCACGAGGTTGGCTGCTTGAGGATCACGAAAACATCGCCTTCAGGATGGGCGGATTTGATCCCGTCATAGATTTGGCCAAAACTTGCTGTGCGCTTGTCTTCTTCTAGGGTCGTCCAGATCGCGGGCCGACCTATGGATTCAATCTCCAACCCGGCCACAAGCAATGTGCCTGTCAGAAACATGAAGGTGAAAAAGGCGGAAAGATATAATCCAATCCAAGTGTGAAGCCTGAATAATCGGTTACGAATTTTACGAGCCATATGAGGTCAAACTCCAATGAGTCCCGATCATAATAGATCAATAGGTCTGCTCTGAACAGCATACAAGCTTCTGATATCACGTTATAAAGCGCCAGCATTGGCGACATTGATCAACAGAGATACATAGTATTCTATTGAAAACCCAGCAACTTCGGCCGGACCCACGAAGTACCGTGACCGCGTCCCAAAGCAAGGTGATCTGCTATGGCCTGGGCTAGTCGAGTTGCTCTACAATTATTGGTCAGGTCGACGCCAAGTTTAAACCACTAACTGCGCCTGCTGATCGGGTTGCGTATCGTCTTTTCTCAGCCGGTGGACCACGACTTGGGGGGCTGGCTGCCCTGATCGGTGTTCATGATCTCAGGAGGGCCGAAGTGGTGGATTGCTTCTTTCATCACATCGACGAAGAAGTCGGTCTCTGTCGTGTTCGGGATGCGCCAGGCCTGAACCTTGCGTGTGTGCCAGCGTAGTTCACAGTCGAGCATCTAATTGGGCCAAGAAAAGGGATGCGTGATTTCCGGATCTACCCCTTCTTGGGTCCAGGAGTTGGAATTAGGGCTGTGGCGCTAAACACACTGCATTCTAAAACATTTTCGCTGATTGCCTGTTGCGCGAATCTGCAAGGGCGCACGATGATATAATTGTGACCGAACCGGCGGTCGGTAACCGGTGTTTGTAGTTGTCAAGCAAAGATATGATATGAAAACCATTTCTATTATCTCACCGTGCTTTAATGAAGAAAGCAATGTGGCGGATTGCTACAAAACCGTTAAAGCGATTTTCGATAAGGATTTGCCTGGCTACAAGCGAGAGCACATTTTCATCGACAATGCTTCAAGTGACCGAACCGTGGAAATTTTGCGGGAAATTGCCGAAAAAGATCAAGATGTGAAGGTCGTTGTGAATGCCCGCAATTTCGGGGTGTTTAGGTCAACGTTCAACGGTCTGCGTTACGCCAGCGGCGACGGTATCGTTGTCATGCTGCCGGTCGATCTACAGGATCCGCCCGAAATGATCCCCGAATTTGTCGAGCTTTGGGAAAGTGGCTATGACGTGGTGGCCGGCGCGCGCAGTACCCGAGAAGAAGGGTTCCTCATGCGCAGCGCGCGTGGTATTTTTTATTCTGTTGTCAATAGGTTATCAGATGTATGGTTGGAACCTTCGGTAGGAGAGTTTCAGTTGATCGACCGCAAGGTTTTGAAGGCCGTGCTGTCTCATAACGATCACTACCCTTATATCCGTGGTATCATTGCAAGCTGCGGCTTCCGCAGGATTATCCTTCCATACGTTTGGAAGGCTCGGAAAAGAGGAATGTCCAAACACAGCCTGATGGCACTGACCGATCAGGCGCTGAATGCGATCTTCTCATTTACACGGGCACCAATGCGGTTCTGTACGCTCAGCGGGCTGGTGATCGCGATCAGTTGTATCCTGTTCTCGATCATTTCTACGCTGCTTTATTTCGTCGACCCGGATCAAGCACCGCGCGGAACCACGACTATTATCGTGGCGTTGTTTTTTCTTTCGGGTGTACAGATGCTGTTTATCGGTATGCTGGGAGAATACATCACTTCAATACACAACCAGGTCCGAGGTGGTCCTATTGTTACCGAACAGGAACGTATCAACATCGAAGGCCCTGCCAGGGACCCAGCAATGCTCAATGATGTAGATCGAGCATAAGGGGTCCATTCCGGGTTGGTCTTCTGAGCTGGGGCCGCGCTTTGAGTTGCGGGCCTGCGATTACGAATACCACGCTAGCCAAGATGCGTATCTGTTATACCGCTATGACTACGGCATCGGTTTGTCTGACCCATGACATTCTGCAGCGTTCCGTCAGTCTGGAACGTGCCGATTTGATTGTCTTGCTTACGGCAACCTCTTTTTTGGATTCTGGCTGTCGGCGCATTCTTGATAGCGTATTCCGCGACGGTTTTCATGGTTCCAGCTGGCCTGTGGTGCTTGCTCCGAACAGGCTCGGGGTTGACGCTGCGGGACATTGCTCTGGTGCAACGGTTTGACAAAGTCTAACATTGGTAATGTTTTTCTGTTTTTGGGCGCAATTTCAGTTGTCAGTTTCGCCCGCTGGCGTAGGGTCTCGAAATACGAGAATTATGTCAATTATTCTTGCGACATAAGGTGGATGGCGCAGGCCGAAGATATTGGAAGTGCGCTGGTACTTGTGTCCGCACAACACAACATAGGGTCTATCCTTTGTTTCATTGATCATTGGATAAACCGATTTTCCTGCGAGATTTGTGGCTAAGCAGAACGCGGCTGTGATCGAAACCTTCGCCGGACGTGAAGTTTATCTATCTGAGGGATGCCAACTAGGCCTAGGTGCGCTCACAAGGAGCGTTCGCTATAGGCTGGGAACTCTGGCGCAGGGCGGATTTGTCAGGCTTTCTGTTGCCAAGGAAAGCGATCTGTCAGCGCTCGAGAAATGGCTATGAATGCCAGAACGGCCGCAGGCAACACAATCAGCCCCTGCGCTATGATCGGCTGCAAACCAAGTGACAACAGGCCTTCCAACGAAAATGCATTGAAAGCGTAAACCATCACATAGGACAGAATATAGTGAGGCAATCGATTCAGGCCCTTAGAGTCGAATACAAGCCGAGCATGGGTAATGAAGTTCCATAGAACCCCAACAGAAAATGAGATTACCAGCGCGATCTGCGGCGGCAGGCCGGACAGGCTGAGGATGGCAAAAAGTATATAGCCGAACGCGGTGTTCAATATTCCGACCAACACAAAGCGCATGAAGGAATTTCGTCGGGGGGCAAGCAATTTTTTCACAATGCCCTCCCTTCGGCGCGCAGAATATCTGCCACCCCCGAATTCAAGTTATGCTGCGGTATAAAACCGACCTTGTTGCGCAACCGGGTCACGTCCGCCTCCAACAGGTCCGGATCGTCCGGGGCTCGCGCAATTGCGCCCAATTGGACCAGATCGGTGTGATGCATCTGGGTTGCGACCTCTGCAATCAGGTCCCGCACCGCGATTGCGGTGCCGCTGGCAACATTGACCGCACCGACCTCATCGGTGTCCAATAGGCGCGACAACGCGCGGGCCAGATCGTCGACATGCAGAAAGTCACGCTTTTGCAGCCCATCGGTACACTTCACCGGCTGACCCGCACGAAGGTTTGAAATCAGATCCCCAAGCAGCCGCCCTGGCGGCTCGCCCGGCCCGTAAACGAAAAAGATGCGGGCCCAGGCCAGCGAAAGGCCAAGCGCGTCTTGCCCTTTGCACAACGCCAGACTGGTCCCGGCCTTGGCCGCCCCGTAAAGCGTGCGGGGTCGCAATGGGCTTGTTTCTGTCAGGGTCGCCTCAGACCAGTCATATTCGGCACAGCTTCCTGCGCAGACCGCGCGTTGGCCGCCTATGCGTGCAAATTCCTGCACCAGATGCAACGTGGCCGCCATCCAATTCAGATTGGCCGAAGAAACCCAGCGATCGCGCGGCCCGTCATGCCATGCCAGATGAACCAGATGGCTGGCTTGGGCTGTTTCAAGGGCTGTTGTTGTGGCGATGGGGTTCAGCAGATTGCAGATGATGTCGCTGCCCGGGTTCCGGCCCAGTGTCACGACTTCATGGCCTGCCCCTGCCAAAGCCGATGCTGTCGCACGGCCGATCAAACCGGTTGCTCCGCTCAGCAGAACCCGTGCCATTAGCTGATCCTGACCTCTGGCACGGCTGTTGCGAACCGGGTGCCGCAGGCCTTGAGATCGGCCAATTGATCGATGACTTCGTCCCGGATGTTCCAGGGCAGGATCAAAACATAATTGGGTGGTGTCTCGCGCAGCGCCTCGACCCCGTGTACAGGAATGTGGCTGCCGGGCAAAAGCGTGTTCTGCTTGGCCGGGTTGCGATCCACACAATATGAAATCAGGTCGGGCCCGATCTCGGCATAGTTCAGTAATGTATTGCCTTTGGCAGCCGCCCCATACGCGGCGATGGTATCACCGCGGGCCGCGACCTCGCGCAGGAAGGCAAGCAGCCCGTCGCGCACCGCCTCGACCTGGCCGGTAAAGTTCATATAGCCCTCGGGGCGGTCGAATTGCGCCGCCGCTTCGTCAGCGCGGACCTTGGCAAGGCCCGGTCCTTCTGGGTGGCTGGCCCCTTCAAGACAGGCAAATACCCGCAACGAGCCGCCATGAGTGGGCAGTTCCTCGACATCGAACACGCGCAGACCGGCTTTGGCAAAAATCTTTTCGACCGCCAACAGCGACAGATAGGAATAATGTTCGTGATAAATCGTGTCGAACTGCACTTCGTTGATCAGGTTCAGAAGATGCGGAAATTCGACAGTATAGACCGCGTCACCAGTTAGCAAAGTGGCGATTCCGGCGACGAAATCGTTGATGTCAGGCACGTGGGCCAGAACGTTAGCCGAGGCGATCAGTGCCGGTGGTTTCTCGGCTGCGGCGACCTTCTGGGCCAGTGTTTCGCCGAAATAATCGACAAGCGTGCGCACGCCTTTTTCTTCGGCGGCGGCTGCTACGCTACCCGAGGGTTCGATGCCCAGCACCGGAATACCCTTTTCGACAAAATATTGCAGCAGGTACCCATCATTCGAGGCGATTTCGATTACCAGATCATCCGGGCCCAGATGAAGGCGGTCGACCATGTTGTCGACATATGCTTTGGCGTGAGCCAGCCAACTGTCTGAATAGCTAGAGAAATACGCGTAATCGGCATTGAAAATTTCGTCAGCGGGCACCGCATCTTCGACCTGAACCAAATAGCAATCGTTGCAAACCCAGGCATGCAGCGGGTAACGCGGGCAGGCTGTGTTCGCGCGTTCGGGCGGTACATAGGAATTGGCCAGTGGCGACAGCCCGAGATCGACCAATGTTTGGCTCAGCGGTGCGGCACAGTGTCTGCAAATAGGTTGTGTCATTGCGGCATCCTCCAGCGCAGGTCCTCGCTCAGCACGCCATTGTGGATATGTTCTTCCAGCGCTTTCAGTCGCATCAGCGGTGAGGACCTGAAATCGGGGTCTTTAAAATGGATTTCATTCAACAAGTGCAGCAGATCGGCGATCGTACCCCTAAGCGTCTGGACGGGCTGATGTTCGGGCGCCAATTGCTTATACAGCGAAAAGTCGACCTTATACGAACGGCTGTCAGGGGCAGCATCGGGATTGATTGAATAGCTGGCCCCTGGCACGGCTTCAGCCACGGCCTGCGCGAGATCGCGGATCTGATAGTTCCACGCATCCGATCCGGCATTGACTGCCAACCATTGGCCACCGGCATCTTCGGTCCGGTTGATTGCCCATTCGATGGCTCGGGCCATGTCACGCACGTCGATGAGCGGCCGCCATGGGCTGCCGTCACTCAGCACAGTGATCTTACCTGCAGTGACGGCGCAAGCGGCAAAATCGTTTAACACTAGATCAAGCCGCAGCCGGGGCGATGGCCCGCAAGCGGTGGCAAAGCGCAGCGCAGTGCGCAGCATTCCTGGCGTGTTCATGGCCTCTAGCGCCCGCTCGGTTCCGATTTTGCTGCGGGCATAGGCTGTCAGTGGATTCAATGGTGCATCCTCGGACCGCGCATCGCCCTCGGCAAATCCATATACGGAACAGCTGGAGGCAAAGACAAACCGCGATACCCCGGCTTCGGCAGCCAGATGTGCGGTCTGTACAATGGCGTCCTGATTGATTTCCGTGGTGACGGTTTCAAACCGCGCACCCATCGGGTCATTTGAAACCGCCGCCAACGCAACAACTGCATCGGCCCCTTGGAACAACGAGGAATCGATGTCGCGGATATCAGCAATGATCTGCTGGTTCAGAAACCGTTCGGGCCACGCATTATGTGTGGTGAGCCGGTCCGAGAAAAACCCGGGATCGACCCCGATCAAGTTGGCGTTGGGCCAGGATTTCCGCAAAGTGGCGGCCACAATCGGACCGATATAGCCCAGATTGCCCAGCAGGATGATTTTCGGAGAAAGCCTTAGGGTCATTCCCAGACCTTCCATGGGGCGTTGTCTTCCTGCCAACGCTCTTCAAGCTGGCGGCGGTCGCGGAGTGTGTCCATCGGTTGCCAGAACCCTCTGTGGCGGAACGCCATCAGATCACCGTCTGCAGCCAAGGACTCAAGCGGGGCGCGCTCCCAAATCTCACTATCTCCATGCAGCAATTCACCGACCGATGGATTCAATACGAAGAACCCGCCGTTGATAAACCCGCCATCGCCCCCCGGCTTTTCGGCGAAACGGTCGATCCGGTCGCCGTCCAGTTCCAATGCCCCAAAGCGTCCCGGTGGGACCACCGCAGTCAGCGTTGCGCGTCTGCCGTGGTTTTTGTGGAACGCGATCAGTGCGCTAATATCGACATTTCCGACCCCGTCCCCGTAGGTCATGCAAAAGGCCTCTTCATCCTTGAGCAGATGCATGACCCGGCGAAGCCGCCCGCCGGTCTGGCTGTCCTGACCGGTATTGACCAGCGTCACGCGCCAGGGTTCCGATCTGCTGTTCGCGATTTCAAGGCCGCCATTAGCCAGATCAATGGTGACGTCCGAACTGTGCAGAAAGAAATTCGCAAAGTACTCCTTGATCACATAACCCTTGTAGCCAAGACAGACGATGAAATCCGTGACCCCGTGGGCAGCGTAGATCTTCATGATATGCCAGATGATCGGTTTGTCTCCGATCTCGACCATAGGCTTTGGTATCCTGACGGTCTCTTCGCTGAGCCTTGTTCCGAAACCACCAGCCAGAATAACGCACTTCATAAAATTGCTCCCTCTCCAATAAGGGGTCAGCCATCAATCGTTAACTACGAACGTCAGCCAGCGACGACCTTGTTCTCAATAAACACCTACATGCAGTAGGCGGGAGCACGTTGCCCGTGTCAAGATTCAGTGGATAGTCAGGTTCGGCACTTGGCCATCGCAGCACAACTGACCCTCAAAAGCACACAATGAAGGAAAACGGGGTGTATTGTTGATTCGGAATTTTGGACGGAAGCGAAGTTGCGACAACACCACTCTTGTCCTTTTCTTCGTTCGGGCTGTTCTTTTGATGCCGTAGGATGGCGCGCTTAATTGCGACCAGACCTAAAGTTTTCCCAGCACAGGCGAAAGAAATTCATGTGCAGATCAGGGCCTGACGAAATAGTTCATGTAACTCAACCTGTTGGCTGGTGGCGTCGAAACTTTTTTTTGCGACGTCCATCCCGACATCGGGCAGCATTTTTCCGAGAGGTCTGCTGTTAATGCACGCGATCTGGCGCAGTGCCTGCCTGTGGGATCGGCAGCCCAAAGTCATGGCAGCACAGATTGCATTTTGCCGGATACGGATTGGGTACGTGAAAGGCCTGGGCATATTATTTGGACCAGTCATTAGGAATTTGTTATGAAATGGTGATAACCTCTAGTAGTTTGTAGTCAGTTTTTTTCGAGTATACGGGTGTTAGTCATTTGCAAAAAGATACCGTTCCTGTCGTAATTATCGGTGGCGGGCCTGCCGGGTTGACTGCAGCCCACGAGCTTCAGAAACTTAGTGACACGCATGTTCCACAGGTCTTTGAGGCCTCGGACATGGTTGGCGGCATTTCACGCACTGAAACTTTCAATGGTTACCGTTTTGATATCGGAGGGCACCGGTTTTTTACCAAGGTGCGCGAGGTTGAAGATATGTGGCACGATGTGATGGGAGATGATTTCATCACCGTGCAACGCCTGAGCCGCATTTTCTATCGCGGCAAGTTTTATGATTACCCGCTGCGTATCTTCAACGCCCTTGGCAATATAGGCCCCTATGAGACCTATAAGATCATCGGCAGCTTCGTGAAATGGAAAATCCGGCCTAAAAAACAAGAAGATACCTTTGAAGAATGGGTCATCAACCGCTTTGGCGGGCGGTTATATTTACATTTCTTCCACAGCTACACCAAAAAGGTCTGGGGAATTCCGCCGTCAGAAATTCGGGCGGACTGGGCTGCACAGCGGATCAAGAACCTGTCTTTGCCCAAGGCGGTCTGGAACGCGATTTCCGGTGCCAATGACACCGCCAGCTTGATTGAAGAATTTCAGTATCCCCGCCTTGGCCCCGGTATGATGTGGGAAAAAACCCGCGATCTGATCCGGGAAAGGGGCGGCAGTGTTGAGACACATTCCGAAGTGGTGCAGGTCAATCGCGACGGCAACCGCGTGACGTCGATTGATGTGCGTCATTGGGACGAAAATGGCGACAAAACGACCGAACGGGTAGAGGGCGAAGAGTTCATCAACTCGATGGCCGTGCGCGATCTGATCCATGCATTTGATCCGCCGCCGCCGCCAGAGGTTGTCGAGGCCGCCGATCGCCTGAGATACCGCGATTTCCTGATCGTGACTTTGATGCTCGATCACGCCGATCCTTTCCCGGACAACTGGATTTATATCCATAGTCCCAAGGTAAAGGTCGGGCGCATCCAGAATTTCCGCGCCTGGTCCAAGGAAATGCTGCCCAACCAGGACACTTCGTCCATCGGAATGGAGTATTTCTGCCAGAAGGGTGACGGGCTGTGGTCGTCGTCAGACGCGGACCTCAAAGAATTGGCCGGTCAGGAACTGGAACAGTTGGGTTTGGCCAAGGCAAGCGATGTCATCGATTTTACAGTGATCAGGCAACCTAAGGCCTATCCGGTTTATGATGGCGACTACAAAGAAGCGCTGGATATTGTCAGTGATTGGCTGAAGACGTTTGAGAATTTTCAGACCGTCGGCCGCAATGGCCTGCATCGTTACAACAATCAGGACCATTCGATGTTGTCCGCCATGTATGCCGCGCGCAATATTTTGGGCGAGGAAAACGACGTTTGGGATGTTAATGTCGAACGGTCCTACCACGAAGAATTCGAGTCAAAGCCTCGAAATAAAGGGTCTGAAACCGCGTTTGAGAAAGGAAACCGCACTCGAATGAGCGGATGAGCTTCGAGCCCGCTTGGTTTGTGCCGGACTTTTTGGACCAACAATTCTTAGAGTTCGAAATGATTGAATGACCAGAACTATGAAGCAATTTTTTTATCTTGGTTTGCTGGCAATTCTGGTCGGCATCGTCTGGATGGGACAGAACATAGCAGGTCAGATTGCAGCAAAAGTTGCATTCGCAGAGGGGCCGTCCCCCTATTTTATCGCCAAGGATGCGTTTTTTTTGTATGTCTGGGCGCCTCTGGTGGCATTGTCGGCGTCGATACTTATTGTCACCCCCGGTCTGCTATTAGCGCTGGGTATTGCTCGACCCGAAGACCGTTTTGAACATTTTCTGTTGAAAGGTTTTACGCTTTCCCTTTTTGGCGTACCTACGATTGCGGCTATTGTGCAGGCTGTCAGCGGTATCCCGATGACAGGAACAGCTTTCCTCGTGCTGATCGTTCTGCTTTGCCTGCCCGGGGCTGCCTTAACCATCAAACGGCCTGCGCAGGACATCTTCCGGGGCCGGGGATGGGACGTGGCCGGTATGGTTCTGCTTCCCTTATTTGTTCTGCTGTTGCTGTCACCCAAATTCTATTGGGAAGCTCTCAATGACGATGGGGCGCACAGCTTGCTGAGCGCTATTCTGTTCATTTCTCGGGGACTGCCGTTTTGGCCTTTGGATGCTGGTTCAATGACCGGTTACCCAAATCCGAAAATGATGACCGAGGTATTTCTGCAAACCAGCTTCCTTCGTGTTTTTGGGTCGTCCGAAGCGGCTCTTCGGTTTGCTTACCTGCCTGGCGTGTCGATTTTATTCGGGGTGATGCTGGCTTTTATCCGTTCACCAAATAACCGCACCGATGTTTGGTCTGTTTTAGGATTGGGCGCAGCCTTGGTTCTGTTTTCTTTCGTGATGGCGTTTAATCCATCCTACAATCCATATTTTGCCGATATTGCCATGCCAATGACGCGCGAACCGCCCATTTTATTGGGAGTTCTGGGGTACATCTTGTTCTTCCGCGACCAGAATTTCGGTTGGATGGCGGTTGTGTCAACGCTAGCTCTTTGCTCCGCACCAAACGGTATTCTGCTGATAGGGTTCTTTCTATTGGCGCACCTGCTTTTGAACTGGTTTCAACCCATTAAGCAGGTGATCGTAGGAGTGTTGATAGCCCTGGCGATTGTGATCCTAGGTTCTTTCTCTTTGGCCATACTGGCAAAAACGGGTGTGACGGGGGTATCCGGTGAATTCAGCACGGGGTCAATTCTGCGTCGTCTGCGCTATGTGACTATATTCGATACGCAGCGGTTTCTGTTCTGGCTTCTGCCCGGCGGGCTTTTGCCTGGACTAGCGCTTTTGGCCTGGCGCTGGCAGGATACGTTTTCCAGAACGCTGACACTCATGACTGTAGGGTACGTTCTGTTCTTCTATGTTCAGGCTTATCGTATTCTGCCGCACCATTTTGCACCGGCTGTTCTGTTGCCGCTGATTGTCTTCTGGCGGTTGCGCCCGGTTCAGGCAGCGCCGGCCTCAGCCTTTGTGATGGCGTTGGCAGGGCTTGCTGTCAGTACTTGGCTGAGTTGGCCTACGACTTTGCGCCCATTTACAGTGACCCGCGATTTGGGGCAGCGTATCGCGATTGAAATCGACGCTGACCCGTTTTTTGACCTTGAGGAGATCCGGATTACGCCAGCTCTGATAAGGAAGGCCTTTCCCCCTGGTTGGTCAGATGTCGAATTGCAGGACCAATACTTAGCGGGAACTGTCTCGGTCTATGTGTACGCACAGATGCCGGTTCCAGCCAATGTCACGCCTACTTACTTTGTCCGTTTGGAAACTGAGGCTTTGGCGCCCGATGAAATTCGATTGGGCGAAGCCGTGGAAGGTAGGGTTTTGGTGACTGATCATTTGCCCACCTATGAAGAAGATTTTAGCAATGCAGACGTCCCGGTGAGCATTGCACCCATTTACAAAGTGCCTCGGGAAACAATCTTCGGTCGCGGAGCACAAACCTCTCCACGTCAGGTCTGGGATATTGCAAAGCTATTGGGCCTAAGATAATCAAATCGGCCCCATGCGAAATGTCTATTTCCGAGAAAACGTCTCTTCGCGCTCGTCGTAATACAGGGTGGGGCGTCCCGGAAAAGCCTTAGTCACGGCGTCATTCGCTGTGCCTCCCAGATCCTTTGCGAAAACCGGCTCGTCCAAGGGAAACGAAGGATCATTGAAGAACAGTGCCGAAGCAATTTGGCTTTTCGGATTGATTAAGACCAGCGGTTGGACAAGACCTTCCGTGTCAGGCAGCGACAGATAGCGATAGTGGTCATCATAGGTACGATGCTCGTGATATCTTGTGACGCCTCGGTAGGACAAAAATACTGTCACTGAAAACAAACACAGAATAATAAGCACGGCGTTAAGTTTGTCCGAAGCTGACGAAAGGCCAATGGTTTCCAATCGGATGCCAGTTTCCAGAACTCCTCTGGCACTCAGGAACACCAGGGGAGCGATCATCATGAACCAATATCGTGGGCCCACGTAGAAGCTGGCTACGAACCAATAAAGGGCGTGTGCACCCGCTACGACGATAATGATCGCAAGCATCATCCGGTCCGTGGCGTTGATGCGGCCATAGATCAGCAAGATCCAGACAAATACGAGCGACCCGATCCCCCAACCCATGAAATCGGTATGAAGCGCGCTGATATTGGTCAGCGTGTTGACCAGACCTTCAAACGGGGAATGTTCATGCGGGCGCAGTTCCATGTGGCCCCAGCCTTCTGGGGAGCCTATGTTTTGGCCAAACCCAAAGGCGTTGGATCCATCAACCCAGGTTCGTTGATAATAGTCTGATAATGTTGTCAACAGCGGGTCGCCAGTGAAGTAGTAATTATAGAAAAAGATAAGGCTTCCGGTTGCCACGCATCCCACGCTGTAGCTGAGTACAGTCAGGGGATGGCGTAAGGCACCTCCGCGCCACAACAGAAACAGACCCGTCAGAATTCCAAGCAACAGGCCGTCAAGGTTGCGGGTCAGGAACAACCAACCCAGTGCCAAGCCGGCCACAAACACCAGTAGAACGGCCCGTTTCAATTCACCTTCTTCGGCGCGAAGGATCAAAAGCCAGGCCAGCAAGACAAGAAACAGGGCGAATGTATGGGACATCAGTGACGCCGACATCGCGATGAACCAGGGGGAGGTCGCCAGGATCAGAGTGCTGATGCTGGCCGTACGGGCATTTGTTAACCGTTGCATCACCCCCTGCGCCAGAAAGATGGACGCAGTGCCCAGAATTGGGTTCACCAACCAGGGCACTCCAAAAAAAACTCCCACCGCCAGAAATGCAGGCCATCCGGGCGTGAAGACCGATATCCAGCGCCCGTTATGATGATCTAGCAGATAAAACTCAAAAGCTGCGCGGGGACCTTCCGGCAGTGCCGGCACATAAAGGGCGCCACTCGCATAGGTCTTGGCCTGAAACATATAGGCAAGCTCATCCTGAACATGCGGCACCCGTTCAAAGGCCAACCATTCCAGCACCAATGTCGCAATCAGAAAAACAGTGGCCATGCAGCCTGCCCATCGCCATCCCGCGGGCAGAGTAACCCCTCTGGGCAAGGTGGCAGCCAATGCGATCACCGTCACCAGGTTGATGACCACAAGGATCAGCCCCGCCGCAAGCTGAATGAAATAGACGTCGATTTCGTTTTGGCGAAGATGGTCGAGGATCGGTATGGTGAACGCACCGCTGAGCAAAAGGAACAGAGCAGTGCGTTTTACGCCCAAATCGCTGATAACCTGAGAGAGTTTGCTGTCACTAGAATTTCTAAACAACACAAAAGCCGAAAGGGCGCCCTGTCCGAAAATTATGGCATACATCGCCATTTCGATGGTCGTTCTGGGCGGGAGGCGTAGCGCCGGGTACCAAAGCGGTTGGGTCACATAAAGCTGCGATGCCCCGCCCACAAACAAAAGCAGCAGCATCAAACCCGATAGCGTCAGATCCCACAAAACAAAAACGGAAAAGAGGGTCAGCGCTAGCGCGACCATCAGCATCCACCATTGCGCCAGATCGCGGATGCCGGGCAAGGCACTCTGTACTGAAAAAACAAGTATCAGCACTGCGACCAGCCCGGCAAACCCAGCAAGCGCAATGCGCCACGGACGAGACGGCGCAGGCGATGATTTTAGAAAAACAGTCATGCGCGCGAAGACTGGTTTGAAGCGCTGGCCTTCTGTCTGTTCAGCTGCAGAACTGTATCAACGACCGCTATTAAAAACAGCAAGGCGCCAATGGTTGCCAAACGCGAGCTTGGAAAGATCTCGACCCCGTCCACATGGAAGGCCCAGATATCGACAAGGTTTTCCGATCGCCAGATCAGCAATGCGCCAAGCCCGGCGAACAGAGTGCTGACGATCCGCCCCCTGAACAGCAGCGTCAGCGGGGAGGCCAACAGCACAAAATCATATATATGCAGCGGCGCCAGCGCGACGATAGCTGCGCAGGCCAATCCGAAGATCTGCCAGCTATGTTTGTTGGCGTCGCAGGCGCGCGTCAGCCGGGTAGGGCCATGACACAGCACCACAATGATCACGAGCGTGATGATCGTGGCCACAGAGCTACCGATATCACGATCCGTAACCTCCCAAATGATCAGCCGCAGACCCGTCATGGATTGTGGAAGGTTGGCAATTGTAAAACCGTCATAAGCAGCCAGATTTTGAAAGAAATCCAAAATGGTACTTGGAGCGACCAAAAGCGGCGGCACTGTCAGCAGGGCGGAAAGAAGCACGGCCATCAAAACCACTTTCCGAGAGTGCGCATCAAACAACAGGTATAGGACCACAAAAGGCGCTCCGATCTGCGGTTTGAGCAGTACCAGCGTCAAACCGATGGCTTCGAAAAAGAGGCGTCCGCCGACGCGGCTCCACAGCATAACGGCAATGCCAAGCCCTGCGATCAGAGTCGTCTGACCAACGGAAAACAGGATCGCGGTAGCTTCGAGGATCGCTAAAAGAAAGAACACCACACTGAAAAGCGGGAAAAAAACCTGACCTCCCGTGAACTCGCCGATCATCTGGGCGCGCCCCGGAAATGCGGTGGTAAAAGCGCTGGTCAACATGCCGCAAATTGCGATGACGATCACCAGACCGAAGATATTCCAGACGACACTCGAAGTGTTCAAATCCAGCGCCCCCAAAGGCGCGGCAAAAATCCACCAAGTCGGTGGGTAAGGCCACAGAACCGGGACATGTCCGACCTCAATATTTGCTTCGCCATGCGCCAAAAACGTCGGGCCGTAGGGGTTTATGCCACTGTGCCACATGTCACCCGCCACCCAGATGAACCGGAAATCATACCCTGCGGGAAGGGCAGACAGTTGCGTGATCTTCAGCAGCAGATAAGCCAACGCCAAGGCAAACATAAGCAGCGAAAGACAAAGGGTAACGCGCCGTGCAATAACGGGGCTGATGAACAATCGTCGCGCATTGCTGTCCGGTGTCATTCGCGACGAAGCTGTTGCTCTGTCAATGTCGTCCATAAAAAACTGTCACCACTAAATCACCGTCGCCCGGTACTAATTGCGATCGACCGGACAACAGCCCATAAAACACAGGGCTATTCTAAAGCATGCTGCTCAAAATCAAAGTATTGGTGGTTGCACCTTGGCAGAAATGCAAAACGACAAGTACGGCATGCACATTCTGCTGGATTTGGGGGAATTGTTGCCAGAAGTGCGATCAGGCTCGCCAGGAGCTTAGATCGCGGTCCAACAGATGTTCCAAATCTTCGATTTCCGGCAGCAACCTTTCACGCAGGATCGCGCGTGCGCGGTCTGGCATTTCCACCTCGCGTTTGAGGTTGAATTGGGACAGGCGATCCCTGATTTTCCAGCGCAGTTCCTGTGACATGACACGGGCGATCATTCCGGTGATCGGGTTGGGTTTCATCAGGAAATCCTGAAACAGACGGCTGCGCGGCACGCCGCCGGCATTTACCCGCGATGACAGGTCAGATTGGAAGCTTGTATCGGCCCCGATGAATGCAGTGATGCTGTCGATGACGTCTTTCGGATCGTCCTGAAATTCTTCGTAGGTTCGGATCAGGAATTGGCTGCGGTCGAAAAGCTTGAAATAGCGCGATAATTGCTGTGCATAGAGCGGAAAGCGCGAATACCCAAACAGGGGTTGCCAACCTGCGGCAAGCCGTTCGTTTTCGGCGTCCAATGCAGCGGAAAAATCCTCGAGCGGTTCGATCCGTTGCTTTACCGCATAAAGGTAATGGGACAAGGCCTGATCTATTGGATTTCGCAGAATAACCACCATACGCACCCGGGGAATACGGCGATGAATGCGTTCAGGCGCCTTGGGTGCATAAAGATATAGCGGGGATGCTTCTCCGCAGACCGCCTCCACTGGCGCATCGGAAAACAGGGCATGATAGTCGGCGATCTGCGTGACCGAGTTGTTGACATAGTCCGCGCCCGGCCCAGAGAAATTCAAGGCTTCGCCCTCGAAAGCAAAGAAATTGGGCTCTTTGGCGGACGGCATGAAGATACTCGGGTTTTGCCGCAGATGGCTGTACAGCGCCGTTGTACCGGCCCGCGCGGCGCCAAGGATTAGGAAATCCGGCATCCGTGCCGCAGGGCCCGAAATTTCAGTTTCGGGTGACATGGAGTTTCTGCTTTTGCCCCAGAACGTGATACTCGAACAGGCACCAGACATAGATCGTGGCCGAATAGACGTAATACACTTGGTGATACAGTAGGCATTTAAAGGCAAACCATGCCCCACCATGCCCGGCCATCGTGCGCACCAGATCGAAATTGGCGACCAAAGCCGCCACTAGCAAAAGCAAAGGCAGGGCCCATGCACCCGGCCAGAAGGGCAGGGCCAGAACCGACAACAACAGCAGACCAGCAATCGCGGCCCGAACCCGTTCGGCCATCGAGGTGTTCAGATCGTCTGTCAGCCCTTCGCGTGAAATCATCAGCCGGGCCCAGGGCAGTGCGCGGCAATAGATGTCAGTGGTCAGGCTGTTGCGCATGGTCCAGACCTTCAGATGTTTGCCCTGCAACTGCGGCTCGACAAGGATGCGGTAGCCAGCATTGGCAATCCGATACCCCAGCTCGATATCTTCAATCGACGGGACCTCATAGGTTTTGACGTCGAACCCGCCGACCTCAAGGAAAACGTCGCGCCGGATGGCACCGCACCCAGCCCAGAAAGTTTGGGCCTCGCGCCGTGCGCGTTGGTGGTGATAACGGTGCAAAAGGTTTTTATAGCGCGAAAACCAGGACTGCCCGTCCGGTGCATCATCATACGAGCCGAAAACGGCAGCGACATTATCTTCGGACATGGCGCGGCGGATATGTTCCGGGCCGTCGGGCCAGGCGATGACGTCGGAATCGACGAACCATAGTATATCGCCCGTGGCGTGCTGCGCAGCCAGGTTGCGGGCTGCGCCCGGCCCACCATTGACCGGTGTTGTCAGGACCGTCGCCCCCATCTCGTGTGCAAGCGCGGCCGTTCCGTCTGGGGACTGGTCATCCACAACCAGAACCTGCTGCACCTGTCCGACATTCAGCAATTCAATCAGCGGGGTCAGAACGCGGGGCAACATATGCTCGGCATTGTAGGCGGGCATAACGACACTAATGGACAATGAATGATCCGACATCACAAATCCCTTTTGGTGGCGGCGCGCAGGGCAGGGGGCCACCTTATGATAAGAAGAAAGGCTGCAGTGAACGGAAGCAACCACATCACGCGAGCGCCATATCGGTCCGCTGGCTGTGACACCCCACCACAAACCAGCGCATTGACCGCAATTCCTATCAGGATGAATAGGGCAAATAGCTTGATATCGCGCGGCACGCTGCGCGGGGTCAGCAAAAAGACCACGATAACAGCAAACGAAACGGCATAGATAAAGCCGTGCAGCGCATTAACCGGCGTAAGCCAACCGCGATCCTTGGACAGCAGGCCGCCTTGAATCAGATGCAGTTGAGAGTCGTCTAACCGTGCAAGATGGCGAGCGTTGTCAAGCGCCTGCTCTGTCGGGATTGTCATCCAAACGCTGTCACGCAAAATTTGGCGATAACCATTCTTGGCCAGGGCCCAAGATGTGGCAATGGGACGGGAAAGAAACACAGCCTTGGCGAAGTCACGCTGGGAACGTGCAACCTTCTTCTGGTCTTCTGCTGACATAAGCCGGAATGATCCAAGCTTGGGCGAGCGCTCGAAAATGATATGCGACACAGTCAACCGATAGGGATCATCAGACCATGAAAGGGCCTCGTGCAGGGCGCATGTCGGTATGTTTGTGTCGGGGCAGGCGTCGTTCAGGTAGTCCATGCCCGGCCCATCTACAATCAGCCGCGCGGTGATGTGGGGTGTATAGACGACTTCTTTGTTTGTTTTGGTTTCCACCGCGATCTGAAAGGCTTTGCGCTCGGCCACTGCAATCGCAAGCACGATCACAAGCAATATCACTGCCCGCCATCGCCCCCGTGCTTTCATGAATAGGGCGGCCAGGATCACAAAAGGCACCATAAGCCCAGCGATTGCCAGATGTGACGGGTGTGAAATGACGGAAAACACAGCCAGACCTGACATCACAAAAAGTTCCCAGCCTCGCATTGTGCGACCGACCGCCGTCAGCGCAGCGATTACGATCAGCAAAACCGGCGCAAATATGTCCGGCATCATATAGGCGATGTAAAACGGCAATGAGGAAAGAGCCGCAACCAGAAGCGGCACTGTGGTCAGCAAAGATGTGCTGCGGGCCTCTTCCAGAGTGCGGTTTGTCGTCCGTGCCAGAAGCCAAACAACCAGAAATATGCCAGCCATATGAAAGATTGGAACGGCAATAAGGGCGCCCGCGCGAAAAAAGAGGGCCATGACAATGCCATAGATCAGTGACCGGGATCCGGTTGCGGTATTGTCCTGATCCGCAGCGCTACTTCCACCTGCGCTGCCGCTCTCGCTTATTGTTGGCAGCAAACTGTTCAGCGCCACGTTGCCCTGTCGAATATAACTGCCGGTGTCGAAGTAGTAGAGAGGCCCGCCATTTATCAAAAGCACGGACAAACAGGCAAGCACCGCCGCGGCAAGCAGCAGAAATCCTCCAATTCGCCAAGATGGCCTATCAGAGGAAACCGATACGTTCATATCCGTTCTACAGCGCTCTCCGCCGCCACAGCTATGCGCCGGAAATAGGCGATTGTTGCTTCCAGCCCTTCTTCCAGCGGTACGTGAGGTGACCACCCCAGCTGTTCCTGGGCTCGCGTGATATCCGGCTGGCGTTGGATTGGGTCGTCTGGCGGCAACGGGCGCTGCACCAGCTCAGAGTTCGAGCCGGTCTGGCGGATCACTGACTCGGCCAGCTCACGAATGCTCAATTCCACCGGATTGCCCAGGTTAATCGGCCCGGTCACATCATCAGAGGATTCCATCAGCTTAATCAGCCCGTCAATCAGATCGGATACATAGCAGAAGGACCGGGTCTGACTGCCGTCACCGTAAATGGTGATAGGCTCTCCGTTCAGGGCTTGCATGATAAAATTGGATACGACACGCCCATCATCGGGATGCATGTTCGGCCCGTAGGTGTTGAAGATCCGCGCCACTTTGATCGGCAGGTTGTGCTGGCGGTAATAGTCAAAGAACAACGTCTCGGCACAGCGTTTGCCCTCATCATAACATGAACGCGGTCCGATCGGATTGACGTGGCCGACGTAATCCTCGGTTTGCGGGTGAATTTGCGGATCGCCGTAAATCTCGGACGTCGAAGCCTGCAGAATTCGAGCACCGACCCGCTTGGCCAGTCCCAGCATATTGATCGCACCATGCACAGCCGTCTTGGTCGTCTGGACCGGATCGTGCTGGTAATGGAACGGAGAGGCCGGGCAGGCCAGATTGTAAATCTCATCCACTTCAACATACAGCGGAAAGGTCACGTCATGGCGCATGACCTCGAAGCGGGGGTTTTGTAGCAGGTGGTGCAGGTTTCCGCGCCGACCCGTGAAAAAATTGTCGACACACAAAACCTCGTGCCCTTGTTTCAGCAGGGCCTCGCACAGGTGCGAGCCGAGAAAGCCTGCGCCACCCGTAACCAGAATCCGCTTGGCGGTTAGATGCATGTCGTTGGGATCAAAATCAGACGCGTTCATCAGCGCTCTCTGCAGTTATAATCCGACCGGTATTGCTTCGCGTCGGTTTTCTAAAACGATCAGGCACTACAAACGAATAAAACAAATAATTCGGCTGCAAATTTGAGCGCCTGCACTCAGTATGTACATCGCGGTTGAGGCTACACGAAATTTAGAGGGGGACGAAGGATAAATATGCGCGCTCTGCGGTTTTTGTGGTTTCCGGTTGTATGAGCCATGTTTCAGAACCAGTTACCAAAGCTGGGCTAAACAATTGTGCGCTCAGACCGAGACTGTTCCGAGTACGTCAAAAAAATAACGTTAAGCCTTTTGGAGCCAAGCGGGGACCAAATGCGGGTGTAACGCATGTTTCAAGACGTGGAATCAATGTTATGGTAAATTTAAGCCGTGCTTACTTACCGGACCTCGTTCAGATGGAGCCACCGGCGGCCTGGCGCAGCATCCAGACCATTCGTGTACACCTGAGCCGGATAAGAGTGGCAATAGCTCGCAAGGTTTCACCGGTTGAATTCAGTCTGCTGCTGGCCAGAACCTTTGGCGTATGTACCATGGCACTGGCAGGCATTGCCAATCCGCGAATTGCCCATCTCAGGCGTGCTTTGCCTCCGGTTCCGTTCAACTGATACGCTTCCTGCGTCATGCGTCGCCATTTCGTCCTGAGCGCGAACCAATCTTGTCTTGACGGATGTTTGACACGAAACCGATCCTCGTACACCAGACTATAACCTCGCGCGACAGCACGCATGGTCCATTCCTGATCTTCCGATATACCGTTTATAAACCCGCCGATCGCGTCGAACACGTCGCGGCGCGTCAGCAGATTGCCTGCACCGGAAAACCCCTGAACCTCGATATATCTGCGGAAATTGAATGCAAAAACGGCCTCGAACGCCTCGGCCCCGCTGCGCGGTGGTGGGGTTTCGTCAAACACGTCAACTCGGCCCCCGACAAGGTCAGCCCGGTTGGCGATTGCGCGGCCGACCGTCAGCCAGTCAGGCGCTGGAACGCAATCGGCATCTATGAAAAACAACCTTGGCGCTGTGGTTGCGGCAATACCCTTGTTTCGTGCATGCGCCGCGCCCTTCTGGGTTTCAGTGATGAACCGCACATCAGGAAAGGCCAGCTTCACCTCGTCCAACGAGACCGGAGACGCGTTGTCTACAACCACGATTTCTGTTTCGGTGGTGTCGTTCTCCATCAACGCCCGCAGGCATCGTTCCAGTCTATCAGGGTCGTTGTAATGGGGAATAATGACCGCATCCGTCGGAGCCGGATCAGTACGAGCCGTACTCATAGCCGAAAGCCTCGCTGATATAGCGACATTTGTTCAGCACGATGCCCATGACCTTCGTCAGCTCTGCCAGTTGCTGTTCGGCCAGGTCAACATGGTCCACGCTGGTTTCTTCGGCGGCACCCAATAGCAGGGCACAGTCAACGTTCTTCAGGAACCCGTGGCTGTCGTCGCTGGCCATCAGCGGCGGAGTATCGAACAGCATGATATCCGGCTGGTACTCTGCTTCGATTTGTTCCAGTGTTTCGATCATGGCCCGGCTTTGCAGAATCTCGGCTGGATTGCGTGTTGACGAATAGTTCAATCCAAAGATTACATTTTCACCATGGCGCAGCGCATGCTGTTCAAACGAAATGTTTCCATTAATGACATCGGACATGCTGTGATTGCCGGTCTGCCGCAGGATTTCGGCCAACCCTCTGCGTCGCATATCAAAATCAATGACGATTGTACGCAGGTCCTTCTGTCGGCTCAGACTAAAGGCAAGATTTGCGGCCGCCGTGCTTTTACCACATCCGCTGTACGGGGATGTCAGGGCGATGCGCCGCCAGCCGTTGGACTGAAGTTGCTGAATCATCTTTGTCCGCAACATATCGTAGGGGGCAGCTTCAGGCCCGCCGTGATAGGCAATCAGACGATTACGAGCGATCAAGTTCTGATCAATCTGCAACTCGGGCAGAGAACTCCAGGCATCTTGGCTGTCATCAGTTGGAACAGGCTGCGGAGCCCCGGGTTGCAGAATAGGTTCCGCTTGGCGGCTTTCGCGTTCATTGCGAGCTTTGCGAATTGCCTCTTGAAGACGATCCATCACACCCTGTCCAATCTTGTAGATACAAAAGTCACCAATAGACCTCCAACTTTTCGATCACTTGTTCTGCAATCAAATCCAGCGGCAAATAATACGTATGAAAGGCCCAAACTGCCGCGGGCACACCAATCAGAATAGCCAGGACAACCATGCTCCAGCCAATCCGGCGCCTAATCATCTCTCCTCGTGAGGGCAAATAGGGAATGGTTGCGATCGGCCAAACTTCGAGCTTGTTGATCAAATCCTCTGGACGACGCACCGTACGGTTGAGAAGTTCCAGCAGAACAACCAAAGCCAGGCCAAGCGAAATGCCAAAGGCAGTTCCCCCTGCCGCTACCATCATGCGGTCGGGTTTTGTCGGTGCAGCTGGCGCGACAGGATATTCGATTACCGATATGCGCTGACCCTGTGCTGTCACTTCAATCCGTTCACCGGTCGATGCCGCCGCCAATCGATCGACCACACTGTTATACTGGGCCTGGATGTTGTCATGATCCCGCTGCAGCTCTGCAAGCGCAATCGCGTTGGCCGGGGTCTGATCAATCGTCAGCGTCAGCTTGGCCAAGCGGTCCACAATTGAAATCCTTTGATCCTCAAGGGCCGAAATCTGAGAATCAAACTGGGCCAGTTGTAGATCCAGCGTCGAGTTGCCCGTCTGAGGGTTAGTCGCTGCTGTATTGGCTGCCTGTTCGGCAACTACAGTTTCTTCCAATTTGGAAATTCTGGCACGCAGAAGCCTTATCTGCGGATTGGTTTCCGAATAGATCGCGAGCTTCGAGTCGAGTTCGTTCAGCAACTGATCCAGCTGCGCCTGCGCAGGTGTTCTGTTTTGCTGTGCTACGCCCACGATCTGGCCGGTTGAACCATAAATCTCCAAAAGTTTCTCGCGTTGGCTTTTAAGCGAGAAAATCTGCTGATCCGTTTGTTCTAGATTGGTCTGCAATGCCGCTTGCTGCGCGGTTCGGAACTGAAGGTTACTTGGCAATGCGTCGGAATTTTCTCTCTCGAATTCCAATATCCGGGAACTGCGTATATCAAGCTCCTTCCCAAGACGCTCGACTTCTTTTTCAAAAAAACTAAGCGTATCTGACGCGCGGTTCTTGCGATAGGTCACGTCGAGCTTCTGAATCTCGGTCAGGTATTCATTCAACACCCCGGCAGCGATCTGACCCGATCGCGCATTGAAGAAAATTGTCATTAGGTTGGCTTGGCCCTGACCAGAGCTGATTTGAATCGTCGTGTTGTTGCGCATGACACCAACAATTTGATCGGGGCTTGCATTGTCTATGTTTTCCAGAACCAACTGCTTTCGCGCTATTTCCAGAAGAACCGGCCGTGTGAGCAGGCGCTGCTCAACGATCTGCATCTGTTCGAAAGCAGGAGTATTGACAGTACTGGACGCCAGGTGCCCAGAAATCTGAGGAGATTCAACGATCAGCCGCATTTGAGCCTCGTATGACGGAGGCAACGTTATCGCTATGATGACGGAAGCCACCGAAACAACCAAAGACACAGCAAGGAAATACGGGAGCCGCCTCAGAAAAATGGAAGAATAGTAACGAACCGGGCCCATTTCAGACTATTGCCTCCTTTTCTAGTGAATTCCCCCCGAAGAATACACCATCTTCGACCACTTGATTGACAACATCTTCATCAACTTTGTCAGCTTCGTTGGTCCAAGCGTACATCAGGGCGAAATCGCAAAACTGATTCACCAGGCGCGGAACGCCGCGGGTCTGCTGAAAAATCAGTGCGCAGGCGTCATCCGTGAACTCCTCGCCTGAGCCACCCGCCGTCTTCATCCGGTGCCGGATGTAGGCTTCGACCGAAGCTTCATCCATCCGCTCCAGATGGAAACTTGCAGCCACCCTTTGCGTCAACTGGCGCATTTTCGGGTCCAGAACCAAATCACGTAGTTCGGGCTGTCCGACCAGAACAAGCTGGATCAACTCATCCGTGTTGGCATTGATGTTGGTCAGCATGCGGATTTCTTCAAGCCCTTCGACTGTCAGGTTCTGCGCTTCATCGAAAATCAGAGCCACCCGCCGCCCAGCGGCATATTCCGAGACCAGAAAATCCTGCAGCGCCCTGAACAGCTGCACGTAGGTGGCGTCTTTATTAATCGGCAAACCCAGCGCATGAAGCACCCATTGCAGCAACTCTCCTCGCCCGCCCTGTGCGTTGGAGATCAGCCCGACGGTGATCTGCTGCTCCATTTCGCTCAGAAGTTGCTGAACCAGGGTCGTCTTGCCGGCCCCGATCTCACCAGTCAGCAGCGTAATCGGTGCGCAGCTCATGATCCCAAATTGCAGCACCGAATAACCGCGTTTATGCAGCGGTGACCAATACATAAACCCAGGGTCCGGAAGCAGCGTAAAGGGGCGCCGGTCCAGCCCGAAGAATTCTAAATAAAACCCGTCACTGGACGCCATTGCACCACGGTTGCCTTCCGCCTTGTCAAACCTCGTACTGGCCCCCCGGAGATTACCCACACTCATACCCTGAACCACCAGAAACCTCTTACACGATACACATATTACATAAATCAAATGCAGCTGGGGACTACTCTGCCACAAAATCACACTAGCAATCAGCACTAAATTTCACACTTGGTGATTTGGCGCTCGCCCACCTCAATCCCTGGTGGTATCCGTCGTAATGCCCATCAAACACTTGAGAAGACTGTGCAGAAAAGCGGCAAAGAGACCAAAGACTAGCCTCACAAAGAAAATTCCCGCCCCGCCGCACAATGCAGTATTAAGCACCAAAAACTAAGTTTTATGCAAATTGTTGCAGTATTGGATACAGAATCTCACAAGACCCTCAATCAGGTCTGGCGCATCCCAGCTCCAAACAACCCTGAAATACCCACTCTTTTCAGGTTCTGCGCACAAAGCTGTCATGATTAATGTTTTGCAAGATGACCAGAATTTGTTAATCTTTGCGAGTGGAGCAGGCTGGTATCGTGTGTGTAAACGGCAATGCTCTGCAATATAATAAAACAATATTTCTTAAATATGTGACGAGGTTGAGCGTAGTCAGTTTCTGAGTTGGGTAAGTGGTTCTTGGTTTTTTGTTTGTGCTGGGGGTTTAAATAGTGACAAGTCATTCGAAGGACGTAGCCGATACTGGCTACTCTAATATTTCTGTTGCACCTGCCCTGGCGACCTACCCAGGGATTTACAGAAGTGTAGGAAAACGCATCTTTGATATCGTCTTTGTGCTGCTTGCAGCGCCGTTTGTTGTGCCCATGGTTTTGTTCTTGGCCGTATTTCTGGCCTGCCAGGGTGTGACGCCTTTTTATCGGCAGGAACGGGTAGGCAAAGACGGCAAGATTTTCAAAATGCTCAAGCTGCGCACCATGGTGCATGACGCCGAGACAGTTCTCAAAAAGCATCTGGCAAACAACCCGGGCGCACGGGAAGAGTGGGATCGCAATCAAAAGCTCCTCAATGATCCGCGCATCATCAAGTTCGGGTCGTTTCTGCGCAAATCCTCGATGGATGAGCTACCGCAGTTCTGGAACGTTTTCACAGGCGAGATGTCCATGGTCGGCCCCCGCCCTATGATGGTGAACCAGCAAAAACTGTATCCTGGCGATTTCTACAATTCCATGCGGCCGGGCATCTCTGGGCCGTGGCAGGTTTCCAAACGCAACCAGTCTACTTTTGCCGAGCGTGCATTTCATGATACTGAGTATTGGAAGAGTATGTCGTTCGGCACTGATCTTTCCATCCTGATCAGGACGGTTTCCGTTGTTTTGCGCGGCACCGGCTGCTGAGGCAGGGCACGCCACAAGGTGGGTACCTTTCGTAGATTCTGCGGGAGTACAGCGTTGCGTGTAACTTTTTTATCCTTTGGCAACAGATTGGCGGCTGTTTTTTTGGCGGCAGTTCTGGTGTTGAGCGCATGTGACACAGCCGAAGAACGGGCCGAGGCACATTTTCAGGCTGGTCTAGCCCTCCTTGAAAAGGATGATGTCGAGAGCGCGCTGTACGAATTCAAAAACGTCTTCAAACTGAATAGCAAACACAAAGAAGCCCGCCTGATCTATGCCCGGCTGGAACGTGAACGCGGCAATACCTCGATCGCTTACAGCCAGTTTCTGTTACTGGTTGAGCAATACCCGGACAACCTCGAAGGACATCGCGCGTTGGCTGAGATGGCTTTGGAAACTGAGAACTGGGAAGATCTGCGCCGCTATGCGGGTGTTGCAAAAGAACTTGCCCCCGATGACATCGAGATCAAATCCCTCAACAACTCGCTGACCTATACCGAGGCCGTCAACACCAAGAAAACAGCCGAGGCAGAACTCACCGTCGCCATCGCCCATGATTTCCTAAAGGACCGCCCCGACCTGTTGTCCGCGCGACAGATCGTCATCGACGATCTGGTCCGCTCTCAGGATTGGGAAACTGTGTTAAGCGAAACCGATATTGCTCTAAGCTTTGCGCCGCAGCAGGCCAAGTTGCATACCATTCGGCTCGGCGCGTTGCAGGAACTGCAAAAGCCCGAGGAAATCGAAAAACAGCTGATGCAGATGCAGCAGGTCTTCCCCGAGGACACAAGCATTCAGCAAAGTCTTTTCGAACATTATATTAGCTATAAGAAACTGGATGCCGCCGAAGGCCTTCTGCGGGAACAATCAGAGCAGGAGGCGCAGGACCCCCTTTCGACGCAAAAACTCATCGCGTTTCTGGCAGAGTACCGTGGCCCTGACCTGGCGATTGCCGAGTTGGATCAGATTATTGCTTTGGACACAATCGATACGCCGCGATTCAAAACCACGCGGGCAGTGCTAAAATTCCAGATCGGGGACACGCAAACCGCACTTGGCGAGATGCGGGAGTTGCTTGCGAACGCAAAGCGGACCACGCAAACCCGCGACAGCGAAGTGGAATTCGCCCGGATGCTATTGGATGTCGGCGAGACCAAGGAAGGCCGAGCTTTGATTGAGCGCGTCCTTGTCGAAGACCCAACACACATTGAAGCTGTAAAATTGAAGGCAGCGTGGTTGATAGAAGAAAATAAAATCAACGACACAATCGTGCTGTTGCGCAAAACGCTGGATGTCACACCTCGGGATTCACAGCTTATGACCTTGATGGCGCGCGCCCACGAGCGCAACGATGATCGGGTTGTGATGGGTAAAATGTTGGCACTCGCGACAGAGGCGTCCCGGAATGCACAAAAAGAGACACTGAACTATGCCCGGTTCCTTCTTGAAGAGGACAATCTAGTAGTTGCCGAACGCGTATTGAACGACGCTTTGTACCGGCTTCCCGAGAACCCTGAACTGTTATTGGCTCTCGGCAATGTGTACCTAAACCTGCAAAACTGGGAACGACTCGATGTGGTGTTGAACAAACTCCGCAATCTGGACGACCCAAGCGCGCGTCAACGGTTAGACGACCTCAGATCACAAATGCTGTCGACCCAGCAACGCAAGGATGAACTGACGGCTTTCTTGGACGAACTGGCAAACGATCCTGAATTTGGCCTGTCAGCCGACATTGCGCTTATCCGGCAGATGTTAATACAGGGCGACGTGACCGGTGCCGCCAACCGACTTGATGAATTGCTGGCGGAAGACCCGGGATCGCTGAACCTGCGCTTTATGAAAGCTCGCGTTCTGACGGGTGAAGGTAAGCTCGACGAAGCCGAGCAACTTCACCGCGCGATCCTCAAAGATCACCCGGACGCGGCCCGTGTCTGGGCCAGCTTGTTTTCATTGCATATTCAGCGTGAACAGCTTGAACAGGCCCAAGCCATATTGGATGAAGCGCTATCAACTCTGCCGGAGAATCCAGATCTTTTATTGCTGCAGGCGACAGAACACGAACGCGCCCGGGAACTAGACTTGGCGATTGCGGTCTATGAAAAGCTGTACCCTCTCAGCAACCAGTCTCAGATCGTGGCCAACAAATTGGCAAGCCTTCTGACGAGTCACCGCAACGACGACGAAAGCCTGCAACAAGCGGCGCATCTGGCGCGACGGTTGCATGGGACAAGAATACCCGAATTTCAGGATACTTATGGCTGGGTTGCCTATCAGCTGGGCCGCTATCAAGAAGCGCTCATATACCTTGAGCCAGCGGCCAGGGCTTTGCCGGACCAACCCTTGGTACTTTACCATCTGGGCAAAACCTATGCTGCAATTAACCAGCCACAAGCGGCGTTGCACGCCTTTAGGGCCGCACAAGAAACTGGGGTTACAATAAATGTATCTCCAACATTAGAGGATGAAATAAAGCAATTGAACGCAGCAAATATCGCTGGACAATAATGCGGGGACGGAACGCTGCATTTCTGCCGCACCATGCCCCTGTCAAAAAACCAACAGATTGTTTTGAAAATAACATAAAGGTAAAAAGGGAGGGAAAAGTGAAAGATTTATATATGCGTACAGTTATAAGAGCATTGATTTCTCTAGTCTTCGCCATGGTCGCAGCATCAGCATCGTGGGCGCAAGGCTCGTATCAAATCCAACCGGGTGATGCGCTTCAGGTCGAAGTTCTGGAAGATCCCACGTTGAACCGAACCATATTGGTTCTGCCGGACGGCTCCATTAACTTCCCGCTTGCTGGCTCGCTTCGCGCAGCCGGGCAATCCACCAATGGGCTAAGCTCGTCGCTCTCGTCGGCGCTGTCTTCCAACTTCAATGCACCGCCGACTGTATTTATTTCGGTGGCATCGCTTGCACCACCCCCGTTGCAGGGCGCGCTCGCCCCAACCGGTCCGACGATCGACGTTTTCATAATGGGTGAGGTCAACGCACCTGGGAAACATATTGCGACAGAGGGTACGACCATTCTTCAGATTTTGGCTCAGGCTGGCGGCTTGACCAATTTCGCGGCCAGAAAACGCATCGAATTGCGGCGGCCCGACACTAAAACAGGCGTGATGAACAGATACACCTACAACTACAAAGGCACGGGCGGCGGCATCCAGGGAAATACTTTGCTCAAACCCGGAGACGTTGTTGTTGTTCCAGCACGCCGCTTGTTCGAATAGGGGCTTATACAGGTGGGAAAATTTAGGAACAGGCTGTCCGCTTCGCTGGGGTGCGGGGTAGCTTTTGCTGCATCATTGACGCCAGCAGTTGGTCAACAAAGCCCAATCCCACAACCGCCGATACAGCAGACGACGGCACAGACCACTGCTGCAACGCAGACACCGCTGCAGCAGTCGACCGCCCAATCAACGGTTGTTCAGCAAACGCCCAGCCAACAGCTGATTGCACAACAGGCTCTGCAGAACCCAGCCCGGCAGGTTGGCCCACCCACAATTGTCCAGTCAGCCGGTACGGGGTCTGACTTGATTGTCACGCTAGATTACCTGTCCTCACTGCGGCATGATAACAATCTCAGACTGACAGATCCGTCTCTCGGATCAACTACTTGGTGGGAAAACGAGCTTGCCCTGAATATCCTGAAGCAAGCAAACGATTCCACTTTGGCTATCGATTTATCGGGCTTATACCGGATCGCCAACGAACCGATCATAGGGACTGAATCATCGTTTTCTGATCCATCCGCGCAATTGGCTTATCAGCGTACCCGATTGAACAGCAGCCTTGACCTGCTGTTGGATTATACCGAACGGGATTTGGCCTTTAACCGGTCGCTGACAGACACCAACCTGGATGGCATCATTGATTCCGCCGACGTACTCGGAACCGCCGGAGATCAGATCAACACCCTTGCGAACCTGAGCTGGGCCGTGGGTCTGAATGCCCCTGTGGGATTCCAGTTCGACTACAGCCACCGCGAACGCCGCTATAAGGACACATTCGACCCGAGTCTGATCGAAAACAGATCAGATATTTTTGATTCAGCACTGTTGTTCCAGATTTCTCCGGTTTTACAGGGAAATTTGAGCGTCGGTTACGAAGATTTTACGGCCGAAGACAACGTGCGAACTGAAACGCAGACTACAACTGTTTCAGCGGGTGGAGCATATAACCTCTCTTCCACGACATTCGTCTCGTTGGATGCCGGATACAGCCAGGTCGACGATACGCAACGTGCGACAAATACGAGTAACACCACTGAAAGCTTCGTCTGGAACTTTGCTTGGAACAAGGCGCTGTCAGATGGAAACGCCGACGTACGGATCAATCAAACATTCGGCGTGAACGGCACTAGGCTGAATGCAACTGCCGGACGCAACTACCAGCTAACAAACGGAACGTTGAATTTTGATATTGGTTTCACCCGGGGGCCTTTTGACGAGATAACCCCGATCGGCCAGCTCAACTATTCGTACCGGCTGCTTAGTTCCCGGATCGGTGCAACGATCCAACGACGGGTTGGTACCAGTACCGACAGCTTGGAAACACGCCAGACATTAGCCTTTCTGACATATGACTATTTCATTAATCCTGTTTCGGCGCTCTCTTTCAGTGTCGATGTTCTTGATCAGCAAACAGAAGGTTCAGGTCCATCAAACCCACGCACCCGGGGCACGATCAGCGCCTCTTACAGTCGTGCAATCACAAAGGACTGGGCGATGAATATTGGCTACCAATACGAAAGGGATGACCAAAATAACTTTACTGCCAGCTCAAGCACGGCGTTTTTGACCCTTGGGCGGCGATTCACTCTTAAACCCTGAGCCGCATTAAAATTGAATGCTCACCGGTCCCTTGACGCAGGCCGAGCGTGGCCGTGATCATCGGGATTTTGAGTAACCCGATCCGTCTTTGGATCGGCAGTACATTGGTGTGCTTTGCCACCTAAATCCTGCTGGCAACAACGCCGGGCCAAAGACAAGTGATCGGACCACTTGTTCACCCGCGTCAGCCCATCGCATTCAAGGGAAATAGATTCGACGCATGGTTAGCTTCTTTTAGCTTCGTTTCCGCCTTGTTATTCCTGCATACGGTAACTGCAGGTGGCGGATTCTACGTGGCACACGCTAGACCAGAGATTTGGCATTGTCCTGTGGGGGGGGGCGATAAGAGGTCTTCTAATAGGGTTTGCGAATCGATAGTCGCATGAAGCTTGCCGTATTACTCCGTGCAGTGCTGGATCTGATCACACCCCCAAACTTATTTGGTGGCGGGCATCTAAGTGCGCGTCCCCTTCTTTTTTGCTAACGCTTCTGGCTTCAATCCTGTCTTTGAAAACACTCTTACTGGCGATCCGTGATCGCAACGCTCGTGGGGTCGTTGCTTTTTTTGGAGAGTACCACAGACCCCAAGTCTTATGGCCCCATTGCATACCCTTGTCTTCTCTTATGATCTTCAACGAAACCCCAGTGCCGACAATTGGCAACCCCACACAACAGCCCAATCGGGTGGCCGGATCACTAGGCGATTTACAGGCTACACTTGAAAGATCAGCGAGGATACTGATCGCACGGCAGCTTCAGCTTCAGCTGTTTTGCCTCAAGCAATAGCGGATACCGTCGTAATCTGTGCGATGGATTCTTTTGCAGCAGAAGATCGATGAGTTCAGGGTATTGGCCGCAGCCAAACCGTGGACGCTGTATCAACGCATAGCAGCCCAATAAACTATCTTACGCGCAAATAGAGCCCGTCTGCTCTGCTATTGTGATCTGTGCCTTGCACTCGTTTTCTCGGCGAGTAACTGATTAGATAACCGCACCAATCGCCGCTCTACGTAAAGGAAGTAAAGATGTGAGATCAGAATGTTGATCAAAAAAATCGCAAATGAGAGGGTGAGAAACGCGAAAAGGCTCAAATCGTCCAATTGTGGGATGAACGCCATTAGAAGCGGAATGAGAATCGCATGGATGAGATACAGCGCGTAAGAGGAATCCCCAAGCGGGCTGAGCCAACGAAAAAATCGCTGTCCAACGCCACGCGCCTCCAACGAAATGCATCCAATGACCAGCAATATACTTGGGATACCCCATAAAATTACCGAAGGGTATTGTTTGTAACCCAACCAAAGGCTTAGGCCAAACCCAGCCGCAGCTATCAGGATCATGGCGCTTGCTGAGCTGACGGTCGCCTTTAACCCACGTGTTGCCATCCACCCGATCCAAGCACCGGCTGCAAATTCAAGAAGTAAAACACTGGTGACCAATTTGGGAATCCCCATGAACCCCATGCTGGGAGGGATCAAGAAGACGCCCACAAAGATGCTGGCTACAAAAAACACGGTCAACCACAGAACCCGGTAGAACGCTGGCAAACCAAGTGCCAGTGCCAAGGCAAACAGCAGATAAAAGTAAACTTCGTAGGCCAGTGTCCAACCCACAAAGATCAATGAGCTTGCACCTTCTGGCAGCAGGAAAAAGGCGCCAAACCATTTTTCTGCGGTGTCAGGCAGTTGCGCACCCAGATAGAGGGCTGCCGGAATGCTCAGCGCCGCAATTAACCAGTAGGACGGGTAGATGCGCGAAAAGCGTTTTCTTAGAAAGGAACGCCAGTTGCTGCTGCTGTCTTGGTTGGTCCACATCATGATGAAGCCACTGACAACAAAAAAGATATGAACACCGGCAGAACCCAAGCCCGAAATGTAGTTGCTTACCGGAAAAGCGTCAGTGCTTGAAATATCAACAAAATACACACTGTGACGCAATGCAACGGCAGACGCGGCAATCGCCCTGAGCGCTTGAATAGAATATAGCAATACAACATTCCATTTGCCGAAAAGGGAGAAAAACTATGACATGAATTGGTAATACGTCAAGCAAAGTGCCTGGATTCACTTGTTTGCATGCCTTCTCATGCGAGAACTGTTTCCTGAAAATCGTTAAATAGCCAGGGCGGCCCCTACCCTTTCCAAATACGCTGATACGCCGCGATCAGAGCGGGTATCTGATGGGGCCAGGCCATTTCCGCCTCAACCCGCGCACGGCCATACCGGCCCATGGTGGCGCGACGTTCGTCATCCGCCAGCAATTCAGTGATCTTGTCCGCCATATCCACTGGATCGTTGGCTTTTGCATAAAGCGATGCCTCCTGCGCGGAAAAGCGCCCTTCGGTCACATCAAACTGCACGATGGGCTTCTTGAACGCCATGTATTCCAGAATCTTGTTCATGGTGGATTTGTCGTTCATCTCGTTCACCCGGTCCGGGTTCACGCAGACATCCGCGGTCGATAGCACCTCGAACAGGTCATGATCCGGCGCGCGGCCGGTGAAGGTGACATAATCCGACAATCCCATATCAGCGCATTGCTGTTGCAGCTTATCCAGGCTGGGGCCACCGCCCACAAGGCAGAACTGGACATCGTCGCGCCCGTGGACCTGCACCAGATGCGCCACCGACTCCAGCAGTAGGTCGATCCCCTCCTGATCACCCATCACGCCGACATAGCCCACCATATACTTCCGCCCGTTGCGCCAGTCTGGGTTCGGGGGCAGGTGCTGTAAACGGCTCAGGTCCGGGCCCGAGCGGACCACAAAGACATCCTCGGGCGCCATGCCGCCACGTTCGATGGCGATCTTGCGATAGCTTTCGTTGGTGGCAATCGACACCCGCGCCGAGGCAAAGGTCAGCCTCTCGAATTTCTTCATCAGTTTCCAGAAGAAACCCCGCTTGTTGAATTTGGCCTCGTACAGCTCGGGGTTGATGTCGTGGTGGTCAAACAGATAGCGCACCCCGAACAGTTTGAACGGCAGCGCCACCAGAAAGATCAGATCGGGCGGGTTGCAGCCATGTATGACATGGAAACCGCGCGTCAGCTTGATCCGCAACGCCAGCCAGCTTTCCCAGAACAGCGCCGCGCCGTATTCCAGCAGGTAGCCCAGTGCCCCGCTGGCATCCAAAGGCAGAGGGTGGCGATAGACCTTGATCCCCTCGTCTTCCCACACGCGTTCCTCATGGCCTTTGCCGGTGGGGCAGATGACCGACACCAGCGCGCCGGCGGCCGCCAGCGTGCGCGCCTCCATCCAGACCCGGCGGTCGAAAGGCACGGGCAGGTTTTCGACCACGATCAGAACTTTCAACCCCTTCAGGGGTTGGGTCTGGCGCAGTTCCTCAAACGAGATCGGTTGAACGGCAGGCGGCGAGCTAGTCATATTCATAGGTCCGCACCACCTCTGTATCGCCAAGGTTCAGATCATTGATAATCCGGTTCGATCCAATCACCAGATCCCAGGGCCCGGCCTCGGCCGTGGCTCGGTTCACCAGCAGGCTGCCCACATTGGGCAAATGGGTGAAGGCATAGCCCAGGTTCTGTCCCCGCAGATCAGCAGGTTCGATGGCCGGATCATAGATCGACAGTTGATAGCCTGCGTCCAGCAGCCGCCGGGCGATATCGACATTGGGACTTTCGCGCAAATCATCGGTTCCGGCCTTGAAGGCCAGCCCCGCCATCAGCACCCTGCCCCCTTCGGGCAACCGGGCCATGATGTCCTGCGCCTGATAGGTCTTGTGTGCCTGATTGGTCTGCAACAGGCTATCGATCAGATGCGTATGCGCACCGACCTCACTGGCGATATGTTGCAGCGCGCGGACATCCTTGGGCAGGCAAGACCCCCCGAACGCACCCCCGGGGCGCGTGTAATAAGCCGAGATGTTGAGCTTGGTGTCCGAGACAAAAATCTCATGCATGGTTTTTGCCGACACTCCCATCCGGTGGCAGACTCGGCCGATCTCATTGGCGAATGCCACCTTGGTCGCGTGCCAAGTATTGTCGACGAATTTGGTAATCTCGGCCTCTTCAAAGGCGGTGTAGAACACCGGGGCATCCAGGTTTTCGTGCAGGGCGTCCATCACGTCAGAGCGATTTCCATCCGCTGTGCCGACGACGATCTTGGGCGGGTTGAAGTAATCGTCCACCGCCGACACTTCGCGCAGGAATTCCGGGTTGTAGATGATTTCGACGGCCTGTCCCGTCTGCTCCCCCAAAGCGTTCCGAAAGATCGGCTCGATCAGTTGGCGCACCGTGCCAGGCCGGAAGGTAGAGCGATACGCCACCGTCAGTGGCCGCGCCCGATCGGGCGACACGGTCTCGGCAATCTGGCGCGTCACCTCAGCCACAAAATCCATGTTATGCGACCCGTCAGTCGCGCTAGGGGTGCCAACACAGACAATGGCCAAATCTGCATCAGACAGATCCGGTGTTTCCACCACCGCATGTATCAGGTTCTTGCTAAGCGCTTCGGTCAGCAGTTCAGCCACTTTGGGTTCTTTAATCGGGGGCTGACCAGCATTGATTTCAGCAACCTTATCGGCGTTCACGTCGATGCCGATTACCGCGTGCCCTTCGCGAGTCAAACAGCACGCCGCCGTGAAGCCCACATAACCCAGCCCGAAAATTGCAATTTTCATACCGCAATACCGCTCTAAAACTCAGCACCCAATTATCTATCCTGCCGCGACAAAAGACATGTAAACCGTCGTGCTTGGCTTCTTTCTGCATTTGGTGTCCAATTCATGACACCAATTGAGAATGTACTTTGAAACAGAATTCAACGTACGGGTACGAGATACGAGTATCATTTGACAAATAAGACAAAACCGTTGCGAGGCACATACAAAATAGCACTATGCTGACACTTATCAGTCGTCTGATCAGAACACCAGAATCGCGATCTCACACGTCTAAGGACCTCACAATGGATCGCGAATATGGAAACATTAATGCAGATATGCGTCGTTTGTTATGAGTTTGGGAAGTTAACAGTTTGAAGCAGCCGTCCGATCCTGTTGAGGATAAAAGCACGTCTGCCCGCACGTCCGCTCTTGCGGTGGGGGCAACCACATTGCTTGCCTCCAGCCTGTTTCGGCAAGCGCTTGGATTGATCACACTGATCGTAACCGCCCGGCTGCTTGCACCAAAGGATTTCGGAATCGCCGCCTATTTCCTGGTCGCCACGGCCTTTTTGGAAATGATGCAGCGGCAGATCGCAACAGTTCTGATCCGACTGGACGATGTCGCTGTTGAGCATCTCAAAACCGTTTTCACCTTTCAGGTAATCCTTGGCGTCGTTGCTGCGCTGTTTTTCTACGTTACCCAGCCATTGCTTGCCCTGCTCGAAATACCCGAGCTGATCCAACTGGCACCCATTCTTTGTGCCCTTTCACTGATTATAGCTCTGAAAAGCCCCCGCTTCGTCCTTTTTGAACGCAAACTACGGTTCAGCTTCGCCGCCGCCGAGGAAACGATAAGCCGGATCGTGTATTCGATCATTGCAATCAGTCTGGCGTGGCTTTGGGGTGATTTCTGGTCAATTATCGTCGCCAGTGTCTGTGCGCTGATAACGCGCAGTATCTGGACCTACAGCATGGCCCCCATGACCATACGATTGTCATTGGCACGCTGGCGCGATTGTTTGTCCTTTTCGGTCTGGACCACGGGCGCCCAAGTCTCATTGTTTTTCTCGAACAACATGCCGCAACTTATCATCGGTGCCACCCTGGGGCTGGCCGATGCGGGTGTATTCCGGCTTGGGAACAGGTTGAGTACACTTGTCACAACACAGCTGTTCGCCCCGTTGCAACGTGTGCTTTATCCCGGGCTTGCAGATATATCGCGCAACACCGACCGCCAAGATGAGGCGTTTAATCGGCTGAACGAATTGCTTCTTGCGATCGTGTTACCGGTTTCCCTTGGGATGGCATTAGTGGCCAATCATATCGTCGTGGTCGTGATCGGCTGGCAGTGGTTGGGCATCGTACAGGTCATATGGATTCTGGCCCCGCTCAAGGCGCTTGAAACGCTGCACGAAAACGTGCGGTCCGCCGCCTATATTGAAGGCTCTACCAGGATACTGTTTATCCGGAACACGTTCCTTTTGGTGTTCGTCTGCCTGCTGATGCGCGAAGGGGTGGAATTCGGTTTCTCAGGCGCGCTGATCGCAGCAGGCATCGCCAGCTTGGTCACAATCTTTACAACTCTGATGATTGCGAAACGTTATGGAACCCGCACGTTTTTTGGGCCAATAACTGTTGCCTGGCGGTCATTTGTGTCCACTCTGGCGATGGTTTCTGTTGTTCTGTTCGTCAGCAGCGCCTTTGGCAGCGGCGACGCGGTGGGTTGGGCCTATGAAACAGAGGAAGACCTGCCATTGCTGCGCTTTCGATTTGCGATCAAGGTTCTGGTCGGGATCTTGACCTACATCGGTACGCATTTCCTGCTTTGGAAGCTAAGCGGTAAACCCAAAGGCGTCGAAAGCATGACATTGGAGTTGGTGGCCAAAATAAGATCCAGACTCGTCACGGCGCATTAAGGTTCTGCATTGGACTTCGCCTTACTCAGGACATGTCCCGCACCTCAGCTCGAAAGCACTTCTTGCAGAGCGGATACAATGTGATCGATATGATCCTCTGAAAGATATTGATGCAGCGGCAACGACAGAACTTGGTTCTTTAGCGCTATTGCCTCATCCTGACCGGTCCAATCCAGATTTCGATGGAACCCAGCCCACCAAGGCGTGGCACCGATACCACGCGCCTGCAAATCACGCGCTGCCCGGTCGCGCCCGTTCACCACAAGCGGCATGATCAGTGGGCAAGTCTCGGTTTCGAGTTCCGACTTCAACATCTCAACGCCCTGTACCTTTTCGAGACGCTCGCGATATCGATGCCAGTTGGCTCGTCGGATTTTGATGGTATCAGACACCGAAAACGAACGAAGCTGCCGAGACGCAACGACGCTGATACGGCGCCTCTGCAAATCTGGATCAAAGTAATAGTGCCCGGGAATATCGTCCATCTCGTCGGTTGTTACATGGTCCGGTTCTGTCATCCCAGACCCGCCGGACAAAGCACGTTTCAGGATTCGGGCCCGGGTAGATCCCAGCACATTTACCAAGGTTGACCGTGCCACTATCTTCGCGACCACTTTTCCCGGTGCCGGGCGTGGAAACGGCACAGCCGCGGTCAGATCGGGGGCGTTCACGACCAACGCCCCGCCTTCCGGCACCGGTACGAATTTGTGAAAGCAAAAAACCGAGATATCGCCGGTGCGCCCTTCTGCCGGGCTTTTTCCGCTCAGAAGGCTCAGCGCACAATCTTCGATCATCCGCAGCCCATAGTTGTTGCAAAGCGCGCGCAGGGCGGTCAGTTCAGGCTGAATAATTCCAAAATAATGCGTGACATAGATTGCCCGCGTTCGGGCCGTAATCAGTGGCTCGATCCGAGCGGGATCAGTACGCAGGTCTTTACCGACCGGATAAAGCCGCACCTTCAGTCCGGCCTGCACAAGCGGGTCAACCTCTGATCCGCAGTTATAAGCCGGTGCCAGAATTTCGTCCCCGTCCTGCAGCCCCAGCACATCACACGCAGCATGTATCGCGACCCGTGTCTGAAATGCATAATGCACCTTCCGGTTCGCAAGTAGTGCGAGAATACCACCCTGCGCATCCTGCTTCCAAAAACTGCCTGCCCTCATGGGCATGTTCGCAACGGCGTCGGCAATTCGGTTCCGCGTCATCTTGTCAGCGGCTTCCAGCTTTGGCGGGACGTAAAGCGCGATTCATTGTGAAATCCGATCAACCTGAAGCCAAGTTTTTCTATGTTTCTCCGTGACGTGTAATTGTATTCGTGACAGGCGATAAAAAAGCGCCGCGTTCCCGCCTGCAACCTTTCGGCCATCATGGTCCGATGTACCCTGACCTGCAAGCTACGCCCCCTGAATTCAGGCAGGACAACGATCTGAAAGAGTATTTCTGCATCTGACGGCACCGCGCAGAAGAAGTGTTCATCTTCATCGGGACCCAAAATCCAGGCAAGGCAACAGACCTCTCCGTCGAGGGTTGCCGCCCATAGCCAGCGATCTTTGTCGAACCAGCTCTTGTCGCCCCATTCCAGGTTTTCCTCGCCGGATTCCAGTCGCCGCCGCAGGGTCTCGGGCAGATCGTGCCAGCCTGAAACCCTGCTAACTTCAAGTGTTGGATCATCCGCAGGCTGGTTTTTCAGAAAGTCATCCCCATCAAGCTGAAACACCAAATTTCTTCGACGCAATCCGATATCTGCAACGGTTGCCCAAGCTTGATGCAGAAAAGCCCCGGCGCCGCGATGGGCCGCACTACGCAGCAGGATCAGCTTTTTTCTCTGTCCTAATCCAAACACGCGTCACACCTCCTGCAGCGCCGTGGCCCCTACCCCGATTTGGTCAGGGCCTGCGCCGCCCTGACACCGCGCCGTGCGACCTGTTTCAACTGTGACGGAACCACATTTGCCCGGTGGAACAGACGATGAGTGACCAATGTATGTTCTGCCACGCGTCTGACCGGGCGTGGCTTGAAATAGGTTTTATATTCAAGAACGCTGAAATCAGGATGGCTGCGGTCGATATCGGGCAGATACCCTTCGACATCCAAGTTTTTGCATCCCTGCTCCATCGCCCACTTCATCCCCCTGAGCCAAAGCAATGGAGCAATGCGCAGATTACCAATCAGGCTGGCCGCGGCGGGGTCCGCCACAAAACGCCGGGCAAAGGCCGTAATCCGACTGCGATATAACAAAAACCCGCCCAAGAATGTGTCCTGGTGATAAGCGGTGAACAGAACCCCGGCCTCGGGGTCGTTATATACATTCTGAAATCCGGCTTCGTATTCGGGGCGTGTGACCGGGGTCAGGTTGTTGGGCTTGATCACCAGCGCGTTTAGGCAATCAAAAAAAACCGCGATCTGATCAGGCGACGTGATGTGACGGATTTCGACATCCGTTGCCTCGATATTGCGCAGATTTCGACGCGCACTTCTTGAAAACGAGCTGCGCAACTCATCCAAAGAACGGTCGAGGCCAATCAGCCCGGTATCACGATGGGGCGCTGGATCGGTTATCTCCAACCCGGCTTGCGTAAATCTCTGATGCAGCTGATCGGCGTCATCATCCAGCCAATATGGCGTGACCTTGATGGCATCGACCTTTGCAAAACGAGGGTGACCTGACACGGCGACCACAAATTCAGTCAGCGTCTCGGGATCGTCGCAGATCGGCCCGCTCAGCGCCAGGGCTACCGAATATCTACCCACCAATATCCGGCTGCGGTACAGCGAAAACAGGCCTACGGCGCAAATTTCCCCCTGTCGACGCGCGATCGCAAAAACCACAGTTCCGCCGATTGCACGCTCGACATCGGCAAACCGAGGGTCCTGTCTGGGGTGCTGATGCTGGCAGCTAGCCACAAATTCACGCCATTCATGTATTTGTTCACCGGTCAGGTCATCGTAACATTCGATATCCATTAACCACTCACTTTCCTGGCGCGACCACAAACCGTCAGCCAAAAATACAAAACCTGTTAAAATCGCCATCCTTTTCAAAAATATAGAAGGTATATGCCACAAAATGTAAAAATAATTCACCGCCTCGGTGGTTTCGCGCGCAGAAATGCGGATCATTGGCCTGTGTATTGGGGAATTAAGCGCCTGTTGCGATGTGTGTTTCCTCGGAATCGAGAGTTACATGAGTGTTTTATCTGAATCAGAAAGCACGGGATGCGCTGTTTCGATTGTTATCGTAAACTGGAATACGCGCGATATTTTGCACGATTGTCTTCAATCCATAGAAAATCAGACACGCCTGCCTCATGAAATCATTGTGGTGGATAACGCCTCGGGCGATGGCTCGGCCGAAATGGTCAGTGAAAATTTTCCCAACGTAAAACTGATCGCCAACCCCAGTAATCGCGGCTTTGCTGCGGCCAACAATCAGGGGTTGGAGATTGCCAAAGGCGACAAGCTTTTGCTGCTCAATCCCGATACGATCATCCTGGACCATGCGATCGACGTCATGAGCGGATGGCTCGACGCGCATCCGGATGTTGGGTGCGTTGGATGCCAGGTGTTCGAAGACCCCGAAACCATACAGCTGACCTGCTTTGCCGATCCCGGACCGCTAAGCGTGGCGGTGATCGAGTTTGGGCTGAAACGGCTGCTTCCATGGCCGGAATACGGCGGTTGGGACCGGACCACACCGCGCGACGTGGATGTGGTCTCGGGCATGTTCATGATGGTCCCGCGCCCGGTGTTCGAAAAGGTCGGGCTGCTGGACGACGCCTTTTTCATCTATTCGGAAGAGGCCGACTGGTGCCGACGTATCCGAGATGCCGGCTGGCGCTGCGTCTTCGCCCCCGAAGCTCGGATTCTACATCTTGAGGGTGGATCGAAAAGCACCGCACAGATCAAGTCCCGCATGTATGTGCAAAAGCAAAAGAGCAAGACGATCTATGCACGAAAACACTATGGCCGGGTCGGAGAGCTGATAACGCGCAGTATCTTCGTCACCAGCGCGCTGCTGCGGGGCACCACCTTTGGCCTGCTGGGTCTGGTGCGTGCCACACCTGACCGCTCGGCCCGGTTGCGGCTGTCGGGAGCCGCGATCCGGTATCATCTGTTTGGGCAGGAACCTGCCACGTGATGGATGCGGTTTCCACCAGATCACAAGAAGCGCTCGAATGCCTTCAGGCACCGGCCCAGGCCCTTGCCATAAGGGCTGAATGGGATGATCTGGTCACGGCAACCGGCGCCGATATCTATTTCCTGAGCGATTGGCAGGTCGCCTGGTGGGACCACTATGGCAAGAGCTTTGCCTCCAGCCGCCGTCCTGTGTGTTTCATTCTGCGGGACGGGCCCGAGTTGATCGGTGCCTTGCCTTTTTGCATCGAAACGATCTGGGCCGGACCAGTTCCCGTACGCATCGCTCGGCTGGCCGGGGTCGATCCCAATTTCGCGGTCATGGCCTTGCCTATTGCCACCGGTCACGAAGAGGCCGCCCTGCGCGCCGCCTTCACGCATCTGACCCAGCAACTGAACTGCGCCGCCATCAGTCTTTCCCCGATGTCAGAGCGTTCGGTATCGCTGAAAATCCTCCGCTCCATGGATGTGCAAGACGTGTTGCTCTTGCGCGACGACAGCCCGCGCGGACACACTTTGATGGACCTGCCCGACAGCTTTGATGGGTTCATGAAGACGCTATCGAAAAGTCGGCGGCGCGAGGTACGACGGGATATCAAGCGCTTGAATGAAATAGCGCCTTTAAACAACACCAGCTCAAGCCCGGATATGGTCGATCCAATGATGGACCGGTTCATCGCGCTGCACACAAAACAATGGCGGGCCGCTGGGAAAGGCGGGCATTTCTCGGATTGGTCCGTAGCCGCCGGATTCTATCGCGACCTACTGCACCGGCTGGCCCCCAGTGACCGGGCCATGATTGATGAGCAATGGCAAGGCGACAGGCTGCTGTCGAGCCAACTGCGCTATACTCAGGGCGACAAGGCCTATTGGTGGCTGAATGCCCGTGAAACAGATCCTGAATTTGAAAAAGTCGGGCTGGGGCGTGTGGGGCTGATCGAACGGGTAGAGGGGCTGATTACGGATGGTATCCAGCTGGTCGAGGCCGGAGCCGGGGAATACGAATACAAACTGAGTTACGGCGGTACGCTGGTGCCGATCCATAACATCGTGCTGGCCGCGAACCGTCCTGCGGCGCGGCTGAGGGCGCGGGCTTTGCTGTGTTGGGCGGATGCGCTGCACCTGTTTTACTACCGCGCCTGGTTTCTGAAGATTCGACCCCGGCTAGGGCTGAAACCCGGCAAGCTCTGGGCCAGCTGGATACGGACACGACTATGACCGGGTCTCTGACACTGCAAACCGTTGCTGCCGAAGACTGGCCCCGGATCAGTGCCGAATTTCGCGACCTGACCTATGAGCAAACCCTAACCTATGCGCAAGCGGCGGCACGGCGGATCGGGGCCCAGGCGCAATTTGTCAACCTGTCAGATCAGACAGGCAGACCCGTTGCTGCGGCCTGCCTGCGCCTGAAATTAGTGCCGGGCCTGGGGCGAGGCATCGTCTGGATCCCGGCTGGTCCGCTTGTACATCACGAGACCACGCCACAGACACTAGAGGCCGTGTTTACTGCCCTGCGCACCTATGCTGAGCAAAGCGGACATATCCTGCGGTTCCGACTATCTGCGTTATCGGCGCGCAACGTCTCGTCGGTAGATCAGGTTGCCGCTGGGGCTGGCTTTGTGCCAACGGATCGGGCGTCTCACTACAGGACGGTGATCGTCGATTGTGAGCAGGATGAAGACACCTTGATGCGCGCTTTGCACGGCAAATGGCGCAATCCTCTGCGCAATGCGCTCAAGGCGGGGATGGAACTTGAAACTGGTCCGATAACGAACCTGTTCGGGCGCTTTTCCAAGCTCTACGAACAAGTGCAGGCCGCCAAAGGGTTTCAGCCGGACATCCCACCGGAATTCTATTACGCCCTGTCTGGGTCGGATTTCGAACATGACGTTTTAATTGCACGCAAAGACAACGTGGATATCGGCGCGATGACGATCGGATATACCCGCCACAACGCCACTTATCTGTTCGGGGCGACATCGGATGCAGGACGGAGGCTTAATACAGGGCATTTTATGATGTGGCAGGCCATGCTTTATTGTCAGGACCGAGGACTCAAGTGGTTTGATCTGGGGGGCATTGATCAGGACGCCAATCCAAGTGTCACCCGCTTCAAACTCCGCACCGGTGGTGTGAACACTATGGCGGCGGGTCCGTTTGAGGCCCGACAAAGTGGGCTTGGCACAGGTCTAATCAATCTTGCTGAAACACTGCACAGAAAGCTGAAATCCTGACATGGCCCGATTGATTGGTCTCAACTTCCACGGCATAGGCACACCGGCCCGCGACCTTGAAGAAGGCGAGGCACCCTACTGGCTGTCTGAGGCACAGTTTTTTGACGTTCTAGACCGGGTTGCAGACAGCCCCACCCCGTCGACCTACTGCCTGACTTTGGATGATGGCAACCTCTCGGATTACAAGATCGCCCTGCCCGCCTTAAAGCAGCGGGGGCTGACCGCGACGTTCTTTGTTTTGACGGGACGATTGGACGAGCCCGGCTCCCTGACCCGCGATCACGTCAAAGCACTGATGTCTGCCGGAATGGGTGTTGGCAGCCACGGGATCGCGCATGTCGCCTGGAATATGTTAGGAACAGCCGCGCTTGAGCAAGAGCTGACCGGCTCACGCGAAGTGCTGCAAGAACTAAGCGGTGCTGCGGTGACCAAGGCGGGGATACCCTTTGGCAGATACAACGCCCGCGTCCTACGTGCCCTGCGCCGCACTGGTTACAAAACCGCGTTTTCCAGCGATGCGGGATATATGAGCGACACCGCGTTTCTACGCCCGCGCACATCCTTGCGCGGGGATATGACACCGGCTGAGATTGACGCGATCCTTGCGGGTCGGATGCCTGTCAGCAGACGAATGCGTCGCACGGTCAGCATGATCAGAAAACAGTTTTTACCCCTGGAAAAAAAAATCCCTTAGACAGCGCCCGTCGAACCTGTAACTGGGGTTCGGGCGTATCCGAATTTTTCCAGAACCTGTCCCAGTTCCTGTTCAATATATGCCACATGCTCGGGCTCTAACTCGTCTTTCCACTGACCGCTGCGGCTGCTGCGGATATGCGCGCCCTCATTGGTTTTCGTGGCAGAGACCTTACTGCGCTTTCCGGCCTCAAACAGACGCATCAGGCGGACGCCCAATTCATGCTCTTGCCCCTGCAACCCCAAGAAATTGAACATCTCGGAATAGACCGCATCACGCTGATCCCCCATCAGATCGTCGTATGACACCTCAAGAATATTCGGATCATCCAAATCCCAGGTCTCAAGAATTTCGCGGCTAAAAAAGATGAAATGACGGATTGTCATGAACAGGCCTTCGGTTTTGTCCGCGGCCTGCAGCTTTTCCTGATAGGTCTGCCCGTTTTCATCCGGGATATGGGCCCAAAGCTCATTGGTCCACAGATGATAGTGATAAGAGGATACGATTATGTCGCGCGGATCACGCATGATATGTATCCCCCGATAGGGGCCAACTTCAGACCAAGGCGTCCGGCTATGGGCCGATAGAAAGACCCTGGTTTCAGGCTGAGGCGCCAGTTTCGAAAGCTCCTCAAATCGCGCATCCAACCCAAAAGCCAGAAACTTTAGCACAGCTTTGAAATAGGTGGTCATGGCCTTGTGGTGCGTCGCGACGAAAATTTTGGGTTGATCTTTTTCGCCAGTACGCGCGCGCCACCTGTTGGACATTAGAAGTGGCAGAATTTGCCAAAACTCAGGGTTTTTCAAAAGCCCATAGTTTTTGCGAAACGAGATGGGAACCTGTGTCAGTTTCTTTTTCAGCGCCGATCGCTTCGGCTTTCGGCCAATTCCGGCATCCGTCGTAATTTTACTTTGCTGAACTGACACTTGTCGAAATCCTCTTGCATCGTTCACCGAACACGCGTCTGTGCCGCCGCCAACATTGGCCCATTCACGTGTCTTCCGACCCAAATCGAGTATATCTTATTCGCCGCCTTCCGCTTTGTTTCATCTCAGATTGTGGCTGATCGCTTTCTTCTTTGGCATTGACCATCCAAAGACCTGCGCCCAGCAAAAACATCAAAAGACACAATGTTGCATCCCAGACGTGCACGGTAACGGCTGCAATGCAAAACCCGGTCAGAGAAAAAAGGTACCCCAGTCGGAAATTTTCCAACCTGCTGGGCAATTGGGCTCGGCCTAAAATCACATAGATCACAATTATGGCAGCCACCAAAAATATGAGTGCTGGCAACCCATAGCGCAAAGCGATGACCAGCCAAAAATTATCAACACTTCCAAGCATCCATCGCGGGCGTGTCCAAGGATTGAACCCAAGCCCGAATATTGGATTTCTAATGACGTCATCTGACGCATAGACAAAAATGTTAATCCGGTTGAAAGCTGTTGACTTCTTAAACGTCAGGTAGGCTGCAAACAGCTGGGCAGGAGGCCTGTCCGCGGCGATTTCAAGGAACAAGTACAGCCCGCCAAGCATATACAACAACATGTTCCACTTTTTCTGTAAAAACGCGAATACGTTCTTCCAGGTCATCAAACCAAGCTGCACCATGATCGCAAGCCATGCCCCTGCTGACAAAGACACAAAAGTGGCCAGAAAGACGCCTCCTGACCTGCTAACTTTGTATGTGAAACCCCTGTCATTCCCCAGGACATACCAAACCAAAGAAAAGGCTACGCTGCAGAAAACACCGTAAAGGATCGGGTGCGGCATCGGCCCCTGTGCCCGGAAAAAGCCCAAGCGCGGTTCGAGTGGAATTGTAGGATATACGTTCCCCACCTTGCTGAACAAATCGAGAAGCATAGAATTGTTCGAAATGAACTGATTGAGGCTAAACGGCAGCATGAGCAGTACCGCAATGAACATCCAGCGCACAAAAGCACGGAATGCATGCTCGTCCCGTATCAACCAGCGCGCTATGAAATACGGACCCGTCGCCTCGACAAATGCGATACCGTTATATTCCCATCTCGAAAACCCGTGGTGGAACACGATCGCCAACACTGTCCAGAATGCAAATCCTAAAATCAGGTAGTCCGGCGCATAGTACCCTCCGGACCCATCAAACCAACGGAACATTGCCGGTACAAAGAAAATCAACAAAACCATGCGATAGCCGCTGAGTTGCAGCCCCGCAACCTGAAAATACAGCGGTAAAATGAAGCTTAGAAATAGCAATGGGAGGATAAACGACCCAGACGAGCGGCCGGTACTGTCACCCGTCGCCTGCAAAGCCCCTCTTGTACCTGTCGATGCTACCAATGAAACTCACCACCACTTTGCTCTTATGATACCAGAAATACCTCTGACCTGTCTGTTATCCCCACTACAGAACGCAGAAAAAAATCCATTTCTTGATGAATATCACAAAGGCAGTGGCTTTCACCCGGTTTAAATCATAGCAGCGTTGGATTTAGTTATGCTGCAACATCCTCGAGCGCTTTTTGGTGAAAAGCAAAATCTGCCGCATAATAGTCTTTCACGAAATTACGCAATTCGGGTTCCTCAAAAACAGAAGGCAAGACGGAACCACTTGGCTTCATTAATATTTTTCGGGCTGAAACGCGCAGCTTCTCATGTATCGGGTCGGGCAATACTCGCTTGGCAACTGCGCTGCCTGCGTACATGACGCGGCTCAACCCCTGGTAACGAAACACCGTAGTCTGGTTGATATGACCAATTTCCAGCGCGTCTGTCCCGATATGGCGGGCTAGATCAGAAACGAAACAATCCATCCGTTCGACAGGGTATAGGTTCCTGACCAGCCGTTTTCCTTCGACCTCGATGAAGCCCGATTGCCGGCTGAAATGGATATATTCCGGCGCAATCACGGCAGGTTCTGATTGTAGATAGGTGACAACCTTGCCGATCTCGTCGCGTATCTCTCGATCCTCAAGCTGCGCGAACTCTTGGCCCAAATACATCTTTGCACGTTGGGCCATGGCAGACCGGAACCGTTGAAACGGATCGCGCAAAAGCGCGTAGCTTTCATAGGTCTCAAGCTTGCTGAACGCTTCGGGGTCCAGGTCTCGCAATAAGAGCAACGGCAAGTGGCGAAAATCAATCTCACCCAGTTTCGGATGGTTCTCTACAGCTTTCAAGAACCGGCTGTCGGCGTCATGAAATGGTAAGACAGCGTTTCGAACCGATGTTCCCGCGCATTTGGGAACATGAATGAAAATGAAACGATAGCGATCAGACAAAATCATAAATCACGATCATAGACAGAATACAGAACTTACATAGCGTTATGTGAAAATACAGGTATCGCAATCAGCGACGGGGCGCAATTTTGCGCCCCGTCCAAGATGTTTCACTTTGCCTGCTGGCTGAATATAGCGGCGTCAGGCAATCAGCGCGTTGTCGAAAACAGTGGTATCAACAAACTCGACCTCATCATCGATCGCAAAGGAGCTGACCTCACCATCGATATCGGCCCGCCATTGTGATCCAATCGTCCAATTCCGGTTGTTTACATCGCTAAAGTCGAAGTCCACGCCGGTTTCATCAATGACAACCTGATCATCAACAAGAACCTGCAAACGGTCCTCGTCTTCATCCACCAGAACGGTGATCTCATGTTTTTCGAGATCGTTCAGGCCAATGTCCTTTGCTTTGAAGCCTTTGTGGAATTTGGCGTCATTATTGGCGACTTTCACGACCAACCCATCGTCTTTGAGAATCAAGCCAATTTTCTGGTGATTCCAAACAAGGCGCTGCGCGCTTCCATCGGCTTCGTCCCGGGCAAATTCGACCGTAAACCCAAGCTCACTTGAACCACTGAATTCTTCGAGTCGACCCAAGTTTATGTAGTCGTCCTTTCCATCGAATTCTACAACGGGGCCGGATCCGGTATTCACGACGGTCGTGTCACCCTTCAGTCCGATGTCGTCTTGATTCAGCAAACCTCCAATATCGAGAACAAAGTCATCGAACATCATCTGAGACGATTGGCTTGAATCTGGTTGCGTGACCCCGTTGTCAGGTTGGGTTGTCCCGCTATCAGGTTGAGTTGTACCGCTGTCAGGCAGAGTCGTCCCGCTGTCAGGCTGGGTCTTCCCGCTGTCAGGTTGAGTTGTCCCACTGTCAGGCTGGGTTGTACCACTGTCAGGTTGGGTCGTCCCGCTATCGGGTTGCGTGGTCCCACTGTCAGGCTGGGTTGTACCAC